>JAZNVL010000062.1:0-53851 GCA_045592785.1 Victivallales bacterium | reverse complement strand
CCGCCGGAAGGACCGCCGGTCTGCACTGCTTTGACCGTACCCGGAATCGCGCCGCCGATCTCATAAACGACTTCGGCAATGGTCGCACCCATGGGGACTTCGGTCAGCCCGGGATTCTGCAGGTCGCCGGCGAGAGCAAAGATCTTGGTTCCTTTGCATTTTTCGGTGCCGACGGACGCATATTTTTCCCATCCGTCCGCCATCAGCGGGGGGATGTTCGCAAATGTTTCCACGTTATTGATGGAGGTGGGAAGGGTATTCCAGCCGCTGTCCGTGGGGAAAGGCGGGCGGAACCGGGGGGTACCGCGTTTGCCTTCCAGAGAGTGGATCATGGCAGTTTCTTCGCCGCAGACGAATGCGCCTGCACCTTCCTTGATGACGATTTCCAGGGGAGCGGGTCTGCCGGGGAGCTGATCCAGTCCGGCTTTCTTCATTTCCGCGATGGCGATATCCAGATGCTTGATGGCAAGGGGATATTCCGCACGGCAATAGATAAAGAGACGGGTGGCACCGGTCGCCCAGGCACCGATCATCATCCCTTCCAATACCTGATAGGGTACGCTTTCCATCATGGAACGGTCCATGAATGCGCCGGGGTCCCCTTCGTCAGCATTACAGATCATCACTTTGTCGGGAGTCTGTTTCGCCGCCAGGAAACTCCATTTCATGCCGGTGGAGAACCCGGCACCGCCGCGCCCGCGCAAGCCTGCTTTTTTGACTTCTTCCACTACATCGGCAGGGGACATGGAAACCGCGCGTTCCAGTCCTTTGAACCCGCCGTTCGCTTTGTATTCTTCCAGACTGATGGGGTTGATGCGCCCGGCAAGACGGGTAACGGAGATGTGTTCCAGCGCCTGACGGCGTTCGGGAACAACGAAACGTCCTTCTTCGGCGAGAGCGATGATGGATTTTGCGGCATCATCGGTTCCCTTGACTCTGGAATAGAAAACGCTGGAGCCGTCGGTGAGTTCAACTTCCACCATCGGTTCCGCGTAACAGTGTCCGATACAGCCTACGCCCACCACCGGGATATCCCCGGCATTGCGGCAGATGGCATCGTAAACGGCTTGTGCGCCGGCAGCGATCCCGCAGGAAGCGGTTCCGACTTTGATTCTCTGAATATCAGCCATGGTCATACCTCATGCCATTTTTTTGTAATCGTTGAGAATACGGGTGAGACCTTTGCGGTCCAGTTTGCCGTAGACTTTACCATTGACGGACATCACGGGTGCGAGAGAACAGCATCCGAGGCAAGCCACTGTTTCGATGGAAAAGAGACCGTCTTCTGTTGTTTCTCCGCTGGTGATACCGAGTTCCGCCTGGAGCCACGCAGCAATCTGTGTGGATCCCTTGATGTGACATGCGGTGCCGTCGCACACGCAGATCTGATACTTGCCGGGTTTCTGACGTTTGAACTGCGCGTAAAATGTCAACACGCCTTCCACTTCCGCTTCTGCTACTCCGAAATGTTTCGCAACTGCGCGGATCCCTTCATCCGGAACGTATCCCTCACGGGCCTGTACGAGCTGAAGTCCTTTGATCAGACTGCCCTTATCGTTTCCGGCTTCGGACAGATAGGAAAAATCATCACTCATCTTTTTCCAAATCCTCATTTAATAAGTTACATGTTTACCGGGATGCACAGCGGAGGTTCTCCGTAACACCCTGTTGTGCAGGCACAAAGTTTCCCGGCATAGAATAATACCGGCATTTACTATACACGCCTTTATGCAAATTGCAAGAAAAAAAACAGCTTTTTTTTGGAAATACAGCCCGGTATAAGGCATACATCATATTCCTCTTTCTGTAAGAATAGTTGAAATATACAACGAATTGACAAAAATATTCTACACAAAAATGCTTGTTTTTTGTTTCATAATCATTATATTATCTCCAAAACCACATATCAATGAAAGGATACGCTCATGCAAAAACACAAACTCATTCTCATCGGATGCGGCGGAATGGCGCAAGGTCATGTCGCCCGCTTTGAATCTCTGGAAGAACGTCTGGAAGTCGGTGCCGTGGTCGATATTGACCCGGAAAAAGCGCAGGCTGTTTCGGATCTCCTGCCGAATCACCCGCCGGTCTTCACCGATTATCACGATGCCCTGCCGTACGGTGATGTCGTGCTGCAATGTCTGCCGCACCAACTCCATGCCTCCTGCACCATTGACTGTCTGGATGCGGGGAAACATGTTCTGGCGGAAAAACCCCTTGCCAATACCAGAGAGGAATGTCTGGCTATGATGGAAGCGGCGAAACGCAATGACCGTATTCTCATGGTGGCATATTGTATGCGTTTCGATCCTATCGTGCAGGAAATGCGCCGTCTCATCAAAGAAAAAGTTTACGGCGAATGTTTTCAGCTTTCCATCTGGACCGAACAGTTGACGATCGGGGAAAACAAACCCTGGCTCCATGACCGGAAAACACTGGGCGGCGGACAGCTTTTCAGTCACGGCTGTCACTATATCGACCTCATGCTCTGGATGATGGGCAAACCGGTCCGCGGAACGCATATCGGCACCAATATGTGTACGCCGTGGATGGACCGGGAAGGGACCAGCAATGTCTGTCTGGAATTTGAAAACGGGGCATTGGGTTATCACTTCGGCACCTGGGGTGCCCGCGGTACGAGATTGAAATATTCCTTCCATGCTCATTGCGAAAAGGGTATGCTGGAATATTCCCGGAGCGAACAGCGTCTTTACCTCCACGGGAACATTGCGGAACACATTCCCGATGCGCCGGAAGACTGCCGTACTTACGTCCTGATTGACCTGGAAAAAGCACCGGGCAAACCCACAATGGAAGAGATGGCACATTTCCTGGATTGTGTGGATAACGGGACGACGCCGGAAACATCACCGGAAGAAAGTCTGCTCGGACTGGAAGTGATCTGGGAACTGTACGAAGCGGAAGACGAACACCGTCTTGCCGACTTCAGCAAGATCGACTTCCCCGGGTGAAAAATCGTTTCGGCATAAAAATCCGGTAAAAATCGGAAAAATTTTTGTTTCCTCACTTGAATGACGGAAGCACGAGTGTATTTTATCCTGAAAACACAAGTAAGGATGAATCATTATGCCGGAACCTCTTTATCTCATCGCCGGATGCGGCGTCAGCGGAAAAGCTGCTGCACATCTCGCCGCACGATCCCGATACCGTTACGCCCTCATCGATGAAAATGATACTCCCGCACTCCGGGATTTTGCCGCATTGCTGGATCCTCCGCCGGAAGATGTTATTTTCGGGTGGAAACCGGGCGATGCGATCCCCGTCGCAGATGAGATCATTATCAGCCCCGGGATCCGCAAGGGAACCGCGTTCCGGAATGCCCTGGAATCCATCGGCGCGACTTTGTCCGGCGAACTGGAATTTGCATTGTCCCGTCTGCAATGTCCTTATGTCGGGATCACCGGGACCAATGGGAAGACCACGGTGACGGAATTGACGTCTGCCATATTCACTGCGGCGGGGATGGATGCTCCGGCGGCGGGAAATATCGGGGCGGCGTTGAGTGAAGCCGTGATCCGTACGATGGATCACGAGTTGGATTGTGCTGTGGTGGAGATCAGTTCGTTTCAGCTGGAAACATTGAACACGGATCCCACTCCGGCTACCGCCGCATTTCTGAATGTTGCCTCGGATCATATCGACCGTCACGCCACGCTGGAAGAATATGCCGCTGTCAAATGCCGTCTTCTCCGCGGTTGCAAGACCCCCGTTGTCGTGAATTGGAATCTTCTGCCTGTAATGGAAAAATTCCTCCCCGGAAAACCGGTGATCACGTTCTCCGCAACCGCACCGGACGCATTCTATTCACTGCGTGAGAACTGGATCTGCCGTGCCGGGGAACGGGTGCTGGATTATTCCACGTTGCAGTTGAAGGGACGTCATAATGCGGAAAACGTGATGGCGGCTCTGGCTCTGTTGGAATCGGTGAAAGGGGCGGCGGTGTTGACACATCCCGAAGTCCTGCGGACATTGGAAACATTCCGTCCGGCGGCGCACCGTGTGGAATTGTTTTTGGAATCGGATGGGGTACGTTATGTGGATGACTCCAAAGCGACGAATCCCCACGCCGTGAATGCGGCATTGGATTCGATGGCAGAGACCGCCGGGATCCGTTTGATCCTGGGCGGCTTGGATAAGGGGATGGACTTTACGGAACTTGCGGGACATCTCGGGAAGGTGAAAAAGGGTTATGTGATCGGGGCATGTGCGGAGAAAATCTGTACTGCGCTCAATCCTTTGATCCCGGTGGAGAAATATGCAACATTTGAGGATGCGGTGTCCTGTGCCTGTGAGGATGCGCGATCAGGAGAAACGGTATTGCTTTCCCCCGCCTGCGCGAGCATGGATATGTTCCGTGATTATAAGGAACGGGGTGATATTTTCAAGCGATTGGTATTATCCCGGTATGAACAGGAGAAAAAAAATTGAAAAAAAATAAAAAAACGGCTTGAAGAATGAAAAAGTGAGATTATGTTTTTCGTTCGGGGGCAAGAACGCCCGGAAATAACTGTATGCAGAAAGGAGACATGGTTATGAAAGAATTTATGGAAAGTGTATGGAAAATGATCGTTGACAGCAATATCCTGAATGTGATATGTGCGTTGCTGATCCTGCTTGCCGGGTGGATCGTTGCTCTGATCGGGAAAAAGATCCTGTATTCTGTTCTGAAAAAACTTCAGTTGAACCGGCGGATCGCATTGTGTCTTCCGGAGGAAGAACCGGGCGAAAAACGTCTGGATGCGGAACGCATGATCTCCGGAGTGTTGTTCTGGGTTCTGTTCCTGTTGGCGATCCTGGCATCCATGAGCCAGTTGAAATTGACAGAAGCGGCTGCCCCGATCAAAAATTTTCTGAATGACGTGGTTGGGTATCTGCCCTGCCTGTTTGCCGGGGTACTTCTGCTCGTTCTCGCCTGGCTTGTTGCGACGGCATTGAAATACGTTGCATTGACCGCAATGACCGCATTCCGACTGGATGAGAAGGTGGAACAGCATCTGGATACCGGCGGAGAAGAAAGCCGTTTGTCTTTCTCTATTGCCACGATTCTGTACTGGCTGGTTTACCTGTGTTTTGCGCCTGCTATTCTTTCTGCACTGCGGATCAAAGGTATTACGGAATCCTTACAGTCCATGTTGAACAAGGTATTTACTTACCTGCCGAATCTGGCGGCGGCGATCGCCGTGGCATTCTTCGGTCTGTTTTTTGCCGGCCTTGTCCGCCGTGTCATCAGCAAGTTTGTGGAAAGTCTTCATAGCGGGATCCTTCCTGTGGCGAAAGACGGAACACCCATTTTTAATCAGAAACGGGTCGCGAATCTGGTGGGGCTTGCCGTATATGCACTGCTTGCCATTCCGGTTGTGATCGCGGCATTGACGGCACTGCATATTGATTCTCTGACCCAGACCGTGTCTGCCTTGTTTGAAAAGATCCTGACGGCAGCCGGAAATCTTTTCGGTGCACTGCTGCTGTTGTTTGCAGCATACATTGCCGGGAAATTCATCGGGCGGCTCACGACCCAGATCCTGGAAAATTTCGGGTTCGATCAGCTGTTTATCAAACTGGGCTTCCGTAAAAAAGAATCGGAAAGCGATGCGACGCCCTCCGGTGTGGTCGGACAGCTTGCGCTGTGCGGTGTGATGCTGTTTGCGGTGATCGGCGCGCTGGAAATGCTGCAGTTCCGGGAACTTGCTCAGCTGTTCCGTGAGTTCGTGCCGTTCCTGGGACGCCTCATCATTGCAGTGGTCGTGTTCCTGACGGGTATCTATCTCTCCAATGTGGCAACTTCCGCCATCCGGGAAAAAGGTTTCGAATCGGCGTTGTTCGGCTTTGCACTGCGGTTCATTATCCTGTTCTTCGCAGGTACGGTGGCTTTGCATACGGCAGATATCGGCGGCCCGATCGTGCAGACTGCGTTCACGATCCTGCTGGGGTCTCTGGCTCTGGCTGTAACGATCGCCTTCGGTGTCGGCGGACGTGATTTCGCCGCAAGAAAACTGGAAGAATGGACAAAGAAAGACGATAAATAAAGTTATGAAGCGTATATCTCCCCTCCGCCTGATCGTATTCCTTCTCCTGATAGCGTGTGCCCTTGCCGCCGCCCCTTATCAGATGAAGACGGCAAAAGACTCCAATGGTTTTACCTATCAGTATGTGCCGGACGATCCCTTTGGCGGAAGGGTGTATACGCTCTCCAACGGGATGCGGCTTTACCTTTCCCGGAATGACCGTCAGCCCAGGATCCAAACCTATGTGGCGGTCCGTGCCGGTGCGGCGGATGATCCACTGGAATCCACAGGGTTGGCTCATTATTTCGAACACATGATGTTCAAGGGCAATCACCGGATCGCTTCTCTCGACTGGGAAAAGGAAAAGCCGCTTCTGGATGAACTGGAACAGCTTTTTGAACAGCACCGCAAGGAAACCGATCCCGCTAAACGGGCGGAAATCTACAAAAAGATCGATGCCGTTTCCCTGAAAGCCGCGGAATATTCCAACGATGAATACTGGGAAATCGTCAAACGTCTGGGTGCTGCCGGGACCAATGCCTGGACTTCTTTCGATGAAACGGTGTATGTCAATGACATCCCGGCTTCTGCTCTGGAAAAATTCCTCCGTCTGGAATCCTCCCGGTTCCAGGCGATCGCACTCCGCCGTTTCCATACAGAACTGGAAACCGTGTACGAAGAATTTAATATGATGCAGGATCAGGATCACCGCAGAGCCTATTTTGCAGCGATGGAACTCCTCTTCGGGAAGCATCCCTACGGACGTCATGTGATCGGTTTGCCGGAACACATCAAGGCACCTTCCATGCGGGATATCAATACGTTCTTCCGGGAACGTTATACCCCGGATAATATGGCACTGATCCTTTCCGGCAGTTTGGATTATGATAAAACGGCTGCGTTGGCGGAACAATATTTCGGGAAGATCCCGGCGGCAAAAGCCAAAGTCACGGACCGGGCGAAACGCCGTGCTTCTGCCGGTGAACCGCTGAAAGCGGTCCGCAAGACGGAATTGAGCGGGCACATGGCGGAACGTCTGGTGATGATGTATCGTTTCGAAGCCACGCGGGAAAATGAATTGATGCTGGAAATGATCTCCGAGATCCTTTCCAACGGAAAATGCGGGATCCTGGATAAAAACCTGATCATCCCGCAGAAAGTCCTTTCCATGCAGGCGGGTTACAGTCATCTGCTGGATTTCTCCATGTTCGCGTTTATCGCGCAACCGCGGGAAGGGCAGACACTGGAAGAACTCCACGCTCTCATCCTCGGGGAACTGGAAAAACTCAAAAACGGCGATTTCCCGGATTGGCTCCCCGATGCCGTGATCAATAATGCACGTCTCGGGCTTGCCACCGCATCGGAAAACCGGGGGCAGGCGGCTTCCCTGTTTGTCAAAACCTTCATTCACGATCAGTCTCTGGCGGATATCCTGAACAGCGTGGATGAGTCTGCCCAGATCACCAAAGCGCAGATCTGTGCCTTCGCGAAAAAACATTTCAACGATAACTACGCGCTCGTATTCAAACGGTCCGGCGAACCCTCTGCCCGGATCCATGCAGAGAAACCGCCCATCACCCCGATCCCCGTGAAGAACGAGCCTTCTGCATTCGCCGGAGAGATCTATGCCATGCCGTCGATCCCTGATCCGGAACCGGTATTCCCCGATTTCGGAAAGGAATTGTATCGCAATGGAAAACATTACGCTGCGAAAAATACGGTCAATGAACGGTTCAGTCTGACCTATGTCTTCCCGAAATGCGGTTCCCTTTATGACTTGAAAGTGCCGCTTGCATTCAGCCTGATCCCCTATCTTTCCCGGGGCGATATGACCCCCGCCCGGTTCCAGGAGGAATGTTATAAACTGGCGGCGGATATTGATTATTCCACCGACCGATTCAATGCGTATATCACGGTCTCCGGATTGCAGCGCAACTTCGATGCGATCTGTAAACTCATTCCTTCCTTTGACTCATTCCGGGCGGATGAAAAGGCATTTGAAGCTCTGAAAGGAGATATTCTCAAAAGCCGTGCCAATGCCCGAAAGGATCAGTGGCAGGTCTTTCATCATGCAAGCCGGTTTGCCCTTTACGGGACGGAGAGTCTGATCAATCATTATCTGCCGGAAGCCGAATTGAAGAAACTCTCTGCCGATGATATGGTGAAACTCCTTTCCAACTTCACGCAGTACCAAACCGAAATATTTTATTACGGTCCTGCGGATCCGGACAGCAAAGTTTTCCCCGCCATTCCCGGCAGCAAAACGGGAAAGAATGTTGACCGTGAGCATGTGAAATTCCGTGCGAACCCCTTGAAAGAGGATCAAGTCCTGCTGGTGGATTATCCCTCCGCCCAGACGATCGCGTTCCTGGTCCGCGTGGATGCCGTGAACGATCCCAAGCCTTTCACTTTCGAGCAGGTATTCGGGGATTACGCCCGTTTGAAGTTCTGGACGGAACTGCGGGAACGCAGAGCCATGGCGTATTCTGCGGGCGGGTATTACTCCAATCCCACGATCATGTTGCAGGATTATTCCACATCTGCGATCTACGTCATGACCCAGCCGGATAAACTGCCGGAAGCCATTCCGGAAATGAAAAAACAGCTGGACGATGCGCCGGTGGAGGTCCCGCTTTTTGCGACAGCCCGGAACAGTATTTTGAGCCGGATCCGTAACAGCCGCCTTCTGCCGGAAAGTTATTACGGCGCAATGCTGGATATGAAACGCCGCGGATTGAATGAACTGGTCGCCGCCACCATCTACCGTGAATTACAGAGTTTTACCGCTGATATGTTTCAACAGGAATGGGAAAAACGGATCCGGAACCGTCCGACACTACTGGTCGTCCTCGGCGACCTGAAACGGATCGACCGGAAAAGTCTTGCCCCGTTCGGTACCATAAGAACGGTCACCCTTGAAGAGATTTTCCGGAAGTAGTTAAACGTTACATTCCGGGAAAAGGAGCCAGTATGAGAGACGCAGAAAGAAAAACCCTGATGTACCAGGTCCGCAAGATCGAGGATCTGCCGCTCCCCGCGAGAAACGCCGTCGCATTCCGCACGCTTTTCCGGAAACAGAAACTGGATAAACTGGATGCCGCGCTGGTCTTTGACCACGGGTATGTCCTGTTCTCTCAGGTGTTGAAGCGTATCTTCCAGAGTGGGGGCCTGGCGGAAGACAGCCGTGTGCCGTCCCCGGCGGAGGCTCTGGAACTGATCGGTTTTGAAGATATGTGTGCGCTTCTCCAGGAATTGCCGGTGATCGATTCCTTTATGGATGCCGAAAAAGAAGACTGGGAACATGCGTCATCCTGCCGTATTCTGGTGCAGCATCTGCTCCGGACAAACGGGATCGATATGCCCCACATCATCACTGCGGTGCGCGTGCATGATATCGGACACAATGCGTTCCGGGAGATCGTGCCGAAACGTCATGCCATCATCAACTCCCAACGGGAACGGAATATTTCCCGGCACCGTCTGGAAGAAAACCTTTTGAACCTGACTCATGCGGAAGCGGGCGGGATCCTGCTGGAGCATTGGGGGTATCCCCCCGAAGTCTGGAAACCGGTCTCTTATCATCATAACGAAGACGTACCACCGGATTATCAGTTCGAAACTGCCATTTTGCAGTTCGTGGACTGGATCGACGGCGCCGCCCGGAACCGTCCGGTGGATAAGCCTCTGCGCCCCATTCTGGAGTGTGCGGGGCTTGCCGATCTGGATCCGGAACCCTGGATCAAGATCCAGCGTCGTGTGATCCGCATGAACGAATTGCGCATCCGTAAGTTCCGTGAACACGAATTCGCCATGATGCAGCAGGTCTCCGCCGCAAAATAAAACAAGCAGAGAAAAGCGTAAAAATATACGTCCGGCTCTTGTATTTTTCCATTTCCGGTGTAAATTACTTCTTTAATTTATAGAAAACGGTAATTTTACATTCAGGAAAATTCGAACTGTGCTGAAACGTATCAAAAAAAATCTGGAATCATTGATCCGCGGGATTTTTGTATCTCATGATGATCCACCCGCTCCCGCACCCGCTGAAAACCCGCACAACAAGGGAAAGAAAAAACAACGGAACCGTCATCCCGATGAAAACGGGAAACCTTATGTTCGCGCGGCTGACCGCCGGACTCCGCCCGAACATCGGGAGCAGGGCGGAAAACGAAAGAAACAAAACCGCACTCCCGATGACAGAAAAGTTCCCCAGGCAAAAGCAAAAGAACCGGTGATCGTCAAACGGACACCCCCGCCCATGCCGGAACTCATTCCGCCCCCCGCTGAAGAGGGGAAGACCCGGTTCTTCGATCTGGAACTTGCGCCGGAGATCCTTGCCGCGACCCAGACACTCGGTTTCTCATACTGTACCGAGATCCAACGGAAATGTCTGCCTCATGCTCTCCGCGGTTCCGACCTGGCGGCAAAAGCGCAGACCGGTACCGGAAAGACTGCCGCGTTCCTGGCTTCCACCATGACGACTTTATTGAAGAAACCCAAAGCCGACCGCCGTCCCGGGACCTGCCGGGTTCTGGTCCTTTCCCCCACACGGGAACTTGCCATTCAGATCCACAAGGATGCGGAAGGTCTGGGACAGTATACCGATTTGCACAACGTGGTCATTTTCGGCGGTATGGATCACAAAGGACAGCGTGATTCCCTCCATCAGAGCGTGGATGTGCTGATCGGGACTCCCGGACGTATCATCGATTACAGCCGCAGTGGACACCTGGACCTCTCCGAAGTGGAGATCCTGGTCATTGACGAAGCGGACCGTATGCTGGATATGGGATTCATCCCCGATGTCCGCCGCATCGTTTCCAAACTCCCGCCTGCGGGCAAACGGCAGACCATGCTGTTCAGTGCCACGCTGGAACCGGAAGTCTTGCGTCTTGCCGATGCCTGGCTGCGGAACCCGGAATTCGTGGAATCGGAACCCGAACATGTGATCACCGATCTCATCGACCAGCATTTCTATGCTGTGCTTTCCGAACAGAAACTGCCCTTCCTGCTGTATCTCATCCGCACCATCCAGCCGGAACGCCTGATCATTTTCGGCAATATGAAACATCATAACCGGGATCTGGTCCGCAGTCTTTATGCTTACGGCGTGGATGCCGAACTGCTTTCCGGGGATGTGCCCCAGGAAAAACGCCTGAAAGTCCTGGAACGCTTCCGGTCCGGCGCAACAAAAGTCCTGGTCGCCACAGACGTTGCTGCACGCGGGATCCATGTGGATGGCATTACACACGTCCTGAATTACGATCTTCCGGAACAGCCCGATGATTATGTGCATCGTGTGGGCCGTACCGGACGTGCCGGTGAAAAAGGTGTCGCCATCAGTTTCATCTGTGAAGTGGGGGCTTTTGCATTGCCCGCCATCGAAAAATATGCCGGAATGGAGATCCATACTGTGCAGCCCGAAGACGATCAGCTCATCCTGCCGGAAAAAGTCCGCCGGGAACAGCCGGATCTCCCCCGGGTGAATCAGCCCCGGAACGGCGGCGGACGTCCCCCCCGTCGGAATGGCGGCGGATACCGTGGACCGCGGAGGCATTGATCATGAGTTCCCTGCCGCAGATCACGGTGATCCTGGATCATCTCCGCAGTGCCCATAACGTGGGCAACATCTTCCGGCTTGCCGAAGCGCTAGCCGTGAAAGAGGTTATCTGTTGCGGGTATACCCCGGCACCCCCTCATCCGAAACTGGAAAAACCCGCCATGGGCGCCGATAAAATGGTCCCCTTCCGGATTTTTCGGACTGCATTGGAAGCGGTTCAGGCGATGCACGCCGACGGGATCCCGGTCTATGCCGTGGAAACAGTCCCCGATGCCGTGGACGCCTGGGATTTCCCGTATCCGGAAAAGGTGGCGATCCTGCTGGGGAATGAGGCATTGGGTATTTCCGCAGATGCGCTTGCGGAAACAGACGGTGCCGTTTCTCTGCCCATGCTGGGCGAAAAAGCATCCATCAACGTGGGCAACTGCGCCGCAGTCGTCCTTTATGCCATTTGCAAACAACGGAAAGGCAGCTGATCATGAACGTATTTCTCTTTGGACAGCATTTGGAACATCTCCGGTCTGCGGTGATCGCCGCCGGACTCACTCCCGTGGAACAACCGGAAAATGCCGATCTTATTCTGACCCATGGCGGCGATGGTGCCATGCTGGATGCCGCAGCGAAATTCCCCGGAAAATTGAAGTTCCCGATCCGGGATGTGGAAACCGCTCCGTTGTGCTGCCGTCATTCCCTGGAAACACAGCTCCGGATGTTGCAGAATGGCGAACTTGCACGGACTTTCCTCCCCCGTCTCTGCGGAAAAGCAAACGGGAAGACCCTTTACGGGATCAACGATATCTTTATCCATAACCGGATCCATGTCAGTGCCATGCGCTATGATGTCCGCATCGACGGCGAACTCTATGGCCAGGAGATCGTGGGCGACGGCGTGGGCGTTTCCACGGTACACGGTTCCACCGCGTATTACCGGAGCATCACCAACAGTATCTTCCGGACCGGGATCGGGCTTGCATTCAGCAACAGTACCGAACTGGTGAATCATCTTGTCCTGCCGGAATCAAGCCGCATCCAAGTGACCGTTCTGCGCGGCCCCTGCGAAATGGTGTCGGATAACTCCCCCGAAACGATCGCAATGACAGAAGGGGATGTGGCAGAGATCATGCTGGATGACAGCACCACACCCATGCTCGGACTGGATATCTTCATGTGTCCCGTCTGCCGTAAAATGCGGCACGATCTGCGCCGGACCCGGGTCTGTGGATGCGGAGAGGAGTCCAACGCATGAATGTACTCGTTTCCGCCGGACCCACCCGGGAAGCCATTGACCCGGTCCGTTTCATCACCAATCATTCCAGCGGGAAAATGGGGTACGCCATTGCGGAGGCATTATGCGCCGCCGGACATTCGGTCACGCTGGTTTCCGGTCCGGTGAACCTTGCCGCCCCGGAAGGGCTGACGGAGTTCGTCAGGATCACGTCCGCCGCCGATATGGCGCGGGAGATCAAAGCCCGGTTCCCTGCGATGGATGCCGTGATCATGTGCGCCGCGGTCGCCGATTACCGTCCGGTGGAGATCGCCACGCAGAAGATCCATAAATCCGATGGCGAAATGATCCTCCGTCTGGAACGGACCGAAGACATCCTTTATACGCTGGGCACGATGAAGAAAGCCGGACAGCTCCTCATTGGTTTCGCGGCGGAAACGGAAGATCTCCAGGCGCGGGCTCTGGGTAAAATGGAACGGAAGAACCTGGACTGGATCGCTGCCAATACGGTAGGCGTTCCCGGACGCGGGTTTCAGGCGGATGATAATGCGGTCACGCTTTATGCGCGGACCGGTGAAGTATATGAATTGCCGCTGACGGATAAGAAAAACCTTGCCCGTCAGATCGTCAAACAAATTTTTGAAAGGTAATCACTATGAACCGTAAAACTGCACTTCTTCTCCTCGCACCCGGATTCGAAGAAATCGAAGCCCTTGCCACCGCGGATGTCCTGCGCAGACTCAACTGTCGTGTGCTGCTCACCGGCGTGGATTCTCTCACAGTCCGCGGCAGTCATCATATCTCTGTCACTGCCGAAACACTGCTTGCGGATGCGCCGGCGGCGGATGCCGTCATTCTTCCCGGCGGGCTCCCCGGCTCTACCAATCTCCGGGATTCCCAAGCGGTCACTGCACTCCTCAAACAATACAAAGCCGAAGGCAAATACATCGCCGCCATCTGTGCCGCTCCCACCGTACTCAAACACGCCGGGATCGCAGAGAATACCGTCATGACCGGGTATCCCGGTTGTGAACCCCTTGCCGGATCGGACGATCTGCATTTCACCGGCGCCATGACGGAGTGTGACGGTACGATCATTACGGGGAAGGGCCCCGGCGCATCGTTCCTGTTCGCCGCGGAGATCGCCCGGAAAGTCTTCGGTGTTCCGGAGCAGGAAATTGAAAACGTACTGGACGGTATGTTCGTTCTGTGAAAAACCCGAAACAGAAAAGGTTTGTTTTATGACGAAATATGTTGATGTCTTGCATTATGATGCGCCCGCCCCGTACTGGGAAGCAGCGTTGCCTGTGGGGAACGGAAGACTCGGTGCCATGGTCTTCGGCGGGACCGAACAGGAAATCATTGAACTCAATGATGATACTCTCTGGTCCGGTTTGCCGGAAACAAGAAAGTGTCCCCGGTTTTATGACCAGGTGATGCACACCAAAGAGTTGATCCTTGACCGTAAATTTTTTGAAGCCTCGAATTTTTATCAGGAAAATATCGATTCCTTCAGCGCGCAGACTTATGAAACAGCGGCGGCGGTGATCCTGGATTTTGAGGGACAGAGCGAAGTCACGGACTACAAGCGTTCTCTCTCGTTCGCCGATGGTATCATCCGTGTGGCGTACAACACCCCCGCCGGGGAACATACGCGTTCCGCTTTTGCTTCGGCTCCCGCCCAGGTGATCGCTTACCGGATCAAAGGGAAAGACCTCACATTCAAAGCCTCTTTCCGGTCCGTGATGCAGGGCGCAGCTTCCGCCATCTCCCCGCAGGAAATCGTGTTCGACGGGGCATGTCCGGCGCATAACTATGGCAAGCTCGAATGGACCGCACCGGACGGCCGCAGTGGTGTCCGTTACCGGGTACAGCTTTTTGTGAAAAATATCGGCGGAACGGTTTCCACGACACCGGAAGGGATCCTTCAGGTCGCAGGCGCGGATGAAGCGGTTCTTTTCATTGCCATCCGGAGCAATTATATCGACTGGAAGACGGAACCGGCGGAATCCGGTGAGGCTTACAAAGAACTTGCGGCGAAAGATATTGCATCCGCAGTTGCTCTTGACTGCGATCAACTGGAAGCACAGGCGGCTGCCGATCACGGCGCATTATACAACCGGTCCGTTCTGGTATTGCCGGAAACGGCGGAGGATCCTCTCACCACCCCGGAACGTCTGGCACGCTGTCAGGAACAGCCGTGCGATGTTCCCCCGCCCAATCTGGCGGCATTGCTTTACAACTTCGGACGTTACCTTCTGATCGCCTGTTCCCGTCCGGGAACCCAGCCTGCGAACCTGCAGGGGATCTGGAATCCGAATCTGTATCCGGCATGGAGCAGTAATTACACCACGAACATCAATCTGGAAATGAATTACTGGCACGCGGAAAGTGTGAGCCTGCCGGAATGTACGGAACCGTTGTTGCGATTTGTGCGTGAAGTCTCCGAAAAAGGTGCCGCCACGGCAAAAGAAATGTTCCATGCCGACGGCTGGTGTATCAATCATAACAGTGACCTGTGGCGTCATTGCGCACCAGTCCCGGGCAAACCCAGTTATTCCTACTGGCCCGTCTGTACCGGATGGCTGTGCCGTCATTTGATGGATCATTACCGTTTCGCGCCGGAAAACAAAGAATTTCTGGCGGGCGTGGCGGACATCATCCGTGGTGCGGCGGCATTCTTCCTGGATCTTCTGTTTGAGGATAAAGACGGCACGCTGACCACTTGTCCTTCCTCTTCGCCGGAGAATACATTCAAGGATGAGAACGGGGAGATCTGCGGCTTTGCCAAAGGGACTGCCATGGATATCGCCATCATTCGTGAGACACTGGAAAGCGTTTTGGAATGTGATGCTGTTCTGGGGACCGCCGACGCATTTTCCGATCGGGTGCGCGAAGTCCTGCCCCGTCTGCCGGGATACCCCATCGGCAGTTACGGCGAACTGCTGGAATACGGCGAAAACTTTGAGGAAGCGGAAATCAAACACCGTCACCTTTCCCACTTGTACGGCGCTTATCCGGGGAACGAATTTTTCCGGGATGGGTACGAAGATATTCTGGAAGCGGCGAAAGTCTCTCTGGAACGTCGCGGCGAACTCTCCACGGGTTGGGCGATGGGTTGGCGTATCGCGCTCTGGGTACGGTTCCGCAATTCGGAAAAGGCGCAGCGGATCCTGAAAAACCTGCTCCGTCCGGTGGAAGCGGGTACTGCCATGAACTATTCCAATGGCGGCGGAGTGTATCACAATATGTTCGATGCGCATCCTCCGTTCCAGATCGACGGCAATTTCGGTGTCACGGCGGCGATCGCAGAAATGTTCCTGCAAAGTCACCGGAAGACTGCGGACGGACGTGTCCTGCTGGAATGTTTCCCCACGATCCCGGAAAACTGGAAGGCCGGGGGGTCCATCAACGGACTCCGTGCCATCGGCGGGATCACGGTCGATTTCCAATGGCAGGCGGGCAAATATACGGCTGTCTTCCGCAGTTCGGTGGATGTCTCATGCCGGATCGTGCTGCCGGATCATGAAAAAGATGTTGTACTTGAAGCGGGCGGAAGTCTGACTCTGCAGGGTACGCTCTGATAACGTTCAAAAAACGGCCGATTCAACTTGAAAATTACGGTATGTGTGGTATCTTACCACAAAGAAACAACAGGAGACAGAATATGGAATTTTATGACGTACTGAAAAAAAGAAGAAGTTTCCGCGGATATGATACCGCCCGTGAGATCCCGCAGGATGCCCTGGACCGTATTTTTGAGGCTGTGGCTCTGGCACCGACCGCGTGCAACAAACAGCCCTTCCGTTTTCTGCTGGTGCGCAATGCCGCACTGCGGGACCGCATTTGTGAAGTCTACGGCCGTCCGTGGCTGAAAGAGGCTCCGGCGATCCTGGTGGCGCTCGGCGATGCCACCCAGGCCTGGACACGGTTCGAAGGTAATTCCGCAGTGGATATGGATGTCACCATCGCGTTGGAACATTTTGTGCTTGCGGCTGCGGCGGAAGGACTCGGCACCTGCTGGATCTGTGCGTTCAACCGTGACGATATGGATGCCGCGCTCGCCATTGAAAAACCGTGGCACAGTGTGGCGATCTCTCCCCTGGGCTATGCCAGAAAGGATTCCTGCGCCGCAAAAACCGTAAAGCCGATCACAGAACTGATCAAGGTGGTGGACTGATGAACCCGTTTGAATACATCAAAGGAAAACCCGTTCTCGAGGATGAAGGATACCGCTTCACGCCCGATACGCCCGAAAACGGACTCTTTACATTCGAAAGTAATGCGTTCAAAGTGACCGCCATCCCTGCGGTCCCCGGCGAATACCCGGAGACCATGGGCGTGACGGATTCCTTCCGGGCGCACAGTTCCGCTGACGGAGAAGAAAGCTCTCTGGAAATGAAAGTGCAGATCCCCTTCGGTGCGGAACCGGAGATCCGCAAACGGTTTGATTTCTGTGCCGGCCGCATGACGGTCCGCACGGATTTCGTATTGCGTCCTTCGTTCCCGATGCGTTCCATCATCGGCGGCGGTCTGAAACTGGAAGGCGTGGAAAAACTGGTGATCACGGGTCTGGATATGATCGCGAAAGAAACGGTGGATGTCACGGCATTGCCGGATGGTGCGGAAGTTTATCGTGATCCCCTTGCGCCGCTGATGCTTACATTCACATCTGCCGACGGCGCAGAACTGGTTTTTGAACTGGGCGGTGCCATCTGGCGTTGGGATCTGGCAAGCCGGATGCCCGGCAGCAGTCTTTTCACGATCCGCAAAGAAAACGGTGCGGTCATGTTCTACTGGAATCTGTTCAGTTTCCGCAGTGAAACGCCGGAGGAAGAACCGCCCCGGGGACGGAATCTGCGGTTCACCTGGTCTCTGCGTTATGCGGTCCCTGTGGCGTATACGGGCCCCTTCCAAGGTGAGTTCAATGCAGCCGCAGAGAAATGGCAGAACAATTGCTGTATCCGGAACGCAGACGGCAGTCTCTGCAAACAGCCCTGCTGCCGTGCGGATGGTACGGAAGCCGTGGTGAAACGGTACATCCGTTCTCTGCTTGCGGAAGCGGGCGAAGGCGATGTGTATGCGGTCCGTCTCCCGAAGGAAACGATATGTTATTCCGCGGCGCACGAAGACCGCGGAAAGAAGGATAAGCTGGCGCACTGGGACCGTGAATCACGGCTTCAGCTGGAACGCTGGGCGAACAAACAGTTGTCCCGGAACGGGGCATCGGTCATATTTATTACGGAGGAATGAGCCATGTCGATCGATTTTGTGTTCCCGAAAGGAAAAAAGAAAGCGTTGACGTTCAGTTATGACGATGGAGTGGAAGCGGATCTGCCGCTGGCTGACATCTTCAATGCCTGCGGAATGAAAGGCACGTTCAATATCTGCGGTTCCCATGTGGGAACCAAAGGACATCTTTCTGCCGAAGAGATCCGTACAAATCTGCTCGCCAAAGGACACGAAGTGGCGTGCCACGGGTTCAGACATCCTTTTGAGGATCAGAGTCCCGCCGCCGCCGTCGTGAATGATGTTCTGGAAGACCGGAAGAAATTGGAAGAGGTCACCGGCGGCATTGTTCGCGGGATGGCATATCCCTTCGGGACTTACAATCAACAGGTCATTGATATTCTGAAATCTCTGGGGATCGTATACTGCCGTGCAACACAGCAGGAAGGTAATACCACCAAGATCCCGTACGGTGACGGTTGGCTTGCCTGGAATCCCACCACCCATCATAATGGTGACATCGTCAAACGGATCCAGCCCTTCCTGGAATCTCCGTGGGGTTGCCGCCTGCTGTATATCTGGGGACATTCCTACGAGTTCAACAACATGGACAACTGGGAAGTGATGGAAGAGTTCTGCGAGAAAATGAAGAAACGGCGTGAAGTCTGGTACGCTACCAATATCGAGATCTACGATTATGTGGAAGCCAGTCGCCGTCTCCATATCTCCGCCAACTGCAAAATGATCCATAATCCCTCCGCGATCCCTGTGTGGATCCGGGATACCTCAGCCAATAAGATCCGGGAGATCGAACCCGGCGCCACCATTACGCGCTGATCATGTCCGGCGAAGAACACCGCAGCACTCGGAATATGGCACTGCGGGAACTCTCCGACTTGTGGGATACACTCCGGCTGACGGATCGGCGGCGTCTCGCCGCGCAGAAACGCAGCACCGTGGATGCCATCAAACGGCATAACGGTGATCCGTCGGAACTGGAAGCAGTGCAGAAATTCGCGCTCCGTCTGCAGAAAGCGGCGGAGCGTTCTCTTGTGCCCCATGCCGCGCTTGTCAAATGCGATTTCCCGTCGGAACTGCCCATCACGGAGAAGATCCCGGAGATCCGTGCCGCTCTCAAAGAACATAATGTGGTCATCGTCTGCGGTGCCACCGGATCCGGAAAGACAACACAGCTGCCCAAAGCGGCATTGCTGGAAGGATTCGGGCGTACCGGCAGGATCGGTTGTACCCAGCCCCGCCGGATCGCGGCTTCCGCCCTGGCTGCCCGTCTTGCCGCAGAAACGTATTGTCCATGCGGCGGAGAGATCGGATATCAGGTGCGGTTCGACGATCATACCTCCGATGCCACGGTGATCAAGTTCATGACAGACGGGATCCTGCTTGCGGAAACGCGGAACGATCCGGACCTGCTCCAATACGATTGTCTGATCCTGGATGAAGTCCACGAACGCAGTCTCAATATCGATTTTCTTCTCGGTTATGTGAAACTCCTGTTGAAACGGAGAAAAGACTTGCGCGTCATCATCTCTTCCGCCACACTGGAAAGCGCACGGCTCAGCGCGTTTTTTGATGATGCGCCCGTTATTGAAGCGCAGGGCAGAACATTCCCCGTGGAAGATTGTTACCTGCCGCCCGAAGAAGAGGAGGAACTCTCCGAACACGTCGCCCGCGCCGTGGAGTTCATCAACACCCTTTCCGAAGACGGCGATATCCTTGTTTTTCTTCCGGGCGAACGGGAGATCCGGGCAGCCGCCGACATGCTTCAGGGAAGACGTTACCGCAGGACGGAGATCCTGCCGCTCTTCGGACGTCTTTCCGCAGCCGATCAGGCGAAGATCTTTCAGCGATCTTCCCAACGCCGGATCGTACTTGCCACCAACGTGGCGGAAACCTCGCTGACGATCCCCGGAATCCAGTTCGTGATCGATTCCGGACTGGTCCGGTTGAGCCGGTTCAACCCGAAAACACGGATCCAGGAGTTGCGTGTCGAATTCGTTTCCAGAGCCAGTGCCATGCAGAGAAGGGGCCGTTGCGGACGTCTCCGTGACGGCGTGTGTGTGCATTTGTATTCCGAAGAGGATATGGAGAAGACGGACGCCTTCACCGCGCCCGAGATCCAGCGGTCTTCTCTGGCGGGTGTCATCCTGCAGATGGCTTCCCTGCGCCTGCCGCCGGTGGATGTCTTCCCCTTTGTGGATCCACCCGGTCCCGCGCTGATCCGGGAAGGTTTGACCGCACTGCATGATCTGAATGCCATCAACGAAAAGAACGAACTGACAGGCATCGGACACCGTCTTTCGGGGATCCCGCTTGACCCGCATCTGGCGAAGATCCTGCTCGCCGGGGAAGAGAACAGACTGTTGCCGCAACTGGCGGTGATCGTCGCATTCCTTTCCATCGCGGACCCCCGGGAACGTCCCTTTGACGATGCGAAAGCAGCCGATACCGCGCATAAGAAATACCAGTCCGACACCTCCGACTTTTTGAGTATTCTCCATCTCTGGTGTGCGGTACGGGAAGCGGCGGATGTTTCCGTTTCCTCCCTGCGCAAGTTCGCCAAAGCCAATTATCTCAATTTCCGCCGTACACGGGAATGGCGGAACCTCGCCGGGGAACTGCTGGATTCCGTTTCCGGTAACGATGCGCTGGATGACGTGCCCGTTTTCGATTCCTTCAAAGTGGCATACGATCCGTTGCACAAGGCATTGTTGAGCGGATTGCCCCGTCAGCTTGCCGCCTGGGACCCGGAAACACAACTCTATTCCGATATGAATGGAAGAAAGTGTGCCATCTTCCCGGGATCCGGTCTTGCCAAACGGAAATCGCCGCCCGCCTGGATCCTTTCCTTTGCCATCGTGGAAACCAGCCGGGTGTTCGCCCGGTGTGTCGCCGAGATCCAGCCCGGCTGGCTGGAACAGATCGCGCCCTTCCTCTGCAAACGGATCTACGACCGGATCGAATGGGATGAAACGGCGGCGTTTGTTTACGCCCGGGAACGTGTGACTGCGGGGAAACTCATGATCCACCCGGGGAGACGTTGTTCCTATATGCGGATCGACCCTGTAAAAACGCGGGAAGTCTTTCTGCGTGACGGATTGACTCCGGGCAGGATACACATCCCCAACTGCTGGGTCGCGGATTTTGTGCGGAAACTGGATGCACTGCGCCTGCTTGAGATCAAGGAACGCCGTCCGGAATCGCTGGTGAACTTCCCGGCGATCCAGGCGCATTTTGAATCGGTTCTGCCCCATACCATTCTGTGCGGAAAAGATTTGAAGACCGATTGGAAGAACAATCATATCGATTATACGCCGAAGACTGCCGATTTCCTCTGGTGTGAACCCGATGAGATCCGTTTCGAGGATTTCCCCGATGAGATCGAATCCTGCGGGATCCGTATCGGTGTCTCCTACGTTTACGACCCCGGCGAACCCGAAGACGGGATCACATGGATGATCCCGGAACATTGTCTCAATCTGGTGGATCCCCATCTGACAGAATATCCGGTCCCCGGCTGGATGCTCTGGAAAGCGGAAGCCGCGTTCCGCGGTCTGCCAAAGCAGTACCGGAAGGAATTGATGCCCCTGCGGGAGGCGGCGGAGTCCTTCACCCGCGAATACCGGGCGGGACGCCTCTTCACCCATCAGCCGTTCCACCGTTGTCTGGCGGACTTCCTTGCGGATCATTATGAATTGGAAGTCCCGGAAGATGTGTTGGAAAATCTCGAATACCCTGCGTATTTGCAGACCCGGGCGGCTCTGGTGACACAGGATGGTACGGTCCGGAAAGTCCTGCGGGAGATCCCGCGGAATGACGGACACAATGCCGCCGTTTCCCGTTCGCTCCCTGCTGCCGCCAAATACGATCACAGCGGCTGTACCGCATGGCCGGAGGGCTTGACCCTGCCGGAAACGGTCCGCATTTCCCCCCGTCATGAGAAGGAAGCCTGGCCTGCGTTGTATGACGAAGGGACTTCTGTCGGCTGCAAACTTTATTTGAAACGGGAGGAAGCGGAACGGAATCACCGTGCGGGACTTGTCCGTTTGATCCGCCTGGAGTTTCCCCCCATGATCTGTTCGTTCAAACAGAGCGGGAAACCCAATGCGAATATGAAATATTATCTCTTTGCGGAATACGGTTCCTGGCTGGATGATCTCATCGCCCATTCCCTGCTTTCCGCACTCCGCAATCCGCCGGAAACGATCCGGTCCGCAGACGCGTTTGAGGCGGAACTTATTCATGTCCGGGATCACGCCGCCGGGAATTTTCAGCGGAATTTTGAGTTTCTGCAATACCTCGCCGATCTGGCGGAGGAAGCATACGATGCCCTGGAGGATTTCCGCGGTGATCACCCCGTCCGCATGGACGTGACACAGCAGCTGGATTATCTGTTCCGGGATGGTTTCTTCCGGATCCCGGAGGCGGCAGCGGAGTATCCCCGTTACCTGAAAGCCGTCATGACCCGATTGGAACGAGCCCGGACGTCGCCGGGGAAAGATGCGATCAAGGGCGCAGGCATCGCGGAGATCATCCGGAAATACCATGTGCTTGCATTGAGCGGGAAAACGCCGGAAACAACGGTTGCGATCCGGGACTTCTTCCTGTTGCTTGAGGAGGCGCGGATCCAGGCATGGTCACCGGAAATACCTCTCAAACGCAAAGTTTCTCCGGAGATCCTGAAAACGGCATGGCAGGAATTGCGTTACTGACCTCAACTGTTCTTTTTGAGTTCCAGTTCTTCCCAACGGGCGTAAAGTCGTGCTGTCTCCGCACGCAGCTCTTCCAGTTCCTTCTGCATTGCGGTGGAATCGGCGGCATGTTTTGCATAGAAATCCGGCTCGGAAAACACGGCTTCCAGTTCCGCGATCTTCTCTTCCGTTTCCGGAATCAGAGTTTCCATCTTTTCCAGTTCCCGTTCTTCCGCCCAGGTGAGTTTTTTCTTCTTCTTTTCGGGGGCAGGGGAAACGGGTTCCGCCTTTTTGACGGTGGCTTGCACCGGTTCCGCTTTCTTCCGGTTTTCCTGTCGTTTCTGGAAATAATAATCGTAATCGCCCCGTTCTGTGTGAAGCATGGGGTCGCCCGGTTCGAATCCGATGATCCGGTTGCATACACGGTTGAGGAAATACCGGTCGTGACTGACGACCACCACGGTGGATGGATAATCCGCCAACGCTTCTTCCAGGATCCGCAATGAGGGCAGATCCAGATCGTTGGTGGGTTCGTCCAGGATCAGGAAGTTGCCGCCGTGTTTCAAAATCTTTGCAAGGATGAGACGCGCCTTTTCGCCGCCGGAAAGATATTTGACCTGGGATTCGATCCGGTCATCGGTAAAGAGGAATCGTTTGAGATACGCCCGGACGGTGGTCCTTCCTTCGCCCAGATTGACGTAATCGGAATCACCGCCGACCTCATCATGGAGCGTGGCTTCGGGATCCAGCGCGATACGGTTCTGGTCCACATAATTGAAGTCCACAGTATCGGCGATCTCCACACTGCCGGAATCGGGTGTGAGTGCGCCGGTCATGAGTTTGAGCAATGTGGTTTTTCCTGCGCCGTTGACTCCGATGATCCCGACTTTATCGTTGGCGGCGAACTCAAAATCGAAGTCGCGGATCAGTTCTTTCCCGCCGATGGATTTTGATACATGTTTCAGATCCACCACCTTGTTTCCCAAACGTGCGGGCGTGGGGATCACCAGATCCATGTTCCCGATCCGTTCCGGTGCCTGGATCGCGGCGAGTTCATCGAACCGTTTGACTCTGCCCAGATTCTTTTTCAGACGGGCTTTCGGGGAACGGCGTACCCATTCGATTTCCCGGCGGAGAAAGGCGTTCCGTTTCTGTGTTTCCAGGTCCTGGGCGTATTCCCGTTCCGCTTTCGTTTCCAGAAAATCAGCATAGCAGCTTCCGCAGGAATACAGTTTGCCGTTATCCAGTTCCACCACACGGGTGGCGACACGATCCAGAAAACAACGGTCGTGTGTGATGAAAAGACAGGCGCCCCGGTAATTGGAAAGATATTCTTCGATCCATGCGATGGTGTTCACATCCAAATGGTTGGTGGGCTCATCCAATAGAAGCAGTTCCGGTTCGGAAATCAGAGTACGGGCGAGCAGGACTCTTCTCCGTTCGCCGCCGGAGAGTTCCCGGAATTTCTTGTCGGGGAAATGGAGTTCCATCTTTCCCAGGATGACTTCCAGCTTGTTTTTCAGGTCCCAGGCATTGTGATAGTTGAGGAAATGTTCCAGCCGGTCATGTTCGGGAGAGTTCTGAGAGATGGTCTCATATTGCCGGAGTACGTTCTCAAAAACAGAAAGTCCCTCGGAAACGATCTCGCGACAGGTTTGTTCCGTTTCCAGATCAAAGGTTTGCGGCATCATGGCGATCCGCAGATCACGGCGTACAAAGATTTCGCCCGATGCCGGAGACTCCGTGCCGCTGACGATCCGGAGCAGGGTGGACTTGCCGCATCCGTTCCGCCCGACGATGGCGACACGTTCGTTTTCCATGATGGAAAGCGCGGCATCCTGAAAAATCGTCTGACGTCCAATGGAGAGTTGGAGTTTGTCTCCGGACCACAGTACAGCGTCGTTCATTTTATTTCTTCCGGAGAATGGCGGCGTACGCCCCGTCATGTTCCGCCGCAGGGAAAAGCAGCCGGTCTGCGACCAGTTCGAAATCAGGATGCCGTTCCAGGAACGCATCCACCTGACCGCGATCTTCCTCCGGGTCGATACTGCATGTGGAATACCACAGTTCCCCGCCGGATTTCACCAGAGAGGAAAGGGAATCCATGATCTTCTTCTGCAATGCGATCAGCTCGGTGAGGTTCTTCATGGAGAACCGCCAGGGCGCATCCGGACGCCGTCGCAGAACACCCGTATTGGAACAGGGCACGTCCGCCAGGATAACGTCGAAGGATTCCGGGGAGAACGGGGTCTCACAGGCATCACAGACGAGAGTCCGGCAGCGTACACCGGCATGACGGAGGTTCTGGTTCAAAGGCATGAGCCGTTTCTGGGAACGGTCGATGGCAGTGAGTACGGCTTTCGGTGAATGATCGTGAAAAAGGATCGTCTTTCCCCCGGGGGCGGCACAGGCATCCAGTACCCGTCCGATGACCGGTTCTTTTTTGAGAGAGAACGCCATGGCGGTCGCTGGATCCTGCACATAAACCGTGCCGTCATCGGTCAATCCGTGCTGAAAGAGGGCGGCGGTGTCATTTGTCTTGTAAAAGGCGAATTTTCCGGCAAAATCCAGTCCTTCGATCTTTTCCGCCTGTATGTCGGCAGGGAGTTCCACCGCTTTACGGAGACGGAACGTGACCGGTGGATTGGTTGCATAACAAGCGGTGATCTCTGCCGTTTTTTCCTCGCCGAAATGCTGAACGAACCGTTCCCGCAATGCTTCGGGGAAGGTGGGAGCGATTTTGCCCGGTTCCACAGTTTTGTCCCGGAGGATGCTGCGGAGCATGGCGTTGACGAAGGAGGCCCCGCCCTGACCGTTCCGTGATTTCGCAAATTCCACGGCGATATTGACAGCGGATTCCTTCGCCAGTCCGGTCTGGAAAAACATCTGGGTGACAGCGCAGGAGACGAGGAGCCGCATTTCCTTGCGGACCACACCCTTACGCGCATGTTTTGCAACCATGTCATCCACGAACGCCTTATGACGGAAATATTCGAAAAGAAGCGAAGCCACAGGAGCCCGTTCCGGTCCGTTTTCCTTACGGAGCCGGTCGAGACAGTCATCAAGGGTGAGGAGACCGTCTTCCCAGTCGCAAAGGAAATGGAATGCGGTGGAAAGGATCTTCTCTGAAATGCCGGAAGGTCTCATTGCTTATTCTTCCGGATCCACAATGGCGAATGTCATGCTGATGCGGGAGACTTCTTTGCCGTCCACGATCATGGAGCCGGCACCCTTGCCGAACCGCTTGGTGTTGTCGGGGATATCCACTTCCAGACGGAGCTGGTCACCGGGGAGGACCGGCGCGAAGTATTCGGCGTTGTCGATGCCCATGAAGTATGCGATCTTACCCTTGCTGGCGGGATTGGAGAGCATGTAGATGCAACCTGCCTGCGCCACGATTTCGGGCTGAACGGATCCCATAAGGACGCGATAACCGTCGTTGTAGCCGCGGAAAATGGGTTCGGTGTGGGTGACATTCTTGACCCCGGTGACGTGTCCGTCTTCGCCCAGTTTGGAGACATAATCCACGAAGAGGAAAGGGAAACGGTGGGGGATATAACTCATGATCCTGGTCACATCCATTTCGCTGGCGGCGGATTTATCGAACTCATTGAATCCGGCGGGCATGGCGGGGACCAGAACTTTTTCCCGTACGCCCAGTGTCATTTCCGCCTGACAGGAGATGCCGCTGTTGTTTTTGACCGTGGCAACGATGTCTGCGGTGTCGTTGGTGACATTGGTGACATCGACTTCGATGAACAGTCTGTCGCCGGGATTATTGGGCTTGCGGAATTTGACTTTCCGCAGGGATTTCATGTAGATATCGTACTCGCGTTCCGGGTCGAGACGCTGCCAGACAGCCAGTTCACCCAGCTGGGCACATGCTTCCACGATCAGCACGCCGGGCATGATGGGATGTCCCGGGAAGTGACCGATGAAATGCAGTTCATCCAGCGTGATGGCTTTCAAACCGATGGCTTTGTTTTCGTTGACGAGCAGGACACGGTCCAGCAGGAGCAGAGAGTCTTTGCAGGGCAGGATCTCTTTCATTTCCTGTACGGTAATGATTCTTTCAGACATGATGAAGTTCCTTTTCGTTTTTTCTGATTACATTCCGGCGGTCTGGGCAAGCATGGCCTGCGCCAGTTTGACGTGGGTCGGATGTCCCGACTTGACCGAGACGATATGACCGCGGACCCGTTTGCCCGTAAGGTACAGGTCGCCGACCATATCCATGATCTTGTGCCGTACCAGTTCGTTGGGATAACGGAGGCTGTCTTTGCAGATAATGGAGCCATCGTAAAGGATGACCGCGTTATCAAGACTTCCGCCTTTTGCCAGTCCGGCGGCGATGAGCTGTTTGAGTTCATTGTAAGCGCAGAACGTTCTTGCGCGGGAGAGTTCTTTCGCAAAAGATTCGGTATTCACCGTGCAGGAGAAGAACTGGGTATCCAGAGCGGAGACCCCGAATTCCACCGTGAAGGTGATCTTGAGATCGTCAGCGGGGAGCAGTGCCAGTGTACTGCCGCCATCTTCGAATACGATGGGGGCAGTTCCGTTCCAGTATTGCGCTTCCGCAGACTGCTGTTGGAGTCCCGCCGCCTGAATGATGTCAAAGAAGGGCCCTGCGGATCCATCGGCGATGGGCGGTTCCGCGCTGTCCATTTCCACAATGGCGTTATCCACCTGGGAGGCATGAAGAGCCGCCATGATGTGTTCCACCGTGACAACGAACGCTCCGGTTTCCCGGGATGCGATAGTGGTAGCGCGGCGCACATCCACCACATTGGAGGCGATGGCTCTGACTTCGGGTGCGCCGGGCATATCGATCCGGCGGAAGATGATACCGGAATTTTCGGGTGCGGGCAGGATCTTGAGATTGGCTCTTGCACCGGTGTGGAGAGCGATCCCGGAGATCTTACATTCCGACTTTACAGTATTCTGCATGTCCATGATTTTTCACTCTTTCATTAAAAATTTTCATATTTTTCTATAATTTATCACGTTTTTGCGTGATTTCCAGTGAAAAGTGTGCTATATTGTAAGAATGTTTGACTTTTTTTTGATTTTTTGGAGATTTTTATGAAAAAAACGCTGATTCTGACCGGTCCCACCGCTACCGGAAAAACTTCTTTCGGTGTGAAACTGGCACGCCGTTTGCAGGGCGAGATCATCAGTGCCGATTCCAGACAGGTCTATACCGGACTGGATATCGGCAGCGGAAAAGATCTGGCGGAGTACACCATGGCGGATGGATACACCGTGCCTGCGCACCTTCTGGATATCGCAGATCCCGTCAAAGCGGCGTTCTCTCTTGCCGATTTCCTGCTGGCGGCGCAGAATGCCATGCAGGAGATCGAACAACGCGGCGCCGTCTCTCTTGTGGTGGGCGGGACCGCTCTCTGGATCCATGCGCTTCTGGCGGAGTATCAGCTCACCGGCGGCTCCCCCGATAACGAAAAACGCAAAGAACTGCGTGCCCTCTCTCTCCCCGAATTACAGGAAACGTTGCGCGCTCTTGACCCGGAAAACCCGGTCCTTACCGATGCTCCCAACAACCGGACCCGCATCATCCGGCGTATCGAAATGATCCGGAACGGTGGACTCCCCACGGAAAAGGAACAGAATCTCGCCAACCGTCACCGGGAATACCTGCTTATGGGCGTTCTGCGGAACCGTTCCGAGGTGCGGCGCAACATTGAGATCCGGCTGGATGAACGTCTTTCCCAGGGGATGCTCAATGAGGCAGTCCGGCTGCATGAACGGGGTGTCAGCTGGGAAACGCTGGAGTTTTTCGGGCTGGAATACCGTTATATGGCACTGCATCTGCAAGGGAAACTCTCCTACGATGAAATGCGGTCCGAACTCCTGAACAAGATCCGCCAATTCGCGAAACGGCAGGATTCCTGGTTCCGCAAAATGGAACGGGACGGATACCCCATTTACTGGTTCCGTCCGGATGAATTGGAACAGGCGGTCACGCTGTCGGAGACATTCCTTGCGGGTGGCGAACTGCCGGAACCTGCGTTCCGGTTATCCGATGTGAACTGGAAAAACGAAGAATGATCACCGTTTGCCCGGATGCTTCCGGAATTTCCGGTCGTTATTCCGGTCATTATTCCGGCGGTCATTCCGCGGTTCATCCCTGCGCGGTCCCTCATTGCGCCTGTTGTTGTTCTCCGCATGGAACCCGCTGCGTTTGCGACGTAACATGTTACGCTGTTCCCTGCGTTCTTTCAGCCCGCGGTTGACCTCAATGGGATTGCCTTCGGTATCGGTCCCGGCACAATACATGGCGGCACCGATGGTCATGGGCAGCGGGATATAATCCTGAACCTGCTGGGGACTCCAATGGTGTTCTGCCAGATAGTCATCCACCACGCGCATTTCCTCCGCCGTACAGCCGGGGAAATTGGAGATGAAAAGCGGGATGAGATACTGTTCTTTCCCTGCTTCCCGGCATGTTTCATCAAAGAGTTTGCGGAACCGGGGGAACTCATCGGCTTTCCCCTTTCGCATCAGACGGAGTACCCGCGGCGCAAGGTGTTCGGGCGCGACTTTCACATGTCCGGAGACGTGTTTGAGAATGATCTGTTTGGTGAGCTGCGGCTGCATGAGAGCCAGGTCCAGACGGATCCCGGAATTGATGAAAAGATTCTTCACATAAGGAAGCCCGGAGACCTTTTTCAGCAGAGAAAGCAATGGCTTTTCATCGGCATTGTAATTGGGGCAGGGGGAGGGGAACATGCAACTGCACCGACGGCATTTTTTGCAGAGTTCCGGATCCTTCGGCTTGTGTCCGTAAATGTTCCCGGCAGCTCCGCCGATATCCGTCACCGTGCCACGGAAAAATTTCTGTTCGTTCAGCCGTTTGATGCTGCGCAGGATCGAGTCTTCGGTACGGGACAGCACATGTTTGCCCTGATGGAATACCAATCCGCAGAACGCACACCCGCCGGGACATCCCCGTACAGCCGGGATAGAGTTCTGGATGGTTTCGAACGCGGGGATCTTTTCCTTGTAAATGAAGTGGGGACGTCCGGTATAAGGCAGTTCGCAAACGGCATCGAATTCTTCCGGTGACAACGGCGGCTGGGGCGGTTCCACCACGATCATGCGATCACCCGTCATCTGGATCTGACGGCGTCCGCACCAGGGATTCATTTCTTTTTCGATGGCGACGGTCTGACGCATGATGGCATCTTTATCGGAACAGAATTCTTCGTAGGAAGGGAGTACCACATCATTTTCCCCGGGAACGAATGCCTTGGTCTCTTTGCCGCCGGCAAGCCGTGCGGTCCCCCGGATCCCGATGAGATCTCTGCCGTCCCGGAGCCGTTCGAAGATCTCTTTGATGGAACGTTCGCCCATGCCGTAGGAAAGGATATCCGCCTTGGAGTCCACCAGAATGGACGGGCGCATTTTATCCTGCCAGTAATCGTAATGCGCCAGCCTGCGCATGGTCGCACCGACTCCGCCCAGGACCGTGGGGATACCCGGAAACGCGGCTTTACACATCTGCACATAAACGGCTTCCGCATGGGGCGGCCGGTTCCCCGTTTTCCCACCGGGCGAATACATATCTTCGTGACGGAGACGGCGTCCTGCGGTATAGATACAGACCATGGAATCCATATTTCCGCTGGTGACAGCGCATGCGATCTTCGGACGTCCGAATTTTTTCAGCGCATTGGGATCTTTCCAGTCCGGCTGCGCGATCATTGCCACACGGAACCCCATACTTTCCAGATATCTGCCGATGACAGCCGCACCGAATGACGGGTGATCCACATAAGCATCCCCGGTGACAAAAAGAATGTCGATGGCATCCCATCCCCGGGCCTGTATCTCCTCCTGTGTCATGGGAAGAAATTCTTTCAGATTCATACGCTGTTATCCTTTCCGAATGTTACGGGATAATATAGCATGGAAGAAGAAAAAATCAAGTTCAGCTTACTGCACGGAGCGGACGGGTGACATTCAGATAGCATGCCGCCTGGAATCGCCGGGTGAACGGATGATGATTTTTCTGCATGATCTCTCTTGTCAGCCAGCGGGAATTGCGCATGGTGAAGAAGGACCACGGGTAGATCCAGAACAGTGCAACAGGATAATAGAATCCGTAAATATAGGGCCAGGAGGAATTGGCACCGGGACGGCTTTTGCCGTAGATCACAGCCGGGATCAGCGTGAAGAAACAGGTCGCCATGATGTTACACGCCAGGAATAACAGCAGATGATTGGTTGCGGTCAGAAAGAACAGAAACAGCGGTACAAAAAAGATGGGCAGCATGATGTTCAGCATCAGGGGGATCCAATGGAAAAACAACAGCCAGTTCCGCCCGGAAAGGAATCCTTTGTTCCGGAACAGAGGACGCAGCATCAGAAAGTTTTCCCGGATGTCACTGCGGTTCCAGCGGATCAGCATACGGCACATGCCGTTATAAGTCACAGGCATCCGGGTGATACAGCGGGCGGTCCGTTGATGCACGATACGGTGTCCGGCACCCAGGATCAGGGTCGCGATCGCCCGGTCTTCCCCGATATTTGCGGCACACCCCATGAATTTCTGATCCAGCCATTCATCCAGGTGTGACAGCAGGATCTCTTTGCGGTACGCACTTAATGCGCCCGGCGTACATACCACGCATCCCGTCAAACTCTGGGCGGTTCGCAGAAATTCGCAGCCGAAGACCAGTGTGACATCCAGCAGTTTCGGGATGAACCCTTCCTTCCGGTTCCCAGCCACAATATTGCCGGCAACTGCCCCCACCCGTTTGTCATGGAAAAACGGCGAAAGCAGATTCCGCAACGTTTCCGGCTCAATGACCGTGTCACTGTCCACCGTGATGATATAGTCATGTTTTGCTTTACGGATCCCCCGGGCAAGCGCATGTTTCTTGCCCATGTTCACCGGCAGATTCACCACTTCGATCCGTCCCGGATACATCATCGCGCAATGCCGCAGACAGCAGAGCGTATTATCCTGTGAACCGTCGTTGACCGTGATCACCTCCAGTTTCTTCAGCGGGTAATCGGCGGACATCAGACTTTCCAGCGTGCGCACCACATGATAACCCTCGTTATACGCCGGAACGATCACTGTGACACCGGGCAGTTCTTCCCGTTTCAAACAGCGGAACGGTTTGTAGAGACATGCCGAAAGGCCCCAGAAAAGATAGAAAAAGGAACTGCAGCAGAGAACAATAAAACCGGAAAGGAAGAACTCGTATTTTGTCCATTCCGGGAAGTACGCAAACAGAACGTGAGGCAATATACAGAATACACCATACGCAAGGAGAGCGGTGAGAAGCAACCCTCTGTATAAAATATCCGGTTTTGGCAGTTTCATCAATAACCTTTTTATACTTAATTTGCAATTAAAAAAATAACACAAAAGTGTAAAAAAGAAAAAACTTTGTACTTACATGGTCAATAATATACAATAAAAATCGGAAATTTCAAGATAAAAATGACCCGTCGGTCATTAAAAAATCAAAAAATTATTTCGGATGAGAGAAATATTAAAAAGCAAATATTTTCAGTGTTATGATTTGATTTTTTGACTTATGGTAGTATATTGAACGCAAACACACGATCAAAACAACAGAAAGGAACTGACGTGATGAAAAAACTTATTCTCTCTCTCGCCCTCTCTCTTCTCGGTGCAACTGCGGTATTCGCAGAAGCAAAATGCGGCTTCTGGTATGATGCACCGGAAGGCATCGGATCAAAGTCTGTGGAAGGTGCTGCATTCGGGATCCCGGTCGGTGATTTCAAAAACGTGGATGGTGCCCAGATTTCCATCCTGGGTTCCCAGGCCCAGAAAGTGAAAGGATTCCAGGGGTCGATCGTGCTCAACAAGATGGCTGTTCACCGTGGCGGATGCCAGTTCGGTATCGTCAACTTTGTTACCGACTCCATTGAGAAAAAAGGTGCGCAGGTGGGGTTCTACAACCAGTCTGCCCGCGGTGGTATCCAGGTCGGTTTTGTCAATAACGGACGGGATAATTCCTGGCTTCAGGTTGGACTTGTGAATATCAATGAAGACGGGCTGTTCCCGGTGATGATCTTTGTAAACTTTGACAAAGATTTTTTTGATTGATCGCAAGAAATTGATTTGCATTTCAGAAGGGTGATGTTATATTACGGACATCACCCTTTATTTTTTTTTTACATCAAGGAGTTAATGTTATGATCTCATATTTCGGAGAAGAACGTCACGCACTGAAAGCCAACCTTCACACCCACACCACAAACTCGGACGGCAGATATTCGCCGGATGAGATCATCGGGATCTATGCCGGGCACGGTTATGATGTGCTTGCATTGACCGATCATCATACCTTTACGGACCCGACACAGTTCGATCCGAAGGGCATGATCATGATCCCGGGGGCAGAGATCCATCCGAAAGTGGATTTCTGACATCACAGCAGTGCGCGCTGGCATATTCTTGCGCTGAATGTGAATCCGGAGATCAAGGTCAATTACCTGGAATCCGACGGGACCGGACAGGATGTGCTGGATGATCTCAATGCCCACGGTGCCATCGGTTTCGTTGCTCACCCCAACTGGTGCGGGTATAATGCCAAAGAAGTCAATTCTCTCACCGGGTATGCGGGGATCGAGATCTATAACACATCCTGCGTTTACATGGGACGGGAAGACAGTACCGCCGTTTACAATGAGTTGATCGATAACGATGTGCACACCAACGTCATTGCGGTGGATGATACGCACAGTGATTCGGATCTTTTCGGCGGATGGACTGCGATCTGTGCGAAGGAACGGACGTTGGAATCGGTGGTGGAAGCATTGCGTACCGGTGCTTATTACGCCAGTTGCGGTCCGGAATTTTCTTCCGTGGAATTCAAAGATGGCGTGTTGCGTGCATCCTTCACTCCGGCGGTGGAAGTCGCAATCATGATCGGTCCCTTCTTCGGGATCCCGATCCAGATCCCCGGATATGACCGGAACAAGCCGCGGAAGACGATCGAAAGTTTCGAATACGACCTGAAATCACGGAAGAATGCCTGCTTTGACGGCAGATGTCTGCGACTGTATATCCGGGATGAATTCGGGCGTACCGCGTGGATGTCCCCCATCTGGGTGTAAGCGGTCACGCTTCGAAAAGGGAGAGAAGTGTTTCCAGTGAAATGGCGGAAGTATTGGCTCCGGAAAGGACATCTTCCGCCAATTTCCGTTTATGGACGTGCATTGCAACCACTTTTTCCTCCACGGTGCCGGCGGTCATCATGCGGTACACCGTCACCGGGTTTTTCTGTCCGATCCGGTATACACGGTCTGCGGCCTGATCTTCCACTGCCGGATTCCACCACGGGTCGGCAATGATCACATAATTTGCGGCGGTAAGTGTCAATCCGGTTCCCCCCGCTTTCAAACTGATGAGGAAGAAATCCGCCTGCTCCGCCTGGAATTTTCGGACCAGTTCCGCCCGTTCATCGGCGGGTGTTGCGCCATCAAGATAAAGATAGGAATATTCCTGTTTCCGGAAAGCCTCCTGCAGAATGTTGAGGAACCCGACATACTGACTGAAAATGAGCGTACGGTGTCCGTTTTCCCGCAGTTCTTCCGCCAGTTCCATAATGGCATTGAGTTTTGCTCCTTCCATATCACGGGCGACATCCGGGTTGACCAGAGCAGGGTGACAACACGCCCGGCGCAGTTTCGTCAAATGGCTTAAAATGGAGAACCGGCTGTCTTTGTCACCGGCGGCGATCTTCATCAATGCATTCCGCCGCAGAGCTTCATAAAGATCCCGTTCCGCTTTGGGCAGTTCCACCGAAATGGTGATCTCCTCTTTCGCGGGAAGATCGTCCAGCACATCCTTTTTCATACGGCGGAGGATCAACGGGGAAACCAGTTTCCGCAACGATTCGATCCCTTCTTCCGTGTGACAGAATTTATCGGTGAAATTTTTTTCGGAATCCAGCATCCCGGGATTGAGGAAGTCGAAAATACTCCACAATTCCGATAACCGGTTCTCCATCGGGGTCCCGGTTGCTGTGATCCGGATCTTTGCGTGAAGTCCTTTCACCGCATGTGACCGTTTCGCCGCGTTGTTTTTCACGGATTGGGCTTCATCCAGGATCACCGCGTTCCAGTCTTTCCCCGCGAATAATTCCGATTCCGAAACAAGCAGGCCGTAACTGGTCACGATCACATCCCCCGCCTTTGCCGAACCGACCAGTTCCGCCCGGTCCCGGGTTCCCATAATGGTGATCCGCAATGCCGGGGCAAACCGTTTCGCTTCCGACTCCCAGGTGCGGCAGACGGAGGCGGGCGCGACGACCAGTGAGGGGCCGTCGGCTGCCTTGTATTGGAGCAGGGCAAGGATCTGAATGGTTTTACCAAGTCCCATATCATCGGCAAGACAGCATCCCAGTTTACAATCGGTCATCCGGACCAGATATTCGAAGCCATCCAGCTGATAGGGACGGAGTTTTCCCTGAAATCCGGCGGGCAGTTTGACTTTCCGGGCGAATACCTTCCGCAGGTCCTCCGCCTGTTTCGACAGGAACGAGCCGAGGCTTCCGTCAAAGACATCGCACAGCATGGGGACGGCTGCCGGAGAGATACGCAGGGAGTCTTTTTTGACCATGGATGCCGCATAAAGCGCATCCAGTTGTTTTGCGAGCCGTTCCGTGAGCCGCAGATAGGAATGATCCGAGAGTTCCACGAATTCACCATGCCGTTCCGGCATCTTTTTCAACAGTTCCATCAGAGGGATCACGGCATCGTCATCTGTTTTGATCTCACCGCCGACTGTAAACCATTCTCCGCCGCCTGTAACGGATTCCCGGAACTGTGCGGACTGCGCATTGACGACCCGGAGCACATCGCCCTGAAGCCAGTCAAGGGGGATCCGTTCCGCCCGGAGCAGTTCCAGTGTTTCCAGTATCTCACCGGGATCCTGAATATTCCAGCAGAAGGAATCTTCTTCCATTGGGCAGGGGATGATCGCCCCGATCTTTTCCGCCGCATCCCGTTCCGCCGTCAGATCACGGCAGATAACGTGATACTCGTTGTTGTGCAGGATCACGGTCTGTTCCGCGCCTTCACCGGGCGTGACAATGGACTCCGGGATGTCTCCGAACATCTTATTGACCAGTTCGAACTTCATTCCGGAGGCATTCCGGCTGAGCCGCATCCGGAGCCGTATCTGCCCGGGGATCCGCGGCAGGACCGCAAAGATCTCTTTCTGCAGTTCGCCTTCCACATGGAATTTTCCGGCGAAGGGTTCCAGCGTATGAACGAGTTGTTTCACCTGATCCTGTGGGAAATAGAGACTTCCCTCGGTTCCGAATTTGAGAAAGATCTCCGAAAGTTTCTGATTCTCGGGGGTATTGAGAACATAATAAAGCGCGCCGTCTTTTCCGTAATATACAAAAACCGTATCATCCTGTTTCTCGCGCCAGAGATATTTCAAACTCAAATGACAGCCATTGCCCCGGGCTTGTGTCCGGTATGTATGGATCGTGTTTTTTCCCTCACGGACAATTATATTTTTCCGGTCATCCTTGCTGTATTTGAGAACGACGCGTGGATTGTTTTCCAGATAACGGATGGCGGTCAACGGGATTTGCACATTCAGACTGTTCGACGGGATGGATTCCCGTATCTTCCGTTCGTCTTCCGTCAAATAACGGTCAAATTCCCGCATCCGGAACTTTGTCATGGAGACGGCACGGCCCGCGGCATTATTCCCTTTATTCGCGGGAACGAGGACCGGTGTGATGGCGAAGAGTTCATCTGTGGTATCGCCGTAAGACTTCCCGACTGTGAGTTCCCAGATGAAATGTTTTTTGTTTTCCGGATCATTCCCCTGCGGCATTATGACATCCTGCAATGCTTCCAGCGCGATCTGCCAGTTTGTGAGCTTGCTGTCCTGCTCCGTGATCCTTGTCAGGATATGTGATTCATTGAACCGGGTGGTTTTTTCTGCGATGGATTCATCATCCGGCATGATGCAAAAAAGCGCATTCCACACCTGGCAAGCCGTGAAATCCTGCCCCTGTTTTTCCAGATGTTCCGCCAGTTTTCTGAATTTGTTGAGATCCGGGGCTGCCATGGGGATCTCCTGTTTGTGTTTTGCGATGCAGAGCAGTTGAAGCATGGAGATGAAAGGCAGATTGCTGCCGTGATATGCGGTATCTATGATCACATCAGAAAGCAGTTGATTCTGTCGTGCCGTATCGTGAAAGATCGTGAGATAACGCAGAAGTTCATCCTGTCCGGGGAGCCGGACAGCCTGCAATTGCGTTTTCAGCATTTTCCGGAGCTGAACCGCTTTTTCCTCCGGTCCTTTTTGAATAGCGAGAGCAAGCAGTGCCGTAATGATCAGCAGAACGTTATTTTCTTCGTTGTGCAGTAGATATTTCGGGAAATGATCCGCCGCTTTCTTCCAGTTCCCCTTGCAGATCTCAAATGCCGTTTCTGCAAGTTCAGAAGAAGATGTTTCAGCAAGCCGTTCCAGTTCCTCCCGGCGTCCGTGCCACAACAGAAACATGATATAACTGTCGAAAAGTTCCGCCGGGATCCGGTTGTCTTTGCAGAACGTATGGATGGATCCGAGCAGGGCGCGGTGAGAGCCGCCCCGCAGCGTGGAGTTCCAACTCATAAACGGGAATGCAGACCGGAAAAAGCGCGATGTAAGTCTGCCGGGAAAGGCATCGGATCTGCCCAGTGTCAGTTCCCAGGCCTTTGTCGTGATCCGGTCCGCGCCGATCCCGATGATCTTGGAAAGATATTCCTGGATGCGTGTGAACATATTTTCATCGGCGATGAGAATACATCCCCCCAGTACCGTAGAAGCGAGAAACTCCATTTCGGACCGTTCCCGTTCCGTATAGATGTGCCAGTCATGTTCCAGCAGATCCCCGTGCCGTGCCGAAAGAACGTCTGAAAACTGTACTGTCGTACCCAGTTCAAACAATTCCGCAGTGGAAAGTTTCATCGAGAAACGGGGGTATCCCGATTCGATCTCACTGAAAAGAAATCCGGACTTCTTCAAATGTTCGAGTCCGTCCCGGACCGTATCGGCAAGCCCGGTCGTCGTGATGTTGGATGCCTGCCGGATCAATTCGCGGAGCCGTGTCACGTTCACCGGCTGCAGGAAAAAGAGTGCGGAAAGGATCGATTTTTCAACCGGAGAAAGACTGGAGATCTTCGGTCTCATTTTCTCCCCGCTTTCTTTTTGCCCGGATACAGGATCTTTTTCAGGTATTGTCCGGTGTGGGAACGCTCGCACTGCGCCACTTCTTCCGGTGTCCCTGTGCAGAGAATGGTCCCGCCCTGATCGCCGCCTTCCGGTCCCAGGTCAATAATATGGTCCGCAACCTTGATCACGTCCAGATTGTGTTCGATCACCAGGATCGTATTGCCTTTATCCCGGAGCCGCATCAACACTTCCAGCAGCTGCCGGATGTCTTCCATGTGCAGTCCGGTGGTCGGTTCATCCAGAATATAAAGCGTATGACCTCGGGGTACACGCGCCAGTTCGGTCGCCAGTTTCACCCGTTGGGCTTCCCCGCCGGAAAGCGTGGTGGCGGGCTGTCCCAGACGGATGTAGCCCAGTCCCACATCCAGCAGTGTTTGTAATTTCCGGTGGATGGAGGGCATGGATTCGAAGAAACTGCATGCTTCCTCCACGGTCATATCCAACACATCGGCAATGTTCCGTTTCTTCCACGTCACACTGAGTGTTTCGTCATTGAAACGCCGTCCGTGACACCGGGAACACTCCACATAGACATCCGGCAGGAACTGCATTTCGATCTTCTTGATCCCGTCGCCCTGACATTCCTCACAGCGTCCGCCTTTCACGTTGAAACTGAAACGCCCGGGTCCGTACCCGCGGATCTTGGATTCGGGCAGCGTGGAGAAAAGGGTCCGGATCGCACCGAAGATCTCCACATACGTCGCCGGATTGGAACGCGGCGTACGCCCGATGGGGGTCTGGTCGATAACGATGGCTTTGTCGATATGTTTGAGTCCCAGCACGCCCCGGTTCTTCCCCGGTTCGCCGTCACTCTGCAGTTTGAAATGTTTTTCCAGAGCCCGGCGCAGGATCCCGTTTACCAGAGAACTTTTTCCGGAACCGGAGACCCCGGTGATACAGGTGAATGTATTCAGCGGGATCTTCACGTCCACATTTTTGAGGTTGTGATGTTCCGCCCCGATGATCTCCAGAAATTTTCCATTGCCCGGTAAACGCCGTTCCGGCAGCGCGATGCACTTTTTCCCGCTCAAATATTGTCCGGTGAGGGATCGTTCCGCTTTCATGATATCTTCCGGCGTGCCGCGCCCGACCACTTCGCCGCCGTGCGTGCCGGCTGCGGGTCCCAGGTCAAGCACATGATCGGCGGCAAGAATGGTGTCCAGGTCATGTTCCACCACCACCACCGTATTGCCCAGATCCCGGAGCTTTTTCAACGTCGCCAGCAGTTTGTCATTATCCCGCTGATGCAGTCCGATACTGGGCTCATCCAGAATGTAAAGCACGCCCACCAGACCGCAGCCCAACTGGGTCGCCAGACGGATCCGCTGGGCTTCCCCGCCGGAGAGTGTGCCGGATTCCCGGTTCAGCGTAAGGTATGGCAGCCCCACATCGATCAGGAATCCCAGACGACTCTTGATCTCCTTGACCAGTTCCTCTGCGATCTTGCTCTTTTCCTCATTGAGTTCCAGTTTTGTGACGGTACGGTATGCATTTTCGACGGAAAGCTCATTGAAATCGGCGATGGAAAGTCCGTTCAGAGTCACGGCAAGACTTTCCGGCTTCAACCGTTTCCCCTGACACGCCGGGCATACCTGCCGCATGGTCAGTTCGGACAACCGTTCCACCACATTATCGTATTCCGATTCCTGCATCCGCCGTTGGAGATTGGGCAGGATCCCTTCAAAGGGTTTTGTCATCTTATGCCGTTTGCCCCGCATCCAGTAACTGAAATCGATTTCTTCCTCCCCGCTGCCGTAAAGCAGTACGTTCCGCACATGTTCCGGCAGTTTCCGCCAGGGTGTTTCCAGCATATCGGGAAGATCAAAATGTATCGCCAGACTTTTCAGCAGATGATTGTAATACATGATCAGGTTCCGGGTCCCGCGGCGCCATGCCGGGATCGCACCGCCTTTGATGGAGAGCGTATCATCTTCCACCACTTTTTCCGGATCCATGATCTGCAATGACCCGATCCCGTTACAGAGCGGACACGCTCCGAAGGGACTGTTGAAGGAGAAATTACGGGGTTCCGGTTTCGTGAAACTGATCCCGCAATCCGGACACGCCATGTGTTCGCTGACCATTTCTTCATGCCAGGTGCGTTCCGGGTTTTCCGGACTGGGCGGTTCTTCCAGAAGGATCGTCATGACACCGTTCCCCAGGCGCAAAGCGGTCTCCACGGAGTCATTCAGTCTGCTCCGTTCCAGTTTGCCGCAGACCAGGCGGTCCACCACGGCATCAATGCTGTGACGCAAGGTCTTTGCCAGCGGTTTCACATCTTCCAGTAATTGGATCACGCCATCCACTCGGACCCGGACAAAGCCGTCTTTCCCGATTTTTTCCAGTACGTCCCGGTGTTCTCCTTTTTTTCCTGTGACGTACGGAGTCAGCAGCATCATGGCGGGTCCCGGCGGCAATGCAAGAAGCCGGTCACAGATCGCCTGGGGCGATTGCGCACGCAGTTCTTTGCCGCATTTCGGACAATGAGGCTGTCCCGTATGGGCGAAAAGCAGTCGCAAATAGTCATAGATCTCGGTGACGGTCGCCACGGTGGAACGGGGATTGGATCCGGCGGAACGCTGTTCGATGGCAATGGCAGGGGAAAGCCCTTCGATATGATCGATCTTCGGTTTCCCCATACGGTCCAGGAATTGACGGGCGTAAGCAGAAAGACTTTCCACATAACGCCGTTGCCCTTCCGCGTAAAGCGTATCAAATGCCAGCGAAGACTTCCCGGAGCCGGAAAGACCCGTAATGACCGTGAACGAATTCCGCGGGATCCGCACGTCGATCCCCTTGAGATTGTGTTCCGCCGCCCCTTTGATGATGATGTCAGACATGTTCCGTTTTCCTCATTTATTGATCCGGAGGTAATATACACGCGTTTCCCGGAAAATCAATGAAAAAACGTTTTTTTTCAAAAAGTAATCGGGATCCGGGTCTCTCCGGCGGGAAGATCACAGAAATACATGACAGGTATTCCCGATTCGATTCCGCAGTGGACCGCGTATCCTTTTTCCGTGAGCCAGAATCCCTGTTCCGGGGAACGGAGCGTTTTCCGCGGTCTCACTTTGACGAAACGGAGCGGTTTCGCCGCGTGAAGGATAAGGGTGTTTCCCCGGATCTCCTGCCGGATTTCCGGCTGATTTTCCGGAATGGCGAATCGTTCTCCCGCCAGTGCACGGGCTTTCCACAGGGAAGGCGGCTGCGCACGGAGCGATTTCTCCACAGCGGCAAGCCGGGCATTACGGGGATCCCGTTCCCGCAGATACAGACAATACACTGCCAGTGACTCCGGTGTTTCCGGTTTCACATTTTTGAGTTCATGACGGAGTATGCGGGTTTCTTCGATCCCTTCCGGCAGAGCCCGGGCAAGCTGGATCTTCCCGAAGAGAGAAAGTTTACTGCGATTTTCAAACATGCGCATGGCTGCCGCCGGGTGTCCGGCACGGGCTGCCACCGATGCCATGAATGAGGAAACATCGTCCAGTCCCTTCTGTTCTCCGTGATCCTCCGCCAGTTTCCTGGTAAGGTACCGGATGGACTCCACATGCAGGTCCACCTGTGATTTCCGTGCCGGATCCTGATACAAATGGAGCAGGGCTTCACACGCCCATGCCGTCAGCAGATGATCGCCGGATTCCGTCAGGTCGCTCATGAACCCGTAACTGCCGTCCGGGATCCGGTGCGCTTTCAGGTCGCGGGGAGAATATTTGCCGTCATTGGCGAACAGACTGTAAAGGATCGTATAGAGATCCATTCCGGGGGGACAGTCTGCCTTTTCCGGGTGATCCGGTGCCGGGATCGGTTGGATCGATGCGGGATACCGTTGGAAAAATTCCGCCGCTTTCCGTTGTTCTTCCCGGGTGGGCGAACCCGATCGCAGAACCGTTTGGAGATTGTGAAAAAAGTGTCCGCGCAGTTCCGCATCCTTTGCCCGGTCCGCCAGACGCAGGACCTCCGGATCCAGCAGAATGGAAAGGATCTCCGCCCGGTCCGCACGGTAACAGGAGAACAGCGGTATGGATTGATCCGGCGGGTCGCCCCGGTGGAATTGATGATCCTGCCAATATCCGTAAGGGGGAACGCTCTTCATATTCAGTGCGGCGAGGAACGGGATATTGTGTTTGAACTTGGCAAGGATGGCATCCCGTAACGGTTTCAATTCATCACTGCGGTTCAGCCCGTTCAACGCATAACGCATGTTGTTCCAGCAGACAAGCACCTGAATGGATTGCGTGTCACCGGACAGCTGTTTCAAACGTTCTTCACACTCTGCATAGGCTTTGAGATATTGTCCCTGCAGATTCAAGGGGGATAACACCGTGTTTTTGATGTGCGCCGTGTATGCGTTGGTGTACCCGGGTGGTGCCGCAGGGTTTTCACCGGCGGCGGTAAGCCCCGCCAACATGATCAGCAGCACACACAAACGCTTCATGACATCAGGATCCCGTCAGCTCATCGGGCAGATGAACGTCCGCCACTCTGCCGCCGAAAAGACGGACCGCTTCCGCCACCACGGCATTTTCCATGACTGCCTGTTTGCGTTCTTCCAGATTGATCCGCTCCTTGATCTGGGGCGCAGATGCCAATCCGGTCCGCTGTTCCAGTTGAAGTGCAGCGCGGGGATTGCCGCAGAGCGCACGGAGCCGTGTGGTGAGTAATGCCGCTTCTTTTTCCACCATAAGCGCTTGCGCCGATTCGTATTCAGAGTCGAATCCCACCAGAAGGGTCTGCCCGTTCCAGGAGAGCGGAGTGCCGTCGGACATGAACCCGGCGAGCATACTTTTCTTCAACGTTTCCCGGATCTCCAGGATCAGCTGCTGCCACATTTCATCCGGAGAGACCATATCATCTTCGGCGGGGAGCGCGGGCATCATGGCTTCCAACGGAGGACGGTCCTCCGGAACGTATTCCGGGACTTCTTTCACCACAGGAACAACCTCAACCACAGGGACTTCCTCCGGCTTCGGTGCAGGAGCCGGGATCTCTTCCGGTTCTGTTTGCTGCGGTGTTTCCGGCGGAAGTGTTTCCGTCGCGGGAACCGTTTCTACTGCTTCCTGCGCCGGAAGAGATTCCCGGGATTCCGGCGCGGTGTCAGACGGCGTTTCCTCTGCCGGAGGATCTTCCGGGGCAGGGGCGGTGCGGATGACAGTGGCAGTTTTCTGCGGAGGCGCATACCGGGATTCGGGTGTCGTAACGACTTCTCCCGGGGGCAATTCATAAAGCGGGACGACGGAAGACAGCGCATCGAGTTCGCCAGTTTTCCGGATCTGGTTCAAACGTGCGATCAGGTCTTCGATCTGTGCGGCATGACCGATCCGCATGGCTTTCAGCAGGATCGCTTCCAGAAACACCTGTTTGTTGATGGCATCTTTCAGCAGATAGCCGGATGCCGAGACGCTTTCCAGTATACGCTGGATCGACGATGGTTTCGCCAGACGGCTCAGTTCCGTACAGAACGCGATCTTTTCCGGCGTTTCTTCCAATACCTGGGCGGGATCCGGAAGGATCCGGCACAGCGAGATCGCCCGGAGCAGGGCGGTTACTTCTTCGTACAGCGTTTCCAGGTTCTTCCCCTGCAATGCAAAGGTGTGGATCGTGGAGATCACCGAAGCCCGGTCATTGGTCAGGATCCCCTGCAGAAGATGTCGCATTTCCGCCGGAGCAGTCAGACCGAACAGATTCAACGCCTGTTCTTCCGAGATTTCGGCACCATCGGCTGTCCCGAAGAACGAGATCAGCTGGTCCAGCAGGGATTGTGCATCACGCATCCCGCCATCCGCTGCCTGCGCGATCACATCGATCGCAGAGTCGGAGATATTCACGTTTTCCGCATCGCAGATATGACGGAGCCGTGCCGAGATGTCTCTTGCCTTGATCCGGCGCAGATCGAATCTCTGACAGCGGGAAATGACCGTCGGCAGCACCTTGTTGACTTCCGTAGTCGCGAAGATGAACTTTGCATGTGCAGGCGGTTCTTCAATGGTTTTGAGCAGTGCGTTCCAGGCACTCTTGGAGAGCATGTGGACTTCGTCGATGATATAGATCTTGTACTTGGAATTGATGGGCAGATGCAACACATCTTCGCAGAGTTCGCGCGCTTTATCCACCTGGGTGTGGGTCGCCGCGTCGATTTCGATTACATCCACATTCGTTTCATTGGCAATGGACCGGCAGGATTCACATTCACAGCACGGTTCACCCTGTTTCGGATTCGTACAATTCAACGCTTTCGCAAAGATTCGCGCGGACGTCGTTTTCCCGATCCCGCGTGGGCCTACGAACAAGTAGGCGTGTGCGATCCTTCCGGACATGATCGCATTGCGCAAAGTCCGGGCAATATGTTCCTGTCCGACCATATCGGAAAATCGTTGCGGACGCCATTTTCTGGCAATCACCTGATATGACATAACACTGTTCCTTCTTCAAATTTTTCAATCATAGTGGTACAATACTTCATTTTTCGCCTTTTGAAAGTTTTTTTTTGAAAAAAATCCGTTTTTTTCTTGAAAAAATCTATTCTGAGAGTATCATACACTGTGTGTATAACAATTTTATCACGGGATTTGCCAGAATGAACGACTACAAAGAGATCAATTCCATCATCGGGGAATGGGATGGAAAACTGCTTCATTACGCCGAACAGTTCCTCCTGAACCGCGATGCCGCACAGAACGTCGTGCAGAACGTGTTTGTGCAATATATCCGTTACCGCCGGGAACATGACGGCGAACGTATCAACCCCGGCGTATGGCTCCTCCGGGCAGTACGCAACGCATGCCGCAAAGAACAGCACGGCGCAATGGTGTTCCAGTCATTCCCGTTCCCGGTCCCCGGGGGCAGCGATGAAGTCTGCGCCATGCGTCAGAAAATCAGCAGTCTGGATGCCGCCGATCAGGAATTGCTCTTCCTGCATTTTTCGGAAAAGAAACGGTACGAAGAGATCGCAGAGATCACCGGGAACAATCTGCCCACCACTGCCAAACTCATTGCTGCCGCCGTGCAGAGATTGAATGATCTGGGAGGTGTCGCATGAGTTTTCAGCATGTCACCACGGAAACATTGACCGGTTACCTCGCCGGTGAACTCTCCGCCAGAGAAAAATACGATGCCGATACCCATTTCGCGGTCTGCCCCGAATGTGCCGCACTCCTGGAACAGCAGCGTTCTTTCGAACAGAAGATCATTGCCGCGTATCCCACGGAACGCCCGGCACAACTCTCCCATGCCGCTCTCCTCTGTGTCAATAACGAACTCCGTTCCGGATTCCAGGTCAAGGATCAAACCGAAGTATGGAATGGAAAATGCAGAAATGAACTCATCATCCAGGTCTGCTCCTTCCTCCTGATCGTGATCCTGCTCTTCCTGCTGATCCTCCCCGCGATCCGGGATGCCGCCAGCGTGGAACCCATGCCCCTGCCGCCCGAAATCGTGAAAGCGGAACCCGCGTCGATACCCGTTGCCGAACCCGCGCCTGTCGTTGCCGAACCTGCGCCTGTTGCCGAACCTGCGCCTGTCGTTGCCGAACCTGCGCCTGATGTTTTCGCGGAAAAACCGGAAACGGGTACTCCGGGAAAGGATTTGATCCCCTTTCATCGTTTGACTGCGAAAGATGGTGCCCTGACCATGAAGACCGTGCCGTTCCCGTATCTGCCGGAAACGTTTCTTTTTGTTGCGACGGTAAAGAATGCCCGGATCAGCGGACTGGAATTTGCCTCTGACAATACGGAAGTTCTCGGCGTTGTAGAAGGTGCCGGATCTTTCACAAAGTTCTGTGTCGTCATTTTGAAAGCCGCTGCGCTGCCGGAACGGTTCGGCACTTTGAAGATGTCCATTGCCAAGTCTGACCGTGTGGCGGCGATCCCGTTGCGTAATACAACGCTGACCATGGAACTCACGCCGGAACTGCGTTTGACTGCTATTGAGCTTGCGGTCCCGATCGCCTCAAAAATCGTGGAACTCCGCCCGCTTCTCCTTGCCGACCTGGAAAAACTCCTTGCCGAGGGGTACAGCGCAAGCCCGGAAATCAAAGAACTTCAGGAAAAAATCAACGCGTTATGAGTATTATCTCCGATACCGCATTGATCGTACCCGCAGCCGGAGGCTCCACCCGGTTCGGCAGCGATAAACTCACGTTCCCGCTGGAAGGGCTGCCGCTTTTCCTGCACAGTGTGCGTACGGTGGCTCCTTTGTTGTCCCCCGGACACATTATTCTTGCCGTCGCACCGCAGCGTATCGAAGAGATCCGCAGGATCGCCGGAGAATATCTCCCGGAGGTCGCGATCACCTTTGTCCCCGGCGGTTCCACGCGGACGGAGTCCGTATTTCATGCGTTGGAGAAGGCTGCCGCGCTGCCCGGGGTGAAATATGCCGCGGTTCATGATGCCGCCCGCCCGTTTCTTACGGCGGAACTCTTTACAAAGTGTGTGGAGATGTGCCGGATCCACGGCGGGGCATTGCTTTGCCGGAAGATCAGTGATACCGTCAAACGGATCGGACCCGACGGTTGTGTCGCGGAGACCATTGACCGTGAGACATTGCGTGCGGCGGAAACGCCCCAGATCTTTCCCGTCTCCGAACTGCTTGCTGCCACGGAAAAAGCGTTGGAGTCCGGCAGAACCTTTACGGATGATGCCCAGGTCATGGAGTGTTATACCGCGCTCCGTCCTTATCTTGTGGAGCATACATTCGATAACCGGAAGATCACTTTTCTTTCCGATCTGAAATGACGGGGAGACGTTTGCACATTTCGCTGCAGTCCTGTTTCCGGCAGGATTCCTTGCAGAGAGCCACCAGAAGCGCGTGATATTCCTGATACAGTTTGACATCGGCGGGCAGGGACTCCATAAACTTTTGCTGCAACACGTCATAATGCACCGTGCCATCCCATTGCAGATGCCGTTCCGCCACGCGCCGGGTGTAGGCATCGATCACGAATACGGGTTTGTGGAAGGCGTAAAGCAGAATGCTGTCCGCCGTCTCTCTGCCCACGCCCCTGACTTGCAGAAGTTGTTTCCGCAAGGACCATACATCACCGGAGTTGAGCAGCGTTTGTTCGTTCCGGATCACGAACTCCGCCACCGCCTTGAGATACACTCTTTTCTGTTTGAAGAATCCGGCGGGCCGGATGTATTCCTGTAATTCCTCCTCCGGGATCGCAAGGATCTGTTCCGGAGTTCCGATTCCCGCATCTTCCAGACGCGCAAGTGCTTTCTCCACATTGGTCCATGCGGTGTTCTGTGTCAGAACAGCACCCGTGATGATCTCCCAGCGGCAACCCGATTTACAGGGCCACCAATGCTGTTCCCCGTAAAGCACAAACAGCCGTTCGTAAAGCGCAAGATTACTTCCGGAGGTGTCCATTGCCGATGGCGACCCATTTGTAGGTGCAGAGCTCGGAAGGTCCCACGGGACCCCGTGCATGAAGTCGGTCCGTACTGATCCCGACGACCGCTCCCATGCCGTAATCGCCACCACCGGAAAGCCGGGTGGAGGCATTGACCAGTACAGATGCGGAGTCCACGGTGGAAATAAAGGCATCCGCCAGTGCAAGGGAAGATGTAATGATCCCATCGGTATGACCGGAACCGTGTTCGGCGATATGAGCGGCGGCTTCCGCCACCCCGTTCACGATCCGGATGGAAAGGACGGGTGCCAGGTATTCGGTATCCCAATCTTCATCGGTTGCGGGAAGGATTCCGGGGAGAATGGCGCATGTTTTTTCGCATCCGCGGATCTCGACGCCTTTTTCTTTGAGCGCACCGGCGAGATCGGGCAGGATCCTTTCCGCACATTTTTCATCCACAAGCAGCGTTTCCAGTGCGTTGCAGACTTCCACCCGCTGACATTTTGAATTGAGGATCAGGGGGATCGTCATGGCAGGATCGGCATCTTCCGCCACATACTGGTGACAAATGCCGTCGTAATGTTTCAATACAGGGATCCGTGTTCCTTCGGAAATGGCTTTGATCAAACTTTTCCCGCCCCGGGGAATGATTAGGTCGATATATTGATCCTGTTTCAAGAGTTCGCCCACAGCGGCACGGTCAGACGTATCGATCAACTGTACCACATCTTCGGGCAGTCCGGCACCCACTGCGGCTTCCCGCATGGCTTTCGCCAGTACCCGGTTGGTCCGGAGACATTCCGACCCGCCTTTGAGAATGACCGCATTTCCGCTTTTGATGGCGACGGCGGCGGCATCGGTAGTCACGTTGGGCCGTGCTTCGTAAATGATGGCGATGACACCCAGCGGGACTGCGATCTTGCGGACCTGCAAGCCGGAGGGCATGGTATTTCCTTCCAGGATCCTGCCCACGGGATCGGGCAGGGCGGCGGCTTCCCGGAGACGGTTCAGCATATAATCGAAGATCTTTTCTGTGATGGCGAGCCGTTTCCGGAAGGCATCGGAGAGACCGGGCGCGGCGGCGAGGTCCTCTGCATTTGCCTGCATGACTTCCTCCTTGTACGCCAGGAGTTTATCCGCCATGGCGTTCAATGCTTTCTCCCGGGCGGTCCCGGATACCGTTTTCAGTATTTGCGAAGCGCGTTGTGCGCGTTGTGCCAGATCTTCGATCGTTGTCATGATAATATTCTCCGGAAAATTGGTTTATTCCGTAATATATCCCCCCCATTTGATTTTGCAAGCGGGGAATCAAAAAAAACGGTGCTGCAAACGCGGATGTTTTGCAGCACCGTTCTGATTTATGCCGTTGCAATTATTGAGGCATCTGTGCTCCGAAGTCCTTGACTGCGCCGAAGAGTTTCAACGCATCTTCCATGGGATAACGGTTTGCATACATATCGCAGGTGGTGGTAATGGTTCCCTGGAGGGGGAGCCCCAGAACACTGCGCAGAGCATTGCATTTATCCGTATCGAGTTTTGTTTTTTCGGAATACTTCATAGAGAGGAATGCGTTGAGATACTTGGCATTGATCCTGCCTTTGAAAATCGCGGGATCCTGCAGATCAACGTTGTCACTGATGGATTCGATCCCGTCAACACCTTCCAGGTCTTCGAAGCAATCCACGCGGACTTTTGCGATGGAGGGCGAGACCGTCATCTGGATATCCGATTCCCGGTTGAGGAAGAAGATGTTGTTGTCCAGCAAAGTGGTCTGATGTGACCCCAAAAATTTGGACGGGTTAAATTATGTGGAATGGGTTCGGTATTTTACCGGGCTCATTCCTTTTAATGTTAAAGATACTCTTTGCATCTCCATTTGAATTACATTCAACCGAAAAGACCGGCGTGACCCTGATCTCCCGTGATAACGGTATGACCTGGCAGGAAGGCGCACGCTTTTTCCGTTCCACGGATATTGCGCCGTGGGAAGTGCGGTCTGTGGAATTGCCTTCCGGACGGATCCTGCTGGTCTTCTGGGCGTTTGACCTGAAAATCAACAGCATCTCTGCAATCATGTTGTGTATTCCGATGACGGCGGTATGAGTTGGAGTGATCCCATTGATACGACTTTGCGCGGACAGGCTTCCAACTGGATGGTCCTGGGGGATAAGGTTGCGCTTTTGCAGGCAAGACGGGAAGGAGATGCCCCCGGGCTGTATCTCAATATCGTAGAAGATTTCGACGGCAGCCGTTTCCGTTTTTCGCAGGACATCTGTCTGTGGGATGTTGTCGGCGGCGCCAATCGTGACGGCAATATCGAGCAGCAGTTTGCCGCTTTGAAATTCGGGCAGCCCTCTGCATTGAAAATGGATGACGGCAGCTGGCTTCTGCTTTTCTGGCAAATGGCGGATGAGGAATATACGGTCCAGTGCTGGAAGATCAGATTTACCGATTGATGTATTTTTCGGAACAGACCGTTTGCAAAAACGATTTTTTGTGATATATTACAGTATCACCAAAAAAAGAATAAAATAACAAAGGTTTTTTGAAATGGCAGTTACTGTCTTCTGTCTGCTCTCGCTGTTGCTGTTCGCGGGTAAGATCATCCGCGTGTCGATCCCGATCCTGCAAAAATGTTATCTGCCCAGTTCCGTGGTCGGCGGACTCTGGACCGCGACGGCATTGACACTGCTTTTCCAGCTTGGTTGGTTGATCATGCTGTGTATTTCCCTGGGGGCATTGCTGCTCTGGCTGATCCCGACGGTCATCATCTGTTACAAAAACCGGAAAGCTGCCGCCTAATTTGACCGCTTTTCCACGAGGCTTACGCCATCAGATGTGGAGCAACGGCGAAGTAAAGATCATTTACCCATGGAAAAACGACGGAACTTATTCGCAGGATCCGCGGCTTGCTAAATAACGTTCTGCATCCAGAAAGAATGGATGTTCCGTTGAGGAGTTCGGCTGATGCAGTGAAAAATATTCTTTTCCATCCCATGTCCGGAAAAGCATCCCGTGTCCGCCGTCTTCCGTAAAGACCAGTTCTTTTTCCTGTATCCAATCTCCGGTGATCTTTCCATTGGAGGAATAAGCACAGCCCATGGTGTACTTCCCATTGTAAAAACTGGACCAGAGCATGTTCAGCTTTCCGTCACGACGGAAAAGAAAAGGTCCGTCCGTCACAAAATTTCCCGGCCGGGGATATTCACAGCACCATCCGGCTTCCGAGGCCTTGAACAGGAGAAACGGGTCTCCCGCTGCATATTTCAAGTCATGAGTAAGTTGCATGGCAAGGATCTCTCCGTCATGGACCTGTGCCCATTCATGACAGAAAACGATGTAAGGAATATCTTTCTCATCCACATACAATGTACCATCAAGACATTCCCATTCCCGGGGAGTTACCGGACCCTCTGTCAACGGTTGAAATCTTCCGTCCAGCGTATCGGAGACCAGGATCTGTGTCCCCCGGCAGACACCATCCCGTTTGAACGAGGCAAACATATAATATTTCCCTTTGTATTCATGAACTTCCGGCGCCCAGAAATCCCGATCTGCCCAGAATTTTTCATCCGGGATAAAGGAGGGGAATGGACCTTCCCATTCTTTCAGGTCACGACTTTTGAAATGGTAAAATCCCAGCGGCGGAAACATCCCCGGCTTTTTTGCAAAAAACGAAAACGTACTGCCGAACATGTAATAGACCTTTTCCTCACGGCAGGGTACGATAAAAGGGTCCCGGATCACAATATCATTTGTCTTCCACATTATTTTACCTCAATATGTTATGAATGGTTCTCCTGATGATCAAAACACTTCACTGTCCGGAGAAACGGTTCCCGGAGTCCATATCCAAGCATGAAAAGGATCCACAGTATGGATGCGCCGGCAAAGATGTATCCGAAGAATCCGGTCACGTTCCCGATGGTTTCTGCATGCCGCAGCATCCCGGTATGCCCGAAAATATATTGCCAGTCATGAATGATCTCACCGCCACCGGCGAAGGGAGAGGTCAGCTGTAATTCCAGCACATTGGTATCCCGCATATACGCCATGGAGTCCAGCATGGAAAAACCGAGCCATCCCAGGCATACAGCCAGTGCCGGAAATTCTCTTGTGCGGATGAACTGGATCCCGGCGCCGATGGGGGCAAGCCATTGAAATGCAGTCCCCGCAAGAACATGCACCATCAGCGGAAAGATCCGGCTGGAAAAAATGAAGTGTCCGATCTCATGGATCGGGCCGTGGATCAGATAGAAGAGGGAGGAATACGCTCCGTTTGTTTCTGCAGAGGCGTATTGGATGATCGCGTACACAAAGTAAATGACACAAAGCAGATACGGCACGGACATCATGCCGCGGATCTGAAAAAGTTTTTCCTTGGGGATACTCTCATCTGTTTTCATAATGGCAATAAAATAGCATAATAACGCGGAAAAGTCAAACGGATTTTCCAAAACGCGGGGATATTCGCCCGTCACAGTATGGTGAGATCCCGGAATGGCGCGTTGTTTCTATCGTTTCTGTATGCGCTGGTGAACTCATTCCTCTTCCGGTTTGAGTTTGAAAAGGAACATCAGAAAACGTTTCCAGAGAGAGACCAGAAAACAGAACGGTGTCATCACCCATGTCATGACATACAGCGGGTGCGCCAGATAACACGCCAGTTTCTCGGCGGCATCCTTTGCCAGAAGTTTCGGTGAGATCTCGCCGAAAAGAAGGATCAGTATCGTCAGAAGTGCGCCGGAAATGGCTGCCCCGTATTCATCATCCCGGACCATGTCCCCGAAAACAACTGCGCCCACAGAAGAGAGTGCAATGCAGACCACGGTGTTGGCGATGAGGATGGAGGACAACGCAGAATCGAACTGTACCGATAATTTGAGTGCCAGTTTCGCTCCGAACTTTTTCTCCTTACTCATGGTGTCAAGCATGTTCCGGTCTGCCGCGGAGTATGCGGTTTCCGCTGCGGAACAGAAAGCAGAGATCATAAGCAGCGTTAACATCAGCAGGACTTCTTCAATATATTCCCAGAAATTCATAAGCTATCCTTTGTTGGTGTCCGGAGCATTGCACAGGACGGGATTGTTTGGTCGTACAAATATGCGATGGGTAAGTTACAGCGAAAAGCGCATTTGTCAAGTGAAATTTCGGCTTTTTTCTCTGAAAATGTCCTCTGTTCAGTGGATGACCGTGATCCGGCTGATGAAATTTCTGCGTGCGCCCGGCGCAAGGACGGGCAGCTTTTCCGGCGTATTTTCGAAACAGCCGACCCGGATATTCATCGGTTCGATACAGAGGAAATGTTTCGCCTGTTCCGGACGCCAGACCATCCAGTGATCGAACTGATCATCCAAATGGTATTCCACCTTGAAGTCACCGTAATCCAATTCCGCCAGACGCTGCGCATCCATCCGGAAATGTCCGAAGGGCCAGATATCCCCCGGGACGATCCGGCGGTTCGGCTGAAAACCGTCTTCCTGCCATTCGATCTCCCGTCCGGAGACAAGATACCGCGGCGGCACGGTCTCGATGCGTTTTCCTTTGCCGTGGATGAATACGGTTTCCGGAATGGAAAACGCAGAATGGAATCCCACGGCACAGGGCATCACGGAATCCGACTTATTTTCGATCGCAAGATCCTGGATCATACTGTCCCCGGTAAAGGTATATGTGACGGAGAGTTTACAATCAAAGGGGAAACCGGCATACATCGGAGATGCATCGTTGAATTCCAGAAACATGTTCACCGAATCGCCGCCGCATTCCCCGTATTCCCACGCTTCCCGCAGCGCGATCCCGTGCAGATGATTGCCGCGTTCCGGTTCATTGATGGGAAGATGATACGTTTTCCCCATGAAACAAAATGTGCCGTCCGCGATCCGGTTCGGCGGAAAAAGGACCGGGAACCCGTAATTGGTCGGTGCATCCTGCCATTGACTGATATGTGAAAAGCCATGCATGATGTCATGTCCGCACCACCGGACACAGGCAAGATTTCCGCCGCATTCCGCCGCAGAGATCACCTGCCAGTTCCCGAAAGCGTGATCCTTCATGGTGTCCTGTCTCCCCATGCCGTATTCATGATCCCGTATTCCGCTTCTCCGTTCTGAATGACGGCAACGCCTTTTTCTGCGGCTTCATAATAGGTGATCCCGGAGTCATGGTCCGCATCGATGACGGTATGTCCGTTTCCCTGAAGGTGATCAATCAGGACTTTTTTCAGCGAATATGCAAATGGATCGGAAGCTAATACGATGTTCATAAAAATATCCTTTCGTTTTGGTTGTCAGTATAATGTAACACGCAGACTGACTTTTTCAATACTTTTGTCATGTTTTTATATGCACATGTTGTATTTTTATATGTATCTATAAAACGTGAATAATTTTCGTTTTATATGATATAATATTTGAAAAACCTGTTGGGGGATAGTATTTTATATTAATCACAAAAAACAAAATCCCAACCACCCAACAGGTGATTCAATGATTAATATAGCACAAGGT
>JAZNVL010000061.1:0-21892 GCA_045592785.1 Victivallales bacterium | reverse complement strand
GATCCGAATTCAAGTTTCACAGACTCAACCTTGTTTTTTGCTTTTGCCATACGAATACCTAAAATAACAGGTTATGGCTGATTATAGCACAACAATGGGCATTTTGCAACCCCAAGTGGGGAAAAGTGGGGACATTTTGTTGAAATTTGAGCGTAAAAATGGCGGAGAGAGAGGGATTCGAACCCCCGGAGGCTTTCACCTCTTCGGTTTTCAAGACCGACGCCTTAAACCACTCGACCATCTCTCCGCAAGATAAAAAAACCTGTGTTTTGGGACACAGGTTCGATTTTCAAAATGGTGCTCGGGAGAAGACTCGAACTTCCACCACTTGCGTGACTAGCACCTCAAGCTAGCGCGTCTGCCATTCCGCCACCCGAGCATAGTGTTCAACTCAGTGAACAGTATTTAATTTACATCCGATTTCTGAAAATGCAAGTGCGGAAATGAAAAAAAACGGAAAAATATTCGAAATGATGTAGGTATGGTGTCCTTTTTCCTGCGTTTTTCATGGAAAAATACGGATTCCCATTTGCATTTTCAGTGATCCGGTACGATATTACACCATTCTTTACAGAAGGAGATCGTTATGTCTATTGGAAAAGTATGTTTGTTTCTGGTGTTATGCTGTTTGTGCCTGACCGGATGTTATACTCCGCGGGGCCCTATTTCCGGTTTTGAGGCGACGGCAAAGGATAAACTCACCCGCGCGGAACTGGAAAACCTGATCTATCATGGAAAGCGTTTCGCGGTCCGTTCGGAATCCGTGAAACGGAAATTGACGCCGGCGCAGATCAATTATGTGCAGAATACCAAGCCGGTGGTCAGCGAAAAATATACAGCGCCAAAATACGGACTTCTGGAAATGCGTTGGCGTATCACCCGGATCACGGAATTGATCCTGCGGTCGCGCGGCCCTCTGGATGTGGAAAAGCAGAACTGGGAACTGGAGATCTGTGTGACCCAGGAATCGGCACCGCTGCCGGACGGAATGATTTCCAAAGATTTGGAAAAGAATTTGCGTTTACCCCCGAAATAATGATGATATAAGGTGATTGTATGATCGAAGCCAGGATTCCTTACGGGCGCGGTTTTCTTACCGCAGAAGTTGCCGCTGCAAATTGTTGCGGCGTTTTCCGGAGTTCATTGCCGGAGGCTGTTGCCGATGGTGATGCCGAAATCTTGCGTGCGATGGCGTCGCCATTGGGAAGTCCTTCCCTGGAAGAACTGGCACGCGGGAAGCGCAATGCGGTGATCATTGCCAGCGATCATACGCGTCCGGTTCCTTCGAAACAGATCATTCCGCACATGCTTCGCGCGTTGCGGAGCGGGTCGCCGGGGATCGACATTACGATCCTGATCGCGACGGGATTTCATCGTGAGACGACCCGTGAGGAACTGGTGGCGAAGTTCGGGGAAGAGATCGTTTCCCGTGAAAAGATCGTGGTCCACGATGCGGGCAATGAGGATATGCTTGTCGCGGTGGGCACGCTGCCTTCGGGCGGGGATCTGATCTTGAACCGGTTGGCGATGGAGACGGAGCTTCTGGTGGCGGAAGGGTTTATCGAACCTCATTTCTTTGCGGGATTTTCGGGCGGGAGGAAGAGTGTTCTGCCGGGTGTGGCATCGCGGAAAACGGTATTGGCGAATCATTGTTCGGAGTTCATTCAGAGTCCGTATGCCCGCACGGGGAATCTGGAAAACAATCCGATCCATCTTGATATGATGTATGCGGCGGAGCAGGCACATCTGGCGTATATCGTGAATGTGGTGATCGATGGTGAAAAACGGATCGTCCGTGCCTTTGCCGGGGATTTCCGGACGGCTCATGCGGAAGGTTGTCAGTGGTTGAAAGATTATGCGGCGGTCCCGGTGCCGATGAGTGATATTGTGATCACCAGCAACGGCGGATATCCGCTGGACCAGAATGTATATCAATCGGTGAAAGGCATGACGGCAGGGGAGGCGGTATGCCGGGAAGGCGGCGTGATCATCCTGTGTGCATCCTGCGCGGATGGTCATGGCGGCGAATCATTCCTCCGGACATTCACGGATGCGCCTTCGGCACATGCGGTTTGGGAATCTCTGGCGGAGATCCCGCGGAACCGGACGTGTCCGGACCAATGGCAATCCCAGATTCTTGCCCGTGTGATGGATAAGCATCATGTGATCATGGTGACGGACGGATGTCATCACGGGATGATCCGGTCCATGCACATGGAAGCGGCGGAAACGGTGGCGGATGCGTTGGAAATGGCGTACGGGATACTGGGACGCTCTGCCCGGGTCGCGATCATTCCGGACGGGGTATCTGTGATCCCTCTCTGTCAGTCATGATAAAGTAGAGCAGGATGCACCCGGACACCGGATATGCGATCCATTGCTGGAAACAGCAGAATGGAGCAAGTGCGATTCCAATGGCGAGCCCGGTAAGGAACAGGAAACAGTCCGGTTGCCGGATCCGGTTGTAATTCTGCATGATACAGAATCCCAGAAGTGCCGCAATGAAATACGACGGCAGATTGAGCAATACCATTGCCGCCAGGATCACCAGCGGGATGATGCGGTGGAATATATTGGTTTTGCCATGGAACGGGAAGGAGAACAGCGCGATCCCGGAGATGGTGCAGACCAGTAATGGGATCCATGTTTCCACCGGTACGCTTTTCTCAAAAACGGGCTGACATGCCGTATATGCGGCGGCGAATGACAACACAAAACCATCTTCCAGCGATTGGAACGGGACTTTTCCGTCGGGAAATCCGGCGCGCCAGTAACGGATGATGAAATATGTCACGAGCAGGAGCGGTACGAGCCAGAGCAGATGTCGGCAGGTCGCGGTAAATACGCTGCCCAACAGGACCCGGGACTCTTTTTCTGTGAAGACCGGAGACTGAGCGGCTTGTTCCAGCATGGCATCGGTTGCGATCCGGTCCTGATGGAGCGGGAGTGCGTATGCCAGAAGATTTTCCGGCGCGAGCATTTTTATATAGACTTTTCCGCGTTCCGCCCGTTGATCCAGTTCATCGGCATCGGTGATGATCTCATCTGTATCGGATGCGATGGCATACTGTGCACTCCAGCGGAAAATACCAACGTGTTTGTAAAGATGTTTCAGGTTTGTCACGATGCGCAATGCGTATTCGGGATCATCGGGGAGGCGGACCCCGAGAAAACACGATTCCGGTAAGCGATTTTTGAGTGCTTGAAGGTGTTCCAGCGTACCGGAAACATCAGGCTTCCTTTCGTAAGTGGGATCGATGGAAATCACGGCGGCATCCCATGGGGCAGGAGGAACTTTGTTTCCTTTCGCGAGAATGGCACGGAGCATTTCAGCGGAATATTGACTGGGCGTATACGGTCCCAGAGAAGATGAGAGAATGTGCAGCGAAAGTTCCTGTACGTTTCTGCAGTCCGTTTTTTCCTTTACGAAATGGATGTTCCCGGGAACGGAACTGTTTTCCGCAGAAAGCAGCATGGTCAGTTCATAATATTCTTTCATCGTGGCGTACGGGATCGATGTGCCGGAGTATTCTTTTCCGAACCGGAACATATACAGTGTGGACAGCAGCAGGAACAGCCAGATCGCGGTCAGACGATACCGGAATTTCGGCGGATGTGCCAGAAGAGTACAGATGACAGCCGGGATAAGGAGGATGGTGATCGACAGACTTCTGTGTTCACACAATGCACCAAATGCCCCGATCATGCAACCGGTAAGCATCAGAAAACGGGAGCGTTTCGATGTGTCCGCGACCGCCAGAATCGGGGCGGCGGCAAGAATGAGGAGTCCATGCAGGGAAATCGAAAAAAGTTTGTCGTAATAAACGAGAAGTCCGATGAGTGGAATTGCGGCGGCAAAACAGAGTGCCGGCTTGAATTTTGCGATGGCAATGGCGCAGGCGAACGCGAAAAAAACGCCAGCCGTATACCAGAAAAATACAGGGGTTGAGAAATGGTTGTCGTTGACAAAAAAGACACCGTTTCTCAGGAAGATACAAGTAAGAAAGGCGCAAACCGCCACGAGGACAGCTGCGCCTGTTATTTCTCTGAATTTCACTCTTCTGCTCAGAACAGCGGGATCTTGATGTCGGTACCGGCATCAAGAACGGTATCTTCCGCAATACCGGGATTCAGTTTCTTCAGCGCAGCATAAGGACGGTCAAAGTTCTTCGCCGCTTCTTCCAGCGTCATGGCACGGGGAAGAGTCATGCTGAGGATCTCTGCATCCGCAAACGAATCTTCCACAGGAACGACTTTTGCAGGTTCTTCTTTGACTGGTTCCACTTTGACCGGGGCAGCATCCGTCTTGACGGGTTCCACTTTTGCGGGAGCGGGTTCGGGGGTCGCAACGGGCTTTTCCACCTTCACGACGGGCTTTTTCGCCTGGGGCTGTGCGGGTTTCGCAGCGGGCTTCTTTTCATTCGCTTTCAGCGGTTTCAACTGTTTATCCTGGGGTTTGAGCTTTGCGCCTTCGGGCAAACGCAGTTCCTGTCCGGTCTGAATGGGCTTTTTCACGTCAAGACCATTGAGTTCGACCAACTTTTCCGTTTTGATCCCGTGATTGAAGGCGATGATTCCGAGTGTATCGCCGGCTTTGACAGTGTATACTTTGCCGGAGTCAGCCGTCTTTTTTGCATCCGCGGGAGCAGCAGCCACAGCAGCCGTTGCCGGGATCCGTAATTTCTGTCCGGGGAAGATCAATGCCTTCTTGACATCGATTCCGTTATAATCCGCAAGGGCTTTGGTGGAAATACGATGCGCTTTGGCGATCGCGGAAACCGTATCCCCTTTCCTGACAACGTAGATCTTATCGGCGGATTCCGCCGGTTTGGGGGCGGGAGCTGTCTGTTCAGGTTCCATTTCCGGACGGCGAACATCCACTGTTGCTTCCGGGATCTCCGGCTGTATTTCGAACGTTTCGTCGATCACAACGACATCTTTCTGTGCGGGGACATCTTTCAGTGTGTTGATCGAAGTTTCTGCGGGGACTGCATCCTGACTGCCGATGGCGGGCTGTTCCGCAGGAGAAACGTAAGCACCGTGGGGCAGAGGGAGTTCGGAATGACGTGTGCAGCCAGCTGCACACAGAAGAGAAGCGGCACATGCGGGAATCCAGAGATATGTGTACCGGCTTGCGAAGCGGAAAGATTTCATAAAATTAAGCCTCCAAAAAGTTGCTGGGTTATGTTAAAAAACTGCTACCCTATATTTTAATTGCAAAACCGCGGATTGCAAGTGTGAAATGTAAAAAAAATGCAATTTTTTTCATTTTTACGGCAAACTTTATGATTTCTCTCTTGTTTTTCCGTTTTTTTATTTGCATCTGCGCTGAAACTGTGATATAGTACGCTGTTTTTCAGGAGAATAGTATGGATATATTACGAAAATGTTTGTTCGCAGCCGCAGCGATTTGTTTGCTTTCTTTCTTTACCGCTTGCGGATATTATGAAGCAAAAGAAAACCGGTCCAAGATGGCCCAGATCCGGCTCGGTATGACCCGGGAACAGGTCACGGAGATCATGGGCGAACCGCCCCGCGGTACGTTCCAGGAGAAAAATGTGGTGTTCTATTACTCCGATCCGAAGTGGTATGACGGTCTTGTGACCCGGGATGAATGTACGCCCTTTGTTTTCGATGCGTATGACGGCCGTCTGATTGGTTTCGGATACGAATACTATAACAAGAATTATTCCCTTGCGGATTGGTCACAGCAGGCTATCGACAGTACCATTAAATGACCTTTCCGTCTTGCGGACAGCATGGATGCCCTTTATGAGTACCAGTAAAACAACGTGGAAAGATTTTATCCGGCAACGGATCGTTTCGATTTGTCTTCTGCTCTTCATCGCCGGTGCCTGGTGTTGCGCAGAATGGAAATTTGCCCTTTCTGACATGGCGTCTTCTCTGTTGATCCGTTTTGATGAGCCGCCGGAATATACCCGGACCCCGAACTCACCGAAACCGGGCAAAAAGAAAAGTTATGCGCCCCGTGAAACACTCCGCGGACTGCATCAGGCACAGCGTCAGGCGGGTGTTCTGCTTGTCCGCTCCGATGCCGCGGACCGTCGGATCCCGGTGAATCCGGAATCATTGGAAAGCTGCCGTTTTATCGTCGATACCTGTCTTCGTGACTGGGCGGTGACGGTAGCGGACCCGCAGGATGCGATCCCGGTATGTGCAGACGGGATTTGCCCGGATGGCTGGACGGCATACCGTTTTACCGAGATCAAGGGCGATATCAATGTACGCAGAGCGTGTCCGGGGGGAGTTCCGGCGGGGAAAGAGATCCGTCTTTTGACCGTTCTGAAAGCGGAAAACGCCCGTGAACATGCGAAACTTCTGGTGAAAGCCGATGGCTTTGTGACGGTTCATTTGAACGGGAAAACGGTTCTTGCTTCGGGGAAGAAACCATTTTCCTTCCGGTCCAATTATCGCGCCGTAACGGTTCCCCTGCAAGCGGGGGACAATGTGCTTTTCATACAAATGAAAGCGGGTGGGAAAGTGCAGAAACTGCAAGTCCGCCTGACGGATCACGAAGATACGCCGTTGAACTTCCGGGGGGATGAGAACAGTCTCTGGCAGCCGGTCGCCAAGTAAGACCGTTTATGCCTTGTTCTGCTGATATTCTGCATCCGCCTGTGTGCGGAAAGATTCCTCGGTGAGATACCGGATCCCGATCTGCGCCATGACGGCGGCGCATTTCATCGCCTGTTCGAAACCGTAATCGGTGGCGGCGGCTTCTTTCAGTTCCTGTGTATGCAGAGAGACACCCGCCTTGCCGCAGATCCCGAAATGCACATTACAGCCCGGCATCAACTGGGTCACATTCCCGTAATCGGTGGAAATACGCCCTTCTTTCCCGGTGGCAAATTTCACCGTTTCGCCGAAAGACTCCATGCCTTCCCGGTACGCCTGATTGAATATGCTGTTCACCAGACAGGCATCGGCGGAATTGCCTTCCAGGATCACTTCTGCGGTGCATCCGGTACATGCCGCTGCCCCATCTACCATGGCACGGAACCGTTCTTCCATCGCCTGTGCGGTGGGGGAATCCGGTGCGCGCAGATAGATGAACGCGGAGGTGAAATCCGGGATCACGTTGGGTGCATCGCCGCCATGTGTTATGATCCCGTGGACGCGACATGCTTCCGGGAGCTGTTGACGCCATGTCCCGATCATCTGAAAGAGAGAGACCATGGAAGTGAGAGCATTGATCCCTTTTTCGGGAGCCATTCCGGCGTGGGAAGCGCGTCCGTGGAAATTCACGCGGACATGGATCACGGAAAGTGCGCCGGGATCCATGGATGTGAGATCACAGGGATGACTGATGATCGAGGCATCAATATTTTTGAAACAGCCGCGTTTCGCCAGAGCGGATTTCGCACTGTACGATTCCTCCGCCGGTGTGCCGAGCAGCAGGACTTTTCCATTGAATTCCGGATGATGTTTCCGCAGATACGTTACCGCCAGATGAAACGCAGCAAGCCCGGAGACCGCGATCAGATTGTGTCCGCAAGCGTGTCCGATGCCCTTCAACGCATCGTATTCCGAGAAGAATGCAAAGACCTTCCCCGTACCGTCTCCGAAGACTTCCTCCGCCAGGAATGAGGTGGGGAAGTCGTCGTGAATGACCCCGACCGAATGATGTCCGAAGTCATGCAGTGCGGTGGTGAGTTTTTCATGAGCCTGCACTTCCTCCAACGCGAGTTCCGGATGCGTGTGGATGAAGTCAGAGATGTCGTGCAGTTGTGCTTTGATATCATCAATGGCGTGATACAGTTCGTTGATCATGTTCTACTCCTTATAAATTGGATCATAGCAGGGAAATCGGGGAACGAATCCCGGGGTGCGGGATCCGGTACCGGACCATACCCCCATTTTGCAAAAAGTCCGCAGACCCCGGCATTGGATGCCGTCTGCATATCGTAAACACTGTCGCCCGCCATGAATACGTCGGAACGTTCACCTTTGAATTCCATTTCCCGCAGGAGCGCAAGAATACACTCCGGATCGGGCTTCAGAGGTCTGTCCGGTGCGCTGCCTGCCACCGCATCAAAATAGGTTGCGATGTGATAATCTTTCAGCAGGATCTCGCAGAACGGCTGGGGCTTGTTGCTCAATAATGCAATGCGGTATCCGGCATTATGCAGTTCTTTCAAGCCTTCCGGGACACCGGGATAAAGAGCGGAGGCTTTCCCCAGAGAATCTGCAAAACATTCCTTGAATTCAGCGGTGACAGCTTCTTCCGTGAGGTCGGTATCCCGCAAAACCTGGATCAGGAGATTCTTCATGCCGCGTCCGACACACGCCTGGACCTGTTCCCGGGAAAGCAGAGAAAAACCATGCCGTTCCCGCAGTTGATTGACGGCATAAACGATATCGCCCAGTGAATCACAGAGTGTGCCGTCAAGGTCAAAGATCACGCATCGATCAGCCATAACTCACCGTTTGACGATATGTTTGAACAGAGGATCGTTGGCACATTTTTCCCGCAGATACTTTTTCTGTCTGTCGGGGAGAGAATTCCAAACTTTGTTCAAATATCCGGAGAAGAAACGGAACAGCTGATCGGATTCCCTCTTTGCTTCGGGGGAAAGATCTTTTGCCGTTTCCCGTGCCCGTGCGATGTCACCGGTGAGCAGATAGTAGAAATGCAGTCTGGATGCCTTATCGAGTTTTTTTGCGGCGGCTTCGACCATATCCATGCGGACGTATGCGGGGAGATCATCGATCTTTTTCGCGGCTCCGATGGATCCGGTTTTATAGAACACTCTTCCTTTTTCCACTTTCATGATCTCGGCACGTTTTCCGCCGATGCGGATCTTGACACCTTCCAGTTTATCCTTTCCGGCGAACGCGGTATCGTTGATTTCCTCCAGGTCGTTCAACGTGGCGATGAGGAAATTTGCAACGGCGTAATATCCGTTCAGATAAGGAGCGTAATTTGGATATTGCTTTTTGATCTGATCCAGCGAATCAGATTTCCAGTTTTCCACGGCCTTGATAGCAGTTTTGAATTTTTCGTGCATACATGCTTCGAAAATCTTTTCTGCCAGTTCCGCTCTTTCCGCAGGCAGACGTTTGTTCATCTGCTGAGCAATGCGTTTGTTTTCCTCCGCGATCCGGGCCCTGCGTTCCTGTTCTGCTTTCTGTGCTTTTTCGCGGGCGATCCGGGCTTCTTCCTGCTTCTTCAAACGTTCGGCTTCTTTTTCCAGCTTTTCGTTTTCGGCATCCCGTGTTTTCGCGAATTCTTCCGCTTTTCCTTCACGGACATCACGCAGAAGAAGTTCATCCGCTCTGGAATAAAGATCGATCAATTCCACAAAAAGCTCTTCTTCCGCTTTGATCTTCGGTCCTTCAAACGTATTAAGGAATTCTTCGCAACGGAGCCGGACACCTGCGACATCTTTCTTGTTGACATCTGCGTAGGCGAGGATCTCGTTCATTTTCTTTGTCATGGGGGAAGTCGTGGGTTCCTTCTTGACCTGCTTTTTCGCCACAGGTTTTTTTGCAGATTCCTGACTGTCGCCACTCAGCATCATAACACCGGCAACGCCGCCGCCGATCAAAACTACTGCTGCCGCAATTGCACCGATGATGATCGCAGTCTTTTTGCTGCGGGGTGCATCCTCTTCCATTTCATCGATGAGGGCGGAATCCACGGGCGGAACCATCCCGGTCTTTTTTCCGGTGGATCCGGTCTGTGTGACCCGTTTGTTCATGCTTGTTTTGGATCCGGAGACACCGCCTTTGAGACGCATCTGTCCTTTTCCGCCGGACTCCACGATTTTGCGGGCTTCCCGGAGATCATCGACCAGCGCATCGGCTTCCTGATAACGCATCAGCGGATTTTTTGCCATCATTTTTTCGATGATCCGGGCGACACAGGACGGCAATTCCGGGTTGACCTGATCCGGCGGGGGCAGGGGATCGGTGATATGTTTCTGCGCGATCTCTGCGCCTGTTTTTCCTTCGAAGGGGAAACGGCCTGTAACGAAATGGAAGAACGTGGCACCGAGACTGTAAATATCGCTGCGGACATCCATGGGTGCGCCGGTCAAGTGTTCCGGGCAGATGTACTGGGGTGTACCCATGACTTCATCGTCTTCGGAGTCATCGATATCGCCGGCAGTTCTTGCGAGACCCAGGTCAGCGAGTTTTGCTCTGCCGTTACTGGTGAGCATGATGTTATCGGGCTTGATGTCCCGGTGGATCAATTTCTGTTCATTCCAGGCAGAACTCAATGCTTCGGCGATCTGCTGAATGATATTGATTGCCTGAATCACGGGGATCATTTTTTCCCGTTTGAGAACGCCCTTCATGGTTTCGCCGTCGATGTATTCCATGGCGAGATAAAACACGCCTTCATCTTCGCCCACAGCATACGCCTGCACGATGTGAGGATGATTCAACTTCGCGGCGGCACGCGCTTCTTTGATGAACCCGACCACGAATTCCGCGTTATTGGCGTAAGCATCGGAAAGGACTTTCAACGCAGCCGGACGGTCCAGACTGATTTGGTGTGCCTTGTAGACAACACCCATGCCGCCCCGTCCCAGTTCCTGTTCAATAATGAAATCTCCCACCAGTGCGCCTTTGCATACCCGTGCCGATGGCACGTTCACGATTTTGGAACAACTGCCGCACTGCACCATTGTTCCCATATCAGAATTTTCTACTGCGACAAGTGAGCCGCACCCCGGACATTGAAAACGCATCTTCTCTTACTCTCCGATCTGCTTTCTGTATCTTCTGGATTCCCTTGATCCTTACTTATCAACTAGTGTATGTGTGATTTTGGTTCTGGCGGTCAAGGGGTTGACAGTCAAAACGGTATATGAAATCTTTTCGTCATCTCCATCTCTTGTGGTCTTCCAGGTGAAATTTTCCGATTCCGGGAGCTTCACCCCTTCCGCAAAACGGATCACAAATTCCTTGACTTCGTCCCCGGACGGCATCAAAACCTGTCCGTTGGACTTGAAAATTACGGCGCGGCTGATCGTTATTTCCTCCTCATTATCTTCCTGCGGTTTGCCTTCTTTGGGAATAATGGATCCACAGGGGACGTTTTCCACCTCCTTGAACTTCCCGGAGCTGTCATTGATGGCATAGTCTTCATCCTTTTCGCCGAAAAGAACGCCGGACGGCAGCGGATCCCAGTTGCTGTCTTCTGCCCATTTGACAAACTTGTATTTGTCGCCATCTTTGTATACAACGGCAATACGGGTCACGCCGTTCGCCAGCGTTGCCGTTTCTCCCAGTTCGTCTGCCAGCGGCATGACGACAGCGGTGAAACAGTTGTTTGTGACGGAATAAGTGCGTGCGAGCGAGAGCTGTGCAGATACCTGTGCGGCAGCCTGATTCCGGAGACGTCCTTCGCTCATTGCAGAAAAAGCGGGTACCGTGATCCCCATAAGGATCGCGGCGACGGCAATCACGAGCAGCATTTCAATGAGTGTGAAGTTATGTTGTTTCATTCTTCGGACTCCTTCTCGTCATTTTTTCTGACTTTATTTTTCTTTGCGGCGCGTTTTTTTGCCAGTTCGGCTTGTTGCTTTTTATAATTTTCCAGCCATTCTTTTTTGCGCCGGGCTTTGTTTTTCGCACAGATCTCTTCGTATTTTTCCTTCGCGATCTTTTTGGGCTTTTTCTCATAGATCGCAAGAACGTTTGTTGCGGTAACTATGAACATAGCCTTGCTTTCCTGAAATTTCTGCTCCGAAGGAATGAGGCTCACGTTCAACAGTTTTTTCGATGCCTGCTCAAGGGGAAGTGCCGCATTGAATATTTCGATATACCAACTCCGGGGGAGCCGGGTCACTTCTTCCAGGTCCGGGTGCATGGCGATATTCCGGAATCCGAGTAATCCCTGTTGGATTGCGCCGGGTGTCAGATGCTGACAATCCCGGAAATTCGCTTTGAAGGATTTCGCATTGGCGGGGAACTGGAATTTGCAGATCCATTCCTTGACAAATTTATCCAGCTGTTCTTCAAAATATTGAGGTTGTACCTGGGGATACAAAAGTTCTTTCGGCATCTCCGGTTCTTTTTTCTTGCGTTTTCCCTGACCGTAGCACGGGACCATAAACAATGCTGCAAAGAGCAGGATGATAAATACGATCTTATTCTTCATTTTTCACCCGGACCAGTTTCCATTGTGCTGTATTGTTGTCGTAGATCAGATAAGCGGACATCTTGGCTGTGCCGGTGATCTTATCCAAACCGTTCTGGTATGTTCCGATTTCGCCCTTGGGCTTATCGCTGAAAGAGACTGTACCGCCGAATGCGGCTGATGTATTCTGACCGCTTCCGTACTGACGGAACCCGGCATTGGTTTCTCTGAGTTCCGTTGAGTTACCCCAGTCGACCGGGATCTCAACTCCGCCGCCCACATCCTGAATGGATTGTGCAATAACAACTGCGACCGCAGAGTCAAAGTTGGTATTCGCCTTTGTCAGGTTGATGGTTCTGCCGATCAGCTGTTCCTGCAACGCATCGGTATTGAGTTCCAGACCCGGGATCCCCGCGGCAGTGAAGAGATCCTGGAAATTATAGTTGACTCCGTTTGCGGTTGTGGGGTTTCCCGCCTGATAAACATCGGTCCTGCGGTAAAGCATAACACCGGCAGTGGCTGCATGATTCAACGCTCTTGCAGCTTCCGTGATCGCGGTATTGTCATTGAGTGTTGTTTTTGCCGTCCCGGAATCATCGGCATCGTAATACCCGTCGGTATGGAACGGCATGTCACGGAAGAGTGCATCCAGAGTAAAGTTTTTGATGGGAGAAGGAACTGCGTTTATATTGATCTTACCGAATTTGTCAATGACCTTATTATCCGCCTGGAATGTGGTTTGTTCCAACAGCAGGTAATCGCTTTCGGCATAGGCACCGCCACCCTTGGAGAGGATCTGGAAGTCGAGACCGGTGGACGGGACTGATTGCGGAACTTTCAAGTTGATGGTTTGCCAGGGCGCAGCACGATGGATCGCGCCAAGTTCCCAGAGGGATTCCATGTGGGCATGACGGATATAAGCCGTGGAAATGTGCTGGTCTTTGGCGTTGCCCCGCCACGCAGGATCGGTGACCAGTTCGGTGTCGATGGTTCCGTCTGTCACACCCGCTGTCAAAGTGAGTCCGGAGTTACAGGCTCCAAGCGTATCGGTTGCCATCAGCGTTGCAGACTGATCACTGTAAGTGATATGCCAGTCTTGTTCACGCAGGTTGTGACGCGGGTCATTTGCCTGTGCATTGACCTGGAAAGGATAATACATTGCGGTATCGAATGTTCCGTCACCAACCATAATATCGGTTTTATCCGTGAGCAGGTTGGCATAGTCCACATTTTCGCCATTGCTTTCCAATACCAGTTTGATATTGACTTTCAAATTGGAAATTTTGAACAGCTCTTTGGGGTCGATCGTTTTTGTTGCGCTGGCGTAACTGCCCGCATCCAGTGTTTGCGTAATGTAATTGTTTTCACCGGATTTGATCGAAAAATTGATGTACCCGTCTGACCAGTCAGAGTCCATTGCTTCCATTTCTTCACTGCCGGAGAGCGTGATGGTGTGTGTGGCAGTTGTCGGATCCGCAGTCATATTGGCAAAAGTTCTGTTGTTTTTCTGATAATCGAACGTGATCGAACCATAGAATTTGATTTTGCAATCGTCATTGATCAGAGTCTTATACATTTTGATCGCTTCCGATTGAAGATACAGTGTCACGTTGATATTCAAGGGGGACCATTGATAATGTGTCGTGTTTTCATCGATCACTTTTTCTTCCGGGGTAGCAGGATAGGATGCCTGTACACCCAGATTGACCATCATTTCATTCAGATATGCGGTCCGCTTGTTCCCTGTGTAAGCGGGGATAACGGTTGCGTTCCAGGTGTTTGCAGGTTTGTCGGAGATCACGGCTCTGTTTTCCGGCGAACAATACTGCAGAAAGTTGGCTACGATCTGATTTTTCTTTTCTTCTGCGGTTTCCCAGTCAACTTGATCGGACCAATTTTTGAACCAGGGGAGTCCGGTGGTATTGGCGGTCGCTGTGACACCGTCCGACGCATAAAATGCAACAGCATCTTTTGCGACGTCAGAAATGTTCAAAGTGTTCCAATCGGTCCGGTTCAGATTGAAACGATGATAATATTCCTCCTTGTCCTTTGAATTGTTGCTGTTCGCATCATACGCGAAAAAGGCATCCGGTTCATTCAGCGCATCGGAATCGGCGATGAGAAAATATTCTTCGAGGCTGGCACCGCTGCCGTAATTATCAACCCCGAAAGCAGCTTTCAGCATATCGATCGTGGAATAGGTCGTACCTTGTTCCATCAGTTTGGTTTTGTTGAACGTTACGCTTGCGCCTTCGGCGTTTTCCAACTTGAAAATATCAGGATAAAACGAGAGTTCAGCCACTGAACGCCCCAGGTGCTGTGAACATTTACCCGTTCCGTCGCAACTGGTGCCATTGCAAAGATTGTCATGAGTCAGCAGTGCATTCAGGTTCAGCGGGTTCAGACCGAAGATCCGGTAAGCGAAACGCCCCAGGATCTTCTGGTTATCATCATTGGCAACTGCCGGATCCTGATCTTTGATATACTGCCAGCGGACTGCGTTTCTGCTGCCCAGCGGATAATCGGTGGTACCGATCTTCCAGAGCCAGTCGAATGTATTCTGATTATTGCCTGTATCTGCGGAGTAAAAATGATCGCTGCCTGCTGCATTGCGGGTAAGGTTGACCAACGCACGGTTCAGGGCAGATTCCGCCAGCCCCTGTGCCTGTCCGGAGGAGGCGTATGCGGAAGCGATCTTGCGGTCGGTATTGGCGCGATTTGCGAAAACAAGTACTGTGATCATAATGACGGCGAGGATGCCCAGAGCGAAAAAGAGTGCGATCCCCCGTTCGCCTGTCGAATATACTTTACGAAGTCTTCTGTTGTAATTCATCGTTATATCTCCTTGCTTGATCGTCATTGTCCGCGGTCGATCGCCACTTCACGGGTGAAAACGCGCAATTTATTTGCATTTTTTTCATCATCCGCCTGTGCTTTTGCCTGTGCAGGATCGATCCCCGCCTCTTCCATACTGCGAAGTTGTTCTTCTGTACCGGAATCATACAGTGTGATCTGGATCCGGACCAGGTCAGGGACTGTGCAGTTTGTGCCGCCGAATCCGATCGTTGCATTATCTTCGTCATAGGATGTTCCCAGCGTGACTTTCCGCGGGTAAACGGCGAAAGACTTGACTCCTTCCAACAGGACACCGCTTTTCTCATTGAAGGTATTCGCGGCAATGTTGGGAAACACGACACTTTGATCGCCTTGTTTGTGAAGAGCCCATCCGCTGCCTGCATCCGTATCACCCAGAGCTGCGACACGGAGCCGTCTGGTTGCAGGATCAAACTCGTACCTGATCCTGCAGAGATTCGTGATGGAGTCACCGATCTTTTCTGCACGGTACGCGGCAATATCCAATTCCGTTGTGTTGTCTCCGTCGTTCACCTGGTAATAACAATAGGTCGCCACACCTTCCTGATAATAGATGTTCTGCAGATCTTTCGCGATCATATCCATGGCGATGCGCGCCCGTTCATATTGTCCGGCACGATCCGTAGAGAGGCTCATGACTTCCTGTGACGTGCTGAAAAATTGCATCAATGCCATAATGAACAGGGAGAGCACTCCCATAGCAGCCATCAATTCCAGCAGAGTAAAGTGTTTTTTCCGTATCATATTCTGATCTCCTGCGTAAAATCACGGTTGTTCCGCCGGCAGGATCGCCGGGTTGCAGAATTCTTTGACGAATACGCGCTTTTCACGTTCGGCATAAGCCATTGTCGCAGGCCAGCTCACTTCCACATACACGCGGACAACTTGCTTTTCATTGGGGTTATCGATGCCAGTGACATCATCGGGGTACGACGTCCAGAGCACGATATCGCCTGCCAGGTCCGGCGCGGCATCTTTTCTTCCCATCCGGAATTTTGTGGAAACAGGAAGCAGATCTTCTGATTCGTATTCAATGCCGCTTTTGCTCATCAAACCGTTCAGCGTGTATTCGTAGGCATCACCGCTGCCATCACCGCTGCCATCACCACTGCCATCACCACTGCCATCACCGCTGCTTACCTCACTGATTTCCCACTTTGCCACCCCGGAGGTCGACTTTGTGATTGCATTTGTGCCAAGTGCGGAAAAATCTTTCTTTGCGATCAAGGCTATACGGGAAAAGTAGCTCTGGGCTGCATCGGAAACCATACTGTCGGCGGCGGCATCCCGGGATGCGTTGAGCGCGACCGGGATGATCCCCATCAGACCGGCAACGCCGATCGCGGTGACACCCAGTGCGAGAACGACTTCGATCATGTTAAAAAAGCGTTTCATCGTCAGTACTCCTGATTTGTTTACAAATGTGTTCACAGGTAACTTATATCCAAAACTGTTTCTTTCAAGTCAAAAGTCGGTATAAATTGCAGAAAAATCGGAAAAAAATTTGAAAAAAAGGGGAAATGGACTGTTTTGCCCCTTTGGATAGCGGATTTCTTCCCTTTTTCGGGAAAAAATCATTATGTGTCGCACTGCAAAAAAATACGCATTTCAAGGAAAATTCACATCGTTTTGCTATTGTATTTTATATAAGGCGTGCTATATTACAAAAATTTTATCAACTTAACCAATGGAGAAAGAACCATGGCTCATGTCAATCCCTTTGACGATCTGAAAGAACGCGGATTCATTTACCAATGTACCGCGGAAGATACCCTGAAAGATTTGCTGCAGAAAGAAAAAGTGCGTTTCTATGTGGGATTCGACCCCACCGGTAACAGTCTGCATGTGGGACACCTCCTGCCCGTGATGGCAATGCGCCGGATGCAGCAGGCGGGACACCATCCCATTGTGCTTGTGGGCGGTGCCACCGGGCTGATCGGCGACCCCTCCGGGAAAACGGAAGCGCGCCCCATTCTCTCCAAAGAAACAGTGGCGGAAAACGTGCGTTGTCTTCAACAGCAGCTTGCCCGTTTCATCTCCGTGGAAAATGCCACCTTCGTCAATAACATCGACTGGTTCGGCGGGATGCTTTATCTGGATTACCTCCGGGAGATCGGGTCCAAGTTCAGCGTGAACCGGATGCTTTCCGCGGAATCCGCCAAGATGCGCCTCAATTCCGAAGCCGGTCTCTCCTTCCTCGAATTCAACTACATGACTTTGCAAGCGTATGACTTCTACGTCCTCAACCGGGATTACGGCTGTCAGCTCCAGATGGGCGGACAGGATCAGTGGGGCAACATCACCTGCGGAACGGAACTGGTCCGTCGTATCGGCAAGAGCGAAGCATACGGCTTGACCATGCCGCTGCTCATGAACAGCAACGGACAGAAGTTCGGCAAGAGCGTGGGCGGTGCCGTCTGGCTGGATAAGACCCGTACCAGCGTATTCGATTACTATCAGTTCTGGCGGAATACGGATGATGCCGACGTGCAGAGACTGTTGATGTTCTTCACCATGCTGCCCACGGAAGAAGTCCATGCGCTCACGGCGGAAGGCTCTAATATCAACCGTGCCAAAGAGATCCTGGCGTTCGAAGCCACAGCCCTTGCCCATGGCGAAGAAGAAGCCGCAAAAGCATTCGCCGCCGCCGGTTCCAAATTCGGTTTCGCCGACCCGGAAAACAAGATCCCCACGTCCAGCAACATCCGGAATGTGGATGCTGCCGCCGCAAAAACGGCTGCCATCAGCGATCTGCCCACATACGAACTGGCTCTCCCTGCCGAAGGGATCTGGATCGTACAGCTCCTCGCCGATGCCGGACTCTGCAAGTCCAACGGGGAAGCGCGCCGTCTCATCCAGGCGGGCGGTGCTTATTTCAATGATGAACGTATCACTGACATGAACCGGGTCATCACCGCCGCGGATTTTGCAGATGGTGCCGCCATGGCGAAGACCGGGAAAAAGAATGTGAAACGGATTGTTCTCAAATAAGGAGGAATCACCCTATGATCTATGACGCTCACCTTCATCAATATCACGGTCCCTCCGATACCCCCCGGGAATTTCTGGAAAAAGCGAAATCCGCCGGCGTGATCGGCGGCAGTATTTTCAGTATCGGGCCCACGCCCTCTTACGGCAATCCCGATTACGATTTCCGCTGGGAATACCGTTTGGAGAAAGTGCTGGAATTCACCGCGGAAACTCCCGGATTCATCCCGTATCTGCGGATGGATCCCACTGCCGCCGATGCGGAAAAACAGATCCAGACCGCGGTGGAAAAGGGCATCAAAGGGATCAAGATCATTTGCGAATGGTATTATCCCTGCGACATCATCCGCACCTGCGAGATCATTGCGGAAGCCGGTCTGCCGCTGATGTTCCACAGCGGGATCCTTGCCGGGGACCGGAAACTGCTGTCCGGAAGATTCAACAAGCCTTTGGAATTTGAATGTCTGTTCAATGTGCCGAAACTCCGGTTTTCTCTGGCGCATATCGGTTGGCCCTGGGTGGAGGATTACATGGCGATGGTCAGTAAATCCTTCTTCGTCTCCGATCCCGAATTCGGGAATGAACTCTTCTTTGACATTACCCCCGGCACTCCCGGGATCAACCGGGAAGATGCCCTGCGGAAACTGTATCTCTCCTGCTATGACGTGCGGAAGAAAGTGCTGTGGGGTACCGATGGCGCCGTGAATGATTACGCACCGAAACTGCCCCGGTTCTGGATCGAACGGGATTCCCAGTATATGAAACGGATCGGGGAAGACAGTTATCTCGCTGATTCCGCGTATCGTACTCACGATCTGGATTACAGTAATATCTTTGCCCAGGCAACGGAAGAAAACTGGAAGATCTTCAACCGGATCACCGATTGATCTTTGTTTGCGGATACAAAAAATAAGACTGCTGCAATAACCGACTTGCAGCAGTCTTTTTTTGGTTGTATTACGGATGTGTACGGATGATTACAGATATGTACGGAATATATCCGCAACCGTTACCCTATCATTCCACCGTACGGATCTTATCAGAGACAGGCTTATTATTTTGCGGGCAGCGCGAGGTTCTGCTGTTGTTTCTGCATCTGTTGCTGGATCTCTTTGATCTTGACGTCGACTTTTGCTTTGAGTTCGGGCGCATGTTTCATGACCCGTGTCTGCGCCATTTTTGCACTGTCTTTCATCAGTTCCGTCTGTTTTGCGATGAACTTTTTGCCCAGTTCACTCTTGTAGAAATTGTTCAGCCCCTGAATGTCTTCCTTCGTATAATACTTGAGATAGATCTCCGCATATTCCTTGCGCATATCATCAAAGTTCATGTGCTTTTTGAAGAAGTCTTCGAAGATCGCGCGGATATCCTTGAACTGCGGCGGGAGACCGCGCAACTGGATCTGCAACATCTGTTTCATACTGCTTTCGTGCATTGTTTTCATATCGATGGTTTCAAACAGTTCGTAACATGCTTTGTAGGCATCTTCGGGATATGCCGGCGCTTTTTCGTCGGCGGCGGGGAGCAGGGCGGCACAGAAAAGTGCGGCAGCGATCAAACAGGATTTCAGTTTCATCTTTGTTCCTTTCATTCAAAAAATCGGGTTGTTATGATGCGGAACCGGAGTTCCGTTTCCGCTTTCTTATAAAATTGCCCGGCGATTTCCGCCGGATCGCTTTTCGCAGTCTCACGGATCTCTTCCTGCGTACAGCGGAAAAGCACAGCACGAGGGTTCTTTGCGCCCGCCATCCGCAGGTTTTCTTCCGCTTTTGTATAGGTCCAACGGGTGAGCATATTCCGCGCAATGAGGAATCCGGGACCGCACAATGCGACGATCCAGAAGATCCATTCAGGAAGATGAATGATCTGCATGAAGTTCAATATCTGGACCCCCAGCAACAGAAAAACGGGCAGGATGAAGATCAGTGCGTCCCATTCCGTACGGAAACAATTCCCCATGAATTTCCGGAGAGAACTCTTTGCTGTCATGTAGGCAAAATGTTCTTCGAATTCGGGGTCATTGAACCGGCTGCGGGCGACGTGGGAAAGTTCATGTGCCAACAGTTCCTGCCGGTCGTAGATGAACCACTTTTTCTTTTCGCGGAAATCTTTCCGGATGAAAAAGAGAGCCAAATCGGAATCCGTGATGACCGTACAGCCGCCCCAGATCGCGCCCAATCCTTTGGAAAGGAAATACGCGGGGACCCAGTCGATATCGAAATCGAACAGCCGCCGTGTTTCTTCTTCGGCTTCCGCCAGGACTTCGGCGGGGATGGGCATCCCTTCGCCGATGTGGAAACCGACCACGGAGTCCAGATTCTGTCCGTCTGCCAGAGAATCCGCGATCACACCATAAGAATCCCGGAGACGCCGTACGTTATCCAGAAACGCCTCGGCGGATTCGCCGGGCGCCGGGAAAAATCCCCGCCGGTCCAGTTCAATGAAAAGGTCCGGCGTGATGTTGTCAAGTTCGGTGTCGTCGGGAAACATAGGTCAGAGATTGCAGGAGAATTCTGCTCCGGCGAGGAACTGGGACATCAATTTCTGCAGGGGTTCCTGGGAGAAATCGTCCACCAGTTTGTTGCCGGGGCTGTTGAGTTCGGTACCTGCGGTAATGGGCAGATCCAGTTTCTTTGCGGCATCTGCGATGGCGTAAAGATTTTCGATGGCGGCTGCCTTCTTTACCGGGTCGGAAATATTCCAGTTGCGGTCCGGAATGATTGCGACTGCTTTCAAACCTTTCGACTTGTGGAACGCAAGCAGTTCTTCCGGATCTTTTTCACCCGCAGAGAACCCGTTCAGCCACGCCGCACAGGGCAGGGCACCACATTCTTCCACAAAACCGTTCATTTCCACCAGAGAGGGGAAACTGGTGGCATCCGGTTTGATGTAACCGGGACCGCCACTCTTCATCAGGGCAGACCGGATGGAGCCTTCCAGTTCCACGATGGATTTCGCCGCTTTTTCCGCCTTTTCCGGAGAAAGTTTCAGGGCAGCGGTCCAGAACGCCATTGCCTGGTCGCCGAACTGTTTTTCCGCTTTCACACGGTAGGCACTGCACACATGACGTTCCGTGGGATTGCCCGCCGGAGTCAGAGGCAGGACATCCTGTTCGAAATCCAGCTGCAGGTCTTTGAGTGCGGCATTGACCCGTTCCACCACGGTCCGGGTCCGTTTTCCGGCGCGTTCCGCCAGATCTTTGGCAAAGGCGGCGGCTTTTCCGGTGAGGGTTTCGCTCTTGAAACCCAGTCCCATGTGATACGCTACGCCACATTCTCCGGGTGAATTGATTTCGCGGTCGGCATATTCGGGAATGAATACCCGTGTTTCCATCCCGACAGCGTGAGCGATGTTGAGCCGTTTGCAGGCATCGGTGAACTCGTTCAAACCGTTGAGGACGTCGAACTCCACTTTGCCCAGGTATTTCAAGCCCAGGATCTTTGCCGCCAGCACGACGTGCAGGGGTGACCAGTGCATGAAGTTGTAGGAATAGAAGGTGTGACAGTGCATATTGTGCCAGTCGGATGCCGGATCGGTGGCGATGGCGCCGGATTCGATTTCCTTTACAATACGGTCAAACGCATTTTTACGCACGGCGGCATCAAAGGAATCCAGTTCCGGATCCGCCTGTGTCAGAAATTTGGTACGGTCAAAAGTCATAAGAAATATCTCCTCAGTTCAACATGATCTGTCCGCCGGTGACAGGGATCGCCTGCCCGGTCTCAAACTGCTGTACGCAGGCATAAACAATGGCTTTCGCCACGTCTGCGGGGAAACAGCCGCGATGGATCGGGGACTGTTTCAGATAATACTGGCGTACGTCTTCGATGCTCTTGGCACCGGGCACTTTTCCTGTATCGAAGTACTGACGGAACAAGCCGCGTTCCGGATCGGACCAGAGGGGACCGTCATAGAAGT
>JAZNVL010000060.1:0-133361 GCA_045592785.1 Victivallales bacterium | reverse complement strand
CGGGATCACACACCAGTTCCATCATAATCATGATGTCGTCTGCACACAGGAACGACTGGAATATTCTGACAATCTGATCGAATACTGTTTCTGGGCCATTGAATATTACAACTATGACGGTAAGTATTGTATCACACGGGATATTTCCGTGCATGATAACTTCTGCCGGTTCGGCGGTACCGGGTGGGGCTGTACTCCGCTCCGTTGGCGCATGAGTCCCATGTATTGTTTTCTTTCCCACTCTGATGAATTGGAAAATTACCGTACGGAACGGAATATTTTTCAGTTCACGCGCGGATACATTTACAAGCATTTCCCGCCGGTTGCACCGGATGGCGGATTGATTTTCAAGGATAACATCTACATTCAATATTCCGGGGAGAACTTTGCATCCTGGGGCGACCTGACGGTCCCTTTTGTGCGAAAGGACGCGGAACATTTTCTGGAGAGAGTTCTGAAAGAAACGGGGTACATCCTTTTTGAGGCGGATTGAGAGACTGGGAAAACTGAGAGTACTGGGAAAACTGGGGGTACTGGGTTATTTTTTTCGAGTCTTTTGTCTGGCAGAAAACATCTGTTCTTTGAAACCGCCCTGCGTCAGGAATTTCTTTTCCAAAGCATTCAGCTGTGATTGCAACAAAAAGTCTTCCTGATGCAGAAAAACGATTACCATATTGGCAATGACCTCCGCTGAACGGCTTTTTGCCAGCTCCACAAACCATTGATCAGAGACATTGTTGTCTTTGACTTTATCACGCAGATAAAGTACTTCCGGAGAGTCTTTTTCCCATTGCCGGAAATTTCGAACGCGTAAAAAATCCTCATAGTCTAAAAGCAATTCAAGAAAACTTGCCTTCGCAACATTCGTCAACTTTATCGCGGTTTCCATGGAGGTGACACCCGCAGCACTGCCTTCTGCAATATTCTGTTTGCCGCTGCGGGCAGCCTGGATCATCTGATCGACTGTGCGATCTCCCTTGGAGAGATAAGTATGTGCAAAATGAAAGGTTATATCGTAGATGATCACAGCTTTCCGGTAGGTCAGCAAGGTCTTGACATCCCCATTGGGAGCTGTCAGATTTTTTTGAGAACAGGGCATGTGCGATTTCTCCTGTAACTGGGAATACTGGGAATACTGAAATATACCACGACAAAAAGCATTTACAAGCTCATGTGCAATTTTTTATCGAAAAAAAACAGTCTTCCCAGTCTTCCCAGTCTTCCCAGTCTTCCCGGTCTTCCCAGTCTTCCCGCGGCTGTCAATCCACGATCCGGATAACCGGCTCCGCCGGAATCCCTTGCGGCATGTCAAACAGCTCGCCATCGCGCTCCGGATACCAACCGGTGAAATGCGCCTTCTGGTCCGTCACACGGCGCGGTCCGAGAAAGTTCTGGGCGGTCCCGTAGTAAATCATGGTGACTTCATTCCCGCCGGGACGGATGCAGTCTGTTACATCATACCGCCAGGGAGGACAGGGACGCATGGGCAGATCGACACCATTGATCCGGAGTCCAACGGCGCCCGTGACGGGGGAGGGGATCTCGATCCGGTACTGTTTACCGGGGATGATCTCCGCATCCCATTCGGAAGTGTACTCCACACAGCCCCAGTAGAAGGGCATTCCCTGACGGGAGATGTCTCCGAAAGTAAGCGGAGGCGCGGGTTTCAGTACAGGAAGTTCGCCGGATTCATCCACAGAGAAATCGCCGATCAGATAAATAAACTCGGGACGTTTCTCCTTCCGGGTGAATGCGTAAGTATTTCTGCCGGGCTGTACCAGGTCCGCGATCTCGATACAGTAGAGGTCCGGGGAGACATCATGGACCTGTTTCGGACGGTCAAGGATATCCACGCCGTTGACTTTTACGGTTTCGTAGAGCGCGGGTTCCACTGCCAGCAGGAGAGAATCGGGCTGTGATTCCAGAATGAAACTGTTAAAATAGGGGATGAATCCGGGGAGCAACTCAAATTCCTTCGCCGCGAAGTCAGACTTTCTGGAATAGAACGAAGTGGCTTCATCCCAACGATATACGTTCTTCCGATCCGCTTTGATTCTCCACTCGTTTTTCCATGATACCGTCTCACTTTTCCCGCAACGGAAAATGGAGGGGACCGTACCGGAAACGGGGGCGCGTTCTGCCGGGATCAGGTGGATCATGGCATAGGGTTCCAGAGGACATTTTTCCGGCAGGGGGAATACCGCACCGGACACAGGATCGACACAGTGATAACCGGAGAGCAGGATATGCAGCACCGTTTCTTCACTGTTGCAGTTGTGAAGCATGTACTCCTTTTTTCCGTCCACGATACGGACCGCTGTTGCCACAGTGGAGGTCGCGCCGTTTTCTGCGGTGAAGTCCAGATCGGGAGACAGAGCAGGGAACTTTTCTTCCTCAATACAGGGAATGAGTTCTCCTGCGGGGAGCAGATCGCCGCGTCCCTTTTCGCCATTCACGATATCGGGACGGCGACAGAAGTAGATCACCCGTCCGCCCGCCTCATCAAAACGCCGGAGCAGTGCGGCAAGATCGGCGGAAACGGAAGCCATATTGGGGAGGATCACGGCTTGATACGCGGCGTTCCCGATCCGGAAACGGTTTTCTTCCACACTGGCATATTCCCGAATCATGGATTCGTAACCGAACTCAAAGGAAACATGATGTCTCATCAGCTGCAGACACAGTGCCGACAAGCTGTCGGTGACTTCTCCGCTGGAAGGCTGACCGGATGACTGATTGCAGCGATAGTGTCCGGGTTCGTCCAGTTCCTCGCCGTCGAAGGCAGCCTGTGCGGAATGGATGGGGTGAATGACCAGAGTCTCGGCATATCCTTTTCCACGCAGACACCATTTCAGGGAATTGTTCATGCTGCGGAAAATCTCTTCATTCCGTTGGTAATAAGGCTGTTGAAAAAAGTAACTTGCCGGATGGTCCCGTTTGGCGACTTTCCCGGACGTATAGGAATAATCGTGAGGCACAAAGATATTCACGCCCAGGATATTGAGAAAACGCAAATGGTTCATGACCGATTCCATCGTGACACCCCAGCCGGAGGATGCCAGGACTTCCGACATACAAAGTCCTTCGCCCAGCTGGGAGGCAACAGAAGAAGCCTGTTTCGCCCCCACGATCACGGGGAACCCGTCCGCCCGGTTGAGACCACCGCCCCCTGGCACCCGGTTGATCGGGGAGACCATTTGACGGCAATCCAGATCCATAAGCAGGAAGTCATCCAGTCCGGGGATACGGAAATATTTCATATAAGTGCCTGGATCGCCGAATCTTGTGATACTCAACTGCATGGGGCCTTCATCGCCGGAAAGATGTCCCAGCAGAGCCACATTGTGATCGGCACACCATTCGTGCATGACTTTCATGAAACGCTCGTTGAAGGCTGTTGCCATGTGTGCATGATAATCCAGCCGGACTTTTTCCGCGCCGGGGATATTCTCCACCATCGCCGACAAGTTGTCCAGAATACTGTAACCGTATGCGGCGGAAAAAGATTCTTCCAGGTCATCCATATACGCCAGCAGGGGTCCGGGGGGGAAAAGATAATGGTTGTCATCGGTAAAGACTGCGGTGATCACGCCCTGTTCAAAGAAGTCGCGGAGTGCGGCGTAATATTTTTCGTGTGTGATCTTTATGAATTCTTTTCCTGTTTCCGGATAAAGCAGGTCCGGGTGATTGGGGAAGACGATCCGCCGGAAACAGATCACTTTTTCGTCGTCTGGAAGTTGTGCCGGATCCACCATCTGCGCGGGATCTTTTTTGGAGAATACCCGGATCACGTCGTTGAATTCTCTTGCTTTTTTTGCGGAAACTTCGATGAAAAGCAATGTTTTCTGCTGGAAATTCTCACCCAGGGCAGGGATCATGCCGCCGGCATCTCCACTGGGGAATCCCTGTTCATCATAGAGCCATATTTCCAACCCGGCACGCTGTGCTTCTTCGCAGACAAAACGCGTGAGTTCCATCCATTCGTCGGAGAGATAAGGGATCTCATTTCCCACGCGGGCATGCAAAGTCAACCCGGCGACGCCGCCTTCTTTTGCGAGTTTGACCTGACGGCTCAATTCGGCTTTGTTCATTTTTCCGTTCCAGAGCCAGAAGGGATAGGTTCCGTTTTGGGGTATAAAATTCATGGGATTGGATTCCTTTCGGTAAGTGTTTAGTTTGAGAAATATATCTTTCGTTTTATGAAAATCAAGTGATAAAATAAAAATCCGGGGATAATTTTACTTGAAAAAGTCAGAACATACATTATATTCAGGAATAATAAAACATTACAAAGAGGTGCAAATGATGAAAAATCAGAAAAAACGGTTGATCGATTGCGCATTGGGAAAAATCGAAGCGGATCTGATCATCAAAGATGTCACGGTCTTTCATTTGACGGATGGTTCTCTGGAACAATGTGATATCGCTCTGATTGATGGCAAGATCGCCGGACCGGGCTCCTATTCCAAAGGAAAAACCGTGATCAACGGTACAGGTTTCTATGCCGTCCCGGGGTTTATCGACAGCCATGTGCATCTGGAATCCAGTCATCTGCTGCCCGGGGAGTATGAACGTCTTGTAGTCCCGCACGGGGTGACGACAGCGATCTGCGATCCCCATGAACTTGCCAACGTGGTGGGCGAGAAAGCCTTTGAATTTTTCTACGCGGCAGCAGAAAAACTTACCATGTCTCTGATCGTGAATTTGAGTTCCTGTGTTCCCGCGACTCCCTTTGAGACATCCGGTGCGGAAATCGGGTCTGACGTGATCCGCAAATGGAAAGAACTGCATCCGGAAAGCGCACTGGCGGAGTTGATGAATGTGCCGGGACTCCTTGCCGGAGATCCGGAAGTCCTGGCAAAAACAGAACTTTTTGATCATATCGACGGACATTGTCCGCTGTTGGGTGGAGCAGAACTCAATGCCTGTGCGGCGGCAGGAATCGTCAACTGTCACGAAAGCACGCGGTACGAAGAAGCACTTGAAAAGATCCGGCGCGGGATCCAGGTGTTTATCCGGGAAGGGTCCGCCGCAAAAAATCTGGATGCACTCATCCAGCTTATCACGGTGGAAAACTCGCCGTTCATTTCATTCTGCACCGATGACCTCTCCCCGCTTGAGATCGTAAGAAACGGGCATATCGATAACATGATCCGGCGCGCCATTGCAGCCGGTGTTCCGCCGCTCGCCGCGTACCGGGCAGCCTCCTGGTCCGGGGCGAATCACGCAGGGCTGAAAGATCGTGGCCTTCTGGCACCGGGACGGCGCGGAGACATTGTATTGCTTTCCGACCTGGAACGCTGTACGGTGAAAGAAGTCATTGTCAATGGGCGGAGACACAGCGAATTGCCCCGTGTTACGCCGTCGATCCCGAAAGGTTTTACGGGAAGTGTGAAATGCCGGGAAGTGACGGCAGAGGATTTTGCGGTGTACTCCGGCGAACCCCGGACCGCTGTCATCGGTGTGGAATCGGGCTCCCTGATCACGGAAAAACAGTTCCGGGATCTGCCGATATACGATGGAAGGAAATGCGGAAGTATTGCCGATGATATTCTGAAAGCAGCGGTTCTGGAACGGCACGGCAGGAACGGCAATATCGGCATCGGTTTCGTTCACGGGTTCGGGATGAAATCCGGCGCGATCGCTTCCACAGTCGCCCACGATTCCCATAATATCTGTGTGATCGGGACCTCCGACGAAGAACTTGCAGCCGCTGTGAACGCATTGATTCGGCAGCAGGGTGGTTTTGTGGTGGTGCAGGGCGGGGCGGTGACGGCATCGCTGCCGTTCCCCTGTGCCGGACTCTTTACGAATCATCCGTTTGAAGAATTGAATCACGACTTGGAGACGATTATGGATGCGGTATCTGCAACAGGTTGTGTTCTTCCGGAACCATTCCAACAGCTTTCGTTTCTTGCACTGCCGGTGATTCCGCACCTGAAACTTACGGATAAAGGCGTATTCGACGCGGATGTTTTTCAGCATATCACTGAAAAATAAGAGTTTTCAGGAGTCTGACTGCTGAAAATTTGCAAACTGGATTTTTTGTGCTATATTAAGTCATCAAGTACGCCGATGGGAAAAAGAAATGTAGAAAAGCAGAAGCAGCAAAGCTTTCTTCAGGGGATTCTGCCGGGGCTTGTCCCCATCACATTGCTTTCCTTTTTCTTTGTTCCGGATTACATCCCCGGACTGTGGAAACTTGCCGCCGGTTCGATGATCCCGCTTCTGCCCGGACTCGGACTCACTCTTCTGTTCCGTTTCCCGACCGCAGGCACGATCCTCATCCACCCGGGCCGCAGTGTGTTCCTCACCTTTGCGTTACTCTGTGCGGGGGGACATTGCTGCTCCCGCTTCAGGAAATGGATACGGTACTCAAAGAACACCGGATGGGGGATAAGTTCCGTCGGTGTAACGATGCCGCGGCATCCGCCGACATGAAACGGCTGTTCAAAGCCATCAATGCACTTCTTGACGGCAAAAAAGAGAAATAATTCTTTCTTATTTCTTTTCTGCAAGGAAGGCATCCCGTGCCTGGGCAACAACAAGATAACTGTTGGTCAGGATCGTATCGATCCCCATTGCCAGCAGTTCTTTTGCACGGCATGGGTCATCCGTATAGAAGTAATTGCAGCTGATATTGTTGGCATGTGCAAGATCGATGAGTTCCTGATTGAAGAATTTTGTAAAGAACTGGACTTTCCGGCAGCCGTACTTGATGGCGCGTTCCACGATCTTCAATTCCGCCATATCCGATTCGGACCCCATACAGCGCGTGATCTCCGGCGCGACTTCGATCGCAGCTTCCTGCACTTCCGATGACCCCATGAAATAGGCGTAATCCGTACAGTCATAATCGTGGAGCATGTCGGCGATTTTGCGGATGAATGGACGGGAGAAGTGTTCCCCGTCAAAGGATTTGATATGGATGTTCATCACGGTCTGACAGGCGAACCGTTTCAGGATCTCTTCCAGCGTTACGATCCGGAGTCCGGAAAGACTTTCGTGACACTTGGAACCGAAATCCATGGCCATGAGTTCCGCATAGCTTTTGTCACGGACAAGTCCCGTGCCGTCGGAAACGCGTTCCAGATTATGATCGTGAATGGCGACCGGGACCCCGTCGGTGGTCTCCCAGATGTCAAACTCGATCTCATCGGCACCCAATGCCACCGCCGCCCCGAACGCGGGGAGGGTGTTCTCCGGTAACTGGGTATGGAATCCGCGGTGTGCACACACTCTGGGGTAGGGCATCCGCTTGTCGTTGAGACAGATATAAGGTCCGGCGGGACGATATGCCCATGGAGTCCGCCCCTGTTCGATGAACCGGTCATTCCGGATCATTTTACCGCCGAAGCTGTTACTCCGTTCGTACTTCCATTGGGGATCGGGGATGTCGTAAATGAGTTTTCCGGTTCCGTCTCCCATATCCGCCAGGATCTTTCCGGAGGGATCCACAACGCAGGATGTGCCGCCGACAGAAGTGTTTTCCCCCATGCTGTATGAGGCACGCAAAACAAATGCGTTGGTCCGGAATGCCAGCATCCGGTTGAGCATCCGCAGATTCTCAAAGGTCTCCGCCCGCTGCATGGCAGAGACCAGGACCATATCCGGCTGACACGCGGCAAGAGCTTCGGTATATTCATTGAAATAGGCATCGTAACAGATCACGAACGCCAGTTTCAGTCCGTTGGCTTCCACAATGGTCGGACGGCGTTCTTTGAGTGCATAAGAGTTATCCACCTTATGATCGGTGGGCTCACTCAAAACAAGCTGCTGTTTCCAGTATTCCCCGGCGACATCACCGGTGGGCAGGAACACCCTGGATGTATTGCGTTCGCAGCCTTCGGCTTTCGCGCTGTAACTCAAAACAACGACAGCGTTGCACCGTTTAGCGGCGGAAACAGCAGCATCTTCCAGTTTATCGCGCCAGGTGTCGGCAAAGGAAATGGCTTGTTCCGGGGGGATGGTCCCCGGGGTATTGGAGTATTCGGGAGTCAGGATCAGATCCAGACTTTCATCGCAGGTATTGAGTTCGTTGATAATGAATTCAACAGTTTTTCCCGCCTGTTCCACGGTATGACCGTAAGGCGGCTGAATGGCGCAAACTTTCATAAACAGAACCTTTTGTTATGCAGAATGAACAAGACGGCAGTATTCCTGCCAGTAACGTTTCCCCAGAATGTGTTGACTGGGCGTATCGAAATGGAGTTTATCTCCGCGATCGGTCAACCCTTCGGCACTGGCGAATCCGCATAATGGGACTTCGTCGGCGACCTCCCGGATCATCTGATCGTATTCCGCCACGGGCCACCGCGGATCAAGGAAAGAGCCAAGCCCGCCGAGAATAAAAGGGACATCGGCGATATGGAGTTCCTGCCGGAAGTTGGCGATCACCGTTTTGAGCTTCTCTTTGTAATCCGGGGTCCGCCCACTGGCATCACTTTCGCCCTGATGCCAGAGAACGGCGGCAATTTTGCCGCTTTTTATGGCTTCTTTTGCCAGAACAAGGGAATCATCGTAAGGGTGTCCTTCGCTCCACGGATCTTTTCCGCCGGGGAGCCAGGATGCGATCGGTGTACCGCCGACCGATGCCGGGATCAAACCGACTTCTTTTCCCGGAGAATGTTCCAGTAACAGACGTCCGAAGGTCCTGCCGGGTCCCACACCGCAACGACGTTGTCCGCATAGAGTCAACCCGCGAACTTCAAAAGGATCGTCGGACTGACTCAATCCCAGCAGGTTCAGTCTGTCGAAATTATAGGGATCGATGGCGGGGATCCATTGAAAATCCCGCCGGATGGCAGTCAACCCGGAGATCTCCGTAATATCATCATCGGTAAGATACCCGCGTCCGGACATATTGGATTGTCCGACGAGCAGGACCAGTAATTTTTCTTTCATAAAGACACCTTTATATTATATTCCAAACAGCCGTTTGCGTTTATTTGCGGTTTGCGGCAAAAAGGGCTTCCGCAAGACGGAGTCTGCGTTCTGCCGCAATATCATGATTGCCGATACGGGAGGTGAGGATCACCGAACAGAAATCATTGACCGGGTCAACCAAAATGGATTGTCCGGTATAGCCGGAATGGGTGATGGTCTCTTTGGAGAACACATTGGAGCGCTTGTATGTTGCCATATCCCAACCGAAACTGCGGGTGGTCCCGCCGAATGTGAACGCATCACGATCCGCCGGAGGCTCGCAATCGAAATCCGGAGTGTAAATGAGGTCATAGACTTTTTTCGGGAAGAAGGTCTTCCCCAGAAGGGCTTTCGTGAATTTCAGCAGGTCCGGAACGGTGGTGAAACAACTGCCGCTGCCCAGCGGCTTTTCGTAACAAAAACAATCGTTGTCATTGTGTTCGCCGGGGGTACGGGTGGGGTCGTGATGCAGGACTTCATTGGGACCATCTCCCGGGGGATACCATGTGGTATCATTCATGCCCAGGGGAGCCCAGATCAATTCTCTTGCGACTTCATCCAGATCCTTTCCCATGATCCGTTCGGCGATCTTCCCCAGGAGGATAAAGTTTGCACAGGAATAATGGAATCTGGTACGGCGTTCCCAAGCCGGCTGCAATTGAAAAAGTTTTTCTTCAAAAGGACCGGGTTTCATGCAGTGATAAGGCTTACTGTTATCGAATCCACTGCTGTGTGTGGCGAGGTCGCGGACCAGGATCTTGCAATCTTTGCCCTGATAATATTCCGGGATGTATTCGGTAAAGGGTGCATCGGGATCCAGTTTGCCCCGTGCAACAAGGATGGCACAGCATGTGGCAGTAAAAGTCTTCCCGACCGAAGCGATATCAAAACGGGAGTTGGCGGTCATGGGCAGCGTTTTGGTCTGCATTCCGGCACAAATGGGAGCGTCATCCCGGTTGGACTGCAAGACTGCGCCCTGGATCAGACCTTCACTGATCTGCTGTTCGAGCTCCTTCATAATGAGGTCATACTTCATGATCAAAATCTCCTTGATATTTCGTTTGATTTTTTAATGTACACGGTAAAGAAAAAAAATCAAGCGGCAAATATTCAAATCCATAAAAAAAAGGGCAGGGGGGATATACCAGCACCTGCCCGACGCAAAAACGTTCTAACGCTCCTCTTACATCTGTCGCAACTGAGCAAGGGTCTGGGTAACAGCAATGTCACCGGCTTCCGGCTGAATCACATACGCACGGTAACTGCGGATGCAGCTCGCTTCGTAGCCGCCGGCGGCAAATGCACCGCGGTCCGGCATATAGGAATAAGCTCCATTGGAATTGCTGGTAAGAAGTGTGTACTCAAAAGGACCGTACTGACGCAGGCGCAAAGAGAAGATGGAGAAGACTTCAAAGGGGTAGGGGACCAATGCCATCGGACCGAATGCGATCAAAGTCAGCGGCAGTTTCAGTTCCGGCTGCAACGGTTCTTTATATGCAGCGGCAACCGCTTGCGCAATAAGGTATTCCCCACAAACTTTCTTCTCTTCCGCCGAAAGTCCATCCAGATCCGCAAGAACGTTATTCGCCTGTTCTTCTGTCATGGAAAGTCTCTGGGGCAGAGAGAGTTCGCCCACATGGATCTTCAAGGGAAGGGCGGCGCGGAAATCCCGGATGCCATCCAGGATCCGCAAGGCATCACTCGCCGCACGGTATCCGACTTCATCCACAGAAACGACTTCCGTTCCGACCCCGCAGGAAAAACTGTTTCTGTGCGCCATGTAAAAATTCGTCCGGGGTCCTACGTCACCGATCGCCCCGTTGAGAAAAAGCACAGGAACGTTCTGGTATCGGTCACGGATACGCTTTCTCATGAGTCCGCACCAGTCACTGGAGATCAGTCGGCTCAACCCCATACAGGTATTGTGACTTGACGCATGAACAAAGATCCCCAGATCCTCATCGGTCTCCGCATCCCGGAAGTAAGCAACCGTCATGTTGCTGTCATAAATCTGATACGGATCCTGACGGAATCCGGTGACAACACCGTTTTCATCGGTTCCGCGCCGGGAAACTCCGGTTTCCGTGTGACCGTGTCCGAAGCCTGCCTTACATTCCCGTAAATTTTCTTTTGCCTGCATCACCGCATCAGCAAATGCCGGAATATGATCATAAACGTATTTCACCCCTTTCCATTCAGGGTCCACATCCGTACGTCCCCAGGTTTTTTCCGTGCAGGTGTGGGGAGCGGAATGGGTGTGTGAACAGGAAAGCAGGATATATTTCCGGGGGATCCCGGTCTTTTCTTCAATACCCTTCCCGATCGCTTCCACAAGTTCCGTATCCACATAACACCAGTCGACCCCGATGACGACGGCGATCTTATCCTCTTCCTGCAAACACATGACAGTGGCATGCAATGGAGAATGGACCCCTTCCGCCAATCGTTCCGGGATTCCGTATCCGGTAAGATAAATTCCCGTTTCCGGCGTAATGTCACAAATAGAAAATCCGACTTTCATGATAATGACCTCTCTGTTATATGTATGTGGTTTATGTCGTATTATACACCCCCTGACCCTTTTTTTCAATATTTATTTCAAACAAAAAATATATCATTTTATCTTTTTAGAGACCCTGCCCCGATTTCTCCATTTTCAAAAAAAATACATTTGCAAAAATAAAAACACGATAGGTGAGGGGAGTTTTTCGCAAAATTCCGGAAAATGCAAATCGCAGGAAATGGCTCTGTAATCGTCGCGGATGCTTTTCACGGGTTTCCGGTGGGGTCGGCATCTTTCAGCGTTCTACGGGGCTTTATACGGTATTTGATTACGTCGCATAAGATATATTATGTTAAGTCACGGGTTAGGGGAAACGGGAGATGTTTATATTGTATCTCTCTATCATTACTATTGGTTATGAATTTTGAAAAATGCAATGTTAATAACTTATCAATAATTTTTTGGATTTATGTTAACATTTTGGGGTATCAGATCACAGACCGGAAATTCCGGGGGTATGAAAAACGGGATCCGGAAAAAGAAACGGCGGGAGACAGGACTGGAAGAATATTTTTGGGGAATCGATAAGCCCCGGAGGATGGAACGGAAAAGCGAAAGACAGGATGAAAGACTCCGGGCAGGGAGAGGATCAGAAAAATTGAAAAAAAATAAAAAACCTTTTAAATAGATGAAAAAGTATCTTGATAAATCACGGGATTGTGATATATTGCTGAAAGTATGAAAAACAATATATAGTATATAGGAAGGAAGAACCGATGCCTTTATTGGAAGTCAGGAATCTCTCAATTGCATTTCAGAGCGGGAGGACGTCATATTCTGCCGTGACGGGGATCGGCTTTCATTTGGAGAAGGGGGAGCTTCTTGCAATCGTCGGGGAAAGCGGGTGTGGAAAAAGTATCAGCTGTCAGTCTCTGGCTCGACTGCTGCCCTGCCCCCCGGGTAAAATCACGTCCGGTGAGATCCTGCTTGAAAAACGGAACGGCGAGACGGTGGATGTTCTGCAATTGAATGAACGGGAATTGCGCAAGATCCGCGGCGGTGAGATTTCGTATATTTTTCAGGAACCGGGCATGAGTTTGAATCCGGTGTTCCGGATCGGAGACCAGATTGCGGAATCAGTACGGCTGCATTGTCCGGAAGTCACTGATCCCAAAAGGGAAGCGGTGGAATTGCTGCGACAGGTCGGAATTCCGGATCCGGAAAACCGTGTAAATCGTTATCCCCATGAGTTATCTGGGGGTATGCAGCAGCGTGTGATGATCGCCATGGCGATCGCGAGCAGGCCATCGATATTGGTTGCGGATGAACCGACGACGGCATTGGATGTAACGATCCAGGCACAAATTCTGGATCTGATCGATGATTTACGCAGGAAACGGGATATGTCCGTCATTCTTGTGACCCATAATCTGGGGATCGTGGCACAGCTTGCGGACCGTGTTGCCGTGATGTATGCCGGTGAAATCGTGGAAACATCCACGGCGGAGGAATTGATCCATCATCCGATCCACCCGTACGCCTCGGCATTGATCGCGGCGGTCCCGGTCCTGAACAGTACGACAGAGACCTTGAGAACGATCCCGGGGACAGTCCCCTCCCCGGAAAACTTCGGGACAGGCTGTCGATTCTGCGACCGTTGCAGTCTGCGGGAGAGTTTATCGGAAGCGGAGCAGGGAAAATGCCGTAATGAGTCCCCTGCCCTTCGTGAGGTGAGCCCGGGACATCATTGTGCCTGTCATTTCTGTGACCGTTTGTTTGATGGAAGGGGATCTGAATGAGTAAGCAAAAGCCACAAGGAACTCAATTTCAGCTGACATTCTGTATTGTGGTTCTGGTTTTCATTATTCTGATGTCGTTGGTATTGATTTCGTTGCGACATTATGAATTTGCGACGGATGAAACGGATAATGTGACAGAAAAAAGAACGTCTCTGATCCCGCATACGGAACTGATATATTTCCGCAGTTCCTCTCCGGATGTGGCTTTGCCGATCCCGCCATTATTCGGTGAAACACTGTTGTCTGTTACTGCGATGCGTGACAACGGACAATTCGAAGAGGCGGAAAACGCATTGCGGACGATGTTGCTGTATTATCCGGAATCTCCTGCGGTTCTGCGTTTGCTTGCGGATGTATTTTATCAGCAGAAAAAATATGAAAATGCGGAACAGATTTATAAAAAACAGCTTGCGCTTTCGCCAAAGGATCCCGTCTTTCTGAATGACCTGGCGATGTCCCAGGGAATGCAGAACAAATTTGATGATGCGATACTGAATCTGGAACGCGCGATCAAGGTAAGCGGTCAAACGTTTCCTGCGGCGGAATGGAATCTTTCCGCAATGTATCTGCGCGCAAACAAAAAAGAAAAAGCGTTATCCTGTTTCATAAACGTGTTGCGCCGCACGGAACCGGCAGCACTTTCCGAAATGAAATGGGATCCGGTATTCGCGCCTTTGCTGGAAGATGCTGAAGTCAAGCGTATTCTGCGTGAGAAAGGGGAAACGAAATGAGCCGGATCCATTTATTGACGGAAGATGTCTGCAACCGGATCGCCGCAGGGGAAGTGGTGGAACGCCCTGCCTCCGTGGTCAAAGAACTCATGGAAAATTCACTGGATGCCGGTGCAAGAAAACTTTCCGTCAGCATTGAAAAAGGCGGACAGAAATACATTGCTGTCCGGGACAACGGAGAAGGCATGGATCCGGATGATGCGTTATTGTGTCTGGAATCCCATGCTACCAGCAAGATCCGGAAAGAAGAAGACATTTTTGCCATAACATCCTTCGGGTTCCGGGGAGAGGCACTGCCCAGTATAGCCTCTGTCTCCCGTTTTCAGATCCGGACAAAACGCCGGGATGCCGCCGAGGGAACGGAAGTGACCGTCAATGGCGGTGCTCTTGTCTCCAACAAGCCGACGGGCTGTGCGCCGGGGACGGAAGTCATTGTGCGTGATTTATTTTACAACGTCCCTGCCCGCCGTAAATTCATGCGTTCGGTCCCCACGGAGGAGCGTCATATTCTGGAATGTGTGACGAATATCGCATTATCGAATCCGGATGTGGCATTTGAATTGAAACTGGATAACAATATCGCCATATCCAGTCCGGCTGCGCAGGATATGATGCCCCGTCTGCGGGATCTCTTCGGGAAAACATGTGCGGATTCCCTGATCCCGGTTCAGCACTCGGAATATGGTGTGCAGATCGAAGGTTATATTTCCAAACGGAGTTACACCCGGAATTCACGCAGCGATCAACGGACCTTTGTCAATGGCCGCTGCGTGGAAGCCCAGGCGATTTACCGCGGGATCCGGGAAGGATATGGTCCCACACTGGAAAAGGGGCGTTATCCTGTTGCGGTATTGTTCATAACACTGCAGCCTGCGGAGGTGGATGTAAACGTACACCCGGCAAAACGGGAAGTCCGGTTCCATCATGAATATGAAATCACGGCAACAGTCCGGAGTGCCGTGGCGAAGGCATTGCGTGACAATGACCCGGTGACCACGACGGCAAGCCCACTGCCCGGCACGGAAACCTATCATGCCACACAGCAGGTATATACCAATTTTGCCCCCGGGATCGCACCGGAACAGGATTTGAACCCGCCGACCGTACAGGAGATCATGCTCAACGCGCTGGTGGATTATCGTCCGGCGGCACTCCGGGTCTTCCCGGAACGAACGGAACCTGCGGTGATTCCGGATGAAGTCATGCAGGAAACAGAAGTCACCCCGGAATCTCCGGAACTCTTCCCCTCCCCTGCTCCGGCAGAGGAAACGCAGGAAATATTCCAACTGGAACAGGAAGATGCGCCCGTCGCCATCCGCCCGGTCTCTGCGGACCTGAAAATCCTGGGCACGCTGCAGAATTCCTATATTGTCGGCACACTTCCGGATGGTTTGGTTTTGATCGACCAACATGCGGCACACGAACGGATCCTTTTTGAACAGATCCTGCGTGGTATCAATGGTACATTCTGTCAGAAACTGCTGCTGCCGATCACGGTGGAACTCTCCCGCGCCGATATGCTGTTCGTCACGAAAAACGCCGATGAATTTGCAAAAATCGGGTTTGAGATCGAGCCGTTCGGACAGAATACGGTGATCCTGAACGGGATCCCGGCGGCGGTGAAACAGGATAATGCGGGCGGAATGTTTCTGGATATTCTTTCCCGGTTGGCATCGGATGGTGCGGCGCAGAAGAATGTGATTGAGCGGATCGCCCGTGCGGCATGTAAAGCCGCCGTGAAAGCCCATGAGGTACTCTCCATGGAAGAATGTGAAGCACTTGTGAAAGAACTGGGGAAATGCGAATTGCCGTTTTCGTGTCCGCATGGACGCCCCACGATATTGAATATACCGTTATCGGAAGTGGAACGCCGTTTCGGCAGAAAGTAAGGAGTTGATCGTTATGTACGGATTTTACAGAATTGCAGCAGTGAGTCCGGAACTCCGCGTTGCGGATGTTTCATTCAACACAAAAGAGATCATCCGTTGCGGAGAGGAAGCACGCCGTGCCGGTGCGTGTCTGACCGTATTCCCGGAATTGAGTTTGACCGGAACGACGTGCGGCGACTTGTTTTATCAGCCGCTGCTGTTGGAGGAAGCCTGGAAAGGATTGGAAACGATCGCGGAACATTTCCGTTCGGAAGCGATGATCCTGGTGGTCGGGCTGCCCGTTCTTGTGAAGAATCAGGTGTATAACTGTGCCGCTGTTTTGCAGAATGGCGATATCATGCTGTCACCGAAACGGGGGAATGACCCGCGGTTTGCTGACGGCGCAGTGCTTCTGGATGGACTGGTCAGTACGGATCATGTGTTCTCGGAAACATACCGCATCAACGAATGTTTTACGTTCGGGATCGAGATCGGCGAGGAATGGCGAAAAAGCGTTTCGCCCGGAGCCGTACTTGCGGAACAGGGTGTCGCCCTGATCTGCAATCTTTCCGCGGGAAACCGGACGGCACGTCAGGCGGAAGAAAAACGGCAGACATTCGGCAGCCGGGCGGGACTGCATCACGCGATCTATCTGGCGGCATCCTCCGGCGTACATGAATCGACCACCGATGCGGTCTGCGACGGACAACTTCTTATCGCGGAAGATGATGTAATTGTGGAGAACGAACGTTACAGCCGGAAAAGTGATATTCTCTACCGGGATGTGGACTTCGGAGCTCTGCAGGGACAACGTCTCCGTCAACGGATGGCGGAACCGGCAGCGGAACATCTCACGCTGGAACCGGTTTCTGAAGTCGATGAACTCAAATACCGTCATGTGGACCCCCTGCCCTTCCTGATGGGCGGTGATGAGGCCTGCCGGGAAAGTTTCCGGATCCAGTGTCATGCGCTGGCAAAACGGTTGGAGATCACCGGCAGTCAGAAAGCCGTACTCGGGCTTTCCGGCGGATTGGATTCCACGTTGGCGTTCCTTGTCGCGGCGGAAACATTCAAACTTCTGGGACGTGATCCCGGGGATGTGCTTGCGCTGACGATGCCCGGGTTCGGAACCACGAACCGGACAAAAGGCAATGCGGAAAAGCTGGCGGAATGTCTGAAAGCGGAACTGCGTACCGTTGATATCAAAGCCGCCTGTCTGCAGCATTTTGCGGATATCGGACACGATCCTGCGGACCATTCCGTAACGTATGAAAACACCCAGGCGCGGGAACGGACTCAGATCCTGATGGATGTGGCAAACCGGGAACGCGGCTTGCTTATCGGGACCGGCGACCTTTCGGAGATCGCATTGGGATGGAGTACCTACAACGGCGATCACATGTCCATGTATTCCGTGAACTGTACGGTGAGCAAAACCGCGATCCGGGCGATCGTGAAGTGGTACGCGGAATCACAGGAAGATGAAACCCTGCGACAGGTGTTATTGGATATTCTTGCCACTCCGGTCTCTCCGGAACTGCTTCCCGCCGATGAAGATGGCGGGATCCAGCAGAAAACGGAAACGATTCTGGGGGCATACGAACTCCATGACTTTTACCTGTATCATATCGTCCGGAACGGTGCGGATCCGGAAAAAGTTCTTTTCCTGGCGAAAGCCGCTTTCGGAAATACTTACCCTGAAGAAGAGATCCGGCGGACATTGCAGCTGTTCATCCGTCGATTCTTCACACAGCAATTCAAACGGTCCTGTTCCTGCGACGGACCGGTGACGGGTCCGGTATCGCTTTCCCCGCGCACGGATTGGAAGATGCCGTCGGATGCCTCTGCGGCATCCTGGCTTGCCCGTCTTGAAACGGAGCAGAAAGGATAATGTATGTTGGAACAATTTGAGATTCTGAAGAAGTTTTTCATGTCGCTGCCCTGGGAACAGATCTGGATCGAAGCGACCAGCACCCGTGTGTATGTGGAAGTCATGCGGAAATATCAGATATTCAGCGGGATCGTTATATTCTGGCTCGGGTGCAACATCGGGAGTTTTCTCAATGTATGTATCTACCGTCTTCCGCTGAAAATGAGCCTGTTCCGTCCGAAAAGCCATTGTCCGAAATGCAATCATCAACTCTCCTGGTACGAAAACATCCCGTTATTCAGTTATCTGTTTCTCTGGGGCTCCTGCAAAGAATGTGGCATACACATTTCACCGCGTTACTGGATCGTGGAATTGACCACCGGATTGTTATTCGCAGCAAGCTATTTGAAAGTATCGTATTTACAATTACCGTTACCCACGATGTTGTTGATGTTCTTTGTGATCTCCATTCTGCTGTGCTGTGCATTTACCGATTGCGACCTGCGTGTGATCCCGGATACCCTGACGATCACAGCAATGATCATTGTCCCCGTATATTATCTTCTGCATAAAGGACTTTTCCCTTTACAACCTGATTGGAAATCCCTCTGGATCTGTCTTGCCAATATGGCAGGAGCGGCATTCGTCATGTCCGCCTTCACCCTGCTGGGACGCCTTCTATTCAAACGGGATGCGTTCGGCTGGGGAGACGTGAAATATCTGGTTGTGGTCGCCGGGACGTTCGGCTGGTTTCCCACCGTATTGATCCTGGCGGCATCTTCGGTCATTGCCATGATCTACATGCCGATCTACTGGTGTTTCCGTCCGAAACGGAAACGACGCGGTTTCGCCTTTGCCCCGTTCATGACGATCTGCGCGTTCATCTGGATGTTTTCCGCAGAATTTGTTATGCGCAGTGTTGTTTTATTTTTCAGGAAAGACGGCTTATGAGTAAGTGGATCGTACTGCTTTTTGTGTTTGCCTGCACCCTCATCATGGGCTGCTATCAGGGAATCATCATTCCGGAACAGGGCGAACGCGGCAATGTCCCGACGATCGAGGAAGAATCGGGACACGTCAGACTGGACTTGACGGATGATGTGCCGGAAGTCCGCTACGACAGTTTTCTCATTCGCAATCCACAGGACAGCCGGTTTCGTATCTATGTGGCGTGGAATGACTCCCGTCATGCGGACTGGACGGTGGAACGGAAACATACGGCAAGGGACTACGACTTTCACTGTTATGTGGTGCAGGAAGAGATGTCCGTTCTGGCTGCGAACGTGGAAGAATTGCAGAAACGCTATGAAGAGACCTGGAACTCCAACCGTAACGCATTCGCCTTTGAATCGGAAGTCAGGATGTTCAACGGCAGAAAAGTGGTCTGGTTCCGGGAACGCGGCAGAGATCCCCGGGATGGACGTCTGATCCTGACGGAAGGCTTTGCCCTTCTCCATCCTCACGAACCGGACGTGTTACTGGAAGCAAAATATGTCCGTACGGCATTTGCCAGTGAAATCGAAAAATACGGGATGAAAGAGCTGGGCGAACTGTTCCTGCAGTCTGTGATCATTCCGGAATAAGTTTGACCTGAATCCGTGAAGACTTCAAGCAAAAGTCTTCACGGATTCAGGAAATTGAGAACGGTCTTGAACAAGGAGTCATTGCGATACAAATCAATATCAGCAAAATCGCTTTTGCCGTTCGCTAACAGTGTCACAGCCATATCAGCTATGTCGCTGTGAGAAAATTCGCCGTATTAGGTTTTTGATGTCGTCAAATGATTCATCTTTTCCAATCCTATACTGAAAAGTTGCGTTCCTATTAAAATATTTCCGCCTTTTGAGTTGATTTTTTCACTACCTTGTGCTATATTAATCATTGAATCATCTGTCGGGTGGTTGGGATTTTGTTTTTTTGGATTAATATAAAATACTATCCCTCAACAGGTTTTTCAAATATTATATCGTATAAAACGAAAATTATTCACGTTTTATAGTTTGACAATAACCACATAAATATAAGGATTTGCAACATGAACGTAATCGACTCATTCAAACTCAACGGGCGCACCGCTATCGTAACAGGCGGCGCCGGACGTTATGGTAAACAGATCGTGGAAGCATTGGGCGAAGCCGGAGCAACGGTCTATATCGCCTCCCGGAACATGGAAAACCTGGAAAAAACTGCGACACAGTTTCGGGCTGCCGGACTGGATGTCCGCGCCCTCCCCCTGGATCAGGGCGATGAGAAGTCCTGCGACGAACTGATCCGGCGCGTGGTGGAGGAAACCGGACGGCTGGATATTCTGGTGAACAACTCGGTTTCCCGTTGTGCATGCAGTGATTGGAAGAAAGAACTTTCCGTATACGATGCCAGTTTCCACATCAACGCATCCGGCATGTTCTACCTGACTGCCGTTGCAGGTGAAGTGATGAAAAAACAAAAGTCCGGATCCATTATCAATATCGGATCTTTCATGGGATTGGTGGGACCGGAATTTGCCAACTACGCAGGAACCGATATGAACCGCAGTCCCTCCCCGGCTTACTTCTATGAAAAGGGCGGACTGGTCAACTTCACCCGCTGGACTGCCAGCGTTCTGGGCGAATACAATGTGCGTGTGAACGCCATTCACCCCGGCGGTTTGCAGGAAGACGTTCACCCGGAAGCCTTTGTCCGTCAGTATTCCGAACGGACCCAGCTGAAACGGATGGCGAATCAGGAAGACTTGAAGGGGATCATTGTATTCCTGGCATCGGATGCCTCATCCTATCTGACCGGCACCAATATCCCGGTGGATGGCGGATACACGGCGAAATAAGAAAAGGCAATTCATCATGAAAGAATCGAAACTTGTTCTGGGAACCGTGCAGTTCGGGTTGAACTACGGCGTTGCCAATACTGCGGGGAAGCCACCGGAAGCCGAAGTCTGCCGGATCCTGGAAACGGCAGCGGAACACGGGATCCGGGTGCTTGATACGGCATCCGGTTACGGCGACAGTGAAGCCGTGCTGGGCAGAACGCTCAAACTGACCGGGCTTGACAAAACGATGCGTATTGTCAGCAAGGTTGTCTTCCCCGACGAAACACCCGACGAAGAAGCGGGGATAATCATCCGGGAATCCCTGATGCGTTCGCTGGAAAATTTGCAGGTGGATCATCTCCATGCCCTGATCTTCCACCGGGAAGCACTCTGGAAGTTCCAGCATCATCTGCAAACACTCTGTCAGGAAGGATATCTTTCTTATACAGGATGTTCCATTGATGGCACTGCACCGGAACAGCCCCTGCCCGCAGTCATCCAGATCCCGTCCAATATTCTGGACCGCCGTTTTGTTTCTTATGCGGAACAAGTCCATGGGAATGGCGGATTTGTATTTGTCCGCAGTGTCTATCTGCAAGGTCTGCTGGTAATGGATGAAGCGAAGATCCCGGCACATCTTCAAAGCGTGATCCCCTGCCGCCGGAAATTGCAGACTCTTGCGGAAAACAACCGGATGACGTTACAGGAAATGTGTATGCGTTATCTGATGTCCTTCCCGCAATTCGATGCGATCCTGACCGGCGTGGATAACGCGGAACAGCTCAAAGAGAATATTGCGCTTGCCTCGCAACCGCCGTTACCGGACGAAGTAATGCAGGAAATATTCCGGATCGTGCCGGAATTACCGGAGAGCCTGATCCGGCCCAGTACCTGGAACCGGAAGTGACACATCATAAGCCCGCTGCGAAGCGGGCTTTTTTGTGCAATAAAAAATCAATGAAAAAGCAAATAAAAACTGGAATTTTTGAAAAGTTGTGCTATATTATATGCTTTCCAGAATTTTAAACAATCAACAGGCGGACCTATGCGCGAAATCAGAAACATTGCTATTATTGCACACGTTGACCACGGCAAAACCACGTTGGTCGATGAAATCATCAAACAAGCAAAAATCTTCCGGGAAAATCAGGAAATGCACCAGCGTTTTCTCGACTCCAATCCTCTGGAACGGGAACGCGGGATCACCATTCTTGCAAAAAATATCAGCGTGGATTACAAAGGGGTCAAGGTCAATGTGATCGACACTCCCGGACACAGCGATTTCGGCGGACAGGTGGAACGCGTACTCAATATGGCAGACGGTGCACTGTTGCTGGTCGATGCTGCGGAAGGTCCCCTGCCCCAGACCCGTTTTGTATTGGATAAAGCCTTGCATCTGGGCTTGAAACCCATTGTCATCATCAACAAAATCGACCGTGCCGATGCCCGCCCGCAGGAAGTTTTGAACGAAGTGTTCGACCTTTTCATCGATTTGGGCGCAAACGAAGAACAGCTGGATTTCCCGGTTCTTTTTGCCAGCGGCCGCAACGGTTGGGCGACCACCGATCTGGAAAACGGTGCAAGAGACTCCATTCTTCCGCTGATGGATGCGATTCTGGAACACATCCCTGCGCCGAAGATCCTCGAAGGTCCGGCACAGGTCCAGATCTCCACCATCGACTACAACGACTTCGTGGGCCGTATCGGAATCGGAAGAGTCCATCGCGGTACATTGCAGGTCAACAAGCCCATGGTGCGTATCGACCGGGACGGCAATATCCGTCAGACACAGATCAAACAGCTTTTCACCTTCTCCGGTGTGGGGCGTACGGAAGTGGATCAGGTGGAATGTGGCGACCTTTGCGCCGTTGTTGGTGCCGATCAGCTGGATATCAGCGATACCCTTGCCGATGCGGAATGTCCGGAAGCCATGCCCCCCATTTCCATTGATGAACCCACTCTCTCCATGATGTTCCGCGTGAACGATTCGCCGCTGTTCGGACAGGAAGGCAAGTTCATCAGCAGCCGTCATATCCGGGAACGTCTTTTCAAGGAAGCGGAACGTGACGTTGCACTCCGTGTGGAAGAAACTTCCGGCGATTGTTTCAAAGTTTCCGGGCGCGGTGTGCTGCATATTGCCATCCTCATCGAAACCATGCGCCGGGAAGGATACGAACTCACCGTTGCACAGCCTCATGTGATCACAAAAGAGATCGATGGGATCAAACAGGAACCCATCGAATTTCTTTCGGTGGATGCACCCGATGGTTCCGCCGGGAAAATCATTGAACTGGTGGGACAGCGCAGAGGCGAAATGACCAAAATGGATATGCGCGGTTCCAGACAGCTCCTGGAATTCACGATCCCCACGCGCGGGCTGATCGGTCTGCGCAGTAAAGTCATGACGGCATCCGCCGGACAGGCGATCATGTCTCACCGTTTCGATCATTACGAACCCTTCCGGGGAGAGATCCCCTCCCGTACCAGCGGGGTGATGATCAGTATGGGCAAAGGGACGGCGGAAGCGTATGCCATCGACGGACTTCAGCTGCGCGGCACGTTCTTCATCGATCCGGGCACGGAAACATACGAAGGAATGATCGTGGGACAGCATTGTACGGATGATGATCTGGAAGTGAACCTGCAGCGCGCCAAAAAGCTGACCAATATGCGTGCCGCCGGCAGTGACCGTAACTTGAAGATCGCGCCCGCCCAGAAAATGAGTTTGGAAGAAGCATTGGAATATATCGCCAATGACGAATATGTGGAAGTGACTCCGTTGAATATCCGTCTGCGTAAACAGCTCCTCACCGAACTGGAACGCCGGAGAAATCGTACCGCAAAGCTCAAAGAAAGCAACGGGAACTGATCTCACGATGCTTGACTTCCAGAACGTCAGCAAGATGCTGGGAGGAAAAGATATCCTCAAAGATGTCTCCCTCCGGATCAATAAAGGGGAACGGGTCGGGATCGTCGGACCGAACGGGACCGGCAAGACCACGCTCTTCCGCATGATCACGGGTGAAATGTCACCGGACTCCGGGGAGATCATGATCCCGGAACGTCTCCGTCTGGGCTATCTTCACCAGCAACTTGCCGCCGCCGGGAGTGATGTCAAACTCATCGATTATGTGGAATCGGCAGGCGGTGAACTGCCCGCCATTCATCAGGCAATGGAAAAACTGGAAGCCGAACTCGCCGCAGCCGGCAGTAATCCGCCCCAGAAAACACTGGATGAACTGGGACGTCTGCAAAGCCGTTATGAGCAGTTGGGCGGTTATGAAATGCGGCACCGTGCCGAAGCCGCGCTGGATGGACTGGGGTTTGCGCCATCCGCTCTGGAACAGCCGCTGAACTCCTTCTCCGGCGGATGGCAGATGCGTGCCGCCATGGTCCGGGTCCTGTTGGGTGAGCCGGACATCCTTCTTCTGGACGAGCCTTCCAACTATCTGGATATCCCTGCAGTGGAATGGCTTCAGCGCAGATTAAAAACATTTGAAGGTACACTTCTTCTGATCTCGCACGACCGTTTTCTGCTGAATACATTGACCGATGTGACAGTGGAACTCAATAACGCAAAGCTCACCCGGTACTCCGGAAATTATACTTACTACGCCAAAGAACGGGAAGCCCGGAAACTGCAGAGCGAAGCCGAAAAGAAAAACATCGAACGGCGGAAACAACAGCTGCAGGACAACATCAACCGGTTCCGTGCCAAAGCAACCAAAGCCGCACAGGTGCAGTCCTGGATCAAAATGCTGGAAAAGATCAAAGACGCAGAAATCCCGGAACAACTTCAATTCCACGGGACAATCCGGATCCCGGCACCGCCCCCCTGCGGTGCCGAAGTCTTCCGTTTGGAAAATGTAACGCACTCCTATGACGGCAAACGCAACATCCTCAAAGACCTGACCCTTTCCATCGACTCCGGCGATAAGTTGGGGATCATCGGGTATAACGGGATGGGCAAGACCACTCTCCTGCGGATCATTGCCGGACGTCTCACGCCCAGTGCCGGAAATGCGCAGTCCGGTCATAAAGTGGTGGTAGGCTATCAGGCGCAGGAGTTTGCGGAACTTCTTCCGGCGGAAGAAACGGCGTTTCAGGTCGTACGCAATGCGGCTGGTGATCTGCCGAGTCAACGGATCCGTGAGATCCTGGGGGCGTTCGGATTCTCCGGGGACGATGCCATGAAGCAGTGCAGCGTTCTCTCCGGTGGCGAAAAGATCCGTTTGTGTTTTGCCCGTATCTTTGTGAATCCGCCCAATCTGTTGATCCTGGACGAACCGACGACGCACCTGGACATCAATGCCCGTATCGCATTGCAGGATGCACTGCGGAATTATCAGGGAACGGTGTGTCTGGTCAGTCATGACGTGGAATTCATCCGCGGTTCCGTCAGCAGTATTCTGGAGATCCGGCGGGATGGCGTGAAACGCTACCAGGGCGGATACGATTATTACCGGGAAAAGAAAGCGGCGGAAGAAGGTGCGGCGGCATCATCTGCGCAGGAAAAGACGGTCGTTTCTGCGGAAACGGTTTCCGTGAACCAGAAAGACCTGCGGCGGGAAAAAGCCGCCCGGCGGAATGAACTTGCACCGATGAAACGACGTCTGGAAAAGGAAGTCGCCCGTCTGGAAAAGATCATTGAAGACGGGGAAGCGGAGAAAGCCTCTCTGATGGAATCTTTTGCGGATCCTGCCTTGTCCGCATCGGAGATCCCGGCGAAACAGAAACGTCTGAAAGAACTGGATTACGATATCTCGAAAGCTATGCTTGACTGGGAAACAGCAGCTGCAGAACTGGAAGAATTCCGGAAAGAATACGATTCTATATAAAAAAAGCAAAAAAAAATGCAAGTTCCGACTTGATTTTTTGACGTTCCGCGTATAGTATACCTTGAACATGTTTAACAAAGGAAAATACTATGCGTAAAAAGACGATTCTTGTTACCGGCGGCGGTGGATTCATCGGTTCCCATTTGTGCGAAAGACTGTTGACAGAAGGCAATGACGTGATCTGTCTCGACAACTTCTTCACCGGATCGAAAAACAATATCCGGCATTTACTGCAGAACCCGGCATTCGAATTGATCCGGCACGATGTCACCATGCCCATCAGCCTGGAAGTGGATGCCATTTTCAATCTGGCGTGTCCGGCATCACCCGTCCATTATCAGCACGACCCGGTCCAGACCGCACGGACCAGTATTCTGGGAGCGATGAACGTACTGGAACTGGCACGGCGTTTGAAGATTCCGGTACTCCAGGCATCCACCAGTGAAGTCTATGGCGATCCGATGGTACACCCGCAAACCGAAAGTTACTGGGGTAACGTGAACCCTATCGGGATCCGGAGTTGTTATGACGAAGGAAAACGGGCAGCGGAAACGCTTTTCTTTGATTATCACAGACAGTACGGATTCCCCATTAAAGTCATTCGTATCTTTAATACTTACGGGCCCCGTATGCATCCCAATGACGGACGGGTGGTCAGCAATTTCATCGTACAGGCGTTGCAAGGCAAGGACATCACCATTTACGGTACAGGGGAGCAGACCCGGAGTTTCTGTTTCGTCTCCGACCTGGTGGAAGGCATAGTCCGCATGATGAATACCGCCGATGACGTGACCGGTCCCGTAAACCTGGGGAACCCTGATGAGTATACCGTCAACCAGCTGGCGGAAAAAGTGATCCGGTTCTGCAATTCCAAATCAAAGATCATACACATGCCCCTGCCCCAGGATGACCCCACACGCCGGAAACCGGATATCACCCGGGCGAAAGAGATCCTGGGCTGGGAACCTCATGTGCATGTGGATGACGGATTGGAACAGACCATCGATTACTTCCGCAATCTGGGAGTGTGAATACAATGAACGATCTTTTTACCTTTGATGAGATCCGCACGGTTACCGGCGGTAACATTCTCGGCGCATTTGATCCGTCAATGACCGTGGCAGGAGTCTCCACCGATACCCGTGCCGATGCACCCCGGTCCCTCTTTCTGGCATTGAAGGGCGAAAACTTTGATGCACATAACTTTCTTGCCGATGCCGTGAAACACGGTGCCATTCTGCTCTGCGTGGAAGATGGGGCAAAAGTCCCGGCGGATGCCACCGCGATCGTGGTCCCGGACACCGTGAAAGCGTATCAGAGTCTGGCGAAATATCACCGTCAGAAATTCTCGCTCCGTGTGGCGGCACTGACCGGATCCTGCGGCAAAACAAGCACAAAGGAATGTCTGCGTGCAATCTTCAATCACGCCTACGGAACGGAACACGTTCTTGCCACCGAAGGGAATACGAACAATCACATCGGTGTTCCGCGGAACTTATTGAAACTCAACAACGACCATACAGCAGCCGTATTGGAACTGGGGACCAGTCATTTCGGCGAGATCGAACCGCTGGCGGATGCCGTCCGCCCGGATCACGCGCTGATCGTCTCCATCCGTTCCTCTCACATTGAAAACTTCAAAACGCTGGAAGGGACCGCGACTGAAAAGTCTGCCATCTTCCGTTTCCTTTCGCCGGATGGCGCGGGTGTCATTCCCCATACATGCGCCGGAAATGATGTACTGCGGAATGCCCTTTCCGGACACCGTATCCTCACCTTCGGACCGGAGGAAGATGCGGATTTCCGTGCGGAATATCTGGGCGGGGACCTGCGTGGTGCTTCCTTCCGTCTGACCCGGAAAGACACAGGGGAAACGGAAACGGTCCACTGGAGTATTCCGGGGGCACATCAGGCATCCAATGCGGCGGGCGCGGCGGCATTGGCATCCCTTTATGGCATCTCACTGAAAGATGCGGCTGCGGGGATCGCCAATACGGTACTGCCGGGAATGCGGATGCGGATCACAGAACGTGACGGCATGACCTGGATCAATGATGCGTACAACGCGAATCCGGACAGCATGATCGCCTCTCTCACCTGGCTGGTGGAGTTTGCCGATCAGGAAAAACTGGTCCTCGTTCTGGGCGATATGGCGGAACTGGGCGATGCGGCTCAACAGGGACATCTTGACGTGCTTCTTCAAGCACGGAAGTTTTTCCCGTCCGCACGGTTGATCACGGTGGGCGCGAAAATGAAAGCGGCGGCGGAAAACCTTGCGTGTCCGCCCGTTGCAATGTTTGAACGTTCCGCGGATGCCGCCGGGAAGATCCGGGAATATTTGAAAGCGGGAGATATGATCTTTCTGAAAGCCTCCCGATCCACACAGTTGGAGCTGGTGGAATCATGATACCCGATCTGGATATGCTTCGTTGCGCCCTTTCCCCGATCCTTACGGATGGCGAAACAGGGAACACAGTCATCACCTCGGTGGAGAACAATGCGGCACGCGTCAGAAAGGGCAGTCTGTTCTGTGCGGTCAAAGGCGCGAAAGCCGACGGACACGATTTCATTCCCCAGGCGGAGGAAAACGGGGCGGCGGCATACGTCGTTTCCGCTTTCTGGAACGGAACACCTCCCGCCGGAAAACCGGTACTCCGGGTGAAAGATCCCTATTATGCCTGGGCGATCCTCTGTGAGGAAGCCGCCGGACGTCCCGCGGATGACTTCCGGGTCCATACCGTGACCGGGACCAACGGGAAGACGACCATCGCATTCGTCCTGCGTCATTTACTGAAAGAGTGCGGGGCGAAAACGGGACTTCTCACCACGGTTTTGACGGACTTCGGGGACGGCATTCCGCAGGAAGCGGCGTACACCATGCCGGATGCGGCACTGCTCCAGCAATGTTTCTGCGCCATGAAAAAGAATGCGATCACGGATGCGGTGATAGAGTGTTCCAGTCATGGACTGCACCAGCACCGGTGCGGGTCGCTGTTTTTCTCGTCCGCGATCTTCACAAATCTGACGGGGGATCATCTGGATTACCACCGGACGATGGAAGCATATTATCAGGCGAAACGGTTGTTATTCACGGAAATGCTCATGCCGGATGCGCCCTGTGTCATCAACACGGATGATGCTTACGGCAAGCGGCTTTACGATGAATTGCGAACCTCCGGGATCCCGGCACTTGATTTTTCGGCACAACATAACGCCTTCTGTCACCTCACGGGATTCCAGCCGGTCGATGACGGCTCGGTTTTGCATTTTGAACTGGATGGAAAACCGTACCGGATCAAGAGCAAGCTCCGCGGGGAATACAATGCGGTCAATCTTCTGGAAGCGGTGACCGATGCCTTTGCACTGGATCTCCCGGCGGAACAGGTGCTCTCTGCGGCGGAAAGTGTCACCCCTTCCCCGGGCAGACTGGATCCCATCCGGTTGAAAAACGGGGCGACGGCGTTCGTGGATTTCGCCCACACCCATGATGCACTGGCGCAAGTACTGCCCGTCTTGCGTAAACTTTTACAGCCCGGCGGACGTCTTGTGACGGTCTTCGGGTGCGGCGGTGACCGTGACCGCACGAAACGTCCGAAGATGGGGGCGGCGGCGGCGAAAGACTCCGATATCTGTTATGTGACAAGCGACAATCCCCGGAGCGAAGATCCGGAAGCCATCATAAAGGAGATCCTTGCGGGGATCCCGGAAGGACAATGTGTGTTTGCCATTGCGGACCGTGCGGAAGCCATCCGGAAAGCGGCGGCGGCATTGAGAGAGAACGACATTCTTCTGGTTGCGGGGAAAGGACACGAGACGACCCAGGAGATCAAGGGTGTGAAACACCCGTTCCGGGACATGGCGATCCTTCAGGAATTTGCATGAAAATTCCTAAAAAAAGCATATATCGCGGCTTGTATTTTTGGATTATGGATGTAAATTAATAAAGACGTAGAAACTTAATCATAAGGATTCCCGGCTGATATGGCTGTTTCCAAATACAATATCGACATGTGTCGGGGTCCGCTCTTCCCCAAGATCATCCGTTTTGCTGTTCCCTTGTATTTCACCACGGTCCTGCAACTGTTGTTTCACATGGCAGACATGGTGGTTCTGGGACAATTCTCGAAATCGGAAACGGCGTTCGCCGCAGTGACTGCCATCGGGCCAGTCACGGGATTTTTTATCAATATTTTCAGCGGTCTTTCGGTTGGTGCGAACGTGGTGATCTCCCGTTATTACGGGGCGAAAGACTCTAAACAGATGCGGCGAGCCTCCCACACGGTGATGGCGATCGCGTTATACGGCGGGATCCTTCTGGGTATCCTGGGGTTGGTGTTCAAGGATGCCATGCTGAACTGGGTGCAGATTCCGGACGAATTATACCGGCAGTCCAGTTTGTATATCATCATCATCTGTATCGGGATGCCGTTTTCCGTACTCTGCAATTTCGGCAGTGCGATTTTGCGTGCGGTGGGTGATACGCGGCGTCCCCTGTATTACCTTTCCTTTGCCGGGGTGATCAATGTTCTGCTGAACCTGGTGTTTGTGATCGTCTTCGGGATGGATGTTGCCGGGGTGGCTGTGGCGACCTTGATTGCCAACGTGATCTCCGCCTGGCTGGTATTCCGTGCATTGACACACAGTACCGACAGTTACCGGATCAAGCCGTCATTGATCCGTATTTCGTTTGATATTATGCGTGAAGTGCTGTGGATCGGATTGCCCGCCGGATTCCAGAGTGCATGTTTTGCGGTCTCCAATCTGATCATTCAGGGGGCATTGAACGGTCTTGGGAAAGATGTGATCGCCGGATGCGGTGCGGCATTGACGCTGGAAGGTTTGATGTGGGCGGGTACTTATGTTTTCCACATGACCGCCATCAGTTTTGTGGGACAGAATATGGGCGGGAACAAGCCGGTGCGGATACTCCGGAGCATGATTTACATCATGATATGCAGTGCCGCTTTGTCACTCATCATGGGTGGCGTGTTCCTGGCCTTCGGTGAGCCGCTGTTGAGCATATTCAATGTAACGCCGGAACAGATGAAGTACGGCATGGTCCGTATGTTCGTCTTCTGCACGACGTATTTTATCGCCGGGATCATGGATTCCCTCACCGGATGTCTGCGCGGATTGAATTATTCCCTGACCTCCACGTTCATTTCTCTCCTGTGGATCTGTCTGTTCCGAATATTCTGGATGTGGTACATCTTCCCCAGACACCGTACGCTGGAATGGCTGCTGTGGTCTTACCCCATCAGCTGGGTCATGGCGTGTATCTGTTCTGCCGTGGCGATCTATTTTATCATGCGGAAAATGCTTCGGGGCCGCTGGTTCCATGTCAGCAGACAGGCGGCATAAGATGATCTTCCCGGACCCGCGGAAAGCGGACAATGATTATATCGCTGTTTCCCGTACTCTGAACTGCGCCATGCTGCAGGAGGCGTATGCCCGCGGGATCTTCCCCTGGCCTTATGAAGAGGAAAGTATTCTCTGGGCATCTCCCCGGCAGCGGGGCATCCTGATGCTGGATGAGTTCCATATTCCCCGGTCTCTGCGGAAAGATATGAAAAAGTTCCCGTTCACATTCCGGATCAATACGGCATTTGAGCGCGTGATCCGGAACTGTGCGGAACAGCCCCGTCCGGATCAGGACGGGACCTGGATCACGTCGAAGATCATCCGGACCTATTGTGAATTTCACCGTCAGAAAATGGCGCACAGTTTCGAGGCATATCTTCCGGACGGAACGCTTGCGGGCGGATTGTACGGGATCGTCTGCGGCAGGATCTTCTGCGGGGAAAGCATGTTCTATCACGTCAGCGGGGCATCGAAATACGTTCTGGTGAAAACGGTGGAACTGCTGAAAGAACGGGGCTTTATCCTGCTTGATACGCAAATGGTCACAGAGACGACAAAAAGTTTCGGCGCAAAGGAGATCCCCTGCGCCGGATATTTCAAACTTCTGGATCAATACGGTGCGGCTGTCACACCGTACGATTGGAATTGATCAAACCTGTTCCAGCCAGCGGAGCAGTTCCGTTGTCCAGGGGTGTCCCCCGGCAAGCCCGATCCCGTGCACACCGCGTTCGTAAATATGCACGTCACAATGGACGCCCATTTCTTTGAGTCTGGCGGCGTAGAGGAGCGAATTCTGCACAGGGACAGCCTGATCTTCCCAGGTATGCCAGATGAACGCGCGGGGCGTATGGGAATCGGCACTTTTTTCCATGGAGAAGAAATCCACCAGCGCCGGATCCGGGGTCGCACCCAACAGATTGGTACGGGTCCCCACATGGGTATATTCTCCGAAGGTGAGCACACCGTAACAGAGAATGGTGAAATCGGGACGCCCCAGGTCTTTTTCCATGGATTCGCCTTCCTCCCGGAGTCCGATCTCATGATGCGTGGCACAGGATGCCGCCAGATGTCCGCCGGCGGATGACCCCATGATCCCGATCTTGTGGGGATCGATCCCCAGTTCTTCTGCATGAGCGCGGACCACACGGATGGCGCGGGCGGCATCGGAGATCATGACAGGGTGATGATAGGGATGTTCCGCGGTGTGGACCCGGTAATTGCAGACGATCCCGGTATACCCGTTATCGGCGAGCCATTTTGCGTATTCGTAACCTTCGTGCTGACAGAGACAGGCGTATCCGCCACCGGGGAGGACCACCACTGCTTTCCGGGTACTGCGCCATTGTCTGGGATAAAACACGGTCAGCGTGGGATTGTCTTCGGGATCATTTCCCAAAGCAAGGGGAGCGGTTCCGGACCACAGGGGAACGGGCTGTTGATCAATAAATTTCATAATGATTACCTCACAGTTGTTGGAATGATGGGGAAATATATCACAGAAGGGTAAAAAAATCAAATATTTTCGCGGGTAAAAAAGAGAAAAAATCATGGTTTGCGGGATTGACTTTTTCTTATCGTGCTGTATTGTACCTTAACACACAATACAAGGAGATCGCAAGCATGAAAAACTCACCGGCACTCGGCATTGATTTGGGCGGGACAAAAATCTACGCGGTCGTAACAGATTCCAAACATAACATCATCGGGGAGGCAAAGGCGGAAACCGATTACGCAGCAGGACCCGAAAAGATCGTTTCCGATATCATCGCACTGGGCGTAACCGTGCTGGAACCGTTGGGGCTGACTCTGGAAGATGTACCTCATATCGGCGTTGCCATCCCCTCCCCTGTGGATCCTCTGACGGGTGATTGTTATCATGCCACCAATCTGGGCTGGAAGAATGCTTCGCTGAAAGATTTCTTTTTTCACAAACTGAACCGGGAAGTTTACCTGGGCAACGACGGGAATCTTGGTGTACTGGCGGAATATTATTGCGGTGCCGCACAGGGATTTTCCACGGTCGCCGGGTATTGCGTGGGAACCGGATTGGGCGGGGGGATCATGATCAACGGAAAACTTCACGCCGGGAACTCCGGGCTTGCCGGGGAATTCGGGCATGTGATCGTCAAGCAGGGCGGACGCCGTTGTGCCTGCGGACACAAGGGTTGTGCGGAAGCCTATTGCAGTAAAGTGGCATTTGTGAAAGCCATCAAGAAATCCGTGTTCCAACAGGGTGTCAAGACCTGTCTCTCCCCGGATAAATTCAACAAGAACAGCCGGAATATCAAGAGCAAACATCTGGCAAAAGCCTATCGTGCCGATGACCCGGCAGTGGTCGCCGCAGTCAATAAGGGCGCGTACATGCTTGGGGTGGCGGCAGCAGGTGTCGCCTCCGTTCTCGCACCGGATTGTTTTATTCTGGGCGGCGGAGTGATCGAATCCATGGGCAATGAGATCCTTCCGGTGTTCCGCAACAGTTTCAACGAACATCTTTTCGGGCTTGACCCGGCGAAAATACAGATCCGGTTCTCCGCGCTGGGTGATACCGCTGTGGCATTGGGTGCGACCATCCTTGCACGCAAAAAAGGTGAGGTGTGACCGTGCCGCAATCAAAACGTCATCCGGTGGTCCTGGGAGCCATCGACCTGGGCGCACATTCCGCGCGTATGCTGATCGCACAATGCGGTCCCGCGCCCGGTGTCATCGAGATACTGGAAGACCTGAATGTCTCGGTCCCGTTGGGTTCCAACGTATTCCATACGGGAGCAGTGAGTGCCGGGTCCATCCGGATCCTCTGCGATATTTTTGAAAACTTCCGTCTGAAAATGCAGGAGTACGGCGTAACGGAATGTCGTGCCGTGGCGACCAGTGCAGTCCGGGAAGCCTCCAACGCAGAGATCCTTCTGGAACGGATCCGTCATGCCACGGGGATCCGGGTACAACTTTACGAAGGCTCCGATGAAGCCCGATTGAATTATCTTTCCGTGACCAATACGCTGCCCGAGACCTGCGGATTCGACCGGAAGAAAGCCATGATCGCCGATATCGGAACCGGTGCGTGTCAGGTCAGCACATATAACAACGGCTCCATGACGTTCACGGAAACATTGAAGATCGGCACGTTGCGTATTCTGGAAAACCTCTCCGGTGTCTCTTCGGTGGCATCGCTGCGGGATACCATGACACCGGTGATCGCATCTGCGTTCAGCGATCTGGAACAGTCCGGGGTCGATCTTCACGGGGAAATGCTGGTCGCCATGGGGGCATCGGTCCGTATGCTCCTGCGGATGTATTTCCGGAACTCCGGGAAAGGCGAGATCACATCCGATGTCTGCCGGATCACCCGGAAGGAGTTTGAATCGCTGCGGGATTCCCTGGATGAACTTGCCATCAGCGAAACGGCAAGCCATAACACGGTCCGGCAGGAACTGGCGGAAGCGGTCATGCCCTGCGCCATTCTTTTGAGCGAATTGTTCCGTGTCACGGAAGCCCGTGAACTGCTGATCCCCATGATCTCCCTGAAACAGGGGTTGATGTTTGACTTTGCCAACGAGATCCTGACGGGGAAAGATGATTTCGAAGACCAAACTCTGGGACTTGTCCGGTCGGTCGCGGCAAAATACCGTTGCGATACGGAATTTCTGAACCGGGTGGAAGCGAATGCTGTGTTCCTTTTCCGGAAACTGGCGAAACTGCATGGTCTGGGCAAACGGGAACTGCTGTTGCTCCGGATCGCCGCCATTCTGCACAAATGCGGACTTTACCTCAACAATCAGGCGTATCATAAACATTCCGCGTATATCATCAATGCCACGGAAATACCGGGTATCTCGCTGGTCGAACGGGAGATCGTCTCCTTCACGGTCCGCTATCACCGGAAATCGGAACCGAAAGCCCAGCATCATAACTTTCAGGCTCTTCCCGGTGAAACGCGCGGGATCATTCTGAAACTTTCCGCCATACTGCGAATCGCATGTCTTTTATCCCTGCGCGGGATCACGGCGGAACGCCTGAAACTGCGTACAGATGGCGACCGGATCCTGATCCGTGGTGAAGGGGCCCGCTCGTTCCCTGTTTCCGGTCCGACCGAATCGGCGGATCTGGATTATTTCTTTTATGTGTTCGCGATGCAGGTGATCCTGCAATAAAATGGAGTACAGAATGCGCAAGAATACCCCCCGATCGGAAGAACGTTTCATCAGCCGGGATGTAAGCTGGCTGGAATTCAATGCACGGGTCCTGGAAGAAGCAAAGGATCCCGGCAATCCCCTGCTGGAACAGTTGAAGTTCATCTCCATTTTCTCCAGTAATCTGGATGAATTCTTCATGGTCCGTGTCGCAGGGTTGTACCGTCAGGATCCGCATCAGCCCCAGGAGATCTACGGGGAATACACGTATCGACCCGAAGAATTGCTGAAAAAACTGAACAAACGGATCCGGGAACTGGTGGGCAGTCAATACCGTACACTCAACGCAAAGATCCTCCCTGCCCTGCGCACACACGGGATCTATGTTGCCAACTGGGAAGAACTCTCCAAAGATTTACAGCATACAGCAAAAAACCTGTTCGCAAGAGAGATCCTGCCCGTATTGACTCCCATCGGCATCGACCCCTCACACCCCTTCCCCCTGATCCCGAACCTGGAACTGGAACTGCTGATCCGTATGAAACGGAACGGGAAAGAACAATTCGCAGTCATGCAGGTCCCCTCCAACGTTCCCCGTTTTCTGCGGTTGGATGATTCGGAACAGCCCGGCGGGATCTTTCTTGCATCGGAGGAACTCATCGCCCACAATCTGGAAGGCTTGTTCCGCGGCTATGAGATCCTGGAATGTACCCCGTTTCGCATCACACGGGATATGGACTTTTCCATTGACGAAGAATCCATCGCGGACCTGCTGACCGAAATGCAGATCGCCCTGCAATCCCGTCCGAAACGCTCCGTGGTCCGGCTGGAAGTGGCAGGCAGTATTTCCGATGTCTCCGGCAAATGGCTGATGAAAATGCTGGATGTCAGCCGCAGTCAGGTGATCCGTATCAACGGACTGCTGAACCTGAAAGCCATGTTCCAGCTGGCTGCCCTGCCCGGGTTCACCCATCTGGCAGCACAGCCCATGCCGCCTCTGGCATCGGTCGCCTGCGAAGATGCGAAATCCATGTTCACGCGGATCCGGGAGAAAGGCTCGTTCATCACGCATCTGCCCTATGAATCCTTTGATCCGGTGGTCCGGCTTCTGGAGGAAGCGGCAGAAGATCCGGATGTCCTTGCCATCAAACAGACGTTGTACCGTGTCAGCAAGAATTCGCCGGTCATTGCGGCACTGGAAAAAGCGGCACGGAACGGGAAACAAGTCACGGTCCTCTTTGAGATCAAAGCCCGGTTCGATGAAGAAAACAATATGCGCGGCGCCATGGAACTGGCAGAAGCCGGAGCCCATGTGGTGTACGGGATCGCCAATCTCAAGGTCCATTGCAAAGCCCTGCTCATCGTGCGGAAAGAAGCCGCCGGGATCCGACGGTATGTGCATTTGAGTACCGGGAATTATAACGAACGGACCGCGCGGCAGTATACGGATATCGGGTATTTTTCCGCCGACAATCAACTGGCGCAGGATGTGGCTTCCCTCTTCAATGTGATCACCGGATTCTCCGATCCGCCCCAGTGGGGACAACTTCTTGTTGCGCCTTACACCATGCTGGAACGGTTGCTTTTTCTGATCGACCGGGAAGCCCGGATCGCCACAAGAAACAATCCGGGACACATCATTCTCAAAGTCAATTCCCTGATCGATTACGAGGTGATCGAACACCTTTACCACGCTGCGGAAAACAACGTGAAGATCGAGATCATCGTCCGGGGCATCTGCGGGATCAATCCCTATGCCCTCTCCCCGCGGGGACGTGACAACATCCGGATCGTCAGTATTCTGGACCGTTTTCTGGAACACAGCCGGATCTATTACTTTGCCAATAACGGCGCACCGGAATACTTTATGGGCAGTGCCGACATTATGCCGCGCAACCTGCGGCGGCGTATCGAAACGCTCTTCCCTGTGGTGAATCCGGAGATCCGTGCCGAACTGGATTTTATTCTGCGAACCCAGTTGGCAGACCGGAGAAAAGGACGCCGTATGACCGGGGAAAACCTGTTTTCTTCCACCATCATGCAAAAGAAATACGAATCCACACGGAGTCAGTATGTGCTTTATGATTACTACCGGATGCGGTATCTCCGCTTCAATGACCCGGAACGTATGAAAAAGAGCCGTCTGACCGTATTCAAACTCAAAACGGAGAAGGATCAATGAAACAATATCTGCTTTTTCTCTGCGCCGGACTCATCCTTGTATTGAGTGCGTGCAAAGACCGCAATCTGCAGGATATGGAACTGATCCGGAAACTCCGCCAGCGTAATACACCCGATGCCGTCGCCGCGGACCTGACGGACGCCATGAAAAAAGGCGATGTAAAAAGTTTCTTCACACTCTCCACGGACCGGGTCCGGAATGCAACGGTCAATCATTATCTCCTGCGGGATCCCGGCATGACGGAAGACGATGTGCTCCAAATATTTTCCGGAGAATTGAAGAACCGTTTCCAGTCCGGAGAACTTCACCCGGCAAAGGAAAAACAGGAAACCACCGATCATGCGGAATATCAATTCAAAACGGAACAGGAGACTGTCTTGATCCGTTTGCAATGTGATCAGCATGGCGCATGGAAAAACGATACCAGATTTTAACGAAAGGTTTTTTATATGAAGTATTCCCTCGAAACATGTTCAAATGCCTGGAAAGCAGAAGCGAAAGCAAATGCAGATTCCATACAACCCGTTCTCACACGGACCGGATCGGAACAGGAATTCTCTTACGTCGACCTCACCTTTGATCTCAAAGACAAAATCAAAGCCGAAGGACTCGTCATCATCGGTGCCGCCGAAATGGGAAACCGGTGCAGCAAACTCCTGCTCCCTGACGTTGACGGGACTCCGCTCCATTGCAAACAATGGGCAATGCTCCCCGCGTTGGACAGCGGATATGTGCTCTTCGGGATCGCATCATGGAACATCTTCTCCTGCGATATGATCATCCGGAACGGGTCCGTGACGATCCGGTTTTTCGGTGACGGAAAGCTCTTCGGCGAAAACGAATCCATCCCGCTGGAAGAAGTCTTCTTCTGTCATGCAGAAACCGAACGGGCGGCGTTGGACCGTTATGCCGATCATGTGGCTGCGAAACAAACCCATAAACTCAATTTATGCAACTGGCGCGGATGGGGTTCCTGGGATTATTATGCCTTGAAATTTACCGATGAAGATCTGATCCGGAACATACAGAATGCCCGCGCGTTGTATCCCGGTGCCGATCTCCTGCAGATCGATGACGGGTATTCTCTCTGGGGCGACTGGCTGGATGTCTATCCGGAAAAATTCCCCAACGGGATCGAAGCCGTTGTAAACAGAATGAAACAGGAAGGGATCAAGACCGGACTCTGGATGGCTCCTTTCCTCGTCGAAGATAACACAAAAGTCCTGGAGGAACACCCGGACTGGTTCATCAAAAACCCGGATGGATCCCTGTATCATCACGATGGAACAAGATATTATCTGCTGGATTTCTCCCAGGATGGACCGCTGGAATACATCCGGAACTGTGTCCGGGAATATGTGAAAATGGGAATCGTTTATTTCAAAATGGACTTCCTGGCAGCCGGGGTCAGAGCGATCGCTTCCAAAAACCCCATGACTCCCCTCGAACGGTTCCATCGCTGTATGAATGCGATCCGGGAAGAAGCCGGGGAATCCACTTATATCCTGGGCTGTTCCGCCGTGTTCGGACCCTGTATCGGACATGTGGACGGGATGCGCGTGGAACCCGATGTCAGTCCCCATGGAAATTCGATCCGTATGAGCGCGGGCTGTTTCATGGCATCCGCCCCGTTCCACCGGAAATGGTATCAGTGCGACACCGATTATCTGGTCGTGCGCGGAAAGGAATCCAGTACCGATCTGGACAACAAAAAAGGCAATCTCACCTTCTCCCAGGCAAAGATCTGGGCGGATTTCCTGACTCTGACCGGGAGTACACTCCTCGACAGTGATGAGATCGCACTCCTCACAGAAGAACGGAAACAACTGCTCCGTTCCGTGTGGGATAACGCCGGCAAAAACGAAACGTATTACATTCCCGACTTCCAGTCCGGCGGCGCAGATGATTTCTCCTCCATGATCTGGTCAAACGGAAAACTGGGTGTCTTCAACTGGTATGACAAAGAAAATACATTCACTCTCCCCAATGGCGAAACACTGACTCTGCCCCCGTGGACCTCGAAAGTCATTCCCGATTACCCGTGGGACGGAACCACATGTGCCGGTCTGCCCTGTGATCTTTCGCCGTTGGAAACCACGGTCCCGGACTTCACCGGTGCAGAGATCGCCATCCCCGTTTCTCTGGAACAGACGGCAAAGATGGAACTCATTCACAACCGGAAAACCGGGGAAGGTCTTTTGAGCGGATCGTTCGCCGATCTTATCGGGGACGGCACATTCAAAGGTGTGTATTTCCATATCAATGAACAGGTGATCGGTATGACAAAGAAAAGTGCGCCGGTCACGGTGAATATCAATATGAGCGGGAAACGGCTTTTCGTGCTGCATACGGCGCTCTATCCCACCAGTGGGGAATGGCTGACTTATACCGTTCATTTCGCCGATGGCTCGAAACAGGAATTCGTGGTGGATGCCGGAGTCGATAAACTGGTCTCCGACTATCATTACGCCGCCCCGTGGCAATCGGAACACACCCGGATCGCGTGGACCAATCCCCTGAACGAATGTGGTGCATACGTCATGGAACTGCCCTTCGGTGAGAAGAAAGAGATCCGCAGTCTGGAAATCGGGACCCCGGATCATCCGGGAACACATGTACTCTTTGCACTTTCCGTTTGCAAATCGTAAAATATATGCTATATTAAAAAAACAACTAACACAAAGGAGTGTGAATTATGACAACCGGAATTATTATCGCTGCCGTGATCGTGGTCGCTATCATACTGTGGTGGATCGCCACGATGAACCGTTTCAACAGGCTGAAAGTCGTTATTACAGAAGCCTGGGCTGGGATCGACGTGCAGCTGAAGCGGAAAGCAAACATCATCCCCAATCTGGTGGATACGCTGAAAATGCAGATGAATTTTGAAAACAAAGTCCTCACCGAACTTACACAGGCACGATCCGGGTTGACCAGCAGCAATCATGCGGAAGCCATGGCTGCCAATGAAAAGATCAATTCGATCCTGCCTTCCATCCATGCGGTGGCGGAAGCCTATCCCGAACTGGGAACCAACAAATCTTTCCTCACCATGATGGCTGATATCAAGGACTGCGAAGACAAAATCGCGTATGCCCGGAACCGTTATAACATGAGCGTTGCCCGGTACAATATGGATATCGTGATGTTCCCGGCGAGCATCGTTGCCAATCAGATGGCTCTGAAAAAAGAAGAAATGTTTGAGATTTCCCAGAAGAGCCGGGAAGATGCCGACAATATCCGTATCAGCCAACTGTAAGGATCCTGTATGAACGGAGAAATGTCCGCCCCCCTGATTGCTTCGGAAGAAGTCCGGAAGAATTTTCTCAAGAGTTTTATTCTTGTCGGGATCATCATGGCACTGGTCGTCGCCGCATCCTGGTATATCGGCAAACAGCTGAATAATGTACCTGCCGGGTTGATGGTCGGTGGCATCATCTGCCTTATCGTGATCCCATTCCAAATCCTGACGGCAAAGTTTGCGATCCTCGCCATGACCCGCGGCAGAGCAGCAAATCCGGATAACTTGAAAGAACGGCGCGCCATACACATTCTGGAAGGGCTGGCGGTCTCCGCCGGACTTTCCCGGACGCCCGACTTATACATCATACCCACCGATATTCCCAACGCCTTTGCTTCCGGCATGAACGAAAGCGGCGCGTTCGTCGGCGTGACCCAGGGGTTGCTGGATATGATGAATGAACAGGAACTGGAAGGTGTGATCGCGCATGAAGTGGGTCACATCATACATCGTGACATCATGCTCAATCAGCTGGTGGTGGCATTGATCAGTGTGCTGCTGATCCTGGCGTTCATCATTGAGCGGATCGGGATCGCACAGGCGTTATCCGGCGGTGACAGAAGACGGAACCGTGACTCCAATGCTGGCGGTGCCATTCTGATCATCCTGCTTCTTGCACTGCTGGTCCGTCCCCTCGCCGCGCTGATCTCCTCCCTGCTCCAGATGGGCATCTCCCGTCAGAGAGAATACGCCGCAGATGCCGTAGCGGTCCGCCTTTGCTCCTACAATGAAGGACTTGCCAGTGCATTGGAAAAACTGGGCGGAGAAGATTACAGTTCCGAAGAAAAAGAAGAACTGGGCGGCAGTTCCATGGCGTGCATGTATATCAACTTCCCGGGCGGAGAACTCTTCTCCACGCATCCCCCGATCAAGGAACGGGTGCGCCGTCTCCGGAACATGTTCTGACCCCGAAATAGATACCATACTCCGTCGTTTTGTGTTCGGAAAGATAACGCCATACTTCCGGATCGCGACGGAGAAATCGTTCCAATCCCGACCTCGTGAACCCGGGCACACTCCCCGTTTTCTGCAAATGATCCAAAACCTGTGCGAGATATAAATAATACCGTTCGTTTGTCAACGCAGGAATATCTTTCGCATTAACTTCCATTTCCGGTTCGCAACGCAATTCCAATGCCATACGTTTCCGCAATTTCCGGATGGCAAGCTGACGGTTCCGTGTTTGGGAACGGGATTCATTGCAAACGGTGGTGATCCCGCTTTCCGGGTGAGTAATGCGGACCGCCGAGGACGTCTTGTTGATCTTCTGTCCGCCGTTCCCTGCCCCTTTATGGAAATCCAGCCGGACAACAAGAAGTGACTCATCACAAGTCAGCCAGGTGTCACGTTTGGACATAGGTCAATCTTTCAGGTAAAACGTTTTATCCAGCATGACTTTACCCGCCGGATCATATACCGCCACCTGCCAGAGCTCTTTTGTCAGACGCTGTGTTTTGATTCGGCAGGTGTTTTTCGGGGCGGGATATACACTGATCACATTTGCCTGATAAAGCTGTTGCGCCAGAGAGGCTGTCATGGGATCCCTCTGTTCCAACATGAGAGCAGGTTTTCTGGCAAACCGGGTGGAAAACATCATGACCAACTGATTACAAACAGCAGCCGTTGCTTCATTCCGGGTAAAACGTTTCTGCTGCTCCGGAGCATGTGCGAGATTCTCCTCCGGCAAAGGCTTATCCCTGTCAAGCCAGTCTTCCACACATTGACAGGATACAAGAAAAACCGCCGGAATGATTCCGACGGTGAAAGACAGGATATGTTTCAGGAGCTTCTTATTCAATCCTCTTCCTCATCTTCAAAATTGAACCGGATCCCTTTCGGGACCAGGCACATGCTGACTTCGATCAATGGATACATCCAGACGAGTTTCCCGCTGACTTTGGTCGTATCCCAGTCGATATCAAATTCAGGACGTCCGAGACAATCCACCAGTTTGATGAAGTCGCCATGACGTTCATATCTGCGAACGACCACTTCACCGGATTCCCGTACCTTCGCCATGACCATACATCCGGTCCGGGGAGAAACAGGAAACGCCAGGATATTGGAGCCAGCGGGGAAGAATTCCGGAAACTCATCATTGATCCTGATCGCGAAAGCACCGCGTTTGCATTTAGTGGAGAACGTGTACTTTGCGCAGGCATTCACACGGGCATAATGGGAAACAGATTCCGATGCCGGTTCATACTTGCGGAGCAATGCAAGCTCAATGACGCTGACCGAATTGGTGGGACCACCTCTGCGCCGGGAATCGGACTTGTAATCCGCAGGGGTCACAGGAGTATAGGTATAGTCACCGATCGCGGGTTCTCTTATCACCAAACCTTTATCCAGAAGGAAAGGTGCAAGAACCGGTTTAACCTTTTCCAGCCATACTTTACCGCTCATGCTCAATGTTTTTTTACAGCGCCAGAAAATCACTGTGCTGTGAGCAACATCGAACAGTTTAGCCAACTGTGCTACGTTACCGTAGTACTGGACTGCGCGGTCAATGGCATCCAAGATGTCATCTGTAATGGGCATACTCGCGCAGGAGCCATTACTCCGAATCTTGTAAGGGCCTCTTTTCAATTTACGAATGATCCTTTGGTATTGAAGAAGTTATAATAGTTCGTTTCCGGAGTGATGATCCATTCCGGAGTAAGGATCGGACCATAACCGGCACCATAACCCATGGGGTCATTGGGGCAGTTGGGCAGCGGGAACGGGAAAGTCACGATTTCAACGACACCGACGACTTCGCGCACGACGACATAACCGATACCGGAAAGGACACCGAACGTACTGGCGGCAAGACCGCCTTCATTGAAGTTGACTTCACAGACACGAATAGGAAGTTCCAGAGCACCGAAACCGACATTCACGATTCCACGACCGAGTTTGCGGGTCATACGATTCCAGAGGTTTTCGTACCCCATCGGCTGTTCCGGGGAAAGGTTCATGTCGACGCCCGTTCCGCCGCTGAGGGCGAAGACATCGGTGGTTCCGACTGCAACCAGGGCAGCTGCAGCGATGAAGATTTTCTTCCAAACTTTCATGTTGTCTCCTTCGAGTTAAAATAAAAAAATTTTGAAAAAATACACATTTTCAGGTTGCAATTTCTGAAACTGCTGTTAATATATTCCATATTTTCGTTGTATCAAGTCGAAAAGTTAAAAAATTGTCAATATTTTTAATTTTTTTTCAATTTTTCGGCAAAAAGAACATGTGAAAGGATTTTTTTATGGCAAAATCAAAAAAAATTGAGAAAAATGGTGCCATGCCCGAAGCCAGACACAGCCGTCTGACCCTCCTGAACCGCAATCATACGGAGTATCCGGATAATCCCGATGAGGCAAAAATCGAAACGTTCGACAATCAATTCCCGAAACGCGATTACATCATCGAATTTGACTGTCCCGAATTCACAAGCCTCTGTCCCGTCACCGGACAACCTGACTTCGGACATATCACGGTCCGTTACACTCCGGATAAACTTTGTGTGGAAAGCAAGGCATTGAAACTTTACCTGTTCTCTTTCCGTACCTGCAACACGTTCCATGAAGAAGCAGTGAACCGGATCCTGACCGATCTTTGCAAAGCATGTAATCCCCGTTGGATGGAAGTCAAAGGCGTTTTCCGCCCCCGCGGTGGAATTTCTTTGACAATTACTGCTTCCGAGGGTGGCAAAAAATAAAAAGTGTGCTACATTATATATACTGTAATGTAACTTACCTTCAGAAAGGACACAGAACAGAATATGAATAACGTCGTGCATAATTTCGATTTCGTCGAAAACGGCAGTGTCAGTTCTCCCGCCGGTTTCACTGCAGCCGGGATCACTGCCGGACTCAAGAAAAGCGGTAAACCCGACTTCGCCATGCTGTTTTCGGAACAGGATTGCAACGTCGCAGGTACGTTTACATCCAATCTCTTTCCTGCGGCTCCTGTGCAGTACTGCAGAGAACGCGTCAGTGCCGGTTCAAAAATCCGCGCGGTTATCGTCAACAGCGGCGTCGCCAACGCCTGTACCGGGAAAGAAGGTTATACCAATACCGTCCGCTCCGCCGAAGAAACGGCGGCTGTCCTCGGGATCAAGCCCGAAAATGTGTTGACAGCCTCCACCGGGCGTATCGGCGTACAGCTGCCCATGGATCTCATCTCGAAAGGGATCCGCACGGCAGCTGCCGGACTTTCTGCGGATGGCGGGATCGCGGCATCTCACGCGATCATGACAACGGATACGAAACCGAAATCCATCGCGATCTCGTTCGATATTCAAGGCAAACGCGTGACCATCGGCGGTATGACAAAGGGTGCGGGCATGATCGCGCCGGGAATGATCGTATGCCGTCCTCACGCCACCATGCTCTGTTTCCTCACGACCGATGCAGAGATCTCCGCCAACGACCTCTCACTGCTGCTGGAAAGTGCAGTGGAACAGTCTTTCAACCGGATCACGGTGGATAATGACATGAGTACAAACGACACCTGTGTACTGCTCGCCAACGGGGTTTCCGGCGTGAAGATCCAGGCAGGGACCGAAGATGCCGAAACATTCCGCAAGGCATTGGTCGTAGTCACACAGCATCTCGCCCGTGCCATGGTGCTGGACGGCGAAGGCTCCACCAAGTTCGTAACCGTGGAAGTCAAAGGCGCAGCCACTCCCGGCGATGCCCGTCTCTGCGCCCGTGCCATTGCCGACTCCATGCTGTGCAAAACCGCCTGGTTCGGATGCGATCCCAACTGGGGACGTGTTCTTGCGGCGGCGGGTTACTCCGGCGCGATGTTCGACCCGGAAAAAGTCACACTGGATTATGATGAAATGCCGGTGGTCCGCGGCGGAATGGATGCGGGGACTCCGGAAAGCGAATTGTGTACGGTGATGAAACGCCGTGACTTCACGATCCATCTGAATCTGGGAGCCGGAGATTGCACTCATACGGTTTGGACCAGCGATATCAGCCACGATTATGTGACGATCAACGCAGATTATCATACTTAATTTATTGCAAGGAAAATTATAATGAAAGATCTCGTCAAGAAAACGGAAGTCCTTATTGAGGCATTGCCCTACATCCAGCAATTCCATGGCGCCATCGTCGTCGTCAAGTTCGGCGGTTCCGCAATGGAAGACCCGGTTCTCACCCACAAAACCATGCGGGATATCGTCCTGCTGGAAGCCATCGGCATGAAACCGGTGGTGGTCCACGGCGGCGGAAAAGCCATCTCCGCACGGCTGCGCGAAATGCAGATCGAACCCCAGTTCATCAACGGCTTGCGCGTGACTGATGACAAAACCATCGGTGTGGTGGATGATGTATTGCACAATGTGACCAATGTGCAGCTGGTGGAAGGTATTCTGAAAGCGGGCGGCAAAGGCGCTTCCGTTTCCGGCAAGAAACTGCTCCGTGCGAAAAAGCTCTACACCCATGACAAAGAAACCGGTGCCCAGCTGGATATCGGTTATGTGGGCGAAATCATTTCTGTGGATATCGCGGCGATCCATGACGCACTGCGGTTCAACGTGATCCCGGTGATCACGCCGCTCGCCACCGATTTCCATGGTCAGACTTACAACATCAATGCCGATACCGCTGCGTGTGAGATCGCAAAGGCTTTGAATGCGAAAAAACTGGTATTCCTGAGTGACGTCCCCGGCATCCTCCGGGATCCCAAAGACGAATCCTCGCTGATCTCTGTCATTCATACGTCCGAAGTCGCCGGACTCATTTCGGACGGCGTTCTTTCCGGCGGTATGCTGCCCAAGATCCAGAGCTGTGTCGGCTCTCTGGAAAGCGGAGTCTCCCAGGTCCACATGGTGGACGGACGTCAACCCCACTCTCTGCTGCTGGAAATCTTCACCGCTTCCGGTGTCGGCACGCAGATCGTCAAAGGGTAAACCATTATGCGTTTGCAAGTCCTCGGTTCAGCAGCTGCGGAAGGTGTGCCTGCCTATTTCTGTGAGTGTCCCGTATGCGTGGATGCCCGCACGAATAAGGGGCGCAATCTCCGCAGACGGACATCTTATCTGATCGACAGTGACACGCTGATCGACTGCGGACCGGACTTTGCACGCCAACGGGATGAGTTCCGGATCGAAACCTTATCGCTCCGGCGCATCCTGTTCTCTCATTCCCATAAAGACCATCTGGATATTTACCCCTTTCTCATGCGGCAGAAACGGTACTCCGTGGTCACACAGGATTTGACCATTATTGCGGATACCGCACCATTGGAACGACTCCGGAATGAAACCGGGTGCACATTCGATGAAATGCACCTGACCGCAAAACATATCAGTCCCGGGCAGACATTGCAGGATGGCGACATGACGATCTTTGCTCTCCGGGCGACCCATGCGCCGGTGACAACGCCGTTGAATTATTTCATCACACGGAACGGGAAAACGATCCTCATCCAGAACGATTCCGGCTGGTGGAATGATGACACCTGGGACATGGCAGGAGATTCCGGTTTGAAAGCGGATCTTGTCGTATTGGAAAGTACCACCGGTTTCGGCAGACCGGACTCCACCGACCATCATTTGGGGGTGAACTCCACGGTCCGGTTCCGGGATAAACTGGCGGAGATCGGTGTGATCACCGACGCGACAAAATGTATCGTCAACCACTTTTCCCATCACGGCGATCCGCGTCAGGAACGACTGGACGCCTTCTTCCTCCCCAAAAACATGACCCCGGCTTATGACGGGATGATCATTGACCTTTGACCGGTTCCGGGATCGTGACCGGAAGGTCAAGTGTCCAGCAGTCACCGGTCTGCAACACTTCCAACCGATCCGGATTTTTGCTGTCACGCCGGATAAGAAGCACCGGATTTTCCGGGATCTTCGCGGCAAAAGAAAATCCATTGACGAAAAGCGCGGTGGAAAGTACATCACTCAAAACAGCACTTTCCGCAAGCACGGTGGCGGAAAAACAATGATCCACAGGGTATCCCGTACGCGGATCAATGATGTGTCCGTATTTCTTCCCGTCGATCTCCACAAACCGTTCCGCCGTCCCGCTGGTCGACATGGCACAGTTTCCCTTGATTTCCGTAGTGGCGCAAACCCTGTTCCGGTCAAACGGATCCCGTACACCGCCCTTGAATGTACCGCCGAACGCCAACACATTCCCGCCCAGATTCAGGAATCCTTCCGTGATCTCGGGATGCAGTGCCTGTACCGCATTTACCGCCCGGTCAAGTGCCCATCCTTTGGCGATCCCGCCCAGATTCAGTGACATGCCTTTGACAGGGAAGAAAACCGTTTTCGCTTCATCATCGAACTTGACTTTATCCAGTCCGACCAGTTTCATCGTTTCCGTGATCCCGGCTTCGGAAGGGACTTTCTTTTCTTTCACATAGAATCCCCAGAGATTCATCAGGGGAGTGATCGTGATGTCAAACGCGCCATCCGTTTTCTTATGCCATTCCCGGGCGATGGTGAGGACCTTCCAGAGTTCGTTGGAACAGGCGAACGGGGCATCCGCCGCCGTTGCATTCAGACGTCCCAATTCACTTTCCGGGGAGAAATAATTGCAGATGCGTTCCGCTCTTTTCAGTTCTTCCCGCACGGTTTCGAATGCAGGCTCAAAGGAATAATCCTTTTTCGATGCGGTCAACTGTGCCGAGGCGAATGTACTCATGGAGGAAAAGAGGATCGCCTGGGTTTGCTTCTGTTTTCCCGCCATTCTGCCGGGGGCTGAAAAATACAAAACAAGTGACATGCCGCCTGCGATGATAACAGCACGGACGATCAGACGGATCAAAAGTTTGCGGTCGACATTCATGATGAAATAAATCCTTTAACTGCGTGGGTGGAACTGACGGTGTATGTTCAAAAGCCGTTTCTTGTCAACATGGGTATAGATCTGCGTGGTGCTGATATCGGCGTGCCCCAGCATTTCCTGGATCACACGCAGATCCGCTCCGTTCTGCAACAGATGACTGGCAAATGAATGACGTAATGTATGGGGATGAATGTTCTTGGTGATACCGGCATCCGCTGCCGCTTTTTTCACCATAGCCCAGATCCATTCCCGATTGAGCGGTTTTCCGCGATAAGAGAGAAATAGATTCGGAACATTTTCCAGTTTATTCAGCTGGGGACGCGCCTCCTGCAAATAACGTTCGATCAGGCGCAACGCGGTTTTTCCGATGGGTACGATCCGTTCTTTCTGCCCCTTCCCGGTCACACGAACGATTTCTTCGTCGAATTTGATTCCGCTGACGGTGAGATTGGCACACTCGGAAACGCGCAACCCGCTGGCATAAAGCAGTTCCAGGATACAACGGTTGCGCAGCAGCATGGGATCCCGCGCGTTTGTCGGGAAGACTTTCAGCATGGCATCCACTTCCGCCACGCTGAGAAAATCCGGCAGGATCCGCCACATTTTCGGCGAATCCATGACGTCCGTCACATCGCGGGGAACCAGTTTTTCCTGAAAGAGATAACGGAAAAACACCTTGATCGCCACCAGACGATGTGCCAGCGTGGCAGTTTCCATTTCGCGGTCACGACAGGACCCGAGGTAATCCACGATCATATCGCGATCGATTTTTTCGCAGGAATCGACATGAAGTTCATCCTGAAGGAAATGAATAAAATCAAGGAGATCGGAGTGATAAGATTGAACAGTGAGTTTACCGAGACCACGTTCCACGGAAAGCCAGCCACAAAAATGAGTCAGTATTCGTTCCATGGCATCCCGTCCTGCGAAAATAAAAAATGGCGGGAGAAACGGGACTCGAACCCGCAACATCCACCGTGACAGGGTGGCACTCTAACCAATTGAGCTATTCCCCCGCATCATTAAATGACACGAAAAGCATACCGGATGCGGAACCACTCTTTGAGAGAAAGAATGGCGGGAGAAACGGGACTCGAACCCGCAACATCCACCGTGACAGGGTGGCACTCTAACCAATTGAGCTATTCCCCCGCATCATTTGGTATGGAGCTTAATATACACGCGATCTTGTAAAATGCAAGCGTAAAATCGAAAATTTTTGCTTTTTTTTTGAAAAAAAATCTTTTCTCCTTGCAATCAACCGTTTTTTGCAGTATATTCCCTTATTTCATAACATAATTACAGGATCGGTTTATGAAGCAGCGTTTCTTTCGCTCCGCCACAGGTCGTGGTGTTTTTGCCGCAGGACTCCTTGTTCTGCTCGCTCTCTGCGGCGTTTTCTCCCTCACTGCCGGCGCAGTGTCGATCCCCTGGCAGGACTGGAATATGAATAATATCATCCTCCGGGAGATCCGTTTACCGCGCACCATCCTGGGAATATTCACCGGAGCCGTCTTCGCCGTTTCCGGCGCGATCCTTCAGGGGATCATGCGCAATCCGCTGGCATCTCCAGGGATCCTGGGCGTTTCTGCCGGAGGCGGCCTTGCCGGACTTCTGGCTCTGCTCGCGTTTCCCGGGATCATCCCCCTGCTCCCGGCGGTCTCCTTTGCCGGTTCCTTTCTTGCGGCGATCCTGGTTTATCTGCTTGCGTGGAAACGGGGTATCGATCCGGTACGTCTGATCCTTTCCGGGGTGGCAGTTTCCGCCATGCTCAATGCGTTTTCCAGCGGATTGCTTTTGTGTTTCCCGGAAAAAGCCGGACAGGTCCTGGATTTCGCTATCGGATCCCTTGCGATGAAAAGCTCTGCAGACCTGAAACTGTTATTGCCTTATATGATCCTGGCATTGACCGCCTCGTTCCTTTTCAGTGGAAAACTCAATATTCTGGAACTGGGCGATGAAACCGCATCCAATCTGGGACTTTCCCTTGAACGGGACCGCATCATTCTCCTTGCGCTGGCGTCTCTGCTCGCCGGGACCGGGGTGAGTGCCGCCGGACTCCTCGGGTTCGTCGGGCTGATCGCACCGCATATTGTCCGGTTCATCATCGGTTCGGATCACCGCTATCTCCTGCCCTGCTCCGCGCTGGCGGGCGGTGCGCTTGTAGTCTTTTGTGATACCGCAGGACGTATCCTCCGTCCGCCGACCGAGCTGCCGGCGGGGTTGATGCTTGCGTTGCTGGGCCCCGTATTTTTCCTTTGGCTGCTCCGGAGGGAACATCATCATGCTTGAGATCCGGGACCTGACCTTTTCCTACGGAAAACAAAACATTCTTTCCGGTATTTCTTTCACTTTGGCGCAGGGCAGATGGCTTACCATCGCAGGGCCCAACGGCAGCGGAAAAACGACACTGCTCCGACTGCTCAGCGCGTATCTCAAACCGGATTCCGGAGAAATACGTTTTACAGGGAAAGAACTGTTCTCCATCCCACCAGACCAACGGGCAAAAAAAATCGCATATCTCCCGCAAAACCCGCCGGATCTCACAGGGATCACAGTGCGAGAATTGATTCAACGGGGACGGTATCCCGCACCGGGTTCCGCCATGACGGAAGACGATGTTCTGCAGTTGACCGATCTGACACATTTACAGCACCGGGAACTGCATCAGTTATCGGGCGGCGAACGGCGTCGGGCATGGATCGCCATGACCTTGATCCGGAAACCGGAACTGCTTCTGCTGGATGAACCGACGGCATTTCTTGATCCGCGGGGACAGTTTGAATGTCTGGAAATGATACAGCAGTTACGGAAAGATCTGGATCTGACTGTTATTCTGATCCTTCATGATCTCACCCTTGCCGCCCGTTTTTCAGACCATATTCTTTTTATGAAGAATGGGACGATATGTGCGGAGGGCACTCCGGAGGAAATAATGACACCGGACCGGATCCGGCAGATTTTCGGTGTAACAGCGGAGAATGTATTCACGCAGGACGGGGGAAAGCACATATTACTGACAGGAACCTCAAAGGAAAATTAAAATATCATGACTACATCAAAAGCGAATAAGTTTTTTCTCTTTTTCACTCTTCTGCTGTTACTGCTCTCTGCTGCCGGATCGGTTATAACGCTCCCCAGCCGGGCATTGGAATATGATGAGATCTGGACACAGCAGCATTACAGCAAATCTTCATTCCATGACGTTTTTACGGATGTGTCAACACCCAATAATCATCCGCTCCACACCCTGCTTGTGCAGGGCGCAATCAAAGTCTTCGGCATGAAATATCATGCACTGCGAACCCCTGCATTTGCCGCAGGACTCCTGACTGTCCTTCTGGCTCTTTATGCCGTATATCATACGACCCGGAATATGATGCTCGTTCTCTTTGCGACATGCTGGACTGCATTCCATGGGTACCTTATACAGTACACCATGACAGCGCGGGGATATACACTTCAATGCTTATTCGTCCTTGCATCCTGCCTTGCGCTTCTGTATCTTTTTCAACATCCGAAATCCTGGAAAGCAGCTGTGCTTTTTGCAGTCACCGGGATCATGACCTGTCTGACTGTTATTTCCGGATTGATCTTTCCGGTGGCGGCATCCGGGACATTTATCCTGTTTGCTATTCTCCGGAAAGAATGGAAAAAACATCTTTACGCCGGGCTTGCGATGATGGCGATAATGCTCTTTGCCCTGCTCTGGTACAGCAGTATTTATCAGGAGATCCGCCAGGCGCAGCAGTTCGGAGCATACATCACCGGGGTGGGTGACTTTTTTCAATTCTGCGGAACAACACTGTGGAAACTTCATCTGCTGATCCCGTTGGGAATATGTATCGTCGGTGTCTGTATCCGGAAAAATCCATACCGCATTTTATCGGCGGCGGCACTCGTTTTCACTGCCGCAATACTGTGTTCCGCCATATTCACAAAAGCGGGTCCGGAACGGGTTTATCTTCCCACAGTAACACCGGTCATTGTGATTGCCGCCATTTCTCTTGCCGGAATGTATTCACTCCTGCACTTGAAACCGGTCTACCTTTTACTTTTTACTGCGGTGTTATCCATATACCCAATGACAACGTTCCGCAAAAATATCCGCACGCTTTCGGAACCGGAATGGCGTTGGATCACAAAAGAGATCTTTGCAGACCTGCCCGCATCATCCCTGCCGATTTACGGTCCATCGGAAAGTTATTCGGTACTTTATAACGTCGACACAGCCAGCGGGGAACAGGATAAACGGATCCGGAGCGGATTGAGTTCGCTGTTTCTTGTCAACCGGAGCGAGGCTCTGTTGACCGTAACGAATCAGGCGGTAAACAATACCACATTGGATCTGCGCAAATTTCAGCATCAGAAAGTGACACTGCAATTCAACGATACGCCTTGCATCTTCCTGCCGCTTGCCCCGCTGACTGAAAAAACCGATCTCCGGGACCGTCCTCTGATCTATACAGTTGCGTTGTTCCGGGACGGGACCGCCTCCAACCGGATCGTAGACCTGCAGAAAAATGATCCGTTCTGCATGATGAACCTGTTCTTCAATAATCTGCGGAATTGTGATGCTTACATCATCGAAAAACCATCTCAACCGAACACATATTATCTCAATATTACAGGCGACAGCCAGGGTACGATCCGGTTCTACACTCCGATAAAATGAAATGACGTATTTATTTTTTAATTTTTCTTCAAGACGGGCTTGACTTTCCGCATTTCAGCGGTTATCTTATCGGAAAATCATTACATTAACAAAAGGATTCTCAATTATGGCACAGCAGCACATCAATGTTCCGCCGGAAAATCATGTTTCCGTACTCGGCGGACAAGGTTGGGTCGGCTTGATCGACACTCTGGGGACAGAGGCGACCATTGTCAACGCCGCCCGCGTTTCTTTCGGCAAAATCAAAACCGATATGGATGAACGTGACGTCAAACTCCTGCATTATCTCCTTGACAACCGTCATACAAGTCCTATGGAACATATCGTGTTCACTTTCAGCGTGCATTGTCCTCTGTTCATCCGCGGACAGTGGCACCGTCACCGTACTTGGTCCTACAACGAGATCTCCCGCCGTTATACGGAAATCGATATCGAATTCTATACCCCGCCCCATCTGCGTATGCAGGCGGAAAACAATCGGCAGGCATCTTTCGACAATCCCGATTTCCAGGACGAAACATATCGTTCCATGATCGACAAACACAACCGGGAATCCCTTGCTCTTTATGAAAAACTTCTGGAAAACGGTGTGTGCCGTGAACAGGCACGCGGTGTGCTGCCCCAGAATATGATGGTCACTTTCTGGGCGACGGTTGACCTGCACAATCTGCTCCACTTCCTCTCCCTGCGTGACAGCGAACACGCACAGTGGGAAATCCAGGAATATGCCAAGGCGATCAAACAGCTGATCAAGCCTGTGATCCCCAACGTGGCATCCTATTTCGAAGCAAAAGGACAGCCCTGGTAAGATCCCCGTCAAATAAAAATCACAGCCGGAACATGAAACTTTCCTGTTCCGGCTGTTTTGTTTTAAAAAGAAAAACCGCCGGAACGTATTCCGGCGGTTTGAGCTTTACGGTATCCTTGCGGATTATTCGCCGCAGACCCAACGGACGAAACGGACAACGTTCGCCTTCGGATAGAGCTTACCAAGGGTGGACTTGTCATCGAACATCCAGGGCTGATCGACGAGACAGATTTCGCTGTACCATTTGCTGATCTTGCCGGCGAGGATCTTTTCGATGATCGCGGCAGGTTTCTTCTGTTCTGCGAGCTGAGCAGCACCGATTTCTTTTTCTTTTTCGATGGCAGCGGCAGGAACTTCAGAAGCACGGACATACATGGGCTTGTAAGCGACGATGTGCATGCAGATCTGTTTCTGGAGCGTTTCATCGAATTCACCGGCGATTTCAGTCAGAAGACCGATCTTGCCATTGTAAACGTAGGGAGCGATGGTGTTTTCAGATTCCATGCGGAATGCACGGTTGAGAACCATTTTTTCACCGAACTTGGCAAAGAGAGCGCCGAGTTCATCGGCTTCCTGTTCCTGCGCCTGTGCGGTCACATCGCCTTCACCGGTGGTGGAAGCGAGGATACGCTGTGCAGCACCTTCTGCGAATTCGATGAACTTTTCGTTTTTCGCGACGAAGTCGGTTTCGCAGAGGATTTCCACCATGACAGCTTTCTTGCCATCACATGCGATACAGACCATACCTTCTTTGGTAGCGCGGTCCTGACGGTTTTCAGATTTTGCAATACCGGCTTTGCGGAGGTATTCCACAGCAGCCTGCATATCGCCTTCGGTCTGCACGAGAGCTTTCTTGCAATCGCCCATACCGGCATCGGTTTTATCGCGGAGTTCTTTCACCATCTGAGCGGTAATAACTACAGCCATTTTATTTCTCCTGTGTAATAGTGGATCGCTTATTCAACAGCGACGTCAGATTTCTTGATTTCAGAAAGTGTTTTCACTTCTTTTGCAACGCGTTTACGGGCAGGCTTTTTCACTGCTTCGCCTTCGGCTGCGGCTTCTTCATTACCGGCAGTCTTTTCCACTGCTTCGCCATCAGCATCCTTGCGGATGGTGCGGCGGGGAGCGCGTTTCGTGAAAGAGCGTTCACCTTTGGCGGCAGGACGTTTTGCCTTATCGCCGCCTTCGGCTTTTGCTTTTGCCTTTTCTTCTTCTTCTCTGGCGCGTTCTTCGGCAGCTTTCACGTTGTAGATTTCAGAAGCATCTTTGATGGCTTCGGTGAAAGTATCGAAGATCACTTTGATGGACTTGACTGCGTCATCGTTGGCGGCGACGGGGAAGTCAGCCAGTTCGGGATTTCCGTTGGTGTCGACGATCGCGACGACGGGGATATTGAGTTTGCGAGCTTCGCGGACCGCGATATCATCGTGACAGATGTCGATAATAACGACAACACCGGGAAGGTTCTTCATATCAGCGATACCATCCAGGTCGCGGTGAAGTTTCTTCACATCGCGTTCCATGAGAGCGAGTTCTTTTTTCTTGAGTCCGGAGGCTTCCGGATTGGCGAGAACTGCATCATATTCGCGCATTTTCTTGATGGATTTGCGGATCGTTTCGTTATTGGTGAGCGTACCACCCATCCAACGTTCCGCCATATAGTACATGCCGGTGGTTTCAGCAGTATCTTTCACGATCTGCTGGGCCTGGCGTTTGGTACCCACGAACAGGACTTTGGACCCGTTCATGACTTCGCGCTGCAGGAAATTGCAGGCATCGCCGATCTGATGAATGGTCTTCGTCAGGTCGATAATAGAGATTCCATTTTTGGCTCCGTAGACGAATTCTTTCATCTTCGGGTTCCAACGTTTCGTCTGATGTCCAAAATGACATCCGGCTTCCAACAAGTCTTTGACTGTGATCGGCATAACCAATCGCCTTTCTGTGTTCCGACACCTTTCAACCGCGGGGTTTTAACCGTTACCCTGTGCGGCAAGATATCCTCATTGTTTAATTGTTCCGTAACCCTGCGGGGTTGGTTTGTTATCCGCAGAATTCCGACGTATCTTGATAATTTAGCACAGAATAGCGGAATTTCAAGTATTTTTTCATCATTTTTTGAAAAAAAATTCCGCTTTTTCCGGGATTATTCCTCTTCTTTGCCGCTGATGGAGATAAAAACCCACTTCCCTTCCTCGTTTTTCCCCAATTGCGCAACGGCGGAAAAGGATTCGTTGAAAGTCTTTTGTGAAGATGTCTTCCCGCTGGCATTGACTGAAAACCCGGTCATACAGAAATCTTTTGCGGGGAAAGTGATCCGAAGATCATACAAAGAGAGACTCATGGAAACCAGATACTTGCGTCCCTGCACATAACGGGCGGCAAGTTCTTTTGCCCGATAAGTTCCATCCGCATGAGGAACCCCCGTGACCTGGATCTCCGGCATGCACAAGCGTTCGATGGCCCGGATATCGGCGACATCATCCAACAGCGGTTTATTGCCCGTTTTCTCTGCCGCCATTTCCAGTTCCGCGAACACGTTACGGATTTGTGTTTCCGGGCTTTCGTAAAAGAAGAAAAACCACACTGCACCTGCTGTTGCAAGAAGCAGTACGACCAGGATCGCACGCTGAACAAATTGTTTTTTCATAAGTTCATTCTCCTGTAAGACGGGTATTGCTTTCGTTATCGGGCTGCGCATCATCACCGGCAGTGAGGAACGGGATAAAGAAGGTAAATTCTGCACCGCCTTCCGCGGCATTATCCGCCTGGATCCAGCCATGATGCGAACGGAGGATCCCGAACGCCATGGAAAGTCCCATACCGGTCCCTTTCCCTATGGGTTTTGTGGTAAAGAAAGGTTCGAAGATACGCACTTTGACATCATCCGGGATGCCAGATCCGGTATCCCGGACACGGATCACGCAATAATTTTTCTCCTGCCAGTCGGTCACTTCATGTGGGGGATGAATCTCTTCCGTCGCAAGATCAGCGGAAGTGCAGACCGTGACGAAGAGTTTCCGGTTTGCCTCCGGTTCATTCTGCATGGCATCTCTGGCATTGAAAAGGATGTTCATCAGAGCCTGTTGCAGCTGAATGGGGTCGCCCTTGATCACATAACTCTGTTTTTCGCTGTGCAGGATCTTCATATCCACATGGAGCGGCACGGCGGAGGAAGCCGGCAGGAACATATCCAGAGCGGACCGCAGGAAGTCTTTGACCACGATCTCGGATTCATGATAATTGCCTTTCCGGGCGAACCCCAACAGCTGTTTGGTCAGGACAGCCGCTTTTTCGCTGATGGCATCGATTCCGTCCAAATGCCGGTTTACATCCGGATCATCCACTGGGTGCATGTACCGGATAATATCCAGATGTCCCTGCATGGCATGAAGGAAGTTATTGAAGTCATGGGCGATACCTCCGGCGAGTCTGCCGATGGATTCCAATCGCTGCCAGTGGAACGTCTGTTCCTGCCACTCCTGCCGTTCCCGGTCGAGTTTGCGTCGTTCCGTGATGTCGCGTCCGAAGATCGTGATCATCGGTGTGTCACCGATATTGACTGCGTTCAACGTCAGTTCGGTTTCCCGTTCGGTTTTCAGCATGATGGTATTGCAAAGGAGCGGACCGTTACTGCTTGCATCTTCGTCTGTGATCTGTTCCCAGAGCACAGGCTGAATATCGATCACGTCCGCGAGCATGGTATTTTTCAAATCGGCGCGTTCGATCCCCATAATACGCAATGCCGCCGGGTTCGCGTCAATGATCCTGCCGGAACGGTCTGCGGTGACGATCAGATCCGCGGCACTGCGGAAAAGAAGACTGTACCGTTCTTCCGACTCACGCAGGTCGCGTTCCAGTCGTTCCGCTTTGCCCGATGCGCCGAAGAATGCAATGATAATATCCAGGGAACGCCGCCCTGCCCCCGGTTGTTCCAGATGGATCCGGGAAAGATAAATCGAAGTGATCCAGGAGAGCAGAAGAATGGATCCGGCACGGGAAAGATAACTGGATGAGATCTCACGCCACCAGTCCTGCTGTCCCCAGAATACCGTTGCGGAATACAGAAAAATATCCAACGCCTGCCCCACGAACAACGCCCCGGTCACGCAGAAGAACAGACGGCATCCGTAGTTCCGGAGTCGTTGATAGATAATGGGGATCAGGAAAAGGTCTATGGCGAAACTGACCACATTGGCGGACATGCTGCGGATACTCCGCTGGAACATCTGTGTGATATAGGAAGCGGAGGAAAAGAAGGCTTCCGTTCCGGCAGACCAGGATCCCTGTGCAAACGTCATACTCACGAGATAGGCGTAGATCCCCAATCCGGCAAGCAGCGCGATGATGAGTCGTTGCGCCTCCAGAGTTCCGTCTGCAATGTAGACCACAATAAGCGCGGTAAGGAACGGGAGCAGAAGGACCGTATTGGCGAGGTCGAAATTGAGTCCCGGAAATGAGGTGTAGATACACATATCCGCCACACCTGCGAACTGCATGACTGCGAACAGCAGACCGAGTGCGAAATAGAACCCGGTGAACCCGATCACCTTGCGCAGACCATGGAGCAGCAGCAGGGTAACAAATACAAATGTCATACCGAGTACGGCGGCACAACAAGCATACACAACACCCATTACGATCTCCTGTCAATCCGAAAAAACCGGCAACATCACCGGACACTGTCTGTGCATGTAATATATACTTGGACAAACAAAAAGCAAACCTTTTTTTTATTTTTTTCGGATTTCACGATTCAAATCTTTACAATTTTTTCTGTATTGGCGCGGCGTCATCCCGAATTCCTGCCTGAATGCAGAGGAAAAGCTGTTGTCATCACAAAAACAGAACATCTTGGCGATATCCCGGATCGGGAAGGATGATCGTTCCAGCAGTTCCTTTGCTCTGGCAAGACGGCACTTGCGCAAATACTCTCCGGGGGAAGCCGGATACGCGGTCTGCCAGTAACGGTACAGTGTCCGTTCGGAAAGTGCGAACTGTTTTGCGATTTCGCGGATGGATAACGGTCTGCACAGATTGGCTTCAATGAACGAGGCGATCTTATTCATTTGCACCGCAGGATGCAGTACATCCGGCTGCAGTGAACGGAGAAAATTCAGTTCCTCCAGGATCCCGCAGCAACAGAGATCGACCCGATCCGCAATGGAGAAATCCTGACTGCGGGTCAGCAGTTTCCGCAAATCCAGGATCTTTGCTTCGATCTCACCATTCATTTCGAAGGGCTGAAAAATGATATTGCCGGGGAGAAAACGATTGTTTTTCAACTGTTCCGACACCGGGAGTGAGTATGTGAAATATATGCTCTCACGGCATTTGAACGGGGTGGTGACAAGTTTCATCCCAGGCCATTTATAAATCACATGAGGGAACGCAGTGTAATACGTTTTGCCGTCGATCCGGTCTTCCGAATATTTGTGTTCGCCCCCCAGACGGATACATACCTCCAGTGTCCGGAAACTGTCAAGTCCGGTATTCTCCCCGGCGAACAGGGACATCCATCCTGCCTGAATGACAGGATACGGGAAATCAACGCCCCGTTTCAATTTTGTAAAGTCGATAAAAGAATGCATAATAAGGATACTTTACATGTCATTGGCAGAAATTCAAACTATTTATGGCAGAAATTCTCTTTTTTTCTATTTTTTCTGCGTTATATTGAGAGAAATTCATCAACCAATGAAAGGAGATCTCTCATGGATCGTTTGAAAAAAATCGGTAATGTAAAAGCTTATGCTTCAAAGGACATCAAGACATCGAGAGTCGGGATCGGATTTGAAAAGCTGGATCGGGATGTATTCGACCCGGAAAACGCGTACGATCCGGTGGCGGAACTGGGTGTCAAATGGGTCCGTCTTCAATCCGGCTGGCAGCGTACGGAACAACAGCCCGGAGTATACTCTTTTGAGTGGCTGGATAAGATCGTAGACAATCTGTTGCGGCGCGGTTTGCAGCCCTGGCTGTGTCTCTGTTACGGGAATCCGCTGTACTCGGAACGTGCGAAAAAGGTATTCGGTTCAGTGGGCTGTGCGCCGATCTTCACGGAAGAGGAACGGACTGCCTGGGCGAATTATGTGAAGGCTGTGGTGAAACATTATCACGGCAGGATCGAATATTATGAAGTCTGGAACGAACCGGATGGTTCCTGGTGCTGGAAGCATGGTCCCAATGGCAAAGAATACGGCGAGTTTGTGATCGCAACATCGAAGGCTGTGAAAGAAGCGGATCCGGAAGCAAAAGTCATCGGCGGCAGCCAGTGCTGTCCCGGATACCATTGGACGTCTGAAGTCTTCAATACGGGTGCTGGCAAGTACATGGATGCGTACACCTATCACAACTACAACCTGAACGAAATGAGTCATCATGACTTCCTGAAGGGATTGCGTTATTTCATGAAGCAGAGCAACCCGGATATGGAGTTGATCCAGGGGGAAACCGGTGCGCAGACAAGACGTTGTGTTTCCGGCGCACTGCACGGAGCAGCCTGGACCGAACGGAAACAGGCGAAGTATATGGCACGTCATTTCATGGCGAACTTCAGCGAAGACGTGAAATTTGCCTCCTACTTCTCCAGTCTGGATATGGCGGAAGCGCTGGGCGGCTCCAATGACAACCCGAACTCCTATAAGGATTACGCCTATTTCGGTGTGCTGGGCGCGGAATTCGATGAAAATGGAAGAGCCACCGGCGTATTCAGAAAGAAACCGGCGTACCGTACCCTGCAGGTGATCGCTTCTGTATTCCGGGAAGAATTCACGGTGGAAGACATTCCGCTGGTCCATTATCCGCATTCTGAGATGTCACCCGGTATGATGCGTCTGGAGGAACATGCTCACGAGATCAACCGCGTATGTTTCCGCAGACCCAACGGGGCTATGGCTATGGCATACTGGCGTCCCACTGAATTGATGACCACGGATTACGAAGGGACCTGTTCCTTCCAGGGGGCGAATCTGCCCTCTCCCTGCCGACTGATCGACCTTTATGACGGTTCGATCTATGAGATCCCGGACATCATCAAGGAAGAAGACGAAAACCGCAAGAAATATCAATTCCATGCCGGTCGTTTGTATGAACTGGAAGACGGCATCATTGAACGGGTGGATAATTTCATGGCGTTCAAGTTCCTGCCGATCCGGGATTACCCGCTGCTTCTGACATTCGGTGATTTCTGCTGAATCAATCCGTTTTGAAACAAAAGCATTGCGGTTGCTGCACAATATCTGCGGCAGCCGCTTTTTTGTCTCAACTGAAAAGTGCCACCATGACCAGTCCGGCAACGATCAGCACCAGTCCGGCAAGTTTCGGGCGGGAAGCGCGTTCCTTGAGGAAGAGTACCCCGGCAAAAAAGCCAACCGGCAGACTCATTTGCCGGAACGCCTGAATGTAACTGACATTATCCACATGTTTCATGGCGAAAAGGACCAGCGCATAGGCAAGCGTTCCGCTGAACCCGGCAAGGACCGGATAGATCGTTCTGCCGAACATCTTGCAGAAGAGCGCGCGTTCCACTTTGCTGCATGCAACATAAATGATCTCGGTAAGGAACAGTCCGCCTTCGATCAGAAAAAGATAGGCGAAGGTATCAATGGCGCCCGCATCCGCCACTGTTTTCCGGAGCCAGGAAAGCGCGGAACTGTCTGCAATGGTATAACATGTGGTCCCGACCGTTGCCAGAAGGATAAACAGGATCGTCCGGTTCCAATAACGTTTCAGTCCGAAATCCCGGAAGTGCTGCATGGGCATGATGAGACAGCCGACCATGATGACCAGCATCCCGGTCAAAGCCAAAGCGGAGGGCGTTTTCCCCAACTTGAATACGATCGTCACGGTTGCCACCATAAGAACGGGCAGCGCACGGACAACCGGGTAAACGTAAGAGATATCCGCCATGCGATATGCTTTTGCGAGCCCCAGCATATAAATGAACTCGCCGAAGACACTTAATCCCAGGAACGCAAAAAATTGCCAGGGCATATCCGCCAGACGCCAATCACTGAGGAAGAAAAACGGGAGCCAGACGAGCGCGGCGATCAGCCCCATGATAGCATAAAATGCCATGGAGGGCTTGACGCCTTTCGACATCAGGTTCCAGGCGGCGTGCAGAAAAATGGAAAAAAAGATAAATACAAAAGCAAGCAGAGTCATTGCAAAAGGTCCTTACATAAAAACAACTTACCGTCTGCCGTAAGTCTTTCGGTATTCCGTGGGTGTTTTCCCGGTCAGACGCCGGAATTTACGGAAGAAATAATAGAGGTCACTGCACCCCATTTTCATGGCAATGGAAAGGAACGGGAGCTTGGTTTCGCAAACGTATACCGTTGCCCGTTTCAACCAGATCTGTTCCAGGAAGACTTTGGGCGCGATCCCGATCTCCTTTTCGAATACACGGCGCAGATACGCAGGGGACATATTCATATAGTCCGCCATTTCATCCACGGTCCAGAAGTGATCCGATTCCATGACTTTCTGCTGGACATTGTGGAGATTGGTCCGGTGATAGCTGCCGGACGTCTTCATGTTTTCTTCGTTGAGTTCCGCCAGAAGTTTGAGCAGGAGTCCATAGGCTTCCATAATGGAGTTGAGCGTACCAACACGGATGGCGCGGATGATCGGAAGGATCCGCCGTTCTTTCCCGAAGTAAATGATATTGGGGCGGATCAGATTGTTTCTCATCAGGGAATCCGCCAGGGGACCGGAAAAACAAATGGAGTCTTCCCACCAGGTCTTTCTGTAACCGCCGTAATTCTGTACCAGGTTCGGCGGGAGCAGCAGACCGTATCCGGCTTCGAACGTCTTCACGGTATTTGTTTTGAAGTCATGAAAAAAGCCGTCGCCTTCCAGAAGCTGCGAAAGGACGAAATAATCGAACTGCCGCGGTTTCGACTGCTTCTTGACGAAAGGATAATGGGGCACCGAGGGTGCATTCAGCACATAGGCACGGAATTCCAAACCCAAGCCATCGAAAACACTTTTGAGGGCTGCGGGGACCGGAGAATAGTTAATATCTGTGATTTCGTTTGTTTTTTCCATAATTTTGTATCAAAAAATCCATTTTATTTTTCAAAAAACGGTGTATTATACCATTAGTTTCGAATTTTTTCAAGTAAAATTCCGTATTTTTTTGAAAAAATCTGAAAAGAAGAAAAAACGGAACTGCGAAATGAGAAGAGAATCATCCCGCCGTTCGAACAAAAAAACATAAGGATAAACAAAATGAAAAAGATGAATGCAAAAGACTTTCTCAAGGAACTGCTTCATTGCGCCAGCCCCGCAGGAAAGGAAGACGAAGCCCGTTTTCTTCTGAACCGTTTTCTCTCCCCCTGTGCCGATCGTTTCTACACGGACGTACTGGGCAACTCCTATGCTGTTTTGAACGAAAAAGCAAAATACAAGATCATGATCACGGGACATCAGGATGAGATTGCAGCCCAGATCATCCGGATCGATGATTGTGGATATCTCTATTTCCGGAACAGCGGTTTCCCCTTCTATCACAGATGGGCAGGCGGGAAAGTGGAAGTCATCACCCATGACGGACGTCATGTTCCCGGCGTGATCATCAATCAGCCGACAAAACCGTTGAGCGATGAAACATTCAACGTGAAGAACATGTTTGTTGATATCGGAGTCGATTCCCGTGAAGAAGCAGAAAAACTGGTCTCTATCGGTGATTATATCGTTACTGCGCCCAATTATCAGATCCTCAACGGGACACGTCTTGTTTCCAAAGCACTGGACGACAAGATCGGCGTATACATCTGCGCAGAAGCATTCCGCCGTATCGCGGAATCCGGGAAACTCCCCAAAGACATCGGACTCTATTTCGTGGGCGCAGTACAGGAAGAACTGGGTTCCCGCGGCGCAAAAACCGCAGCCTATGCCATTGAGCCCAATGTGGCATTCGCAGTTGACGTGAGCAACGTCAGCGATTCCCCGGGCGCAGATGCGAAAGAACTGCCCGAATTCGGACTGGGTAAAGGGATCGGCATTTACCGTAATGCCAACAATACCCCTGCCCTGTTGGACCGGATGCTCGACATTGCAAAAAAGAAAAAGATCCAGGTGCAGTTCACGCCGCATTATCTGGCAGTCAGCTGGACCGATGCCTCTGTTCTGCAAGTGAATCAGGGCGGCTGCGCCACTGCTCTGCTGGGTGTCCCCAACCGTTATATGCACGCACAGACTGAAATGAGTGATCTTAACGACGCAGAAGCAGGGGTCCGCCTGCTTGTGGAAACGATCCTCGCCATCAACAGCAAAGATACATTCCTTCCTCCGGTAGAATAATTAGCACACACCTGTGGATCCCGTATGAGACTTGCACAACCACTTCTTTCCAACTCGATCTTCAAGACACGGCTCGGTTTGATCCGCAGCCGGAACAACTCCTGTCCGCTGGACGCCCTTGATTTCATCATGATGGACCTGGAACGTCCTGCTGCCGTAAGACGTCATGCAGACCAGTGCGTGGGAGATCTGACAGGACGTGTACTTGAAGTGTGGTCCGCCATCGAAAATATCGACGGCATACAGGAAGAACGTCTGCCCGAACTCTTCAACCGGATCCTCCGCACCAGACAGAAAAGCGGATTGTTCGGCTTGTTCCAGGGGCAACCGGATGCGCCGCAGCCGGTGGAAGATGGCAAAACATCCGGCACAAGCCGTTTGTTCCCTGCACTCCTGCGTTATTGGCATGCCACCGGCGACAGCCGCAGACTGGATGCCGCCATGGGCGTTGCTGAATATCTGTTCCGGAACGAGAAAAAACTCCACGCCGCCTGCAACAAGGGATGGTTCAACATTTACAACTGGGTCACGGAGCCTATGGCGTTGCTTTACCAGGCGACCCATGACCAGCGTTGTCTTGACTTCATCCAATGGCATTTGGAACGTACTCCGGCAGAACCGGAAAATATGACCCACTCTCATGGTTACACTTCGACCATGCGCGGTTATCAGTTGGCGGCGATCTTCACAGGCGAACGCAGTTTCAACGAGAAACCGGAGCTGCACCTCTTGGATTTCATGATATTGCCGGGTATGTCACCTGCCGTTTTTCCAACGGCGAAACGAAAGATCTGTGGTTTACACCATTGTGCTGTTTCACCTCGAATCTTTCGTTCTACGACATACCGATCGTTTTTCGTAAAAACAATAACTAACAATATAACTAAGGTCCCCCAAACCACCAACAGAAAGGCTGAAAATGAAACTTTCAACCGTATGTAAACAGGCAGTATTCTCCACTGCGATCCTGCTCGGCGTCTCTCTTTGCGCCCAGGCAGCAAAAAAGGCCCCCGCCGAATGGGGTCAAAAAATCAAATGGCAGCAGGCCGGGAAAGTCGTCACTCTTCCTGCGTTGCAAAACGCCAACAGACTCTCTGACGGAAAAACCAAAACCAACGTGATCCAGACCAGAGGCGGTGAAGCCGGTACAGAAATGACCATCACCTTCGACCAGCCGTTGAACGTGACCATGTTCCGTTACACACAGCGCGGAAACAGTGCCACTCATTATCAGTTGCTTGCTGATACGGAAGGCAAAGGCACTTTCAAGGTGATCCAGGACCGGAAAGACCCGAAACCGATCAAGGAAGAATGGATCGAACTGCCGGTCAACCAAAAAGTCTATGCGCTGCGTTATGTTGCATTGGAAGGGCAGATCGGTTATCGCGATGTGTTCCCCTATTTCTCTGAAATCGAAATCTACAGCAAAGACAGAGTAAAAATCAAACCCCTTACCTCCCTGAACGGTCCCCGTGTGGAAACTCTGTCTGAAATCCCGGAACCCGTTCTGGACAAAAAGAACGTGGATATCCGTATTTGTACCGACTGGTGGAACTACGGTATGAGCAGCTGGGATAAAGTCCGCGACAAAGTCCCCTTTGATCAGTGGGGCGGGTTCAAATCCGTCGTCGCCCAGCTGAAAGAACTGGATGCAAACAGCGTGCGTATGTTTGCGGAATCGGAAGCCGGCGGCAATGGCTGGATGTCTTTCGAAACCAATATCGAAAAAGATCCGAAATATGTGAAGGACTACATGCGTCCTCTCACCGCTGCCATGAAGAAGGAAGGGTTCCCCGTGTACTACTTCTCTCATGCCTGGAAGCCCCCGTTCCAGAAACGCGGTCAGATGGCTCCCTCTCCCTGGTGCCGTTGGGACTACCCCTATCATCAGAGTGATACGCTTGTGGGTGTCAATGACAACTACAAAGTCACCTATCCCTGCGTGCTCTGCGATGATGATTACCGCTTGAAATGGACCGACATGATGCGCGGTGCGCTGAAAGCCGGTGCGACCGGTGTGTATCTCATGCCCGACGAATACTTCTTCAAAGGACACAACCTTGCCCGTGTAAACTGTCCGTCCTGTACCCGGGAATTCAAGAAGGCCTACGGTTATGACAGCCTGCCGAAACTTGCATTGCCGAAGGCAGCAACAAACTCTGCAGGTCAGGTCAATGCTCCGCTTCCGGAAGACAGCGAACACTATCGCAAATGGAAACTGTTTGAATACGAAAAACTGGCGGAACTCTTTGAAAGAATCGCAAAAGATCTGAAAAAAGAATTCCCGAAAGCCATTATCGTGGCTACCGACAACCAGGGTTCTGTCACCTCTTCCAACGGTCGTCTGGAACACACAGTCTGTAACGACATCATCGGCAAGAGCACGGTGTATGATGCAAAACAGGTCTATGGCAGTCAGCTCACCAACAAAGAAGTCTTCGGAATCACATATACAAAACAGTTCATCGCAGCTGCCGGCAAAGAACGTCTGCTCTCATCTGCCGGATGGGGCGGCGGTGATACGGTCAGACCGGCATACACCTACAATCCCATTCTTCAACAGGTCTTCCTGGGCGCAAAGGCTCTTGAAGTCTACCGTCTGAACTACATGTACATGGCTGGCGGTGTCTCTGTTTATAAAAAATTGTTCCACATGGTCCGTCTGCTGGAAAAATGGGGTATTCACGAAGGTGAGATCCCGGAAACCGTGGGTGTGGTCTACTCCCGCGCATCCGAAGACTGGTATTATGTGAAAGTCACAGCACTGATGAATCCGGACAAGAAGAGCAAAGCCACAGACTTCAATCTGAACCTCGCGGATGAAACGATCAACAAGATCGTGGCGTCCGGCGAAAGCGATGAACGTCAGCGGATCCTCTCTCTGGAACGTACCCGCGGTTTCGGTGCCAACCTGACCATGGAATCTCTCCTTGCCTGCGCCGGTATCCCCTACAGTATTGCGATCGCGGAACGTCCTGACAACATGAAGAACCTCAAACGCTTCAAAGCACTTGTCGTTCCCTTTGCCTACTCTCTCTCCAAGTCCGCATTTGAAGAAATCAAAGCGGCTGCGGATGCAGGCACGAAGGTCTTCATCTTCGATCAGCTCGCTCCCACCAACGAATACGGTACTCCCTACGAAAAACCCCTCCTGCTGGCTCTGGAAGGTCATAAGAACGTGACCTTCATCAAGGACAGCCTCGCCGATGCTTCTGCAGACCTGGCAAGACTGGACGGCTACAAGAAAATGATCGAAGCCGCAGCTGCGGATGCCGGTTATGCCTTCAACTCCAACGGTCAGCCGGTGGCATACCTGGTCAGCAAGCAGAAAGACGGATTCCTGCTCTATCTCTGCAACTACAATGAACGCGATCTTTCCGGTTCCACATGGGCACCGGTCGCAAGTGCCAGAGTCGGCATCAGCCTCCCCGTGGAAGAAGGTGCAACGTACCGTATGGAAACGTTCAACTCTGACGCCATGCAGCTGAACAAGAATGCGTTGAAGGGTAAAGAACTGATTCCCGCAGCCGATCTGAAGAAATTCATGATCGAACTGAATCCGCAGGAAGTGAAACTTGTCCGCATCTACAAAGCGGCAAAATAAGCAAAAACAGAAGTAAGAAACAGGAGTAACTGTCTTATGCAGACGATCCGTTCCAACGATTTGGAAGTCATGATCGATGACATCACCCTTTCCGTCACCGTCAATGCCGCCGGACAAGTCTGGCGGATGTGCGAAGACGGACCCGGCGACCTGGGTGTCAAGGGCCATTGCGGTCCCTACCAGACATTCATGTTCAGCCAGGCAAAGACCCGGAAATGGGAAGTTTTGAGCGAAAGCAGCGTGCAGTGCACCTTGATGCACTGGCCCTACTCCGCCAACGTGTGGAGCCCGCTGGCGTTCGGTGTCACTGTCACTTACAAAGTCGAAAACAATAAACTCATCATCAACCTTGCCCCCCACCGTCAGGAACAGCTGGAAGCGTCTCTCGTCGACAGCTGGTATCCCAGAGGATTCCTCTTCCCCGAAGGTTCCAAAGGGGATCTCGTCCTGCCCATCTCCCAGGGTACCCTGGTGGATAAGGATGAAACAACGGAATACGATCTGACCCTTCCCGTTTATGTGGGACCGGGTTTCCAGATGCCCTGGTGGGGACAACTGGACAGGAACGGAGCAGGATTTGTTGCATTGACACGGACTCCCGATGACCTCGGGTTCCACATGACCAACAAAACCAATGGTCAGGGTGGGACCTGTCATCCTTACTGGCAGGCATCCCTGGGCGGGTTGAAATATACCCGCTACATGGAATTCCAGTTCTTCAAGAAAACGTCTGTCATCGAAATGGCGAAAGTATACCGTCAACATGCAGACCGGATCATGGGCATCGCCCACACTCTGCGGGAAAAAGTCCTGGACAAACCCATCCTCGCTCACATGATGGGTGCTGCCATCTGGAACGTGTGGCTGATGTCCGTCTTCCGCGCCCGGGACACCAAGAACTGTGATATGGTCCGCTATATCTCGTTCCGGGAAGCGATCCGCCGTTACAAAGAACTGTATAAACGTTCTGACATCAAAAAGATCATGGTCCATGTGGACGGCTGGGGAACCAACGGGTATGACTTCGATCATCCGTACATTCTTCCTCCGGACACCCGACTGGGCGGATGGAAGGGTTTCTGTGAGTTCGAAAAAGCGATCCACGAAGACGGAAACATTTTCCTGCTTCACAACAACTATGTGGACTTCTACAAGCATACTGAAACCTTCAAGAACAATCCGGACGGCGTGCAGAACATGGATGGACTTCATCATGAATCCCGTGAATGGCTGGGCGGCGATCAGGAATGGCTCTGCTCTTCCCAGGGACTCAAGTATGTGAAACGCACGCTGGATGAACTCGCCGAACATTGCACGATCGACGGCGAATATGTGGACTGCTGGTCCATCGGACATCTCCGGGAATGTTACGATCAGAGACATCTCTGTACCCGTTCCGATACCAAACAGCACTGGCAGACCTCCTTCTCGGAATACAACAACCGCGGTCTGCTCGTCGGCAGCGAATCCGGAAACGACTGGTGCGTCGGTCTGATGGACTTCTGTCATACCGTACAGCCGGATGTGGTCCCCCATGTGCTGCTCGGCACCATGAAAACATTCGGCAAAAGCATCCCGCTTTACAGTATGGTATGGCATGACTGCCTGCTGATCCCCGCCTACATCAACATACACCGTCAGAAAAACGGTTGCGCGGTGATCAAAGACGGTCTGGTCATTCCCGAAAAATTCGACATGCGTCTGTGGTGTCTCCTCTGGGGCGGACTGCCTTCGTACCGTCTGGATATCCAGGAAAACATGACGATCCCGCCGGATCACGATTTCGATGCCGACGGCGAACTTGTCAACGGGCTGAAGATCCTTTCCGACTTCCACGGAAGGATCGGGTACGAATCCATCACGGATTGGCAGATGCTGGATGAATTGGGTGCGGTCCAGAAGACGACCTACTCCAACGGCGACAGTGCTCTGGTCAACTTCATCACCGGCGAATATACCCTCGTCATGGATGGAGCAGAAGTCACCGGCAAGTTCGACATCTGAGGACAGGATAACGGCAGGGCAGTTCAATGAATATCAAGAACGTAGTTTTTCTTATGGCACATCCCGATGATGCAGAAAGTTCCTGCGGCGGGACCATGATCTATTTCCGCGAACGCGGTGCAAAGATCCATATCGTCGTATTGACCAACGGGGAATCCGGTTGCGGATTGATCCCGCCGGAAGAAGCCATCGCATTGCGGAAACGGGAAGCACAGCAAGCCGCTGACTTCCTGAACGTGGATCTCACGATCCTCCCCATCCGCGACGGTTATCTGGAACCTTCTCTCTCCATACGGGAAATGGTCGTACGGGAGATCCGCAAATGCAACGCGGATCTGGTGATCACTCACCCGGGCAATGATTATCATCCCGATCACCGTGCCGCCTCACGCCTGGCTATGGATTCTGTATTCATGACCGCGATCCCGGGTTTCTGCCGGGATACCCCTGCCCTGCCCCATGTCCCTGTTCTTCTTTACCACGCCGATGTCGACGGTCGTGACCGCAACTTCATCGGCGATTGGGCTCTGGATATCGAGCCTTATCTGGAAGAAAAGATGAAAGCCATTTCCCTGCACCGGGATCAGATGCTCCTGCCGGAAGAACGGGAAATGCCCTGGGATGAAGTCTATCCCCGTCTCGTAGAACGCAAAGGATTCAAAAACCGGTGTCATGCCGAATACAACCGGGAACTGCTGATGCGTCAGTATGGCCCCGAAAAAGGCAGAACGATCGTGCATGCGGAAGTATTTCAAATCTCCCCGCACGGAAGTCCGGTACGACCCGAAGATCTTTGAATCGAACAATAAAGGAATTGCAACATGAAACATTGTCTGTTTTTGGCTGCACTGTTGACGGGATCTGCCGTCACGGCACAGAATATTCCGATTTCTGATCCCGGGTTCGAACCCGATCCCATTTCCGGAAAAGCCAATATCGTCGGCAACACCTGGGGCGACTGGATCCTCCCGAAGGATTCCTGGGCTCCCGCGGAACCCGACAAAGTGATCTCCGGCAGCGAATCGCTCAACGTATGGCGTCCTGTCACGCTCCGTATCCGGATCCCGAAAAACCTCCGGGGACTCCCCCTGGAAATCGCGTTCACCGCCGCCGGTGAATTCGATATGAGTGGTTACTACAATAATCCCAGCAGTTATATCTCGCCCGTAGTCAACAACAAAGCGACCGGAACTGTGATCCGCCCGCTTTATTCCACCTGTCTCAAACGGACAACGGTGAAGACACCCGTACGGCACCGGATGATCTTCCCCGCGCTTGATAAAAATACAACGACCATTGATTTCGTCCTCGGGCAACGAACGAAAAACCGTCCCTACATCATGGACAACATGAGACAGCTTGTTGTGGATGATTTCAAAGTCACAGCTCTCAAACGGGATATCTTCGCCAGAAACTTCGAACCCGTCAATGACCTTGTCTGGAAAGGCGAACTCAACGGCGCAGATGCCAACGCCAAAAATGAAATGACTGCCGACATCGATGCCGGCAAATACAAAAAGAAATCCCTCGTGGCTGCATTCCGTGCCGAAGGGAACGGAACCATTTCCGCAACTCTCATGTTCAACGGAAATGACGTGATCGCACCGGTCTCCGCGCCCCCGAAAAAAGTCTCGGCGACCCGTATGCCCTTCCGTTATTTCTTTGCGGAGATCCCCGGCAATGCGGAAAATGTCACGCTCAAATTCAACACCACCGGAACAGTTAAAGTCTCCGACATCCGGATCTCCTCTTCGGAACACCCCATTGTTCCGTATCAGGTCAATCCTCATCAGCAGTATGCAAAGTTCATTCCGCCGGAATACTTCGATGGCAGAGACTGTCCCATCCCCGCCGGTATGGAAAACCTCATGCCCTTCGCCGATGAGATCGCGCCCGGTGACTTCACCGCGCGTACCCGTTATCTCTCCGACGGATCCGTTGGAACACATTACGAAAATCCCGTGATCTTCCGTTTCCCGAAAGCCGTAAAGATTTCCGAGATCCGGATCACGATCCCCAAAGATACCATGCTTCTCTATGGTGATGCCGATGGAGACGGCACATTCGAGACCGTTATCAACGAAAAGCTCAATGCGCCCAGATTCAGCACATGGGGCAACCTGAAGGATTATATCTGGTTCATCCATAAATTCGAGAAACCCACGTCCTTCCACGCCATTCAGTACATCGGCGGCGCGCATGAAGTACGCATTATCGGGCCCGCAGGACAATATCCGGCAGCAACCGCGCTTTCCAATGCGCCCGCTTTCGCACGGGGCAATGAACTCCCCGTTCCCGCAGAAGCAAAGAAAAAAGACCGTCTTTATTTCGGTTTCACACTGGAATCCTGGATGTTCGGGATCCAGGGCGTATTCCAGAAGTATTTCAGAGATCTGGAAAAGGCAAAAAATCCCAAGCCAACCATGTCATCTGCCATGGATGATGCGTCTCTCTTCGGCGATGAAGAAGATGCCGGACTGGGACAGGCAGAAACGAAAAAGGCTGCCCCTGCCCCCAAAGTCACCGTTCCGCCTCTGAATACATGGAAGGAATGGCAGAATATGATGAAGGATTACAAGGATCTCTATTCCAACTTCATTCTTCACTTCCCGCCCAGCACAGCCGTCATGCCTCCCGGAGTCAAACCGCTCCCCGGAGTCGCATATCCCGAACCCGTTGTCTGGCCCAGCAAAGTCTGGCATGTCAGCCATGATGTCGATCTGCTGTCACAGATCAACGAAGAATGTAACAAACACGAGATCAAAAACTTCGTTATCCCCCGTGCCTGGTCCTTCCACAAGAAGGAAACCAAACGGCTCAAACAGGTCATCTTCGCACAGGAAATCGCGGAACGGAAAACCCATGGCGTTCCCGTCTGTGTCGACGAACATCAGATCCGCATCGGGCACACCGTCAAACCGGAAGACAAACAGGCGTTCTTCCAGTGGTCCGGACTTTCGGAACTTCCTCCGAAGGGAAGAGCCGATACTCTGGCAGTCCGTATGGGGTATCTCTGGAACCTGAAACGGGTCGCAACATGGATGGCGGAGATCAAAGACGACACCATGAAGTGTAATCCCGAAGCGCTTACCTTCGGCGGGTTCGCCGGTTGCGATCACTACAAAAACCGTTTCGAATACGTCAGCGGACACGATGCCTGGGGGTTCGAAGGAAAATGTGACGTCATCGGCGGTGACGGGACTTACTACGGCGTGGGTGATATGCCCACCGGAACGTATCGTCCCGGGATCCAGACCGCAGTACAGGTCGCATGTACGCCCAAACGTCTTTCCATGGCGACCCTCAACTGCAACTGGGGTATGAAGATGGAACACGGTAAAGTCGTGAACCCGCTGGTCTACGATGATTATCCGGATGTCGCTTATACCGCAGGACCCCTTGTCACTTACTTCAATAAGGGACAGTACGCCAACTTCTGGCGTTACAACTACATTTACATGAAGCCCCCGGCCACCCGCGCTGCCGTGAAGAAAGGCGGCTTTATGACAAAAGTCCTCTCTTCCTGGGGCGGACGCAATGCCGAGATCCCGAAGGATGTACTCGTCTTGCGCAGCCGGACCAGTGAAGACTGGTGGCATCTCCGGGAGGAATTCCGGAAGGATGCCAGCCAGCTGACCAAAAAAGAACGCTGCATCCAGGGCTTCACCCAGTTCTTCTGGACAGCCGCCAATCTGGTCCGGAACGCCGTTCCCTATGAAATCTACGCCATGCACCGTCCGGAAGAATGGAAGAATATTGCAAAGAATTATCAGGTCATCATCCTGCCCTTTGCCTATGCCATCTCCGATGCGGAACGCGATGCGCTGAAAGCAGCCGCCGATGCCGGTGTCAAGATCATCGCAGTCGGCAGCTATCCCATCGGCACAGTGGACGAAAAAGGCGAACCGCGGAAGAGTCCGGCACTTGACGGGATCCCGGTGACGACCATTGCGTTCGACCCGATCAATGAACCTGCCACAGAAGAACTTAGTGCAAAATTCAAAGCCGCTCTCTTTGATGCTCTGAAAGCCAAAGGCGCATCCCTGTATCTGGAAAGAGACCGGGATCATGACGTACAGCTTTACATGTTAAGTGTTTCCGACAAAGAAAAACTTCTTCTGGTGGTCAACTGGAGCGAACGGGATACAGCAGTCAACTGCGGTACCAAGCTTCCTGCCGGGAAGTATAAACTGGATGTCTGCGACGGCGAAAAAGTCTTTTCCGGAAATCTCGGCGGCAAAGCCGTATTTACGGAAAAAGATGCAGCGTCATTCCGTATGCAACTCAAGAAAGAAGAAACAGTTCTGATGCGTATACACGCGGCGGAATAATCGTTCTGACAACCGGACAGCCAATGGATGTGAAACCAATCACTCCATTGGCTGTTTTTTATTGTAACATACTATAAATACGATGCGTTATAAAACAATGCGCATTTTTTTTGTATTTTTTCCTGAAAAACACTTGATTTTCTGAAAAGATAGAGTAAATTACTATAGTCCCCAAATTATGAGCCCAGCTTTTAGCTGTTTATAAGGAGAAAAAAATGTCAGTAAGTTACAGGAAGAAATGGAAAGCACTTCTTCTGCCGGCAACGTTGATGTTATCGGCAGTCGCAGCGATTCCATGCACGCTGGCGCAAGATGCAGCAGCAGCAGATGCGCCAAAGGTCAAAAAGACCGTGTTTATCCCCCATCATCCCTTTGATGGGACAAAGAAGATCCCCCTGCGTGTTCTGCAGATCCCCGATCCGAAAAACACGTCTCCCAGTCAAATGGCAGAACAGGCCGTTTTCCGTGCCTTCCGTAAAAAATATCCCTTTATCGAAATGAGTCAGTTCTCCGGTATCACCATCCCGGGGATGGGTGAAGAATCCAAACTGATGCTGGCTATCGCCGGCGGTATGGCTCCCGATATCCTGAACGTGAACTTCCGTATGTCCGATACCTACATCCAGCAGGGCTTCATCTATCCGCTGGATGAATTCGTCAATCGTGACTATCCCACCAAGCTCGAAGGGTTCATGGAAGATATGGCAGCCCCGATTCGCCCCGTCGCAAAACGCGAAGGGCCGGATATCCATGACGTTCCCGCAGGTGATCACCTCTGGTTTATCCCCGGTGACCTGCTGGTCCGCGTGCTGATGTGGCGTAAAGACCTCTTCCAGGAAGCCGGACTCGACCCCGACCGTCCCCCGGAAGATTGGAAAGAACTTCACGAATATGCGAAAAAGCTTTCCGACCCGGCGGAACGCCGTTTCGGGATCCAGGTCGCCGGCGGCACACAGTCCTCCTGGGACTTCGTCGGTTATCTCTGGTCTGCGGGCGGAGACGTTGTGGCGCAAGATGAAGACGGCAACTGGGTCGCTGCTTACGGGACCCGTGAAGCGGCAGAAGCGCTTGACTTCTATGTGACTCTGGTGACGGAACCCTGGTATGACTCCGACCAGAAATTGCAGAAAGGTTATACCTCCCTTTCCGCACAGAACGAAAAAGCCGGTGCCAGTGCCTGGAAGATCGCCATGACCCTGCCCTATATGGAACAGAAAAAGATGGGGGGTGGAGACATCAACCCCGCACTCTATGGTGTTTCCGCATTCCCGCCGAAAGAAAAAGGCGGCAAGGGTAAAACTGAAATCAACGCCCGTATGGAAGGTATCTTCTCCGCCATCGACGGACGTAACAACAGTGAAGGCGTATACGTCACGGCGGAAGAGATCCGCGAAGCTGCATGGCTCTACGTCTCCTTCATGAATTCTGACGAAGCGAACCAGATCCGCGCTGACTATCTGGTCGCAGCAGGTGCCGGACAATCTCTTTCTCCTTACTGGTGCCGCAAATACGGTTATGAAGAATACCTCAAATTCTTCCCCCCGGATTTCGAACGCGTGTTCAACGAAGCAGTTGCCAACGGGGTTCCTGAACCCTACGGCAGAAACTGTCAGTTGGTTTATATCATGTTGACAAAGCCCATGGACGAAGCGTTGCAGCTCGCCCGCGACGGCAAACTTCCGGAAGACCGGGAAGAACGCCTTGACCTGTTGCAGAAGATCCTGCAGAAATCCGTGGCAAGCACCACGATCCAGATGATCGGACATCTTCCGCCGGAAGAACGTCAGCGTCGTAACAACTGGGCTGTTGTTGCCGCGATCATTATTATGTGTATCTTCTCGGTCGCCGTTTACAAGATCTGGATGATCTTCTCTCCGAAAGATGTTGTGTCCGGCAAGAGACGCGGGTTTGAATTTGCGAAAAAATGGCCTGCATATATGATTATGCTCCCGGCATTGATCAGTATTCTCCTATGGGTCTACTGTCCGATGTTCTCCGGGTCAAAGATCCTCTTCCAGGATTTCCGGTTCGTCGGGGAATCCAAGTGGATCGGTCTGAACAACCTTGCAGACGTTCTGTTCAGCACAGAATGGTGGGCATCCATCTGGAACACCATCCGTTACATGTGCCTGATCCTGGCTCTCGGCTTCTTTGCCCCGATCATTCTGGCGATCCTGCTGCAGGAAGTCTCCCGGTTCAAGGTGTTGTACCGTACGTTGTTCTATCTGCCTGCCGTCATGAGCGGTCTGGTGGTGATCTACATGTGGCGTTTGTTCTACGGTGCCGGCCCTGCCGGTATCATGAACCAGGTCGTTCAGGCGATCGTGGACGGCATCAACTATGTACTGGTGCCGATCGGTTCAATTTTCAGCGAAGGTTACGAAGGTCTGGTCTTCCAGCCGATCGCCTGGTTGGAAGACTCCAAATGGGCAATGCTTGCGTGTATTCTGCCTTCGGTCTGGGCGAGTGCCGGACCGGGCTGTCTGATCTATCTGGCGGCTCTCAAAGGCGTACCGGACGATGTATATGAAGCTGCGGAAATCGACGGAGCCAACTTCTTCATGAAGATCTGGCACGTCACCCTGCCTACGATCAAATCGCTGATCATCATCAACTTTGTTGGTGCGTTCATCGGTGCGGCGCAGAGCGGCGGCAACATCATGATCATGACCTTCGGTCGGGCAAACACGGAAGTGGCGGAATTGCACATCTTCAAAGAAGCCTATACCAACTTGCGGTTCGGCTCTGCTATCGCCATGGCGTGGATCCTCGGCGTCACGACCCTTCTCTTCACGATCTACAACCTGAAGAGACTCTCGAACATGGAATTCAAAACTACGGGAAAATGATATCATGATTATTGGACAAGTTGAAAAACGCAGTTGGAAAGTCAAAGTCCTGAACATCTGTATCCATTTGATCCTGATCCTCGGATCTGCGACAATGGTGTACCCGCTTCTTCTTATGCTTTCCGGATCTTTCAAAAGCAACGTGGACTTCTCGAACTTCACCGTCGTTCCGCAGTACCTGCATGACGACTGGGAACTCTTCCGGAAGCACATCTCGACAAAATACAACGGTGACACCACACGGGCATTCCGCTCGTTCAAAACACCGCTGTATACTCTCGACACGGTAGAAATACCGAACGACATTTCTCTGGTGCAGATCAAAGATTATGAGCTGTTCCTCAAAGAAATGCGCGAAACAAAAGGACATTACTGGTATTGTATCGGTATGGCATTCGAAAGCGGGGTCAACCCTCTCATGGTCCGCCGCTTCCGTTCCTGGCTGGAGAATCACCCGGTTTACGGTGACGATGCCGGCGGGATCGCAAAACTCAATGAAGAGTTTGACCTGGAATACAATCACTGGAGTGAAATCAGTCTTCCGATCGAATCCTTTGTTGCACGCCGTGCAACGGTCGATTACAGCAAAGGCTTCCAGAGACTTCTTCTTGAATTCAAAGAAAGCATTGAAGACCCGGATCTGACCTGCATCTGGCAGAACCTGGAAGGTGAATTCATCAGCGTACTCCGTCAGAATATCGGCAATGACCTGGATGTGATCAATGCAAAACTCGGTACAAAATACAACTGCTGGAGCGATGTTGTGCTCCCCGCAACTGTTCCGACGGATAATCCCCGTCTGGCTGCCCAGTGGGAAGACTTTGTCAAAACGTCTTTGAATCCCGCATTCATCACCGTGGATCCTGCAAAAGCCACGGAACAGTGGAAGAAATTCCTGCTGAAGAAGTACGGCAGCTATGAAGACATGGCGAAAGTCTATCGTATTGACATTGCAGACAAGACACATAAGGATCTGGTTCTCCCTGCTGTCGCACCCCTTTCCGGTGTGACCCGTGCAGACTGGATGGACTTCCTGTACGGAAACTCTACGGTCAGTGGACTCTGGATCAATTTTGTCAAGGACAAATACAAAACGGTTGCAGCATTGAACAAGGCGTGGGGAGTCACCTACCGCTCCTTCAATCAGCTGCCGGAACTTGATGGTTTTACCGCCCTGCCCGCAGATTTCCCTGCACAGGCGAAAGCGGACTATGATGCACTGCTCAAGCAGATCGCTGAAAACAAAACTGCGGAAATCCCTGCGGATGCCTTGCAGATCAATCATCTTGCACTTGAATACCGTAAATGGTTGGCAAACCGTTTCAATGGCGACATTCAGAAATACAATGAAGCCTACGAACGCGGCTATAAGACCTTTGGCGATATCAAACTGCAGGAAAATGCGTACGGTGAATTCAACCTGGCAGCTTCTGATGACTGGCGTGAATTTGTGGAATCTCTCCCCGCAAAAGATATCGCACTCAACCGTCAGGCGCTTTCCGAATATCGTGTCAACACGGTCAAACTTTACACCGTGGACGGCAAATGTGACTTCACAAAGATGTCCAATGACTTCGATATGACGATCACCGCGATCAACGAGATCCCTGCATTCAATGCTTACCCGGATGATACAGTCCATTACACCGACAAGGTCAGAGAAAACTATGTCAACCTGATCAAATCCGGCGTGATGAAAGATATGTACCGTGTTGCGGAACCGGAACGTTTCCAGCACCAGTGGGAAGAATTCCTTGCCAAGAAGTACAACAACTCAATTGCGGAACTCAACAAAGCATGGCAGAAGTCTGCGGCATCCTTTGAAACGGTCAATCTGCCCATTCTGGAATACGAATTTGTGCAGTTGGAGAAAAACAGAGGTCTCCTCATCCGCGAATATCTGAAACGGAACTATCTGATGGTCTTCGAAACGCTCTTCCTCAACGGGAATGCAGCAGTCAACACGATCATCTACTGTTTCCTTGCAGTGCTCGCAGCCTTGCTGGTGAACCCGCTGTGTGCGTACGGTCTCTCCCGTTACAAACCGGCATCTTCCTACAAGATCCTGCTGTTCCTGATGCTGCCGATGGCATTCCCCAGCATGGTGCTCGGTATTCCCCAGTTCCTCCTGGTCAAGGAAATCGGACTTCTGAATACGTTTGCCGCGCTGATCCTGCCCGGTATGGCGAATGGTTACAGTATCTTCCTGCTGAAAGGCTTCTTCGACAGCTTGCCGAAGGAACTTTTTGAATCTGCATCGCTTGACGGTGCCAGCGAATGGAACATCTTCTGGAACATCGCCATGACGCTTTCCAAGCCGATTCTTTCGGTGATTGCGCTGGGTGCGTTCACAGGCGCATACGCCAACTTCATGCTGGCGTTCCTGCTCTGTCAGAAAGAATCCATGTGGACCATGATGGTGTACCTGTATCAGTTGCAGCAGCGTGCATCCCAGTCTGTCGGTTTTGCCGCTCTGGTAATCGCTGCGATCCCGACTCTTCTGGTCTTCATCTTCTGCCAGAACATCATCATCCGCGGTATCGTGGTTCCCACGGAAAAATAATACTGCGAATACAGAGTATTATTCAAACGCCGTATCCGGAAACGGGTACGGCGATTTTTTTGCATTATTTTTGAAAAAGAAATTTGCAATACAAGTGATAATGCTGTATGGTAATGCCTGTTACACAAAATAAACACAACAAGGAGTCACATTACGATGTTAAACCGTATTCTTGAAAATGTCAAAAATATGCCGTCGGAATTCCGTGCCGCCCCCTTCTGGGCATGGAATACCAAACTTTCCCCCGAAGAACTGCGCCGTCAGATAAAGATCTTCGACGAGATGGGACTGGGCGGATTTTTCATGCACGTCCGTGTGGGCTTGAATACGCCTTACTTGAGCGATGAATTTTTCGAATGTATCAATGCCTGTGCCGATGAAGCGGAAAAGCGGAACATGCGTGCCTGGCTTTACGATGAAGACCGCTGGCCTTCCGGTGCGGCGGGCGGACTTGTAACGAAGAACAAGGAGTACCGTCTGCGTTTTCTGACGACGGACGAAATCGGAATCGGGGAGCAGATCCCCGCGTATCCGGACTCGCTTTTCCTGGGACTTTTCGCGATCACGTTGAGTGACGATGAAAAAACGATGAAGTCCTATCGCAAGATCGAAGCGGAAACGGACCGGAAAGAAGGGGAAACGGTCTATGCGTTCCAGCGCACCATCACACAGCCCAGTTCCTGGTTCAACGATCAAACGTATCTTGACACGTTGAATCCGGAGGCGACTGCGGAATTTATCCGTGTCACCCACGAAAAATACAAGAAGGAATGTAAACAGTATTTCGGAAAAACAGTCCCCGGCATTTTCATGGATGAGCCCAATTTCTTCCATGGCGGCAATGCAAAAAAACAGATGGCGTGGACCGATCGCATCCCGGTAGTGATGAAGGAACAGTTCGGTTCGGATATTCTGGCGCGTCTTCCGGAATTGTTATACCGTTTTGAGGGAGAAACGATTTCCCCGCTTTATCGGGAATATATGAATGTCACGACGGATCTTTTTGTCAAATCCTTTGCGAAACCGATCTATGATTTCTGCGAACAAAACGGGATCGAATCCACGGGACATGTTCTGCAGGAAGATACGGTTTACGCACAAATGATGCAAGTCGGAGCGACGATGCGTTTTTACGAATACATGCACGCACCGGGGATCGACCTGCTGACGGAACACTCCATGATCTACGATACAGCGAAACAATGTACCAGTATGGCGCATCAGTTCGGGCGCCGTTGGCGATTGAGCGAGACTTACGGCTGTACGGGATGGAATTTCCCGTTTTCCGGACACAAAGCGTTGGGTGACTGGCAGTATGCGCTGGGGATCAACCTGCGTTGTCCGCACCTTGCCTGGTACTCCATGGAAGGGGAAGCGAAACGGGATTATCCGGCGAGTATTTCGTTCCAATCCTCCTGGTACAAACAACTTCCCATGGTGGAAGATTATTTTGCCCGTTTGGGTGCCGCGCTTTCGGAAGGGGAAGAACAGCGTGATCTGCTGGTGATCCACCCGGAAGAATCGACCTGGTCTGTCACCCCGCTGAAGGATCGTCACTTTACCGGAAGATGCCCATGGGATGTTGAGTTTATCGAAATGCGCAATCAGCTGCTGATCCATCATCTGGACTTCGACTACGGAGACGAAGAAGTCATGTCCCGCCATTGCGTTGTGGAAAACGGGAAGCTCCGGATCGCAAAGGCAGCTTATAAAGCGGTCCTGATCCCGCACATGGCGCAGATCCGCGGGACAACGCTGGCGTTTCTGCGTGCGTTCGCGGCAAATGGCGGCCATGTGTTTTACATGGGCGAAGTACCTGCGTATGTGGACGGCAAACGTTCCACGGAAGCGGCGGAAACCTACAAAGCCTTCACTTTCGTCACACAAGAAAACATGGTGGAGCGTATATCCCCGGCGGCACGGCGTGTTTCTGTGACCGGGGAAGACGGCAACGAGATCGAGCCGGTACTTTATCTGTTGCGTAAGGGGGATGATTTCCAAACGCTCTTCCTTTGCAATACGGGGATGAAATCGAATAATTACAATGGCGGGATGCAGGTAAGATACCGTAATCTGGTCTATCCCGTCGCGACTGTCACAGTGAATGATGTACGCGGCAGGATTTATGAATTGAACTTGAAGACCGGGGAGATCTATTATGCTGACGGCGAAGTCGTGGACGGCAAAGCAACGATCCGGACCTCATTTTCCGAAATCGAATCCCGTTTGTTCTTCATAACAGAAAACGAACTGCCTGCAAAGGAAAGACCGTTATTCCCGGCCTCCGTAAAAAGTCAGAAACTTCCTGCCGATGGATGGAAGATCCGGCGGGACGAACCGAATGTACTGGTCCTTGACCAATGCAGTTACTCCATCAACGGCGGGGAATATGAACCGAAAACGTTCATTCTGGAAGTGGACCAGGCTTTACGCAAAGCATTGGGAGTCCGCGGGCGTGGAGGACAAATGGTACAGCCCTGGCTGACATCGGCGCAAGCAATACCGGAAAATCAGCTGGATATCGTCTTGCGTTATGATTTCACCTGTAACGCCCTGCCCTCCGGTGCGCTGTATCTGGCATTGGAACGTCCGGATCTTTACACGATCAAAGTCAATGGTGTTCTGTTGGAACAGCACGATGTCTCCTGGTGGGTGGATCCCTCCCTGCGCCGTCTGGAACTTCCTGCGGCGATGCTGAAAGAAGGGGAAAACGTGATCGAACTTGCCGGGAAATACCATGAACTTCTGCCTGGACTGGAATCCATGTTCCTGCTGGGTGAATTCGGTGTGGAAAAGAATACAGACACCCTGACCGAACTCTCCGCAACGTTCTCCTGCGGCGATGTCTGCGATGCCGGGCTGCCCAATTATTCCGGGGCACTCACTTATACCCGCAATTTCCGGGCGGAAAAAGGCAAACGCACGTTCATCAAAGTCAACAACTGGGAAGGGACTGCGTTCGGTGTTTCCGTCAACGGTTCGAAACTGATCCCGGTCGGCTGGGCTCCATACGAAGTGGAAGTGACAGACTTCATCCGTGATGGCGAAAATGAACTTAAAATCAATATCTTCGGTTCCCGCCGGAACTCACACGGACCGTTTTATCTTCATGACGGAGAAATCTCCCCCGGCTGGTGCGGTCCGGCGCAGATGAGTTGTTTTGCGCATCCGGATAAGATTCTGGCACCGCTGGGTCTTCTGGATGAACCGGAAATATTGGTGGAAGCATAAGCAAAACGTGCAAACTTTTTTCTGTTTTTTATGGAAAAAAATTTGCACGGAATGCTATCATACTGTATGTTATGAGCTGTTATAAAACACAACAATGATAGGAGAGATATTACGATGTTAAGCAACATCCTTGAGAATGTGAAAAACACGCCGTCGGAATTCCGTGCCGCCCCCTTCTGGGCATGGAACACGAAACTTTCCCCCGATGAACTGCGCCGTCAGATCCGGATCTTCCACGAAATGGGATTGGGTGGATTTTTCATGCACGCCCGCGTGGGATTGAATACGCCTTATTTGAGCGATGAGTTCTTTGAATGTATCAACGCCTGTGCCGATGAAGCGGAAAAGCTGAACATGCGTGCCTGGCTTTACGATGAAGACCGTTGGCCCTCCGGAGCGGCGGGCGGACTTGTGACGAAAAACAAAGAATTCCGTATCCGCTATCTGATCCCGGTGGAAATCGAGCCCGGCGGCGAACTTCCCAAGTACAAGGAAGAAGATTCCATTTGTTTCGGACTTTTTGCGATCACATTGAGTGACGATGAAAAAACGATGAAGTCATACCGCAGGATCGAAGCGGAATCCGATCGCAAGGAAGGGGAAAAAGTTTATGTGTTCCACCGCGTTCTTGCGCAAGAAAGTTCCTGGTTCAACAATCAGACGTATCTGGACACCATGAATCCGGAAGCGACGGCGGAATTCATCCGCGTCACCCACGAAAAATATCTGGAAAAAAGCGGGAAGTATTTTGGAAAAACGATACCGGGCATCTTCACCGATGAACCGAATTTCTTCCACGGGCAGGCGCACAAGGAACTTCAATGGACGGATCGGATCCCGGAACTGGTGAAAGAAAAATTCGGCAGTGACATTCTGGCGCGTCTTCCGGAACTGCTGTACCGTTTTGAAGGGGAAGCGATTTCCCCGCTGCACCGTGAATATATGGAGATCAGCACGGAACTCTTTGTGAATTCCTATGCGAAACCGATCTATGAGTTCTGCGAGAAAGCCGGGATCGAATCCACGGGACATGTCCTGCTGGAAGATTCCCTGTTTGCCCAGCAGCTTCAGGTGGGCGCAGCCATGCGTTTTTACGAATACATGCAGGCACCCGGGATCGACCTTTTGACCGAACACAACTTGATCTATGATACCGCCAAACAGTGTACCAGTATGGCGCATCAGTTCGGACGTCGCTGGAGATTGAGCGAAACTTACGGCTGTACGGGTTGGGACTTCCCGTTCTTCGGACATAAAGCGTTGGGTGACTGGCAGTTCGCACTGGGGATCAACCTGCGTTGTCAGCATCTTGCCTGGTACTCCATGGAAGCACAAGCGAAACGGGATTACCCGGCAAGTATTTCGTTCCAGTCCTCCTGGTACAAACAGCTTCCGCTGGTGGAGGACTACTTTGCCCGGTTGAATGCTGCACTCTCTGACGGCGAAGAACAGCGTGATCTGCTTGTGATCCACCCGGAAGAATCTGCCTGGTCGGTCATGCCGATGAAAGACCGCAGTTTCACCGAGGAATCCCCCTGGGATCTTGAAATGTTCGAAACCCGTAATATCCTGTTGACACATCACCTGGACTTCGACTACGGGGATGAAGAAGTCATGACGCGTCATTGCGTTGTGGAAGAAGGCAGGATCCGGATCGCACAGGCGGCTTATAAAGCAGTCCTCATCCCGCACATGGTGGAGATCCGCGGGACAACGCTGGCGTTTCTGCGTGAATTTGCGGCGAAAGGGGGCAAAGTCTTCTATCTGGATACTCCCCCGGCGTATGTGGACGGCAAACGTTCCACGGAAGCCGCGGAAACATACAAAGCCTTTACTTCTGTCACGAAAGACAACATGGTGGAAATGATGTCACCTGCGGTGCGCCGTGTCTCTGTGACCGGGGAGGACGGCGGCGAGATCCTGCCAGCGCTTTATCTGTTGCGTAAGGGAGAAGATTTCCAGACGATCTTCCTTTGCAATGTGGGTGTAGTGCCCCGGAATAATGACGGAGCCCCGCGGGTGAAAGATCGTAAACTGGTATTCCCCAGTGTCACCGTGACCGTGAATGAAGTCAGCGGCAAAGTCTATGAATTGAACTTGAAGACCGGTGAGATCTATCATGCGGACGGTGAAGTTGCGAACGGGAAAGCCACGATCCGCACCTCTTTTGTGGAACTGGGCTCCCGGTTGTTCTTTATCACGGAGAAAGAGATCGAAGCGAAACCGATGCCGCAGAAACCAGTCTCCCTGCAAAGTATCAAACTGCCTGCCGACGGCTGGAAGATCGACCGTGATGAACAGAACGTACTCGTTCTCGACCAGTGCGCTTACTGTATTGATGGCGGCGAATGGAAAGCGAAAGATTATGTTCTGAACGTGGATACGGAACTGCGCAAGGTTCTTGACAAACCGGACCGGGGCGGAAGTATGGCGCAGCCCTGGCTGACCGCACATCAGGAAACACCGGAAAGACAGCTGGATCTTGTTCTGCGTTATGATTTCACCTGCAAGGCCCTGCCCACCGGTGAACTGTATCTGGCATTGGAACGTCCGGATCTTTACACGATCAAAGTCAATGGCGCGACATTGGAACAGAAAGATGCCTCCTGGTGGATCGATCCCTCCCTGCGCCGTCTGGAACTTCCTGCTGCAATGTTGAAAGAAGGGGAAAACGTGATCGAACTTGCCGGGAAATACCATGAACTCCTGCCCGGATTGGAATCCATGTTCCTGCTGGGCGAATTCGGCGTGGAAAAGAATACGGACACTCTGATCGAACTGCCCGCAACGTTCTCCTGCGGCGATGTCTGCGATGCCGGGCTGCCCAATTATTCCGGGTCCCTCCGTTATACACGCAGTTTCCGGGCAGAAAAAGGCAAACGCACATTCATCAAAGTCAATGGCTGGCAGGGAAGTGCATTTGCAGTATCCGTCAACGGTTCGGAACTGATCCCGGTTGGCTGGGCTCCGTACGAAGTGGAGGTGACAGATTTGATCCGTGACGGTGAAAATAAACTTGTGATCAATGTATACGGCTCCCGCCGGAACTCCCATGGTCCGTTCTACCTGCCCAATGGAGAAAGTACGCCTGGCTGGTGCGGCTCCTGGCAGTTGAGACAGTTTGAACATCCGGATAAGATCCTGGTACCGCTTGGGCTTCTGGATGAACCGGAAGTGCTTGTGGAAGCATAAGGGAAACATATCATTCTCCCGGGACCGGAAAAGGTTCCGGGATTTTTTTTATTTTTGCTTGAAAAGCGTGAAATAGATGCTATATTCCCCTTTATTATTATAAAGAAGCAAGCGAAAAAGCATGGTGAATATCATGGCAAAAAGAAGAAAAAGCAAGATCCGTTTAACAGTAGCAGTTTCCTGTTATCAGAAACAACCTTTTTTCCGCTCTGCATTGGATTCCATTCTTGCAGTGATCAAAGATCGCACCGATACGGAACTTTTGATTTGCGATGACGGCTCTCCGGAAGGCGGAGATGGAGACATCGCCAGAGAATATGCAAAGCAATATAAATTTATCCGTGTATTGAAAAATCCCGGTAACAAAGGGATCAAATATTCCTACAGCCGTTTGGTGGAAGAAGCAAAAGGCGATTATTTTATGCCGTTTGATTGCGATGACATTCTTCTTCCGTTCAATCTGGATAACAACATGGAATTTCTGGATGCAAATCCGCACATTGCGGCAACATACGGGAAGAAACGTTATTTCAAGGATAACCGGGACCTTTCCCGGAACGGCGGCGGCGATCACAGCGTATTTGTGATGTCCTACCTCCCCCGCACCACACACAATGCCATGTTCATCCGCATGTCCGACTTGAAAGAAGTGGGCGGATACAGTTCTCCTCTGTTCCATACGGAGATCAAAGGACCTGTGGATGTGACCATGTGGGTCTCCCTTGCATTGAAAAAAGATCTTCTGTTTGTGGATGAATACCGTCTGCTGTATCGGGAACATGATAATCAATACACCATGTCACACAAAAAGGAATACATGGAAGAATACCGCACGATCCGCCGGGAAATCGGGGATAATTACCCGGAACTGTACCAGGCGATCCATAACCGGACACAGTTTTTTGTCCCGGTGGAACTGGTCCGCCCTGCGGCAGTCCTGTTTGGAGCGGAAGTCATGCGTCCGGATCTCACCCCGGAAATCAAATTGGGACTGTTGGATCAGATCGAACAACTGATTCCCGGGGACATGGGTGTATATGAATGTCGGCTCAACATACTTAAACATTTGGGACGCTGGGGTGAAGTATATGACAAAGCGCAGGTCATGTATTTGAAGAGCAACGGCAAACGGTATTCACAGCTGTTCGCCTTGAACGTTCTTCTGGAAGCTGCGGAAAAACTGCATGTACCAGCCCATATCTTCCAGGATTTGAAGAAACAGGTGTCACTGCAATTTTTTGCAATGACACAGGAACACCATCGTATTTTCCAGTCCGTACTGGCAAACAACGGGTATTATTCCGCGGAAGAAAAATAAACAGAGGAAGGATTCCGTTTTATGTCTGAATTAGATGCTCTCCACAGTTGCTTGAAAAATCTTACCCCACGTTCACGTCAGGCATTTATCGGCGCGTTACGGGAAGTGAACCGGCTTGATCATAAATGTATCGGAGCAGAACATCTTCTTCTCGGGATCATCAATCTGGAAGAAGGGATCGCGGTGGAAAGTCTCCGCAGTCTGAACGTGGATCTGAACTCGCTCCGGGATGAATTGGTCCGCGCGGTCAATGAGGAAGATGCCGCATTGGCGATCGCCGGGATGAACAAACCAATCACAAAACGGTTGAAAAAGATCATTCTGCTCTCCGCCGAAGAAGCAAGAGCAATGAATTATAACTACATCGGGACCGAACACCTTCTGCTGGCGATCCTGCATGACGGTGAAAGCAATGCCGCCCGGATCCTGGCTGAACGGAACGTGGATGCAGAGTCTCTGCGGAAGAAAGTGCTTGCCGCTCTGGAGCCGACGTACACCCCCGATTCCGAATCGGCAAAAACGGGTGTGACTCCGCCCCAGGAAAGCAATGCCCCATTCGGAAATCTCACGGCTCTCAACACCTTCGGCAGAAACTTGACGGAATTGGCAAAAACCGGTAAGCTGGACCCCGTGATCGGACGCCAGGATGAGATCGAACGGGTCATTCAGATTCTGTGCCGCCGTACAAAAAACAATCCGGTGCTGATCGGGGAAGCGGGCGTGGGCAAGACCGCGATCGTGGAAGGTCTTGCGGAAAAGATCGCCGCCGGTGACGTACCGGAAATCCTTGCCGGGAAACAGATCTTCTCCCTCGACCTCACACTGATGGTCGCAGGCACAAAGTACCGCGGACAATTCGAAGAACGGATCAAAGCGGTACTGGATGAAGTACAGAACTCCGGCGTGGCGATCCTCTTTATCGACGAACTCCATACGCTGGTCGGCGCAGGTTCCCCCGAAGGGACCATGGATGCCGCCAACATCATCAAGCCGGCGTTGTCACGCGGGGAACTGCAATGTATCGGCGCGACCACCCTGGATGAATACCGGAAAGGCATTGAAAAAGATGCCGCTCTGGAACGTCGGTTCCAGTCTGTCATCGTCAATCCCCCTTCCCCGGAGGATGCCGTTAAGATCCTGATGGGATTGAAAGGGAAATACGAGGAACATCATGGTGTCCGTTACACGCCGGATGCCATTGAGGCTGCGGTGAAACTGGCAGACCGGTATATCAGCGGACGTTTTCTGCCGGATAAAGCCATTGACCTGATGGATGAGTCGGGAGCCCGTGTGCGTATTCAGAACATGAAAAAGGCTCCGGATCTCCGCCCGTTGGAGAAACAGCTGGAAGAAATCAAACAGCAGAAAGATAATGCCATCACCGAGCAGAAATTCGAAGAAGCGGCGGAACTCCGGAATCAGGAACGGGCGTTAAAACAGCAGATCGAAGCCACTGTCTCCACATGGAAAAATGAAACGGAACGCTCCAAACCATGCATCACCGAAAATGATATCGCAGAAGTCCTTTCCAAACTCAGCGGGATCCCCGTACAGCAAATGGAATCCGGCGAGACCGGACGCCTGCTCAATATGGAAAATGATTTGGCGCAGACTGTCATCGGACAGGATGATGCCGTATCTTCCATCGCACGTTCCCTGCGGCGTTCCCGGGCGAACCTGAAAGATCCGGCACGCCCCATCGGCTCCTTTATGTTCCTGGGGCCCACCGGGGTGGGTAAGACACTTCTGGCAAAAGCATTGGCGGAATTCATGTTCGGCAGTGCCGATGCACTGATCCAGGTGGATATGTCCGAATACATGGAAAAATTCAACGTGAGCCGTCTGGTGGGTTCCCCGCCGGGATATGTGGGACACGGTGACGGCGGCGAACTGACAGAAAAAGTACGCCGTCATCCATACAGCGTGGTCTTGTTCGATGAGATCGAAAAGGCACACCCGGACGTGATGCACATGTTCCTGCAGATCCTGGAAGAAGGGAAGCTGACGGATACCCTGGGACGGCGTATCGATTTCCGGAACACGGTGGTCATCATGACCAGCAATGTGGGTGCGGAAGTGCTTGCGAAGGGCGGCGGTGCTCTGGGCTTTGCCGGGAGTGAAGTGGAAAAGAATCAGAAGACTGGCGACCGTTTGCTGGAAATCGCAAAAAAACGGTTCAAGCCGGAATTTATCAACCGTCTGGATGAAGTCGTTGTATTCCGGAAACTTGTCCGCGAAGATCTGGAAAAGATCATCACGCTGGAAGTCAATAAACTCGCAAAACGACTTGAGGAAGCCGGACAGAAACTTACGGTGGAACCGGAGGTCATCCGTTATCTTCTGGATCAGGATGTGCAGGCAGAGTACGGCGCACGTCCGTTGCGCAGAATGGTGGAACGCATGATCGAAGATCCGCTTTCCGATGTGATCCTCCGCGGAACATTCCGGAAAGGAGAAGGGATCCGTGCCGTTCTGGACAACAATAAGATCCTGTTCCTTCCCGCAGAAAAGGATGCCTGATCATGTCCGAAGAAATGCTGGATATCCTCAATCCCGATACGGGTGAAGTCATCGGCATCGCGCCGCGGAAACAGTGTCATGGTGACAACACCTTGTGGCATCGCGCGGTCCATGTTCTGGTATTTCACCCGGTCACAGGCGATATTCTGCTGCAGAAACGGGCGGAGAACAAACTGATCCAGCCGGGCAAATGGGATTCTTCGGTGGGCGGACACGTTTCCGCCGGGGAAACGATCGGAGAAGCATTGCTGCGGGAAACGGAAGAAGAGATCGGACTCAAACCGGATATGACTTCGTTCGTTCATTTATTCGATTACCGGATCCATAATGAATTGGAATCGGAACTGGTGACGGTATACCGCATGGAGTCGATCGGACCATTCGCGTTTCCTGCGGATGAAATCGATGAACTCAATTTCTTTCCGCAGGCGGAACTCATCCGGCGTTTGAAGGCGGATGACTGTGCCGACCTCACCCCCGTTCTTCAACGGGAACTCGCCATGCTGTTCGGGATTGCCCAATGAATCCAGCCAATACCGGTGAACTGAATCCACGCACTCTGACGATCCGGAAATTTTTCCGGGATAAAGCGGCAGTCGCCGGACTTGTCTTTATTGTTCTCCTGTGTTCACTGGCGATCCTTGCCCCGTTTCTGGTCAATGGACGTCCCTGGCTCACCAATATGAACGGCGTATGGGAAAGTCCAGCGTTCCGGGATTATATCGCGCCGGATTGCCAGGAGGCATTGGTGGAACGTCTTTTCAACTACCTGTTCCCTGCCTTTCTTTTTGGCGGACTGTATTGTTTTTTCACGAAACGCTGGAAAAACCGTTGGCGGAATTGGGGACTGGCCGCCCTGCTTCTTCTGCTCGCCCTGCCCTTTCTCTTTTCCAGAAGCGTGATGAATAAATCCGATTACCGGATGCTGGCGGAAGAAGGTGCAGAACGGGGATGCGTTACCATTTTTGCGCCGGTCCCATACGGTCCCTTTGAAACATCGTCGGAGATCTACGGAAAACCTTCCGCACGGCACTGGTTCGGCACGGATCAGGTGGGACGGGATGTATTTGCGCGGATGGTATATGGTGCCCGTGTTTCCCTGGCAGTGGGTTTTCTTGCGACTGCGATCTCGTTATTTCTTGGGACCGTGATCGGGTTGTTTTCGGGGTATAAAGGCGGGCGCATCGACATGATCGTACAGCGACTTGTGGAGATCGTGATCTGTTTTCCCACGTTTCTTCTGCTGCTGATCCTGATGGCTCTGATGCTTGACTACGGTTCCCGGCAATCCATCCTGCTTGTGATCGCCGTACTGGGGTTCACGGGGTGGCCCGGACTGTGCCGTCTGGTGCGCGGCGAAGTTTTGAAACAACGGCAGATGGCATACATCCAGAGTTGTGAGAGTATCGGTTTACCCACCTGGCGGATCCTGCTGTTTCATTTGCTGCCCAATGCGGCAGGCCCGATTTTTGTCTCCTGTGCATTTGATGTGGCGGGAGCGATCCTTGCGGAAAACAGTTTGAGCTTTCTCGGGTTCGGCGTACAGGATCCTTCGGCAAGCTGGGGCGAACTTCTGCGGGAAGCGTTTGCGGACCCGCTGACCTACTGGAATCTGATGTTATGGCCGGGACTGGCGATCTTTCTCACGGTAACCAGTTTCAATTTTGCCGCTGACGGCATCCGGAAGGCGATCGATGCCAAAGGATCAGGCGATTGAGATCAGATCGGCGAATGTGCCGTTCACAAAATTCCGGAGCGTTTCCGGTTCGATGGAAATACTGACACCCACATGTCCGCCGCTGACGCGGATCTCATCAAAGAGCTGTGCGGTCTCATCAATATAAACAGGGAACGGCTTTTTCAAGCCGATGGGGGAACAGCCTCCGTGGATGTATCCGGTGAGCGGGAACAGCTCTTTCTGGGGGATCATCACGATGCTTTTGGAACGGGAGGCTCTGGCGGCCTTTTTGAGGTCCAGAGTGGCGGGACCCGGAATCACGAATACGAAGTACTGTTTTTCCGGGTTGACCGTCACCAGGGTTTTGAAGACCATGTCCTTATCGACGCCCATTTTTTCCGCCATGGAAACGGCGTCGAGTCTGCCGTCGGAGATATCATACTCATGCACGCCGTGTTTGATCACGGCGTGTTCAAGCAGACGCATTACATTGGTCTTCAGCATGATTCACTCAGGAATTCTTGACGAGGACAGGTCTGACCGTATCGCCGGCAAGGTAAAGGGTCTGAGAGGGGAATGCGAATTCCAGTTTTTCTTCGTTGAACCGTTTGAGGATCTCGAAGTTGACTTTTTCACGGAGTCCCATCATTTCAAAGAAGTCCGTGGTGGGGAACCAGACAACGACCCCGATATTGAGGGAGAAGTCTTTCATTTCGCCGAACGCGATCTTCGGGGGGAAGTTCTGCATATCGAAGCCGTAATTGTTATCCAGGATCTCATGCAGGATTTCCACAGCGCGCCGCATCTGAGCATCGGTGGTGCTGTATACCAGACCGATATCGAAGGTCTGTTTGAAGTTGGAACGGCTGGAAAGGTTTTCAATGGAAACTTCAGAAAGTTCCTTGTTGGGAACCGCGATCCGGGTCCCGTTGAGCGTACGCAGAGTTGTGCTGCGCAGTCCGATACTTTCCACAATACCATCTTTTCCACCGGCAAGGATACGGTCGCCGACGGTGAAGGGTTTATCCAGGATCAATGTGATCGCGCCGAAAATATTGGCAATGGTATTCTGTGCGGCAAAAGCGATAGCCAAGCCGATGACACCGGCACCGGCGAGCATGGCGGTGATGTCAAGATTAAAGGAGTTCTTCGCAATGAAAAGGATCGCAACGACCCAGACAACAGCCTTGACTGTACGGCGGAGCAGGTTGAGCAACAGCACATTATACACTGCATTCTTTTCTTCCAGTTTGGAAATGGTGCGGTCGTTGATGACTTTCACGATACGGAGCGCACCCCAGACAGCCAGCACAATAAACACAGCCTGGTAAGTACGGCTGATGATGTTTTCCGCACGTTCCGTAATACGGAGGACATGCAGAGCGACGTCGATACCGCTGGCGATCAGGAGCAGGAATACGGGCTTGCCGACTGCTTTCAGGATCAGTCCGGCAGTCGTGGGCTCACCATCTTTCACACATTTACCGGCAATCGCACGGCAAACGGCATTGATGATCACGGCTGCGACCACGGCGATACCGAGGATGATGGCTGCCGTAATAAGGTTACCGGGTTGAGAAGTAAACCATTCGGCGATGGATTCGAAAAACTGACATGCAGTTTCCGGAGCATTACACATTGTTTCTGTGTCCATTTTCTTTTTTCCTTGTTTTGGGTTGGTAAAAATTAAGGTTATTATAAAATAGCAGACATTACGCAAATTGCAACTTGATTTCTGAAAAAAAAGGTGTACATTACGCAAAATTTTTAAGGAAAGATCGTAGTATGTTTTGCTTTCTTGCTGTATTGCCCATCCTCACGGCTGTGATCATGATGACCGTTTTCCGGATCTCACCCGGAAAATCCCTTGCCGCCGCATGGTGTTTCACCGTCCTCAACGGAATGATTTTCTGGAAAGTAAACTGCGCCGTGATCGGTGCGGCGACCCTTAACGGCATATTCAAAGCATTGGATATCGTCCTGATCATATTCGGTGCCGTACTTCTGCTCAATGTGCAGAAAGCAACCGGTATGCTCCGCAGTATCAGCAACAGTTTTCATCATATCAGCGATGATCGCAGGATCCAGGTCCTGATCATCGGATGGCTTTTCAGCGGGTTGATGGAGGGAGCTGCGGGGTTCGGGGCAGCTCCGGCAGTGGTCGCACCCCTGCTGGTCAGCCTGGGGTTCCCCGCATTCACAGCAGTTGCAGTTGCGTTGATCTGTAATACGCTCCCCGTTGCCTTCGGCGGCGTGGGCACGCCTTTTTTCACTGCACTGAATACGACATCACAGAATCTGCTTGATATGGGGTTGGAACCGGAAAAGTTCAATATAGTGATGATGAAGACTTTCACGATCGTTTCCGGGCTTTCCGGCGCGTTGCTCCCATTCTGTGCGATCGTGATCATGATCCTGCTCTCCAAAGGAAAACGGAAACTGCGATCCATGTTGGAGATCCTTCCCCTGACACTGCTGACCGCCGCCGTTTATATTCTGCCCTGGCAATTCACCGCAAACCATCTGGGACCGGAACTCCCCTCGATCATGGGCGCAGCTGTCGGTCTGCCACTGCTGTTATTCTGTGTCAAATTCCGGTTCCTTGTGCCGAAATATGTGTGGAGATTCCCCGATGAACCCGAAATAAACAGTGTCGCCGATACTCCCGGTGAAGTCCCCGTCTGGAAAGCATGGATGCCCTATATCCTGCTGACTGTTCTGCTGCTGCTCACCCGGGTACAGTTTCTTCCCCTGCGGAAGTTCTTCCGTTCCTATGGGATACTGAACCTTCCGGACTTTTTTGATGTATCGGGTACTGGACTCCGCTGGATGCTGCTCAATAATCCCGGACTTTTCCCGTTTCTGTTGCTGGCACTGGGTACTGCACTCTGGATGCGGTTAAGCTGGAAAGAACAGGGGAAGATCGTCATTGACACTGCAAAGCAACTGCAAATGGCTGCATTGGCGATCATCGTCAGTACGGCAATGGTGCAGATCATGGTGTTCTCCAATGAGAACGCGGCGAATATCCCGGGGATGCTTTCCATTATGGCACAAACAGCTGCCGATGGAATGGGCAAAGCGTTTATTGCCGTCTCTCCCTTCCTGGGTGTTCTCGGCACATTCTTTGCAGGGTCCTGCACCGTTTCCAATATTCTTTTTGCCTCCCTGCAGCTGAATACGGCACACCTGCTGGAATATCCGCCGGAAACATTCTTTGCACTCCAGGTGACAGGAGGCGGACTCGGCAGCATGATCCGGATCAGCGGGATCATTGCTGCCTGTGCCGCTGTCGGATTGCAGAAAAAAGAAGGTAAACTCCTTCTCCTCAATCTCATTCCGACGATTATTTTTGCATTACTTGCACTCCTTGTTGTTTGGATCCTCTACCTGTAAAAACAAGTTTATATTTGGGGAAGCGCATCATAATCATCTTCCGGGATCTCCACATCGCGGATCCAGCGTGAAACCGATTGACGGCTCAACCCAAGCAGTTGCGCGATCCTGCCGTAACTCAATTCCGGATTGTAAAAATGGATCCGGTTCACATGCCACCAGTCCGGATACCGTGCGGCGCGGTCAAGCGCACAAACGATCCGCCGTTCTGTCAGGATCGGTGCCCTGCCCCCCGTTTTTCTGTTCATTGCTTTATCATGTTCCACGGCGCATGACAATACATCCTGCAATGTCACGCCTTTCTGTTCCTCTTTCTCCATTTCAAATACCATACCCTGTTAAATTTCCAATAATTCTTCCGGACGACAGCAAAGTATGCGCGCATATTCTTTTGCAACACGCACAGTCTTCACCCCATGTATGCAGAAATAATTGACCAGTGACACATTCTTCTGCAGCCGATGTGCCAGTTCCGTCTGGGAGATCCCCAGAACCCGCAGTCTGCGTTTGATCCTTGTTGACGGCTTTTTTTTTTGTTTTGTCATGTTACTGAATACTCCATTGTATAAACTGTGAATATTTCTCGTGTTATGCTTCTTTTTATCCACACTCCTTTCCGGAGAAGAAAGCATCAAGACTCCGGTGCGTAATAGAACATAATTTCTGATATTTTCAAGTTTTAAATTAAAAATTTTTAAAAAAAATTTACATCGCATAAACTATAAATGTTATTTTTAACTCATTTTTCAAATAAAAACTGTATTTTATATAACATTCATGATTTAATATGAAGAAACATCATTTTGATCATCTTTCACACAAAGGAAAGCCCATGCAATTCGACAACTCCAACAATCGTGTCATTCACGAAACCATCGACCGCAATGCCGGTTTCATCCAACAGGAACTCACCCCCTCCGCCATCCGCGATCTCATGGAGCGCGCCAATAACGGATCACCCGGGGAACTCTGTAAACTTGCCCTGGAACTGGAAGAAAAAAACTGGGATATCCGGAACAGCATGGCGACCCGCCGCAACACGCTGCTTGGTTGTGAATGGCAGATCACCCCGCCTGCGACCGAACATTCCCCCGAAGCATATCGGATCGCCCAACATTTTGAAAACGCATTGCGTTCCGTCGGAGAACTCAATGAATTCGATTCCTTTCAGGATCTCATCAACGATCTTTCCGGCGCTGTTATTGCACCCTATGCCGTCTCGGAGATCATCTGGGACGGTGCGGAACTCCTCGGGTTCCGCGGCATCGAAGGCAGACACTTCTCTTTCCGGAATCCGGATGGACCGCAACTTATCACACGGGCGGCTCCCGAAGGACGTCCCCTCCCCCCATATAAATTCCTTTTTCACTGGCATCACCGGATCGGCAGCGATATCTGTCGCGGCGGCTTGATCCGTACCCTCGCATGGCTCCACTGTTTCCAATCCTATCCCATGAAAGACTGGATGGCATTTGCGGAACGGTACGGGATGCCATTCCTTGTAGCAAAACTGGATCGGGCGGCATACGACAAAGACCGTGCCGCTGTTCAGAACGCCATCCGGAATTTCGGACCACGGGGCGGCGGGGTCTTCTCCAAAGCCATGGAGATCGAACTGTTGCAGAGTGCTGCCGGTAACTCCGGAACGGTTTACGAAGCCATTATTTCTCACATGAGCGATGCCATTACGAAAGTCATCCTCGGACAGCTGGCAACTTCCGGACGGTCCTCGGGGTTGAGCGGTGGAGATGCACAGAGCAAAGTCAGACAGGATATCCTCGAAGCCGATGCCCGGAAGATCGAATCCACCATCCGTTCCGGTTTGGCTGCTCCGTGGACTATGTTCCATTACGGGCCGGATGCCCCCGTGCCGGTCTTGCGTTTCCGTGTGGAACCGCCGGAAGACCTGACACATTTTGCACAGACTCTGGCATCATTATACAGTGCCGGACTGGAAGCGGATCCCGAGGAGATCGGCAAACGGTTCGGGATCCATCTCAAACGAAAGGATGAAAATGAAAGTAAGTGAAATCGAACACGCGGAGCTGATGCTCCATGACGGGATCACACTTTCCGCAAAGGAAAATAATGTGATCCGGGACAAAAACGGGGTGCCGGTGGAATGGACTCTTTTACGGATCGGTGAAAATGCGTTTATCCGGAACGGCAGAAAAGGGGTCCTGTATCTCACGCGGGAGGACATGGAGTCGATCATGCAATACTTTTATGATAAAGGAGAACTGATCCCTCTGGACTCCAATCATTATCTCCATTATCTGGCAAATGAAAAAAATCTGGAGGAGTCCGAATGTCTCCGTCTGATCCCCTCCGGCGTGGCTGCCATGGGATTCGGTACGCTCTTCCTCCGCGGGGATGAACTGCGGATCAAAGTCAAATGGAATCCAGCGGCTTATCGTCTGATGCAGGAAAAGATCTACCGTTATTTCTCTCCGGCGATCCGTGGTCTGGTCCAGCCGCCTTTACGGGTCACCAGCGTGGCTTTGGAAAATGAACCGGCGATCAATCATCTGGATTCCCTTGCCGCATCCGCCGTTGTTCGGGAAACGCCCGGGAATATCCCGGATCACAATAACAAACATCAACAAAAGGAACATGCAATGACACCTGTCGAAAAAGCACTCAGCCGTCTGCTGGGACGTGACACCCTGACATTGTCCGCCGATCCGTCTTCTGTCGATGACGGATCGCTGGCAGCAGGCATCACGGAAAAAGTGGAACTGCTGGCGGAGTTCAGACGCATCCTCAATCTTCAGGATGACGTGCCCGATGCGCTTCTCGTCCCCGCGCTGCAAAAACTCATCAGCAGAGACGAAGATCTGGAGAAACTCCGGAAGGAATTGAACGACGCCGAAGAAAAATTGAAGCAGCTCCGGATCCAGCAGGAAAAGAAACAACATGATGAACTGCTGGAACAGGGCATCCGGGACGGCAAGATCACCCCCTCAACCAGAGAGTGGTGGGGAAAACTGGACAACGTGCAGCTCTCCGCTCATCTTGCGGCTGCGCCCGTGATCATTCCCCAGGGGACCACCCGGCGTGATGCACTCCCCGCGGAAGATCATTATGCCACCCTCACCGCAGAAGACCGTGCCGCCTGTCAGCGTTTCGGCTTCAAGGAAGAGGATTATCTTCTGCACAAGAAAAAATGTATGGACTGAACCCTTTTACAACCAATCAACAGGAAAGGCAACAACTCATGAGTACACTCAAAGAACCCCGTAATACACGGGAAATCATCTGCGGATGTGCCGGATTCAACCGGAAACTCGAAATCGCAGAAAACGCCGTCATCTTCCCCGGGGCGATCGTCGCCATCGACTCCCTCGGCAAAGCCGTCGAAGCATCTGACTCCGAAGGGATCGTCGTCGCAGGGATCTGCGAAGCCGTGTTCAACGGACACGCTTACGTCCGCTCCGGTGCGTTCCGTCTGGAAAACGGCACAGCGGAGGAAGCACTCACGGTCAATGACATCGGCAAGACCGTTTACATCGTCAACGATCAGACCGTGGGGAAAATCGGCGGCGAACATCATATCGTCGCCGGGATGCTCCGGGACGTGGACGGAAACGAAGTCATCGTGGAGATCGGCAATCTGCCGGTGACGGTCCCCGTTGCGCTCACGGTCAGTGAAGATCCGGAACCGGCGGCGACCTCACTTCCCGGCAAACTGCTCATCATTGCCAAGGCATGGACCGGCGGGGAAGCCATTGCGGAAGCCGCCGCTGGTGAAATCTATATGAACAATGGTTTGAGCTGGGTCAAACTCGCCTGATCGTAATCAAAGAAGAAAGGTAATCATCTTATGGAACTCAATCCCGATACTCTGAACTCCATGCGGACTTCTTACAGTCTCAAATTTCAGAACGCATTCGACAACACGCCCACCGTATACGAAAAGTTCTGCATGATCGATGGCGATCCCAATCATTCCGCTATCGAATTTCCCTTCCTCGAAACATTCGCTTTCATGCGTGAATGGATCGGCCCCAGACAGGTCAAAAACCTCAAATCCCAGTCCATCCGTCTCGTGGAACGCGCATTCGAAGATACCGTCAAGATCCGGGTCCGCGACATCGAAACCGATAACTGGCAGCAGTATTCCGCACTCATCGCACAGATGGGACAGGCCGGCAGACAGCTCTGGGACCGTCTGGCAGTGGAAGCTCTCACCGGAAACAGCAAGTGGATCGACGGCAAGGCATTTTTCCATCAGGAACACAAATACGGTTCCAGTGTCATCTGCAATACCGCAAGCGATGCCCTCTCCCGTGAAGCATTCGAAGCCGCTTACGAACGCATGACTTCTTACACTTCCCATAACGGCGAAACACTGGCAGTCTGCCCCGATGTCCTCATGGTCGGCCCCAAACTCCGGGCGACGGCGTGGGACATCATCAAGAACACCAAAATCGTTTCCGGGGATAACGGTGCCGTCATTGACAACCGGAACTTTGATCTGGTGGAGATCGTGGTCAACCCCAGACTCAGCGGCGCGTTTGCCGATGACTGGTATCTCATGCAGACAAACGGGATCCTCAAGCCCGTCATCCTGCAGAAGTCCAAAGACTGCGAACTCACCGCACTGGATCGTCAGGATAATGAAAACGTCTTCGAATATGACGAGATCATTTACGGCACCAAGGCGTACGGCAACGCAGCCTGTGCGTTCCCGCACCTGGTCTTCCGCGGCGGACGTTGAGCCTCATGTACGCCGAACTGCATGATCTGAAAAACAGGCTCGGCGCTCTCTTTACTCAAATCTATCCGGAAACCGAACGCGCCATCGATGATCTGCTTGATGCCCAGGCGGAGATCGATGGCGTCCTGACCATGCGCTATCAGATCCCCGTGACCTGTCAGAGTGCCCTGCCCCTGCTGAAAAGCTGGACTCTCACTCTGGCGGAGGAACGGGCTTACGCCCGGACCGATGGCGCACGTTTCCCGGAAAAAGTAAAGGCAAGAGTCGCCCAGGTCCGTGCCCGGCTGACAGAGATCCGCGAGGAATCATTCTGTCTGCCCGGTGCCGCCGAGCAAACAAAAGCAAATATCGCATTTCTGGAAATGGAAACGCCTGTTTTCAGCCGGAAAAATCTGAAAAACTTTTAACATGAAAGGAGCTAACCATGGCAAGACAATTCGGAATCGTCTCCAATGCCGATGGTGATATCGCCGGATGCGTACTCAATACCGTCAGGCGAAGCACCTCCGTCAAGACCGCAGAAGCACGGAATGAATCCGGCGCGGTCACCGACAAATGGTATTATTCCAGAGAGGAAAGAGTCACGCTCTCCGGTGTCATGGACAGTGAATCGCTTTCCGTAAAAGCCGGTGACACTATCACTTACGCCGGAACGACTTACGGAATCGAGTCCACTTCTGTCGATGAAACAAATACAGGCGCAGCCACCTTCTCCATCGAAGGCTCTGCGCCCGATTCCGCTTCGCTGCATACCTATGCAGCCGGAACGGAGGAATGATCGATCCCCTTACCGGATCCCCGTGACACGCAGGATCATCGGGTATCCGGGAGGCAATTTCTCTTTCACGCTCCCGCCCTTATACGCGACTTCCTTCCAGGTCCCGTTGGGCTGGAGCGCTTCTATTTTTTCAGGAACATCCGCCAGTCGCAACGGCAGGGATGCCATCGGGTCAAATGCAAGATTGAAAAATGCCATGATCCGGGATCCGTCTTTGTGCGTAAACTCTTTCATATACACTTCATTATCCCCGGCAACATAGGAAATCCTGCCGCCGGTAACATATTCAAGCGTTTCCACAAGCTGTTCTTTCCGGATCAAATCACGGAGACTGAACACGTTGAAACCATTGAGATCCATGGAGACAGAGAAGACCGCACAACGTCCGCCGTGGGCAGGTTCCGTGAAGTAAAGCGCAGTACCCACCACCGCCGGATCAAAGTCCGTACCGGATTTCCGGTGGAACAACTGTCCTTTTTCTTCCACTTTCACGCCCGCAAGGGGTGTCAGTTCATAATAAAAATTCCCCGCTTTCAACAGCTTTTTCCCATAAAATTCGCCGGAGATCGTTTCCTTCTCCCACTTGCGCGCTTCCACACCGATCAGATGAGCAAGTCCACGCTGCGTCAGAACACAGGCGGCAGCACCATCCACAATGATCCCATTTTCCGCGAACTTCGTCAGTTCTTCATCCGTGAACAATGCCAGGTCTTCTTCTGCGAAAAACGCGGGAAGCCCTTTCCGGTACTTGGAATAATTGCAGGGTAACCCCATAACACTCATCGGCTGCTGCCAGTTGTAAGTCGCACCGGTCTCACGGTTTGCCGTAACGGGATTATTGAATCCCGGTTTCTGATAAAGAGGAGCAGTGATCACGCCGGAGGGCACGGCATCGTCAAGGGTATCTGCCAGAGTCTGATAAAACCTGTTATACTTCTTCAGGATCTTCCGGTATTCCTTCCCGCCTTCCGGATTCCAGGTATTCATCTGGGTGATCCAGTGCTTCGCGCCGCGACATCCTTCCAGAATGGAGCCCGTGTAATGAGAGTGCATTAACGTGGCACAAGTACTCCACCGGGTCTGCGGACAGGTATCCGTTTCCGCAAGAATGCGGATATCATCATCCAATGCCGCGATCTGCAAAGCGCCGTCATACATCCGGCGGGGGAAGGAACGCATTTCCGCTGACAGATAACGGGCGTTATTGATGCGGATGATCCGTTCTGCTTTTCCATTCCCCGCAAGAACTTTCGCAACCGGTCCGGCGTGGCGGACATCACCGCTGCAGATACAGCAGCTGCATTCCATATCCGGATCATGACGGTCGATGGCGCCCCGGATCACTTTCGCCGCGCCCAGCAGAGAATCCAGGATCATTTCATCATATTTCCGCGCGGTCGCCTCGTCGGAGGCAACTTTGTCACGCAGGGATTCCGCCGTATGTTTTTCGCCTGTACGGCGTTCGAACTCCGCAAGATGCAGCGGGCAGAAACAGCCGGTGTGCCCTGACAGCATACGGAAGTCATCATCCACCATAAAGAATCCGGGCTTCAGAGACATGAGGGTATCCATCTGCTGATCCAGATAAGCAAGAAAATCGGATCCCAGGGGACACATCCGGTATTGTTCACCGTTGAATCCGTGCAGGATCTTCTGGAAATCACAGGGCACATTGGGCTTCCAACCGTGTCCGATACTCGCCTGGATCAGAATACCGACATGCTTCTTATCTCCTTTGAAATGGGAAAGGAATTTCTTGTATATCACGCTGTAAGTACCCGCTTTATCGGCAGGCGGAACATTCTCCGGGACCAGAGTCATACAGCATGCAATGTGCGTGCAGATCTTATGTTTGAGCAGGTACTCCGCATCCCGGGCGAGTTCTTTTTCGGAACCGGGAATGAGCGGCATAACGTGAAGTGTGTATAAGTCTTTCATTTTCTTTTCCTTATTATGGATTATCGTAGTGAAACATCATAATATAACATGGCAAAAAGAAAATGCAAGCAGCCAATAAAAAAATTATTGAAAAATCAATGTGTTAAAAAAGATAGAAAGAGCGCGCGATCCGATGATCTGCTTTACAGTAAAAAATCAGAACGGACAGGATCAGGCACGTCTGCCGTGACGATCCCCGCTCAATACGCCGCGTTTGCTGCTTTCGATGAATTCGAGAAACTCGCGGACTTCCGGAAGGTCCGGCACTTCAGCACGGGCTTTCGCGATCGCATTGCTCATGCTGCTGCCGTGACGGAAGAAGATGTCATAAAGGTCTTTGATCGCACGGATCGTTTCCGGGCTGAATCCGTTACGGCGCATCCCCACGATATTGAACCCGCGGACCCCGCCGTTACGACCGTCACCGATCATGAAAGGCGGCAGATCCATGGAAATCGTGGAACCGCCGGAGAGGACAGCCATACGTCCCATGCGACAGAACTGGTGCATACCGGACAGGCCGGAGATCAGACATTTGTCGCCGATTTGACAATATCCGGCGACACCGCTGTAGGGAACCATGATCACACCGTTCCCCAGCACGCAGTTGTGTGAAACATGCGTATTCGCCATCAGGAAACAGCCGTCACCGACAATCGTTTCGGTCCCGGCATGAGTCCCGCGGTTGATGGTCACATTCTCACGGAATTTGTTGTTGCTGCCGATGCGGGTATAGGAAGGTCCCTGCGCAGGATCATAAGCATAATCCTCGGGATCACCGCCGATGGAGGCAAAAGGATAAACCACATTGTTTTCTCCCATTTCTGTATAGGAGGCGATGTGACACTGTGCGATCAAACGACAGCCGTCACCGATCGACACATGGTCTTCGATGACGACATAGGGTCCGATTTCCACATTATCACCCAGGCGAACATCGTCGCCGATCATTGCTGTGGGATGGATTTTTGCCATGGGATATACTCGCTCGGCTTATCGTAAATTATTTCTTTGCAGAAGCTTTTTTCGCAGCGTTGTGTTTCGCTTTCACCCGTGCAAGGTAGTTTTTACGACGTGCTCTTTTTTCGATCTTGTTGTACTGTCTTCCCATGATCTCTGTCTCCAGATGTTAAGGTTTATTGTTATCTTTGTAAGAAATTGCGTATAACATAGCACATATTTCGCTTTTTTCAAACCCGGATACAAAAATTTTTAATTTTTTTCAGTCACCGTACGGAATCCCGAGAATGTATCCGCTCGTTTTCCCGTCTTTGATCCGGCGTTCCCACACACGCCCCATGAAGGAACGGCGTTCGTCCGCACCGTCACGCTGGATCGAGATGAACGGGAACAGCAATGTTTCCGAACGGGCACCTTCCTTCCGGTCGCGATAAAGGAAATACAACACATGATTGTATTCCAGATCGCCTTTCTTTTCACCGCCCGCAAGCACACTGCAAAAATGCCATTTATAATCCCCGTTATAAAAATTCTCTTTCCGGAAAATCAGCCCGTTGCCGATGTCAGACTTCGTACGCAGTTCCGCACATTCCCGGAACAGACGTGCCACACAATCTTTCAACGCCGCATCCGTCAGGATCATTTTCTCCTGAAACGCAAACTGATTCTTTTTACACAATGCTTCCGTTTCCCCAAGCAGTTTCCGGTACTTCTGATGGTCTTTCTCCAGACGGTCTTCTGCCAGTTTCAGTTCTTCCACCACGATGAGTTTCCGCAGTTCCTCGATCCGCGTCTTCGTCTGCCATTGTGCATTCCGGTCACGACGCTCTTTGATGTTCTTGCCCGTCGCCAGGTTCTGATTCCGCATCCGGCGCAGTTCATACAAATTCTTACGGATCTTTTCCACGTCCGTTTTCCCTGCCTTTTCCACATAAAACGCATGACTCCCACGGTAGAACAAACCGCATGCCATGTATTCCGACGTAGTTTCCGCACTCCGATAATCCGATACCCATTGGACACTGCGGCCATGAACCGGACGCGTCAGATGATCGTAACGGTCTCCCGCTGAATAATAAAGCAACGGCGGCAGTACCATCGTACGGTCTTTCCGGGGTTCCCGCATCACATAGGACAACAGCGGTACACTCCAGAAAGAGAAACGGTCCTGCTGTTTCCGTTCGGAATACCATGTAAGCAGCGGCAGAGCAAACCATTCGGAAACGTATTTGTTGAACCCATAATAGAACATTCCACCAATGATCCCTTCCCGTGCCGGATTCTCAAGGGGATAAACCTTGTTCCCGAACGTATCATGAAGATACATGCGGAATGTTTCATCATCCTTGACGGTCGCAGGCAATTCTTTGATCCCCAGCTTTTTGAGATTTTCTTTGATCGCAGGCAGATTCTTCCGGAACGATTCTTCCGACCAACCGCAAAGATTTTTGAGTTTGCGCAGAACGGGGACATCACCCTCCTCTTTCAGCGCACGCCGCGCAACGATCCGGGTGAGCAGTGCCACCGAATAGAACAGCGTGTTCTCGCCGGATAAGCCGGACATATCCGCGCCGCGATGGGAATATTTCGCCAGCAATCCCCCGAAGAGATCCCATTCCGAATAAAGCGGCAGTCTCTTCTCGAATCCGAACGTAATGTACCCGGGCCCGCGGAACGAATACCCGCCATCATATTCCCCACTGTAATGGTAGATCATGGGGATCCCGTTATTGTTCTTTTCCTGCACGGACGACTTCGTATCAATGATCTTGTTGCGCAACGCATCAAACTCCGCCTTGTTGGCAGGTACTTTCTCCCCGAGATAAGCGATCCGGTTATTCAAACGGGTATTGTAATTGCACTGAGACGGCAGAAGAAAATTCCATTTCCCGAGATCCAGTTTTTTGTAATGATCGTAGTAAAACAGCAGAAAATACAGAAACGTGTCATTCACAGAATACACATCCTTTTTCAGTTCCGCACGGTCGCTCTTATGCCAGAATAACGGCGTCGCCATCGTAAAACGTTTCTTCCCGTCAACAGAATGCCACACCAGCGGGATCCAGCCGCCGCCCTCGGTCGTCCAGATCAAATTGAGGATCCACCCATGCTTGCGCTGCGGATTCCAGGCGGAAAGCGGAAACAGAACAGAATAATCATCCCCTTCCTGATTGTAAAAAGGACGGATCGCCATCCCGTAAGGATCCCAGTCGATCATGGGCCACATCACAGAAAAATAATCCCGGGACCGGAAATAAAAAGGCCAGATATTGACCAGTGCTGTATCCACTCCGCCCAATTCCTGACGGGCGGACTTCCTGCCCGCGTTGAATTGCTCCGTTTTCTTCTGGAACTTTTCCGAACGGATCCGTTGTTTGGTAGGGACACTGTACTCATAAAACACGCCACCGGACATCCGCATCATCCGTTCCGAGGAAGCGCATCCGGCGAGGAGAAACGTGATAATACAAGCGGTCAGACATAGAATTATATTTTTCGGCATGATCATTCCTTTCCTGTTTTATTTTTGTAATATAACATAGATAAAAACAAAAGTCAAGTATCGCAGAAAAAAAAACAAAAAAATTTGAAAAAAAAGCGAAAAACGACTTGCATTTTACAAAATGAGTGATATATTAAAGCCATTCAGTTGAGGAACTCCTCGATTGCGGGTATAGTTCAACGGTAGAACATCAGCCTTCCAAGCTGATTGTGAGGGTTCGATTCCCTCTACCCGCTCCAGAGACTTCAACAGAAACACCACAGTGGTGGGGTTGCAGAGCGGTCAAATGCAGTAGACTGTAAATCTACCGGCCATGCCTTCGATGGTTCGAATCCATCCCCCACCACCATTTTTATTTTAAATTCCCACATTTTCCATTTTTTCCATTTAACTTTATACGTTTAAGCATTTAACATCTTTCCTCATATCCTTTATCCTGTTGCGCAAAACAGCATAGTGGGGTCGTTAGGGTCACTTCTAGGGTCACTTTTAGGGTTACTTCTTATTTACTTTAGGGTTACTTTTAGGGTCACTTTTCCGTCCTCGAAAGGATGCCATGAAAAAAACCTATTATCGCAATGAAGGAAAACGTATTAGATTTTGGATGAAAACGCCAAAACAATTATGGGATTGTCTGCCGAAGATTATTGCCCGGAATCTGAAGCAGCCTGACACACCGGCAACAGAATTACGGTGTCAGGCTTGCGGAAGACGATTGCAGGATCTGTTCGGTCGTGCGGTCCAGGGAATGGTCGCCCGAACGATCCTGCCTGAACTGGTCAACGAGATATGCAACGAAGAGCTGAACCGTCATACTCCAAGCCCTGAAATCGTTGAAATCCGACAGATACACTCCGCCAGATGGAATCAATTGCGCTTATCGGTGTTCGCAGATACATCACGATCAAATCTCCGGCTTTTGTATCGGGATTACATTGCCAACTGCTTATCATATCAGAATCATCTTCATTAAAAACATCATCCCCTGAGCCACCAATAAAAAATACACTTTTGGGCGCGGGCAGATCTTTTATAATGTAACTGTCAATGCCACCGATGTATTTCGGCGCAAAGTCATATAAAAATGCATACAGCTCATAAGGTGACATGCCATGCTTATCTTTGAAATCATGCAACACAGCACATACATCGCGATAATGGTATATACGTTCTTTATAATTCTTCTTGGCAGGAATTTCGGGTAAGGCAATATCGAAATCCTGCGCAATTTTTTCGAGAACATTGTAATTGCACACGAAATAATACGGCACAAAAAAGTCTGGATATCGTACAGCAAGAAAAGTTGTATAGTAATATATCCCCGCACAAAATTCATTTAATATTTGATTTTCAGTAATTATGTTGTACTCTTTATTTTTCAATCCTTTGTAAAACGCATCAAAGATATGTTTACGAGTATGAAGACTTTCACTCAAATCAAGCACCCGATTACATGCAGCCGCGAGAATTGCATTTTCTGAATGAAATCCTTTTTTGAGTGTGTCTAACATGGTAAACAAGTAAGAAGGATGTTCTTCCGGTGGAGAATAAACATTGTGTAAATCTTCAATTAATTGCGCATAATCCACTGAAAGCGCTTGCTTGAAATTTCGTTCAAAACGTTCAACGGTTTCTTTGCCATTTGCTTCCAGATATAATTTCCAAACATATTCGTTAAACATAATGACTTTTCTTGCGCCTGTGTTTTTATTGTGAATTACTGCAATGTTCAGATCTCGCCGTCGAGTTCTTTTAACGTTTTACCGGCTTCTGTTTTCCAGGATATTCTTCCGTTTTCTGCGCCGAATACACAAAAGCCTGCAGCGGCAGAAGGACTGTTAAAAATAATATCTTCCGTGAGAATGTTTTTCTCTGTTATTTTTGAAGAATGAATATTTCTCAAATATTTCAACCATTCGGGACAACTGGGTGTCGGTTTTGCATTCACTTTGCTGCCTTTACACACCACAATACCTTCACTGGTCAATAATCCAGTGGCATCGGATCCGCGCTTTTTCAACAGTAATTTTGTTGCTTGCTTGCCGGGAGTATCATTTGTGATCTCATCCAGCGGAATAAAAACTTTATGTCCTAAAATCCCCATGACGACTTTAGAATAATCGATAAACTCTTCCAGTTCACTTTCTTTTTCTTCTGTGATATTACCGGAATTGGGATCATTTGCATTTTTTACGATATATCTTTTTGCATCACTCGCCATTTGTGTAAAACGATTTTCCAAATAACTGATCTCGGTCGGTCCAAACGAATTATTCGTCGTCGTAATTGCGACGACCTCTGTCCAATAATCCTTGTCAGGATTTTTTGCATGTTCAAGAATTCGGCCTAATAAGCCATTCCCGTTTTTACGAATACCGGCTTGTCCGACGTAAACAATATTTTCTCCTTGCTCATCGGATTTACCGAAAAGAAAATAAACGCCACAGTGTTGTAAATCTTCACGCTTTTTACAATTTTCCAACTCCGTTCTTGGAATTTTATAAACGACACCCGTCCAGTTTGGTAATGTGTATTTAATTGTACCTGTAACTGACCCGTTAAGTAAAAACAAAGTAATTGTCCGTCCGCGTGTTTTCATAAAAATCTCCTGAATAAAATATGTCATACCTTCAATATACCACAGCAAGAACAAAAAACAAGGTATTAAAAAAACAATTTGATATTTTTGCATTGTTTCTTTGAATGTAAAATCAAAATGCTATCCTTAAATTCGTTATTCGGACTGGTAGTATTTTCGCATTCGAGGGACTGTAAATGCTTCTCCAAACTTTATAAGCAAATCAAGACTTAGCAGAAAGTGATTGTTCCGGATGCGCAGCGTACCGCCGGACTGCTCACTTTTCAACGCCACTAACGCCGCCGGAAATGGGATCGTCACATCTTTCTCCAGCGACAACGCTCAAGGCAGATGCAGCAGTTGTTTCCCATCGGTCGCCGTAATCCCTGCCGATGAAAGATTGATCCCCTGCAAGACCTGACGATACCCGTTGCGATCGACCACTGCCGCGGCATTCGCCAACAACTCGCAAAAGTTCTCCGGCAACTCAACAGTAATGGCATCCGGATCCGGGTCATCGATGGCGGGAAATTCGATGAACTTGCCATTCAAATCCATCGTCTCGGCGCGATTGATCCGAATCAACTCCTTCAACTCCCGATACGGCACACAGAAATCCACGGGACTCTCCACTTCTGCCTGGATTGCGACCGACACCGTTTCGATGCCATCCGTTGCCATTGCCATAACGCCATCGCCATTACCGACAAACCGGACCGCCCGATACAATTCGACCGGAGATGTCTGGCACACCACCTTGCCCAGCACGCGCAGGGCCTCATTGAGATTTTTCTTTTCGACTTTCATTTACTTACCTCCATGTTTGATTAAGATTTTAAAATTCAAAAGCCCCGCCGATCCATCATGGACCGACGGGGCTTATCCGATCAGAGCTTATCTCACCGAGGTAATATATAAACCATTCGCAATGAAAAACGTTATTTTTTTTCTTTAGTCCCTCTGATAAGTTTATCAGACAACCACAGCATTATCCCCCAGTACCCTTACTTTTACCCTTACTAAAAGGTAATACCCTTATTCTTTGCCAAACAGCAGCAGGCCCCTTCCCCGTACACTTGACACAGGAAAAACGGTTGCTCAATCCTGTACAAAATAGAAAAAATCATATTTAAGCATATTTTTACAGACTTTATCTGAAAAAATTAAATCTTTTCGGGATTAAAAATATTGACTTTTTCTTTTCTGCATTTATATTACTCTAAAATATATAATAAACAGCAAAATGAATTTCAGGAGACAGCTGTAACTGATGGCTCTTGATAGATTGTAACCAAGAGAAATAAATATGCAGATGCAGAAAAAATACACAATGTCATTTACAGCATCCAGCTTACGCCGCAGGGAGTCTGCCATAATCGCAGAACTGTTTTTGCGTTATGCAGACTGGGATGCAGTTTATAATGAGGTTTTATCTGATAACATTTTGCAATTAAATTCAATCAGCAGTCAAAAGCGTATTTATGTTGAAATTAAATTACGTCTCAAACATTTGTCCACATCGGAATTACAAATTCTTGCAAATGACGATCCCTCTAATAGTGAAGCGATATTGTGGCTGGCAATTTGCAGATCATACTCTTTTATCGGTGATTTTGCAAAAGAAGTGATCCATGAAAAATATATTTCTTTTCAGAAAAGCATAGAAGATTGCGATTATGAGTTGTTTTTTGAAAAGAAAAGCACGTTGCATCCCGAGTTGAATGAGTTGACAGACATGACCAGAAAAAAAATCAAACAGATCGTTTTCAAATTGCTTCGTGAATGCAATATTCTGGGACGGAATAATGAAATACTTGCATTCTATTGTTCTTCGGAATTGCGTACCATGTTAAAGGCAGAAGAATTGGGATACTTTCCCACAAATGAATATGGAGGTATCCGATGACCGGTTTTTTGAAGATCAATGATTTATTCAACCATCTGCTCAAAGTCCTCCGTAATGAGTGTTTTTTGAAAATGCAGGGCTTGAACCAGGAAGTGCCTTTCTTCCTTTGTCCTTTTGCGGTCAAACAGAAACTCGAAGTTGAAAAGATGTTGCCGCTTCTAAAAAAGCAACTTCAGGATTCCGGTCTTGGAATAGTCGATATCAATCTCTACGATTTATGCCTTGATTACCTGCAGAAAAATGATTTGTTTGAACAGTTATGCGAAATCGAACCCGATACAGAAAAAGGCTATTTTCTCGAATCGCTTCAAAGCATTCTTGACATCGAAAATGTCCTGATCCCGGAAATCGAACAGATCATAGAAAGCACAGAAAAAGTGGATATTCTCTTCCTCACAGGTGTGGGTGAAGTCTTTCCATACATCAGGACGCACAATCTGCTGAACAACTTGCAGCGTGTCGCAAAGGAATTCCCAACGCTGCTGTTCTTTCCGGGAGCTTATGAACAATCTCTGGAAAAAGGCGCATCATTACGGTTGTTTGGCAAACTGCCGGATGATAAGTATTATCGTGCGTACGACATAACGCATTATGAAATTTGAGGAGTTAAAAAATGGCAATATTGAATGATATTTTTTCTAAAAGGATCAATCGTCCGATCGAAGGCGTTATCAAGGCGGATGATGCCAGTTCACTTCTCAACGAGATTGAAGAATATGTATTGACCAACGAAGTGCAGAAGAGTCTTTCGTTGTTTCTGTCTGCGTACAACGACTACAGTGCAGCAACCCAAAACGGTGTGTGGATATCCGGCTTCTTTGGTTCCGGGAAATCTCACTTGCTCAAAATGCTCTCTCTGCTGCTTGAAAACAACACCGTAGATGAAAAATCTGTTGCCGAATTGTTTATTCCTAAATGCGAAGGTGATGCAGAGTTACAGGCTTCCTTATTAAAGGCTTGCAGTACTCCGTCAAAAAGTATTCTTTTCAATATCGATCAAAAATCTGATGCGATCACGACCAAGCAAACGGATGCACTGCTTTCTGTTTTCGTAAAAGTATTTGATGAAATGTGCGGATATTACGGCAAGCAAGGGTACATCGCGCAGTTCGAGCGGGATCTTGACAGCCGCGGTTTGTATGAAAAATTCAAGGACGCATTCCAGAACATATCCAAAAAAACTTGGGATAAGGGGAGAACACAAGCCATCCTGGAAGGACGCAATATTGCAAAGGCCTATGCTGAAGTCTCCGGCGAACCGGTGGAAACGGCAAACGGGATCATCGATAAATATCGTAAGGACTATAACCTTTCGATTGAAGATTTCGCAAAAATGATAAAGTCCTACATCGATAAACAACCGAAAGGATTCCGTTTGAACTTTTTTGTCGATGAAGTGGGACAGTATATTGCAGACAATACCCAATTGATGCTCAATCTGCAAAGTTTGGCAGAAGAACTTGCTACCGTTTGCCGTGGTCAGGCATGGATCATTGTGACAGCCCAGGAAGATATGACCAGCGTTTTCGGTGAAATCGGCAAAAAACAAGGCAACGACTTTTCAAAGATCCAGGCCCGTTTTGCAAACAGATTGAAATTGACCAGTGCCAACGTCGATGAAGTAATCCGCAAACGTCTGCTGGCTAAGAAGGACGACTTTGTACCACAACTGAACAAGATCTATGCGGAACAAAGCAACAACTTCAAGACTCTGTTCAACTTTACAGACGGCGCAACGGTCTACAAGAATTTTACGGATGCTCAGGATTTTATTTCCTGTTATCCCTTTATCCCGTATCAATTCGGGTTGTTCCAGACCGCAATTCAGAATCTGTCTGAACACAACATTTTTGAAGGACGTCACAATTCTGTAGGGGAACGTTCTATGCTGGGAGTATTTCAGGAGGTTGCAAAAAATCTTGCATCAAAAGAGCTTGGCTGCATTGCACCTTTTGACTTGATGTATGAGGGGATCAGGCATTCCGTAAAATCCAATGCGGTACGGGCGATTCATACGGCAGAAAATCAAATGCCGGATGATATATTCACCATCCGGACATTGAAAACTCTGTTCCTGGTCAAATATGTACGGACGTTCCGGGCTACGGCACGCAATATGACAGTGCTGATGCGGGAATCATTTGCTGAAAACGCTCCGGATTTGTTGAAAAGAGTTCAGGAATCCCTCAATAAACTGGAAAGCCAGTCCTATATCCAGCGCAATGGTGAATATTACGAATACCTGACCGATGAAGAACAGGATATCGAAAAAGAAATCAAAAATACAGCAATCGATACCGCAGATGTTTTGGAAATATTAAACAAGATCATCTTTGAACAGATCATCGGCGGTATGAAAGTCCGCTGTGTCACGACCGGCTATGATTACACATTCTGTAAAAAAATGGATGGACGCAATCTCAATGCGGAACGGGAACTGGCGATTCATGTTATTACACCATGGCAGGAATCGTATCGGTATGATGAATTCTTAACGGAATCTATGGGCAAAGCGGAACTGTTTATCGTATTGCCTTCTGACTCCCGTTTAATGGTCGATGTCACCCTTCTGCTGAGAACGGAAAAGTACGCAAAACTGAACGGCAACACGCAAAACGAAAATATCAGACGCATTCTGGATAACAAAATGATCGGTAACCGGGATAGAGAACGTGAGATCAAAGTCCGCACGGAATCACTCATCTCCCAAGCCCAATTTTTTATCAACGGGCGTGTTTGTGAACTGAAAAGCGAAAATGCAAAACAATTGATCATAAGCGGATGCCAGGAGTTGATCCAGACGATCTATCCAAACCTCAAAATGATTGAAGGCACGCCATACACAGAAAACAATATTCCTGCATATTACCGGAATGCAACCCCGAACCTGTTTTCTCCAACCTTGTCTGAAGCCGAAACTGAGATCCTCAATTTACTGCGCGCCAATAAAAACAATGGGTTGAGAACAACGCTTAAAAGCCTGAAAGATAAACTCTCCGCCCGTCCCTATGGCTGGTATGATGCGGCGATCTTCTGTCTGCTTGCACAACTGTCGATCCGTAATAAATTGGAAATGCGGTCCGATGGAGAACTGCTTGATGCAGAAAAACAGATCGCAGCTCTGAAAAACTCTCATTGTCATGATAACGTTACGCTGGAACTGCAATTGGACTACGAACCCCATCAGGTCAAACGTGTCAAGGAATTCTACGTCGACTACTTCCAGGAACCGGCCAATGCAGAAGATCCAAAGCAGTTGGGTAATGACCTGATCCGGAAGCTGAAAGAGCTTGTGGCGACCTTGGAAGGCTATAACGCCACACGCAGCCATTATCCTTTCCAGGGTGAATTGCTGGATCCGCTCCTCAGATTGAAAAAATTTGCAAGTAAACCTGCCGCATATTTCTTCACCGAATGTAAACCGGGTGATCTGGATGTGCTGTGCGATGATAAAGAAGACTGTATCGATCCGGTTATATCCTTCATGACTGGCAACGCAAAAGAGATTTTTGATACAGCAAAAAACTTTCAGCGGCACAACTACATAGATTTCCCGTCGGATGTCCTTGTTGCAGAACGTCGGGAATTTGAAGATATATTGAGTTCTCCGCACTGCTTCAAAGGCAATCGGATGAATCGCTTGAAAGAGTTGACGGAATTATTGACAAAACAGCTCAACGAGCTTCTGCGCAATGAGATTGATTGCAGTCACAAACGCATTGAAAACTTGCAGCTGGAATTCAAACAAAAACCGGATTTCGCATTACTGGATACTGCGCAGCAAACTGCGTTGCTTGCTGTCTTTTCTGAAAACCTTGAGGATATCAATGCTCAGAACAGTATTTACAGCGTTCAGGGAAGATTACAAAAATTCGAAAATGAACGTTACAAAAAACTTCTGGAACAACTTTACACATTGGCACATCCTGTGGTAGAAGAAAAGCCCATTGAATCCGTTCCGATGCCCAAAGCGAAAGTCAGTTTCAGCAAACCGTGGCTGGAAAGCGAAGAAGACCTTGCTGAATATATGGCTCTGTGGCAGAGTGAATTGGAAAAACTCCGCAAAGATCTGCAGGAAAAACTTAAATCCGGCAAGCGGATCCAACTTTGATAAGGAGATAAAACTTTTATGGATACGAATCGGTTGAAAAGATTTGCCCAGGATGCCCGCCGGGAGTTGCAGAAGATCGTCAAGGCTCTTCTGCCGTTGGTGCTGGCTGAAAACAGTGCTGCCCGCCGTGAAAAGCCGCAGGCTGTGGCAGAATTGGAAAAAACACGCAAAGCCTTGGGCGATGAAGCGTTGATCGATAAAATCGCTTACACTTGGTTCAACCGGTTCTGTGCATTGCGTTTTATGGATGTGATGGGGTATAACTCCATTCGCATTGTTTCGCCCTTGCCGGGGCATTTTCAGCCGGAGATCCTTGAAGAAGCCAAAGGCGGCAATATTGATGAAACATTTGTAGCCGACTCCAAATATCGGACGCGTATCAAGGGATTGCTGGATGGTTCAATCCCTGCGGTAGATGGTCAGGCTGAAGCCTATAAGCTGCTGCTGGTTTCGGCGTGTAACGCTTATAATAAGGTGATGCCGTTTCTGTTTCAGAAAATCGATGATTATACGGAGCTGCTGCTACCCGATGATTTGATGAAAGAGAACTCTATACTCATGAAGACCCGTGATGCCATTACCGAAGATGTGGCTGCGGACGGCGTGGAAGTCATCGGATGGCTCTATCAGTTCTATATTTCCGAAAAAAAAGATGAAGTAATGGGCAAAACCGTCAAGACCGAAGACATTCCGGCGGCGACCCAGTTGTTTACGCCGGATTGGATCGTGCGGTATCTGGTGCAGAATTCTCTGGGACGGTTGTGGATGCTCAACCACCCCAACTCCAAGTTAGCGGACGAAATGGAATACTATATTCCAGTGGATAGTGATCAGTGTTCAGTGGCTAGTGATGGAAAAGTGGGCAGTGATCAGTGGGCAGTGGTTAGTGATGGGGAAGTGGCTGGTAATCAGCAAAAATCTGACCACTGGACACTAGCCACTAGCCACTTAAAAATTTCTTCGCCGGAAGAAATTCGCATCTGCGATCCGTGCTGCGGTTCTGGACACATGTTGACCTATGCCTTTGATCTATTGGTCAAAATTTATGAGGAAGAGGGCTACGACCGCCGGAAGATCCCAACACTGATATTGCTCAAAAATCTGCATGGAGTGGAAATCGACACCCGAGCCGGAGAACTGGCAGCATTTGCTCTGACGATGAAAGCCAGAGAATATGACAGCCGATTCCTGCGGCGAGAAAATTCTCCACGCCCGCAGATTTGCGTGCTGGAGAATTTCAGTGGTCAGTGGTCAGTGTTTAGTGGTCAGTTTGAGGAAGCGTGTAAGCAAGTTGGATGTAAATCAGATGATTTCTTGCATGATATAAATATGTTTGATAAAGCGGATTGCATGGGGTCTTTGCTGCACCCCAAACTTTCATCCGAAAAACTTATGGCTTTGTCTGAATACTTTTCTGATCGCTATTCGCAATCTTCTGACAACTGGTCACTAACCACTAATCACTTACTTTTTGAAGATGCAGAGTATAAAAATCTTCAAAAAGTGCTTTGTCAGGCGGACTATCTTTCACAGAAATACCATGTAGTAGTGACCAATCCCCCGTACATGGGCGGCAAAGGTATGAATGCAGACTTGAAACGCTTTGCAGAAAGATTTTATTCCGACAGTAAATCCGACCTCTTTGCCATGTTTATTGAACGGTGTTTGGAGTTGGTGCAGCATCAGGGAACGATTGGTATGATCACTATGCAGAGTTGGATGTTTCTCTCTTCCTTTGAAAAACTGCGGACAAAACTGCTGGATGAAAATACCATTCTGTCAATGGCGCACTTGGGAGCCAGAGGTTTTGACTCCATCGGCGGCGAAGTAGTACAGACCACAGCCTTTACCATGACCAATACGCTCATCCCTGATTACAAAGGAGCCTTCATCCGTTTGGTTGACGGCAACAACGAAGCCGAAAAAGCCGCAATGTTCCGGGAGGCGGTACGATGAAAGATTTTAATTTTATCAGTTCAGATTACAGTCAATGGTTATCCGATTTAAAACAGCGAATTGCCAATACTCAACTACAGGCAGCCCGAGCGGTAAATCTTGAACTTATCCGTTTGTATTGGCAAATTGGACATGAAATTTTAGAACGGCAAAAGATGCAAGGATGGGGCGCAAAAGTAATTACACGCCTTGCAGACGATTTGCGGACCGCCTTTCCGGAAATGAAAGGTTTTTCGCGGGCGAACCTCATGTATATGAGAGGATTTGCTGCGGCTTGGACGGAAGCAGAAATTGTCCAAGAGCCGCTTGGACAATTGCCATGGTATCACCAGGTAACTTTACTTGATAAACTTTCTAAAAAATCAGAACGTCTTGTATATGCGAGCCTTGCTGTAAAAAATGGTTGGTCGCGCAATGCAATGGTTCACCACATTGAACTTGATACGGCAAAAAGGATCGGACAGGCAGCCAACAATTTTTCTATGACCTTACCTGCGCCACAATCGGATTTGGCAATAGAGTGTTTGAAAGATCCATATAAACTTGATTTTCTCGGATTAGGACAGGAAGCTCAGGAACGGGATATTGAACATGCTCTGGTTCAACATGTAACAAATTTTCTGTTGGAATTGGGGGATGGTTTTGCTTTTGTAGGAAAACAGGTACATTTAGAAGTTGGAGAGCAAGACTTTTATGTAGATTTACTGTTCTATCATATCAAATTACATTGTTACATTGTTATTGAATTAAAAACAGCGGCATTCAAGCCTGAGCATATCGGGCAACTGAGTTTTTATGTAACAGCAGTTGATCGTCAATTGAAGAGTGAACAGGATGCTCCGACAATAGGACTTTTACTCTGTAAGACAAAAGACAAAGTTGTTGCAGAATATGCGTTGCAGGATATTCATAAACCAATCGGGATTTCAGAGTACGAATTGACCCGATCTATTCCAGAAAATCTGAAATCATCTCTTCCATCAATTGAGCAATTGGAAACCGAGTTAGCAAAAGAGACCGCTGTCATAAAAAAATCATAATCAGGAAGCAACACAATGAGTGAAGAAAATAAAAAAAACACAGAATCCTCTTCTCAAAAAGAGAATAAAAAAAGTATGACTAGCCTTAAAATCAATAATAATCCATTGCATAACCTTTACCGTGAAAAAACTAATATGCAAGCCAAGTTGGAACAAATAAGGAATCCAGAGGCAATAAAAGCAGTAATCAGCTTGAATGAAAAATTAAAAAACTCTTGTAACTTGCTTAGTGCCGTTGATAGTGAAATCCGTCAAAAGTTGTTTCAAAATTATTCTAAAATTCAACAACAAGTAAATAAAGTTCTTGCAGCTCCCCATGTGATGCAAGAGACGATAGCTGCATACAAAAGAATGGGAGATGCATTATGCAACGCCGCATTGTCTAGTACGGTTATAGATTATCAAAAGAATATTCAAGAGGCCATCAATGCTGAACAAGAGTTTTCCAATTCAAGTTCTGTAGAAGAAAATGAAGAAGACAATGTTCTCCGGCATGATTTGAAGGAATTGAAAGAAACTGCAGAAAAAATAAAGAAGAATGAACCGGAAGAACAAGAAGCTTTTCGTGAATTACGGAAAAAAACGGAACTAAAGGCGGATGAGATTGCTTTTTCTAAGATACAGCAAGACACTTCTGATATTAATGCTACATTGTCTATGTTTTTAGCTAAATTTGATGAAAATGCAGGTAAGTTGCTCAATGCGTCTCAATTGACGCAGAAAAATATTGAAAAATTGGTAGATAAAGCTAAAGAAAACAATGACAAAATTGCGGAACAAGTAAGAACTGCAGAAAAAAATGGCAATACGGTAAATGAGTTACTTACCGCATCTCAAAATAATTTTAAAGCATCTAAAGTTGACGCCAAGAAAAATACGAATTTGTCATATGTTGCGATTGGTATTGCCTTTGTTGGTGTTATTGTACAAATTGGACTTGCAATTTTTGATTATTGTACCGATAACCATGAAAAAATTATTGAAATTTTGCAAAACAAATCTTTTTGTTCCCCTAAAATTCATATAGAAAAATCAAGTAATGTGAAAGTCGCATTAGAAAAAGGTACCATAGTTTCACAAGATGATGTAAAACTTATGCAGAAAACAAACCGCTTGCAGGCAGATTTGAAAAAAGCACAGGATACTCTTTCCGGATTGGAAAAGAAATATAATGCTGCCACTGCTGGATTCGCACTGGAAAAACAAAAACTTTATGCTGAAATTGCTGCTTTGAAAAAGCAAATCGAAGAATTAGAAATCGCCTTAAGGAAGAACTTTTTATCATCAGGTAAAGAGCAGGGGAATAGAAAATGAATATCAATATATCTTCTGAAGAGGAATATAAAAAGCAAAATGATAACAGTTGCGAACGCATTGATACATGGAAAACCTTAATGCAAGAAAAATTTACTATTCCAGATGGATATGAATTTGCAGTGTTATATGATGAAAATGGTTCTCCGGATTCGTTGATTTCTTATTGTGAAGCAATGCATTGTATTATTTTGAAAGATAAAAATGGGCAGCTTTTTCGTTGCTATGAAGACGGATATATGGAAAGAATGATTACTATGGAGGAGTACATATATAATCTAAACAATCCATATAAGCAAGATGCTACTGGAAAAGATATGACGCAACAGGAATCTGATATCATTGCACATTTTATCCAACTTGTACAAGTTATTCAAAATAGTTCATGGTACAAAAACAAACCGATACTTCAGTACAATATGAATGGAGACGGTTTGGCTCGCGGTGATTTCCCATCATTAGAACTGACCGCTTTTGCCTTGTTATATATTCGGCAACTGATAGACGATCATGACAATATGATAAAAAATGCAGTCAATATATTTAAGAAACATTCATCAAATTCTGAAAAGCAAGATTTTTTAAAGAATAAGGTGCGGGAGATAAATGATTTTTTACAGGAAGCTCCAAATCAATCAATTACACAAAATTTTGCAACAACGAACAAAGAACTTATAGAAATTTTTCAATACGGAACTCTTATTTTGCATGGTCCTCAAAATATTAAAAAAGATGAATTGCGAAAAAAAGTTAATGAAATATACTTGAATAAAGACAAGCTTCCTTTCATTCTCTTTTCACTCAATGGGATAATATTACAAATATTATCAAAGGCCTCTAGAATTTCACATTTGATTTATAGGGATGTTGCATTATGGATAAGCGAGAATAAAATTTCAGCTCCGGATGTAATGTGGCAGCAAAGTATATTTGAATGGGAACCGCTCGTTGAGAAAAAGGAAGTTAATAATGAACCTCCGAAATTCGGAGTCGCATACAATGTTGAAATTCGCGAGGAACAACAATGACCACAGATAAATCGAAAAACTTTTTCCGGGTGTCGGCGGAGGCTAAAAATGTGTGATATTTCGCCTGTTAAAATAGATATCAATGCTGATTTGACTAAGCCTGCGGAAGATATTACCGAGATGACCAAAGATACGCATAAGGGATTTGGAAAAATCCTTTATGCAGCTTATGGTCCTTTGGTTGAAAAAAGGATCGGAGAAGCTAAACGAATTGAAGCACAAGCAGAAAGGGATGCTTCTGAAATTAAAGATGGCATCTCAAGGTACGATATTGCGGCAAAAAAAATGATTTCTTTGCCAGAAGTGTCAAGTATTGACATGCTTTGCCGGGAAATTGTAAATGTAGATTCCATATTGAAAGCAAAACGTTTGGCTGCTGCAATTTTTACGGCAGGCGTTGAAATAAAACAAATTCCGGAAGAAAACATATCTTCAGATCCTATAAACCAAACCTTTTTCAATCGCTGGCGGGCTGAAGCTGAGTTGATCGACGATGATGATTTGCGGCAATGGTGGGCTCATTTGTTGGTTGAAGAAACAAAAAAGCCGCATTCCATCTCGCCACGTACCTTGGAAGTGGCGAAGAAATTATCTCGGGAAGAAGCGCAATTATTTGAAAAATTGAATATTGGTATTAGTGAAGGCTTTTTGTTGACAAACGCAGAAGATGAGCCTGCCACTGGTACGTTCAGTGATATTTTGACTTTACAAGATGCGGAGTTGATCAATCCTCAAAAAGCCGAAAGGCAATGTAAAAAAGCTGAAAATTCAAATAATATCATCTTTTTTATCAGAACAGGTTATGTTTTAAAAATTGTATCTAAGTATGATATTGTTTTAACTGGGCATCGTCTGACAAGAGCAGGAAAAGACTTATATGATATCATGCCACCTAAAAAAATCACATTATCAGACATGATAAAAGTTGCTTCTATTATTTCCAAATGCAACCATACGAGTTCAGTATCTCTTCATGAAATAGAGAACATATCCATAGATGGAGAGACTCAAACTATTACGTATTCAGATACCCCTGTTTGGATCAATAAAAATATTTCTGAGGGTAATTTAAAATGACTAAAGATAAATCGAAAAACTTTTTCCGCGTGTCTGCTGAGGATTTTAAGAAAATCCCCGGCAGCCCGATTGCGTATTGGGCAGAAAAGTTGACAAATTGCTTTGCAAATAATAAAAAGTTTGAAAATTTAGCAATAATCCGTTCTGGATTATCGACAGGAGACAATGATCGCTTTATGCGTTATTGGTATGAGGTCGATTGCTCAGAGATTGCTTTTAATTTTGCGAATAACCAAGAGTTTGAAAAATCAGACAAACAATATGTCCCTTGTAAAAAAGGTGGCGATTTCAGACGTTGGTATGGGGATAACGAGTACATTATAAAATGGCGGCTATCTGCGTTATTTCATCGCCCGAGGACAACATATATTGATTTATATTACCGTCCGGCAATAAGTTGGTCTGCTATTACATCGGGAAAATTTCATTGCAGATATTATGGAAAAGGTTTTTTATTTGATCATGCTGCAGCAAGTCTTTTCCCACATAATGCAAATGAAATGATGAAATACCTTGCCTATATGAGCACCAAAGTATTTAACTACGCATTGGAAACAATTAATCCAACAATAAATACTGGTGCTGATGTTGTTGGAAGATTGCCTGTTTGCGACTCTGTAGCTGATTTCGCGGGAAGTAATGCTGAAAAATGCGTAAAATCTTCTAAAAACAATTGGGATTCTTATGAAACTTCTTGGGATTTTCAGAAAAATCCATTGATCGCAGAGTATAATAGCGACCGTTGGGTAAAACAGACTCCGATTTGGAGTATTTACGATTCAGTCCGCAGAAAATGGACTGAAGATTGTGAAAAGATGCGTCAGCTTGAAATGAGCAATAATCGCATTTTTATAGATGCTTATGGATTACAGGATGAATTGACTTCTGACGTGCCTTGGGATGAAATCACATTGACTTGTAATCCGTGGTACAGATATGGCAAAACGCTTGATAAATCCAGTACATCTACAATTTCGCACATTTCAGCTGTTACAGGAGAAAAATCTCAGTTGCAGGTTATTGACAATGTTTACAGTATTTGCGAATGTTCTTCCAATGGTATTGCTACCACAGAAGCATATCCGGTATTGTCTGCGAATTTTCCTTACAATAAAGAGTTGGAAGACAGGCTGCTTTCAGATACGATCAAAGAATTCATCTCCTACGCTGTTGGTTGTTTGATGGGGAGATACTCGCCTGAAAAATCAGGCTTGATCCTTGCCAATCAATCCAACGGTCAGGAAGAAGACCTGATTATCTATGAAACAACTGTGACTGGCTCAAATATTTTTTCGCAGGATCCAGCAATGGTTTCATTTTCTGCGAATGACGGACAGCAGCAATTAACATCGTCTTATGCCTCTTTCTATCCCGTTATCGGAGAGAATAAACACTTTATTATGGATCGGGATGGCATATTGCCGATACTGGATGAAGAATGGTTCTTTGATGATATCGTAACTCAATTCAAAGCTTTTGTTGCGTTGACCTTTGGAGAAGAAAACCTCACTGCCAATATGGACTTTATTGAAGCGGTGCTGGGTAAAGATATCCGCAAATACTTTGTCAAGGATTTCTACAAAGAACACATCCAACGGTACAAAAAACGCCCCATCTACTGGCTTTTCAGTTCTCCGAAAGGTTCTTTCAATGCCCTGATCTATCTGCACCGCTACACGCCTGATACCGTCAGCATCGTTCTCAATGAATATCTCCGGGAGTTGATGACCAAGATCAGCACCCGCATCAAACACCTCATTGAAGAAAACAACCGTACCGACATCAACAACGCCGATAAGACCCGGAATTTGAAGCAGATCGACAAATACACCGCTCAGCTCGCCGAACTGGAAGACTACGAGCGTGATGTCATCTTCCCTCTGGCACAGCAAAAGATCGCCATTGACCTTGACGACGGCGTAAAAGTCAACTATTGTAAATTCGGCGCAGCCCTGAAAAAAATCCCCGGTCTCGAAGCCAAGGAGGAGTGAAAATTATGCCTGATGGACTTGAATTTATCATATACAGTACTCCGGAAGAAGATATCCGCATTGATGCCGCCGTTAAAGATGAAACCATTTGGCTGACTCAAAAGGGAATGGCGACACTGTTTGATTGTACTTCTGACAATATATCTCTCCATCTGCAAAACATTTACGCAGATGGAGAATTGGCAGAAAATGCAACTGCCGAGGAAATCTCGGTAGTTCGCCAGGAGGGCAATCGGCAGGTAAATCGCAAACTGAAATATTATAACCTTGACGCAATCATTTCCGTGGGCTACCGGGTCAACTCCCGCCGTGCCACCCAGTTCCGAATCTGGGCGACCGGAGTGTTGAAAGAGTATATGATCAAAGGTTTTGCCATGGATGATGAACGGCTCAAGCAGGGGAAAACTCTTTTCGGTAAAGATTACTTCCGGGAACTCCTGGAACGAGTCCGCTCCATCCGCAGCTCTGAACGGCGCATCTGGCAGCAGATCACCGATATTTTTGCGGAGTGCAGCATTGATTATGACAGGGAATCGGAATTGACCCGGAGTTTTTACGCCATGGTGCAAAACAAGTTTCATTTTGCGATCACAGGACAGACTGCCGCAGAAATCGTTTTTACTCACGCCGACAAGAATAAAGATCACATGGGTTTGGTCACCTGGAAGAATTCACCGGACGGCAGGATCCTGAAGACAGATGTGACAATTGCCAAGAATTATTTACAGGAAAAAGAAATCCGTCAATTGGAACGGACAGTCGCCGGTTATTTTGATTACATTGAAGATTTGATCGAACGGGAAAACACCTTCACAATGGAAGAATTTGCGGCAAGTATCAATGAATTTCTGGCATTCCGCAAATATCAAATCCTTATGGATGGCGATAAAGGTAAAATTTCCATGTCACAGGCAAAAGCCAAAGCGACTGCGGAATATGATGTATTCAATCGGACACAGCCCATTGTTTCTGATTTTGATAAGGTGATCAAAAAACTTTCTGAAGGACAGGGGTAAGCACAATGACACCAACCGAAAAAATCCTGCTGCAGAAATTTGAAAAGAGTCGCATTGTCTGCTGGCGCGATACGAAGAGTGAGCTGCATGACGAATTTGAAGCATTAAAATTGCCCGATGTGGAAAAAATCGAAGTCCAGAACAATGAATTTGCGGTCATGCACCGGGTATTAAAGGCTGAACCAGGAAAACGCTTTTTGGTCTTTTCGTCCGGTCCAACGCCCAAAGACAGCGATAACTGGCTGCTGAATTTGGAACTGACTTACGACACATTCCAGGCGGATCAGGCATCTCTCTGGCTCAGCGAACTGGGTTTGAATTACAGTTTTGCCTTCCTCACGGATGAGCATCCCCAATTTTTCACATCTGCGAAACGGCGTCAGGCATTAAAGAAGTTGTTGGGAGAACATGATTCCGATGGCGCTATTCGCATGAAGATGCTTGCTGCGACAGTGGGTGTGGATCGCAGACTGGACTCGATCCTGGAACGACTTTTGCAGGAACTCGCAGAAGGCGATGATGCAAAGTATACAGAAATTGAAAAATACAATTTAAGCGGTTTTCTGTGGAAAAAGGCAGCGGAACATTACGGGTATCATTCACAGTCCCCCTCGGTCAAAGACTTTGCTTACCGTTTATTCCATGCCTGTTATTTGATGACCTTGTCGACCGCTTGTCCGTCTGAAATCCGTCTGAACGATGAAGCACTGGTATTTCTGAAACGCTTCAAGGACAGCCGTCAATACGGCAGTTCATTTGAAAAATGTTCAGCCATGGTGGCAGAGACTTTGCAGAATGCGATCGTGGAAGATCTTGCGAAACGCAATTTAAGCGACCTCGGTTCCCTGGATTTGTTCAAGGAAATCGATCGACACATATTAACGAATCTTGCATCAGGAATCATTTCCCGGACGATTTCAGCCGTTGAATGTTCCAATATCATCCGGGAACGCCGTCAAACCTTCTGGTACAAGAAATTGGAACATGCGTATCTGGCATTGGATTATGCATCGATGTTTTTGAGTCTTCAGAGTTCCACGACCATTACGATGGATTCCCTTGCGAACGGCTTCGAAAATTACACAAAACAATATTTTCAACTGGATCAATTGTACCGTAAATTTATTTTTCATGCGAATGCTGCGAATCAGAACGATTTGCTTAAGGCACTTTACGATCTGGTGGAAAACTTTTATTCCAACAACTATCTCCTGCCATTGAACAATCTCTGGCAGGACCGACTTTCCGCCTATAAGACATGGCCGATCCCGGGGGCGAAACGTCAGGACAGATTTTTCAACAACAATATTGTCCCGATGTCCGTAGAGAAAAAGAAAGTATTTGTTATTATATCAGATGCTTTGCGTTACGAGATTGCAGAAGAATTGCAGCGCAAGATCATGTTAGAGGATCGTTATACCGCCACGTTGGAAGCCGCCTGCAGTGTGATCCCCAGTTATACAGCATTGGGGATGGCTGCATTGCTTCCTCATTCAAAGATAGAATTAAATGGCGAAGGCGATAATATTTCCGTTACAGTCGATGGATTAAGCACACTTGGTTCTGCAGCGAGAGCAAAAGTCCTGAGCAGCAAAATTCCGAAATCAGCGGTTCTGAATGCCAGTGAACTGATGAATCTCACAAGAGATGAAGGTCGAACCCTTGCAAAAGAAAATGAACTCGTTTACATTTATCACAATACGATCGATGAAACAGGCGATGACTTGTCAACCGAAATAAAGACTTGCGAAGCGATCGAAGATGCTGTTACAGAGATTATAGCGATGGTAAAGCGTCTGGCCGGATACAATGCCACAAATATTATCGTCACCGCAGATCACGGTTTCATCTATCAAAACCGGGAATTACCTACTAACGACTTTCTGGCCGGGGAACCACAAGGGTCAGAAGTATGCAAGGTGAATCGCCGCTTTGTTATAGGTAAAGATCTCACCCCTGTTGATGGTCTGCAAAAATACGATCTTGAAACACTTGAGATGAATGGGAACTGTGAAGTCCAAATCGCAAAATCCATCAATCGTTTGAGAGTCAAAGGAGCCGGCAGCCGTTTTGTGCATGGTGGATCCTCACTGCAGGAAATCGTTGTTCCGATATTGAAAATCAATAAAAAACGCGAAGGGGATCTTTCTTACGTCGATATTGATATTATTTCCGGTATGCAAGTTATCACATCCGGTCAAATGGCGGTACGTTTCTATCAGCAGCAGCCGGTAGAAGGAAAGTTGCTGCCGCGGAAGTTGAAAGTGGGTCTCTACTCGCAAGATAACAAGCTGATTTCTGATGAGCATGAAATATTCTTCGATTTGACCAGCAAAGAACCCCGTGACAGAGAAGTGACTTGCGGCTTGGTATTGACTCGCGATGCCGAAAAATACAATGGTCAGGAAATCATATTAAAGCTTCTTGAACTTGAGTCTGGTACGACTTATTATAACGAATATTTAACCCGCAAATATCAGCTGCGCCGTCAGTTGGTAGATCTGGATTTTTGAGGTGAATTGCTATGACAGACTTTGATAAAAAAATTTGTAACGCTTTTTCCGGCGTTGTAGTTCGCAAAGATTTAGTAAAGGAAGTAAAAGGCAATGCCATTGTGCCAACGTATGTCCTTGAATATTTACTTGGGCAATATTGCGCAACGAGCGATGAAGAATCCATCCGAACAGGTATCGAATCTGTCAAAAACATTCTGCGGGAACATTATGTACATCGGAATGAAGCAGGATTGATCCGGTCTACGATCAAGGAAAAAGGCAGACACAAAGTCATTGACAAAATCAGTGTTGCGCTGAATGACAAAGCCGATGTTTACGAAGCAACTTTTTCTAACTTGGGAATCAGCAAGGTCTTAGTTCCAGCCGAGACGATCAAAAGTCATCCGAAATTATTGGTTAACGGCATTTGGTGTATAGCCGCATTGGAGTATATGCCTTCTGACGATAAAATGCAATGCCCCTGGGTATTGGAATCACTGAAGCCGATTCAGCTGTCCTATTTCGACCGGGAACTTTATCTGGAATCAAGAAAACAATTTTCGACTGAGGAATGGATTGATCTGCTGATCCAAAGTATGGGTTTCAATCCGGAGATGTTTGGTGCACGCAATAAATTATTCCAGTTAATGCGCCTTATTCCCTATTGTGAGCGCAATTACAACCTGATTGAATTAGGCCCTAAAGGCACTGGTAAATCGCACATTTATTCGGAATTTTCACCTCACGGGATCTTGTTATCCGGGGGAGAAGTAACCGTTCCGAAATTATTTGTAAATAACTCCAATGGAAAACTTGGTCTGGTCGGCTATTGGGATGCCATCGCATTTGATGAATTTGCCGGGAAGCAGAAAAAGCCGAATAAGAGTCTTGTCGATATAATGAAAAACTATATGGCAAACAAATCGTTTTCTCGCGGCGTGGAAACATTGAGTGCCGAAGCATCTATGATATTTGTAGGCAACACGCAGCACAGCGTTCCGTATATGCTTAAAAATTCAGATTTATTTGATGAATTGCCCAAAGAATATCATGACTCCGCATTTCTGGACCGCATTCACTTTTACATTCCCGGATGGGAAGTTGATATCATCCGTGGCGAAATGTTTTCAGATGGGTACGGTTTTGTGGTTGATTATCTGGCTGAAATTCTCAGAGCATTCCGTGATGATGACCGGTCTGCCGATTATCAGAAGTATTTTACACTTGATGCGTCCATTTCAACCCGCGACAGAGATGCTGTTCAGAAAACGATGTCCGGTCTGATGAAAATCATTTTCCCGAATAATGATGCGACTCCCGAAGAAACAGCACAATTATTGTCATTTGCGGTCGAAGGAAGAAAACGGGTAAAAGATCAGATCATGCGTTTTGACCATACCTATTCAAAACCGATATTTCAATATTTTGACAAAGCGGGAACAACGTTTAAGGTACAGACGTTGGAAGAAACTGAATATCCACAATATTACTCCTCTGGAAACGATATTGAAGACGATACATGCAGTGGACAGAACAACAATGTCCCCAATCAACCCGTATTGACGCAAGTCAGTGTAACATCCACAGAAACAGCAGAACTTTTTGAAGGTAACTTGACCTTTCAAGAAAACTGTAAAGGGGTATCATTTGAAAAATTACTGGTTCCCCATCTCAAAGGTGCAAGAACAGTAACGATTGTCGATCCGTATCTGCGTACTTACTGGCAAATCCGCAATCTTATGGAACTGTTTGAAGGATTAATCAAAACAAAGGCTGCAGATGAAGAAATTACCATTAACCTCATTACTGTGGCAGATGACTTCGGCTCTGAAAAACAAATAGACTTCTTTGACCAGATTGCTACATCGGTAATGCCAGCTGGAATCCATTTCAGTTACACATTTGATGAAACCATTCATGATCGGGAAATAACCACGGATACCGGTTGGAAAATAATTCTGGGGCGCGGCTTGGATATTTTCCAGAACTACGATGGTAATAATACTTTTGCGTTGCAAAATTCTCTCCAGGAGTATCGATCTTGCAAAAGTTTTGGTATTACCTATGTTAAAAATTAATGTCTTTCTGCATAAGGGAACAGGTAGTGTACGGTATTTTGCGCACATTTATGATTGATTATAAACCTGTGCATCAGGCATAGCCGTAACAAAACGACCGACCCGACCGGGAAGCTCCGGAGGAGCAGGTCGTTTTGTGGAGGCATAGATTTGCTCCGACGATTGACTTTTCGTTTTTTGGCGCTACATTGTTCATAGCCTGTTTCCTTTCTTGATTGGTTGTTTTGTGGATATTATAATCAATCATGGAAACAGGCTTTTTTTAAGTCCTGTTTTTCAAAATGTGCGCAATTTGTCGGACGTTATCCATCGCTTCGTCAACTCGCGAAAATATCTCTGTTTTTGCTTTTTTATGCACCAGAGAAAAATTTTCAGCTCAACCGAAAGGACATTTTCTCCGAAACTACTGTAAAATGCCCCGAAAAAAGATATCAACTTGCGACTTTTACAAATAAAAAGCGAAAATTCAACAAAACTCCAAGAAAATGTCTAAATTTTCGTATACGTTGCATTAGTTTATTTCCAAAATGGGGTCTGATGAATCTGTATAAAATTTTATATAACCATCATTCGAAATTTTTATACCCAATCCAAATTTTCCTAGAGACATTGCGGCTAGAGTTCGTCCGCCCCCTGTACTGGAAACTTCATTGTCGTGTAACCGTAAAATAGCTCCGATGGAAATAAACTTTTCTTCTCGAGAGATAAGAGTTGCACCATCAATAGCTGCTAATTCCATTCGTAATAATCGAGGAATTTCATAAAATTTCTTTTTACCTACAATTGAGTACAATACTTTTGTTTTTTCATCCATTTTTGACGCATTAAAGTTGTTTTCTTCCAATAAAATTGATGATTGATTAAACAAGCTTTTTTTATTGTTTTTGACAAAACCGATACATCCTCCTGTGCGTGAAAATGCAACATCTAAAGCCGTTAAGTAAATTGCTTCACGAGTATCTGCAGGAAAACTGCGTCCAGTACCTTCCGCTATTTTTTTTTATTGCTTGCATATGTGAGTAAAAAAACCATTTTCCATTGCGGCGAGCAAATGTTAACTCACCATTCTTAAAAATCAAAATTTCTCCATTTCTGTTTAACACAAAGGCAATATTCTGATTTCCAGCAGTCCATCGTGCAACTTTAGAAAAACGGAATGGGGCGTAAACCTTTTCATCATTATTTTCTTTTAATGACGTCAAATTGTGAAAGATACCATTTTCATCAAGTTGAATCATTGTGTCATAGCCATTACTTAACACCTTTAAAAAGTCTTCATCAACAATGTTATTAAACGATACATTAAATAAATTACCATTTTGAGGCAATGAGGAATCTATTCCAATACACATGGCGATATTTTGGCCTTCGTATGTTTGTTGAGACCAATTTATCATATTATAGATTACTTGGTATGAAATATTCTCGAATCCCAATGTTTTAGCTATCGTAAAAGTAGTTAATGAATTAATGCGATCTAGAAAATACGCCTTATCCATATCTTTGTATATATTTATTTCTTCTGCTGCCTTGAGAAATAGCTGAAGAAAAGAAATTTCATCATGCGAAAAAGGTAAAGATCGTTGGATCGAAAGGCAATAATCAGCTTTTTCTGATGGCATCAGTTTTTGATAATTGGCCCCTTTACGTGGACATTGAGTTACAAGCTTACTTCTATTTCTCAAAGGTAATGGCTCATTGTCCGAATTGATTTTAGTCCCAGAAAAAAATGGAATGATAACTTCTGTAACAAATGTTTGAAATATTTGTTTTTCTACCATATTAGTTTCTCCACCAAATATTGTTATTAAAATTATGGTTCAGGTGTTTGATTTTTGCGGTTACATAAAAAGGCGGTAATCGTAACTTCTGTTGGAGACATGGCTTAACAATGCTCCTATTTCTGCGATTTTTTGGGCGGTATTAATGGTGCATGGCATTTTACTGTAAAGATCCATATTGTTGAAATCCATCTTGGACAACCCCAAAATTTCTTCGCATATGGTAGATAAGTCTGTTGTTCCGTAGTGTCGTTTTATATATATAGGGGCCGGGATTCGTCTTTTCCCCTGATAATATTTTCCAAATGGAAATTGTACACAACCATGAATCCATAAATATGCCCCATAATCCCCATCCTGTAATATAGTTCCTCGATCAACAGGATAACCATATTCAGAGTTGAATTTCTGTTCAAAAAAATTAAATTCAGAAGCAATAAAACGCATTTGAGAGGCAATGTTGATTTCCAATAAATCTACTGTCGGAATTTTACTTAATCCTAATAGCAAGCCTTCTATTTCTTCTGATTTAAAAGGAGTACGCTTGTGAATAACAACTCTTTTCGGTAATTTATTTTTTTGCTCGTAAAATAGTTGTATTATTGATTCCCCAACACGTCTTGCATCATCTTTGGACATATAAGGATTTTTTTGCTTGTCGAAAAAAGGATTTTCAAGCTGATTTAAGCGAAAACTAAGGCCTTCTCCCATTTCATTGTATACATGACTACAACCAATAACGATTTGCGAAGATTCCTTTCTATTTGCATAAGCATATCCAATTCCGACAAATGCAGATTTATTATCAATAGCCTTCAAAACCCACGGGGTATAACCTGCTTTCGTATATATTGCCAAAGAAAGCCACCACCAGACTCTGCATGACTGAGTATTAAATGGTGTTGTTTTTTCAGCAATAAATTGGGTGACTATCCCTTTTTGTGCACAGAAAGATTTTACAAAATCGTGTAGGTCAAAATATTCATGATCATTTTCTTCGCGAATAGGGAATCCCCAACGTTTAGGAAGATAAATCAAAATAACATCTTGACTTTCCCGCTTATTGATTCTATCAATCGCATGGCAAATTTCATCAGCGAGTTCTTTTATAGAAAGATGCTCAGAAATATATTCGCAGCGATCAGAATTGCATTGTGGTATGTCTAATGAAATTTTGAATGCTTTTTCAAAACCTGGAAAATCTGAAATATAATCACGCACATTTTCTGTTTTTATGCTTTCATTCGCTCTTCCCAAAAAACGAAACAACTTTTGAGCATCATCCCCACTCGGGGTTACTATGCCGAGTTTTATACCTTTCCGTTCTAATGCTGTTAAAACAGGAGATGAATACGGTCCATATTGAACGATTCCTTCTATTGGAGAAATATTAGGCATTTTATTTATTGAACCAAACAGCAATGCAACTTCCGGGATTTTTATACCATAACCAGATATGTCTTTCAATGGTCCTGAGGGTAGAGATTGATTCGATTGGGCAATTCCTGCATACAATGCTTTTGCTTTATTGCAGACTGTAAAACTTTGCTCCGGGCAGTTTTGGAAATATATTTTATCGGAGCAGACATTAAATAATTTTTTTCTCCAATATTCAAAGTCTTTATTAAAAATATTATTATGTTGCCAACCTGTAATTTTAGTTGATTCTGCTTTTTGAATATCTTTATTCCATTCTCCGTTACAATCCGTAACTCGCATCGCAGGCATAAATGTAATGCAAGTTTTTCCAAATATATTCGACAAAGATATTTCCACTTGACGGAAACACGAATATATTGATAATGTTTTCCCCCAACGATCTGTTGGGGTATACTGTGTCCTTTCCCATAAAACACATCGCCCATCTGTTTCCAAATTTGCATTACACGCAAACATTCTTACCAAGGCTGTCAATAGTAAACTTTTGATAGCTCCTTCTTTACGAGAAATTTCATTGTCTGAAATAGCTGCTGTTTTTATGGCTTTTACTACAATACCTTCGGCAATAAAAGCTTTTTTTATAAGAGATAAATCGCCAATTCCATATACATTTCCGCGCCAAGGGGCAATCGCAAAAGGTTGTTTATAAGAGATTTTTTTGCATTGTTTCCAAGAAACAAAATTAGAGGAATCAATTTTTATTTCCCAGCATTGAGTTGGAATAGAAACCTCAATGGCATTTGCTTTTATTAGGTGAGAAATCGTCTGCTCTGGAAGAGTAAATTTTTCAACAGCACAATGATCTTTTATACTTGAAGTAATGATTGAATATTTATTTCGGATTTCTTGTGATTCAATAATGCTTCCGCCCAACCTGTGGAATAAATCGTCAAATCCCCGAGTATTTATGTAATAAGCGTTCCCTCCATGCTTATTGACATCATCAATAAAAGTTTTTACTTCTTCATTGTAATCGTTTTCTCCATATCCGCACCAATATACGGAATAGGGATTGTTGCAAACATATGCTTTCCTCAATGCAGACATTACGCATTTGTCTCTGCCACTGTATCCACACACGATTATAGAACTGCTTGATATGTAAGAGGAAAATTTTTCTAGAAGCTTGTTTTCGTTTGTTTGCAACTCTTCTGGAAGATTTCTCAATAAATCATATCGATAATCTCCGTGCAAAGATACACACAAAAACTCATCTTTTCTAATCTCTCTATCAAAGCGAGAAATACAATCCGCTCCAATCTCTATTGTATGAATATTTTCACCTGCACATGCACGAGCACCCAAGGTGTCAAAATTGGTTGTCCACAAAGAGCATAAAAAGCGTTCCAGAAAAAGTAAAGGAACTATTCTATAACCGTACGATGGATTGGCGGCGTCAACCATTTTTTGAAAAAACGCTCGTCTGGAATCTGCAATTGGATAACATTTTCGAAAATAATAACTGTAATCATCTTCATTAGGTGAAGGGATGATGTTTTTTCGCTCTAAATAAGATTGGATTTTATCTTGAACTATTTTAAGACTGATATCCAGGTCTTGGTCAATTAAATCTGGATGTTCTGATAGAAAAATTTCTTTCTTAAAAAGCCAAATACATGTGGCTACTGTAGGCATCCCTGAAGATAAAGAAGATCCTGCACCCAAAAACAAAGTATGCCGTTTTTGTTTGTTGATTTTTAATATTCTTATGAGCTCTGCTATTGTCATATGCATATGTGTGACGTAATCCTCTTTTTTACTTACCTTAAAGATATTTTTGTTGGCATGTGCAAGACTCTCCGCTATAATATGCGCCTGCCCCCCATGGGCTGGACAACTTTTATAAAAAGATCGGTGCAAACGACTCTATTTTAATATAACCTTTATTTGCCGAATTGCAAGTCCCGAAATAAACTTCATCCGGAGTTGTGCGTTGTAAAGTTAAAAGCACGACGAGAAGATGTAGAAGTGCATTTACTTTTACAAGAAACCTCAGGAGCTTTTAGTCTTACAAAACGAAAAGAGGGCATTTAGTCTTACAAAAACTGGATAATGGATCAAGATGTG
>JAZNVL010000059.1:0-11707 GCA_045592785.1 Victivallales bacterium | reverse complement strand
GAACGTTCTCTCCGTGTGCTGGACGGTGCCGTCGGCGTGTTCTGCTCTGTGGGCGGTGTTCAGCCCCAGACCGAAACCGTGTGGCGTCAGGCGAAAAAATACAAAGTGCCGACCATGGCATTCGTGAACAAAATGGACCGTGTGGGTGCTAACTTCTACAAAGTCGTGGAAGATATGCGCAAGAAACTGGGTGTCACTGTTGTGCCCATTTCTCTCCCCATGGGTGCCGAAGCCGATTTCCGCGGCAACGTTCATGTGATCGAACAGAAAGCTTACACATACGAAGGTCCCGAAGGTCTTGAAGTTGTGGAATCCGAAATTCCCGAAGAATTCAAGGCAAAAGCGGAAGAACATTTCACTTACCTGCTGGAATGTCTCGCAGAAAACAATGACGAGATCATGGAAATGTATCTCGAAGGCAAAATTCCGGATAAAGCGACGATCAAAGCCGCTCTCCGTGATTGCGTGCTCGCCGGTAAACTGGTCCCCGCTTTCTGCGGTACTGCGTTCAAGAACAAAGGTGTGCAGCTCCTCCTGGATGCTGTCTGCGATTATCTGCCTTCTCCCGTTGATATCTGGGAAACCAAAGGTATGGATCCTGACACCGAACAGCCCAAGAGCCGCGAATGTGGTGACGAAAAGCCCTTCTCCGCTCTGGTGTTCAAACTGATGAACGATCCCTATGTCGGTAAACTGGCATTCATCCGTATCTATTCCGGTATGGCGGAAAAAGGTGCGACGGTATTGAATCCGCGTACCGGCCGTCGCGAACGTCTGGGCCGTCTGCTCCAGATGCACGCAAACAGCCGTGAAGAACGTGATGTGATCTATTGCGGTGACATCGCCGCAGTCGTCGGTCTGCGTAACTGCACTACCGGTGACACGATCTGTGCGGAATCCGATCCGATCGTTCTGGAATCCATGTCCTTCCCGGATCCCGTTATCTCCATTGCCATTGAACCGAAAACGTCTGCGGACCGCGACAAACTGTTCAATGCTCTGGCAGCACTTTCCGAAGAAGACCCGACCTTTACGATCAACAGTAACGCGGAAACCGGGCAGACGATCATCTCCGGGATGGGTGAACTCCACCTGGAAATCATTCTTGACCGTTTGATCCGTGAATTCAAAGTGGAAGCAAGCTCCGGCAAGCCGGAAGTTGCTTACCGCGAATCTGTCCTCAAACCTGCTACTGCGGACTCCAAATTCGTCCGTCAGTCCGGCGGTCGCGGTCAGTATGGTCATTGCGTACTGGAACTCAAACCGATGGAACGCGGACACGGTGTTACCGTGGAAAGCAAGATCATCGGGGGTGCGATTCCGAAGGAATACATCAAGCCGGTGGAACAGGGTATCCGCGAAGCTGCGGCGACCGGTGTGCTTGCCGGTTATCCTCTGACCGACTTCCATGTTGACATCGTGGATGGATCTTTCCACCCGGTCGACTCCTCTGAAATGGCGTTCAAGATCGCCGGTTCCATGGGGCTGAAAGATGCAGCCCGTAAAGCCGGACTTGTTCTGCTGGAACCGATCATGAAGGTGGAAGTCACCTCTCCGGAAGAACACATGGGTGAAATCATTGGTGACGTTACCAGCCGCCGTGGTTCGATCATCCAGGTCGAAACGACGGATGGAACGGTTCGTATTGCAGCGAATACACCTCTTTCGGAACTGTTTGGCTATGCGACGGACATCCGTTCGCTTTCCAGAGGCCGTGCTTCCTACACAATGGAACCGAGCCACTTTGAACCTCTGCCCAAAAACATTCAAGATAAAATCGTGGAGAAGACACAGAAATGAGCACGAAAACACCGTCAAAGGCAGCTCAGAAAATCCGCATTAAACTGCAGGCATACGAACATCGTATTCTGGATCAGTCCATTGCGGAAATCCTCAACACTGCCCGGAAAACCGGATCACAGGTCGCCGGCCCGATTCCGCTGCCGACCCGGATCGAACGATTCACGGTCAACCGCTCTCCTCACGTTGACAAGAAGTCAATGGAACAGTTTGAGATGCGGACCCACAAGCGTTTGATGGACATCATCAACCCCACGGCGAAAACTGTGGATGAACTCAAGAAATTGAGTCTTCCCGCCGGTGTTGATATTTCCATCAAGATCGGGTAATACACAGGGTATTATCCGTAACATTACGGCACCAAGGTTCTTTTTCCGATAAGAACAAGTGCCGGAAAGGAGTATTATGAAAGGATTGATCGGAAAGAAAGTAGGCATGACACAGGTCTATGATGAGAAGGGTATTCTCATTCCTGTGACCATTGTGAATGCCGGACCCTGCAAAGTGATCGGGGTCAAAACGATGGAACGGGACGGCTATTGCGCAGTCCAGGTCGGTTTTGGTGACAAGAAGAAACAGAATGTGACCAAAGCGATCCGCGGACAGGTGGAAAAAGCCGGTATTACCGATTGGTATCCCGTCTGTATTCGTGAATTTCGTATTGACGAAGGTGAAACCTACGAAATTGGTGCGGAACTGAAGGCTGACATCTTTGCGGAAGGAGAATTCCTTGACGTGACCGGTGTTACCAAAGGGCGCGGTTACTCCGGCGTTATGAGACGGCACCACTTCAAAGGCGGACGTGACGGTCACGGTGGTGGCTGGCACAGAAAGCCGGGTTCTATCGGATGCCGTGAACTTCCCGGCAACATCCAGAAGGGCAAAAAGATGCCCGGTCAGCTTGGCAGCGACGTGCGCACGGTTCAGAACCTGAAGGTTGTGAAAGTGTCTGCGGCGGACAACCTGATTTTCGTAAGCGGTGCAATCCCGGGTCCGAACGGCGGTACGATCCTCGTTAAGAAGGCGAAGAAGAAATAAGTCTTCGGGAACGGAAACAACTTACAGACAGGTGAAAATATGTCCAAGACAATTGACATTCTCAATATGAAAGGAGAGAAAGTCGGAGATTTCGAAATCGCCGATCAGTACCTCGAATTCGAAAAAGGCACACAGGCAGTGCATGATGCTGTCGTTGCTTTTCTCAGTGAACTGCGTGCAGGCACAGCCAGCACGAAAACCCGTGCCGAAGTCAGTGGCAGCGGCAAGAAACCTTTCAAACAGAAAGGTCTCGGTCGTGCCCGTGCCGGCGCAACCCGTAACCCGGTGTGGCGTCATGGTGGTGTTGCCTTCGGACCGAAGCCCCGTGATTTCTCTGTTGGCATCAACCAGAAGGTGAAACGTCTTGCTCTGAAGCGTTCTTTCTCTGAACGCGTGAATGAAGCAGCGGTCGCCGTGGTGGATCCCTTCACCTTCGAAACGAAGAAGACGAAAGATGCAGTGACGGCTCTGAAGGCCATGAAAGCAGACAGCAAAGTGCTTTGCATCGTGAAAGACTACGATGAAAACATGCTGTGCGCTCTCGGCAACATCCCGACTGTGTGTCTGATGAAGGCAGCCAGTGTCAACACCTACCAGGTACTCTGGGCGGATAAACTTCTTATTGGCAAAGACGCGCTGGATGATCTGTTCCAGCGTATCGGTTGATGCAGGAGGTAAAAGATGAGTGTTAAATCCCCTTATGATGTGATCACAAATCTGTTGATTACAGAAAAGAGCGCACTTCTTTCTGAACAGAACAAGTATGCGTTCAAGGTCAGCCCCCGTGCATCCAAGACCGAAATTTCCAATGCCGTTGAGGCCATTTACGGAGTGAAAGTCTCTTCCGTGAACCTCATGAACTATCATGGCAAGCCGAAACGTGCGGGACGTTCTCCCATCGTCGGTCGCCGTGCCAACTGGAAAAAAGCGATCGTCACTCTCTCTGAGGGTGAGATTCCGCTTGCCTGAGGAGAATAAATCATGGCGATCAAATCATTTAAGCCCTATACGAAGAGCCGCAGATTCATCACGGTTCTTGACTATGCGGAACTGACACCCGGCAAGAAGCCTGAAAAGTCTCTGACTGTCGGTATTTCCTCCACTGGCGGACGTAACAACGTGGGTCGCATGACCACACGTTTCCGTGGCGGCGGAAACAAGCGTTCCTATCGTATGATCGACTTCAAGCGTGCGAAAGTGGGCGTGCCCGCGAAAGTCGCTTCCATCGAATACGATCCGAACCGTTCTGCTTTCATTGCATTGTTGAACTATGCAGACGGCGAAAAAGCCTACATTCTGGCTCCGGTCGGCCTCGTGGTCGGTCAGGTCGTCAGCAATGGCGCTGATGCCGAAATCAAAGTCGGTAACGCTCTTCCCCTGCGCAATATCCCCCTGGGTTCCCAGATCCACAACGTGGAACTGCATCCCGGGCGCGGCGGCGCTCTGGTCCGGTCTGCCGGACAGTATGCGATCCTCCGTTCCAAAGACGGTGAATATGCACAGCTGAAGATGCCCAGCGGCGAAGTCCGTATGATCCATCTGAACTGCATGGCGACCATCGGTCAGGTCGGTAACGTGGACCACATGAATGTTTCTCTCGGTAAAGCCGGTAAGAAACGTTACAAAGGTTTCCGTCCGCATGTCCGCGGGGTCGTGCAGAACCCTGTCGACCACCCCATGGGCGGTGGCGAAGGCCGTTCTTCCGGCGGTGGACATCCCGTTTCTCCGTGGGGACAGCTTGCCAAGGGCAAACGTACCCGTCATCCGAAGAAAACCACATCCAAGTTTATCGTGGAACGCAGGAGAAAGTAAACCATGGCACGTTCAGTCAAAAAAGGTCCTTTTGTGGACTACTATCTGATCGAGAAGACCGAGAAAATGGAAAAAGCTGGCGCCAAGAAGCCGATCAAGACTTGGTCCCGCCGTTCCATGATCATTCCGGAATTCGTTGGACACACATTCAATGTGCATAACGGCAAAAGCTTTGTTTCTGTGTTCGTCACAGAAAACATGGTTGGCCATCGTCTCGGCGAATTTGCCCCCACCCGTACCTTCAAGGGTCACGGTGTGATTTCCGGTAAATCTGTCTGATTCTTTTCGGCAGCGATTACGAAACGCATCCGGGTATTCCGGATGCGTTTTTTTTTGCTTAAAAAACTTGAAAACGGGCAATATTCCGTGTATATTCTGCGTTTAATATACAGAAAGAATCGAACGAAAGGACAAACCCATGAAAAAGCTTCTCACCCTTCTTATTGTCATTGCGGCGGTGATCGCACTCTACTGGTTCTGCAAACCCCTGATCGCAAAAGTATTCGCGGAAAAGATCATCACACAGTATTCCACCCAGGCGATCCGTATGGGCGACTTGCGGCGTACCATTGAATCCACGGGCACGGTGGAACCGGAAGAACTGGTGAATGTTGGCGCACAGATCGGCGGAATGGTCATTTCCTTCGGAAAAGATGCGGACGGGAAGACGGTGGACTACGGTTCAAAGGTGAAAGCGGGTACACTTCTTGCGCAGATCGATGATTCGCTGTATCTTGCGGAACGTGATATTGCCCGTGCGAATTGTGCGCAGGGGGAAGCCTCCATCGCCAGTGCGAAAGCCAGTCTGGAGGAAGCGCAGGCGCAATATAATCTTGCGGAATCGGACTGGAAACGGATCTCTGTATTGTTTGAACAGGGCGTGACACCGAAGAGCGAGAAGGACACTGCGTTATCTGCTTATGAGAAAGCGAAAGCGGCGCTGGCCTTGAACAAAGCGAAACTGATGCAGGCGGAAGCGCAGCTGGTCGCCAACAAAGCGAATTTAGCGAAAGCGGAACGGAATCTGGGGTATTGCGTGATCAATTCTCCGGTGGATGGGGTCATCATTGACCGTCGGGTGAACATCGGTCAGACGGTGAACGCCAGCATGAATGCGCCGAGTCTCTTTCTGATCGCGAAAGATCTGCGCCGGATGCAGGTATGGGTTTCGGTGAACGAAGCGGATGTGGGCGAGATCAAGCCGGGATTGAAAACGGAATTCACAGTGGATGCGTTCCCGAACCGGATCTTCCACGGGGTCGTCCGGAAGACCCGTTTGAACGCCACCATGTCCCAGAACGTGGTCACGTTTGTGGTTGAGATCGATACCGACAACTCCGACGGCACACTTCTGCCCTATCTGACGGCGAATGTGAAGTTTATTCTTGCGGAACGGAAACAGGTCCCGATCGTTTCCAATGCGGCATTGCGTTATCATCCGGGTGCGGATTACAAAGGTGAGATCCCGCCGTTGCAGGATGGAGAACGTCTGTTGTGGGTGAAAGAGGGCGAAACGATCCGCCCGGTGGTGGTCCGCACGGGTTTGAACGACGGAACCGGTACGGAGATCGTTGCGGGTGATCTTGCGCCGGGAACGGAAGTGGTGACGGGGAGCCGTCAGGTAACGGAGCGTGAATTGAAGCAGTCTGCGGTGAAACGCGGACCCGGGACGGGCGGTGATGAATCGAATCCGTTCCTGCCGAAAATGCCGAAACGTCCAAATCAGGGAAAGAAGAAATGAGCGAACGGAAATTGATCGAACTGCATGACATCTGCAAGAGTTACCGTGTGGGTGAGATGGATGTTCCGGTCCTGCGGAACATCACGCTCTCCATTGAACGCGGGGAATACGTTGCATTGATGGGCGCTTCCGGATCCGGGAAGAGTACGCTGATGAACATCCTGGGCTGCCTGGACCGTCCCACGTCCGGCGATTACTATCTTGACGGGCAGGAAGTGGGACGTTTGTCAGGGGATGCCCGCGCATTGGTGCGGAACCGTCAGATCGGTTTTGTGTTTCAGAGTTTCAATCTGCTGCCGCGGACGAGTGCGCTTGACAACGTGATCATGCCGTTATCGTACACCAACAGCAAACTTTCGGGGAAGGAAGCCCGGAAACGGGGGATGGAGATCCTGGAACGGGTGGGGCTTGCCGACCGGATGAAACATTATCCCTCGCAGTTGTCGGGCGGACAGCAGCAGCGTGTGGCGATCGCCCGTGCGCTGATCAACCGTCCGCCGGTCTTGTTTGCGGATGAACCGACGGGTAATCTGGATTCGAAGACGAGTGTGGATGTGATGAATATGTTTGAAGAATTGCATAAGGAAGGGATCACGATGATCCTTGTGACCCATTCGGCGGAAGTGGCAAGGTGCGCGAAACGCACGATCCAGATCCGTGACGGTGAGATCATCAAGGGAATATTCGGGGAAGGAGAGACGGCATCATGACATTGGGTTCCACGATCACAGGGTCCATCCGTGCATTGCGGCGGAATCCCACCCGTGCGCTGCTGACCACATTGGGTATCGTCATCGGGATCGCAGCCGTGATCACCATGATGGAGATCGGCAACGGGTCTGCCACCGCCATGAAACGGAATCTGGAAAGCATGGGCGCGACGACACTGGTCATCATGCCCGGCGTTCCGCGTCCGCCCGGGGGCGTCAGCCAGGGGAAAGGGTCTGCCATGTCTCTGACACCGCAGGACTGTGTTGCGATCCGTCAGGAGTGTCTGAACGTGGCGTATGTGGCACCTCTGGTGAATGCCACCGGCAGACAACTGGTATTTGCGGGGAACAACTGGACACCCCGTCAGATCGTCGGGACGTCCCCGGATTATTTTCCGATCCGGAACTGGAAGGTGGAATCGGGGCGGAGTTTCACGGAGGAGGAAGTGGAGAACCGGGCGCGTGTCTGCGTGGTGGGCAGTTCCATTGTGAAAGAACTGTTCAACGGGGAAAACCCGGTGGATTGTGTCATCCGGATCGGGAATGTTTCATTTACCGTGATCGGGGTACTGGAAACGAAGGGTGCCAATATGATGGGGATGGACGAAGATGATGTGGTTGTGGCTCCCTGGACCACGGTCCGGCTGCGTATCACGGGGTTGAAGACCGGAACGGCAACGAATACCACCAGTACGGCATCCACCATGCCCAGCGATCTTTATCCGGGGACGGGCGTGGCGTTTTACCCGGAACAGGCGGACAATCTGGAAAGGGATACGCTGCTTGTTCCGAAGTTTACGCAGATCGACCAGATCATGGTGAACGCCCTTGATTCTTCGAAAGTGCGTGCCGCCCAGGATGAAATGACGGCACTTCTGCGTGACCGTCATAAACTCAAACCGGAGGACGACAACGATTTCTGGATCCGCAATACCGCGGAATTCATGGCGACGTTATCCAGTACGACGACGCTGATGAGCAATCTGCTGCTTGTGGTGGCTCTGATCTCACTCATCGTCGGCGGTGTGGGGATCATGAACATCATGCTTGTTTCCGTGACGGAACGGACCCGGGAGATCGGGTTGCGCATGGCAGTCGGCGCGCGTTCCCGTGACATCCTTCAGCAGTTCCTGACGGAATCCATCATTCTGTGTATCATCGGCGGGATCACAGGGATCGTGCTGGGACATGGCGCGGCAATGCTGGTGAATATCTACCTGAAATGGCCGGTGGAATCCAGTCCGGCGGTGGTGGCTGCGGCGTTTATCGTGTCGGCAATGGTCGGGATCATATTCGGCTTCTATCCGGCGTGGAAGGCATCCCGTCTGGACCCGATCGAAGCGTTGCGTTACGAATAAAACCGTCAGAAGGGGAGCGGCATTTCCAGCGTTTGGAGTGCGACGACGCGCTGCCGGCGGAAGTCTTCCAGTTCTTTACGCCAGAAGATCTCTGTTCCCCAATCGGGATACAGTTCCTGAAATTTCCGGTCGCCCCGTTGAATGGCACACCAGGAAAGATAGTGCATCATGCGCAATGCCCGGAGCAGTTCCACGATCCGGAGATCTCCCACGGGGAAATCCAGGAACATGCGGTATCCGGAGAGAAATTCCTGCAACTGGGGAATGGAATCACAAGCCGCGCCGGGCAGCAGCATCCACACATCCTGGACCGCAGGACCATTGAGCATATCATCAAAGTCGATGGCAGTGAGACCTTCGCCGGGCCGTTCCAGAAGATTGCCGATGTGGAAATCGCCGTGGATCCGGAAAAAGGATTCGGGATCCGGGAAACAGTCTTCCGCCAGATTGATGAGTTCTTCGCAGATCGTCATGAGTTCCTCCTCATAACGGGGGTGTACCGCACCCGATTCAAAGAGACGTTCCATGGTTCGGAACGCAAAATTTTCGGGTGAGAGGGTCATGCGGTGGCGGGCAATGCGTTTGAGTCCGCAGTCATGGATCCTGCCCAGGAGCGCACCGGCACGCTGAAAAAATCCTTCGGAATCGATCTCGGCATTCCGCCCCCGTTTCAGCGGAAAGACGGCGAACGGGATGTCATCGGCAAAGGCAAGCGTATCGCCGTTCGCCAGTTCGAACGGGGGGACAACGGGGATCCCTTCCGCATCGCAATCCCAGAGAAAATCGTGTTCATCGCGGATGGCATCGGGCGTCCAGCGGTTGGGACGGTAGAATTTCAGGACGAGCCGGTCGCCGGATCCCGCCTGGGTGAGGAAGACCCGGTTGATATAACTGGGGAGTGCGGCGGCAAGCCCGGTCATACGGCATTGCAATGACTCCTCCACGAAAGGGAGAAATGACTCCGGGGAGAAGTTTTCGAATTCGTGCATGAGTTAATCCAGGATGGAGATCTCCGGCAGGTCCCGTTTCACCGAACGGCGGAAGAGATTGGCGGCATACCCGAACAACATGGCGTATCCGGGCTGATATCCGGGCGCGATGCGGAACATTTCCATGAGTTCCGGATACTGCCGGAATAACATGATGAGACGTCCGAACCAGACCGTTCCGACTTCGGCGGCATTGGCAAGCATTTCGAAATACGAGAGCGCGATGACGGCATCCGGGAGTCCGCAGGGGGCATCTTCCTTGTAATTGACCAGGATGAGATGGGGCGCGGTACGGAACACAGGATCGCCGCCTTTCCGGATCATCTCCCGCCAGAGATCGGCCTGTTTTTTTGTTTCGGGGTCTTTTTCCATGAGCGCGAAACAGGCATCGTAAAATTTTGTGCGGTATTTTTCCATGATCGTGCGGTCCGTGATGACCGTGAAACGCAAGTTGCGGAAATTGACACCGGTGGGCGGATAACGCAGCGCATCCAACAGATCCGCCATGACTTCATCCTCCACATTCCGGTTCTTGAAATGGCGTACGGAACGGCGTTTTTTCACGTTTGCAAGGAGAGACTGGAAATCGGCACCGGGCGTGATCTTTTCGCAGGAATCCGGATCGATGCCGTCAATGGAAAGCGCACCGGGGGGACATACCATCATGCAGTGGGCGCAATGAATACAGCGGTCTGCACCGTTTTCCGCGATAACGACTCTGCCATTGGCGGGATCTCTGGTAAGGACCATGTTCACACATTCAGAAATACATGCGCCGCAGGCGTTGCATTTCGCGGGATCGATCACGAGGGAAAGGGTTTCGCTGTACATAATACTTCCTCATTCTGTTTAGTGGGTGAAACAGGCGGGGATTTAAAAAAAGTGGTGGCTGGTGCCGGGCTCGAACCAGCGACCTGTGGATTATGATTCCAATGCTCTACCAACTGAGCTAACCAGCCAACAGTTTACAATATACACCCGAATTTTGAAAATGCAAGTTGAAATCCGAAAAAAAACGGAAAAATCTTTCGTGTTCCGGGGAGCGGTTCCCGTCATTTGTGGATTTTGAACATGCAGTTGGGGATCTTATCCTTGTTGTAGGCGTGTTGTGTTATGGTCTCGCTCTTGACGATTTCGACGTGCATATCCATAAACAGAACCGCACAGGCGCGGTTGTGACGTCCTTCCATGAAATCCTTTTTTCCCCAGGCAAGGTATTTGGCCAGCAGAGAAGCACTCGTACTTTTGTGAGTACCCAAAAAAGTATTACCCGCAATGAGTTTGTTGTGATAGCCGACCAACGTGTTGTTTATGAGATGTCTCCCGCTGCCCGGGACCGAAGCAAAGACGGAAGTAAGGGCAACCCCGTCACGAATTGCGGCGGAGAGAGCAGGTTTCTTCATTCTTTCGATCCTTGTCAAGTTTTTTCCGTTTTTCGCCAGTTCCTGTTCAAACGCAGCATAAGTCGAATAGCCCAGCCAGCACAGATTAGTCGAGTTTGCGCTCGTATATCCGAGACAGCCCTCCCCGTATGTATAATATGGTGGATTGTTATATAACCCTTCCGGACACATCATGTAAGGAAAATATTTTTTTACGATCCAGCTTTCGGAATACTGATTTTTATCCGGTACTTTTACGATTTGTTGAGCATCTTCCATACAAAGAAGTTCCTGCCAGCGGTATGCGGAATACATGTTAGTCCCTGCAATTTTTATCCACCCATTCAAACTGGGCGTCACGCGTATTACACCCGGTGCCAGGTCGGGAAGCTGAAAGCCATTGTTGTTGTTGACATAACTGGTGTAAAACAAGGACATCGATTTCATGTTTCCGGTACACTGCACGCGTTTTGCCACGCTTCTCACTCTTCCCAGTGCGGGCAGAAGCATGGATGCCAGAATGGCGATGATGGCAATAACGACCAACAGTTCGATTAAGGTGAAGCTGTACAGCTTCACCTGCTCACGAGCAGGTGAAGAAAACATTCTCTTTCCCTTGCTTTTTTTCAGTCCCGGCAGCCAATCACAGCAGAAATGTGAAGTAACGACCGGAAGTTCGATCAGGGTGAATTTGTGTGTGTTTTTTTTGTTTTTCATATTTGCTCCTTGTGTTTTTTTAGTTAATGTCAAAACCATTTGACATTTTTTAGTTAAATAGTTCTAAAAATCAACATTTTATCAAAAAATATTGATTTTTCCTTATATTTTTGTTGAAAAAAGGGTAACAAAAGAGTCTCTTAATTGAAGGTTATCCTGT
>JAZNVL010000058.1:0-43042 GCA_045592785.1 Victivallales bacterium | reverse complement strand
TGTTTTCCTCCTCCGGCTCCTGACTCGCATAGCCTCCGACACTGGTTTTTGAGGCTCCGCTGATCTGCGAAATACCAAGTTCGAGAACGCGTTCTCTGCACGCCTGACTCTCCCTGGTGGAAATGATCATTCCGGTATACGGAACACTGATACGCAGGACTGCAACGAGTTTTTCAAAAATATCATCGGAAATCGCATTGGAAAATTCCGAGGCATCAATATCATCTGCCGGGCGGATACGCGGAACGCTGATGGTATGGGGGCCGACACCTTTCGCAGCTTCCAGATGTTCCGCATGCATCAACTGTCCTACAAAGTCATACCGGTATGTGCCCAAACCGTAAAGGACACCGCAGCCGACGTCATCGATCCCGCCATCCATCGCGCGGTCCATTGCTTCTGTGTGCCATGCGTAATCGCTTTTGGGTCCGGTGGGGTGGAGTTCTTCGTAGAGCTTTTTGTTATACGTTTCCTGGAAGAGGATATATGTGCCGATCCCGGCATCTTTGAGTTTCCGGTAATTTTCCACGGTGGTGGCGGCGATATTCACATTCACCCGGCGGATCGCCCCGTTTTTGTGCTTGATGGAATAGATCGTTTTGATACTTTCCAACACATATTCCAGCGGGTTCATGGTGGGGTGTTCCCCGGTTTCCAAAGCAAGACGTTTGTGGCCCATATCCTGCAATGCGATCACTTCCGCCCGGATCTCATCCTGTGTGAGTTTCTTCCGGGGGATATGCTTGTTTTTGGCGTGATACGGACAATATACGCACCCGTTGATGCAGTAATTGGAGAGGTAAAGCGGGGCGAACATCACGATCCGGTTACCGTAAATCTTCTGCTTGATGTCACGGGCGAGCTGCAAAATCTTTTCGTTTTCTTCGGGGAGTTCGCAATCCAGCAGGACCAATGCCTCCCGGTGGGAAAGCCCTTTGCACTGTGCGGCTTTTTCCAGGATCTTCGCAATGAGTTCCCGGTCATTTTTGTGTTCGGTCCCGTATTTCAGGGTATCAAGGATCTCATCATCATTGATGAAATCGGCGGCTTTGGACGACATAACATCATACATGGCAGCAATTCCTTCATCGTTTCAGATGCAGCGCATCTTTTGGTTCAGGGTTCAGTAATCATACTCCTGCGGTTCAGAACGGGTTGTCTTTACCGTGGGGGGATGGATATAAATATATCCTATATTTCGGAAAAGTCAAGAAAAAACTTGTTGATTATCCATTTTTTTCTCATTTTATCCATTTGTATTTTCTCCTTTATGTGTTATAGTTACGATATATTTCCGATTCAAAATATGAAACATAAATCATAAGGATCATTGTTATGGAAAAAGTCAGATTCGGTATCATCGGGCTCGGCAATATGGGTTCGGGTCATGTGAATTTCATCAATCAGCTTCCCCAGTGCGAACTCACCGCTGTGTGCGACTGGAAGGAAGAAAAACTCAAACATCCGGGTCTGGGCGATAACGTCAAGCGTTACACCGATGACGATGAATTTTTTGCGGATGCCGACTTTGATGCGCTGCTGGTTGCGGTGCCCCATTATCAGCATGTGGAACTGGCATTGCGTGCCATGGCATTGGGTAAACATGTGCTGATCGAAAAGCCGGTTTCCGTTCAGAAGAAAACCGCGCTTCAGCTTCTGGATGCGGTGAAGAAATATCCCGATCTGAAACTGGGTGCCATGTTCAATCAGCGTACCATTCCCGCCCATATCAAAGTGAAAAGCATGATTGATTCCGGAGAACTGGGCACGATCCGCCGCGTGAACTGGATCATCACAAACTGGTTCCGTACGCAGGCGTATTACGATTCCGGTGACTGGCGTGCATCCTGGCGCGGGGAAGGCGGCGGCGTGCTGCTCAATCAGTGTCCGCACCAGCTTGACCTGATGCAGTGGTTCTTCGGTCTGCCGGAACGGGTGACCAGTATCATTTCCATCGGCAAATATCACAATATCGAAGTGGAAGACGATGTGACCGCCATGCTGGAATATCCTTCCGGAGCCACCGGGGTCTTCATCACATCCACCGGGGAAGCTCCCGGCACCAACCGTCTGGAAGTCACCGGCGACCAGGGACGTCTTGTGCTGGAAAACGGGAAACTCTCTTATGTCCGCAACGAGATCCCCATGAATGAATTCTGCGCCACATCCAAGTCCTCTTTCTCTGCTCCGCCCGTATGGGATGTGACGGTCCCTGTCAGTTTCGACGGCAACAATCAGCACCGCAATGTGATCGATGCCTTTGCCAACTCCATCCTCCACGGTACCCCGATGGTGGCGGAAGCGGTGGAAGGGATCCGTGCGCTGGAACTGGGGAACGCCATGCTGCTTTCCGGACTCAAGAAGAAAACGGTCACACTCCCGTTGGATGCCGATGAGTTCGACGAAGAACTGCAGAAACTGGTTGCCACCTCCAAATGGCAGAAACCGGAAGTCAAGAAGGGCGAACTGGGAGACTTCTCCAAGTCCTTCTGAAAAACTCTCTCCTGAAACAAAAAATAAAATGCGGCGGAAACCGAAATTTTCGCCGCATTTTTATTGCTTCAAACGTTCGGGATGCGTGATCAGAAACATTCCTCGTAAACGTTGTCAAGAGACCAGCGGCTGGGTACTTCCGGACGACGGTCCACCCATTTGCCATTGGTGAAGTCGGGGAAGGGAACAGGCATACCGCCCAACGCGATGGACTGTTCGGAGAGACAGGTCACCGCCATCCAGGTGGCGCAGTCATACACGTCGATGGGCGTTTCTGTTCTGTTCCGGGCGGCATCCAGGAATGCCTGGAGCGCGAGAGAGTCGATCCCTTCGTGTCCGCCCAGCGGATTCTTGTGATATTCCCGCCAGATGGGATGATCGTATTTATCGTAAAATTCTTCGACTTTGTTCCAGTCGTGGCTGACATAAGGATTGCCGGCAGCGTCGATCTTTTCGTAACGGGGACTGATCCCTTCCACATAGATCCCGTTGCGGTTTTCCAGCCAGATCCCCCTGGTCCCCTGAACACGGCAGTCGCGGGAGTAGGGACGGGGCAGTGAGATCCCGTGGGTCATGGTGATGTTTTCCCCGTTGGCGCAATGGAGAATGGTCGTGACAATGTCGCCTTCATTGAACCGGACGTCTTTGACTCCGGCATACTGTTCCATCGCCAGACTCAACCCGCGTGACTTCGTGGCATGGGAGGAAACGGAAAGGATCCGGTTCCCCCGGTTGATGCGCAGGATCTTGGCAATGGGGCCCAGTCCGTGAGTGGGATAGAGTTCGCCGTTCCGGTGCATATTGTGAAGGAGACGTTCGTTATGATCGTTGAATTTCTGCGCGAGTTCTTCGCCCAGATCGTGTTCGTAACCACATTCGCAGTAAACGAGTTCCCCGAACAATCCTTTGCGGACCATGTTCAGGACCATGAGTTCGTTACGGGCATAGCAGCAGTTTTCCAGCATCATGCAGCCGACGCCAGTGGATTCGGCGGCGTGGACCAGATGCCACAATTCGTCGACGGAGGTCGCGCCGCCGACTTCGATCCCGACGTATTTGCCAGCCTTCATGGCATCACATGCGATGGCAAGGTGGGAGTTCCAGGAGGTGGGCGCCAGGACGGCTTCCACCGATTCGCTGGCAAGCAGTTCATGATAATTGCGGAAAACTGCCGGACGGGGCTTTTCTTCCCGGTCGAAAATCCCCAGAATGAGTTCGATACGGTCTTCCCGTAAATCGCAAACGGCGGTGATTTCCACCTTGCCCATTCTTGAGAGCGGGATCAGAGATGCAAGCAGTGTTTCTGTTCTCGGACCCAGTCCGATGATCCCGACGCGTACCGGTTTCAATTCATTCATATTCAACTCCTGTTGATAAAAAGGTTGTGTGATTTGTTTAAACAAGAGGTAAATTAGCATAAAAATATTGATTTTCAAATTATTTTTCTGCAAAACTTATACTTTTTCCCCGTTTCCATACTTGATTTTTTTTAAGAATACGCTATCTTAACGGAAATCTTTTTTTTAACATCATAACACAGAAAGGAATGAACCGGATGAAACTCAAATTTTGGATCATCGCTCTCGCCGCTCTTGTGATCGCTCTCCCGTTGAGCGCACAGGATAAACAACAGAATGTTCCCTATGATATCGTGCAGATCGGTATCTGGGACAGCCTGGCAACCAATCAGAACTCCGTGGAAGTCTACGGGGTCCGCGCCGGTATTCCGGTGTGCGGCGGTGATGCCGCCGTCTGCGGTTTCGAAATCGGGATCCTGGGCGCTTCTTCGGATGAAGTCAGCGGTTTCCAGTGGGGTGTCCTCGCTGCCATCTCCAAAAAGATCAATGGCCTTGCGCTGGGACTGTTCACCATGACGGATGTGGGTAACGGTGTGCAGATCGGCGTGGTCAACGTGGCAAAAGAACGCGGTGTTCAGATCGGACTTCTCAACTTTATCGAAGACTCCTCCCTGTCGTTTTTCCCCTTCGTCAACGTTAAATTCTGAAACAAGGATATATAACTCATGAAAAAATTTCTTCTTTTCGCTCTGATTGCTTCCGCAGTCTCTTCCGTTTCTTTCCTCGGCGCCGCGGAAGCTCCCGCTGCCGATGACAAACCCACTTATTCCTATTGGGCTCCCATTCAGATCGGACTCTTTCCCGGTGTCCCGTCCTACGTCAATGATTCCCGCGTGATCGGTCTCAAAACCGGTTGGCCTATCAGTGGCGGCAGAGGCAGTACGCTTGACGGTTTCGAATCCAGCTGGATCTATTCCGGTACGGATTATGTCAACGGCTTGCAGGCAAGTATCTTTATGAACATTTCCAAGCGTCTGATCGGTTTTGAACCTGCCATCGCGTTCAACTTCAACCGCGTGCGCCTGATCGGTTTCCAGGCTTCCTGCGTGTTCAACCTGGCTGGTGATGTCACCGGCGTGCAGGCAGGCGGTCTGAATATCGCCCGTTCCATCAACGGTTTCCAGCCCGGCGTGCTCGGCTGTATCACCAAAGAAATGAACGGTTGCCAGATGGGACTCTTCACGGTCGCTGAAAAACTCGACGGTACGCAGTTCTCGCCCGTGGTGAACGTTGCCGGTGAAACCGATGGCTTCATCTTCCAGATGGGGCTTGTGAACGTGGCGACCCGCGGCAAAGGGATCCAGGTCGGTCTGATCAACGTGATCAAAGACGGCAAGTTCCCCTTCATCCCCTTCTTCAATATGTCCATGTAAGATCGCGTATAAAAGCAAAAAAGCTGCTGCACTTCAAACGTGCGGCAGCTTTTTTTTGTCTTGTCAGCAAATGATCAGGCTTGTTTCACCCAGATATTCTCCGCAATATTCTGCGGAATTTCCTGCTTTCTGCCATTGACCTGGAAGAACAGCAGCGTTTTGTCAAGGGAGATTTTCAACAGGGTGAGTTCGGTTCCCGGCGCGATCCCCGGGATCTCTTTCCCTTCCAGATTCCGTCCGCATTTTTCCACAATTCCTTTTTCCCCGATCTTCAATTCACTGGCGGTGATATAATGGCGGATCCCGCCATCCAGATCCAGAAATTCCATGGCTTCGGTGATATAGGTCTGCAATACGCGTGCATCGGAACGGTTTTTCAACGCCTGGGAAAGGAGCTCGAACCGTTCAATGTCTTCTTCCTCAATGGAGTGTTCCACACGGCAGGCAGTTTCTTCCGCTTTGTCGAAGGGTAATCCCAGAATGTCCAGAAAGAACTTGTGCAGGACCTGATGACGGCGGATCACGCGGTCAGCTGCCTGTTTTCCTTCGGCGGTGAGAACGACCGGGTACCGCGGCCGGTAGGTGATATAATTCATCTGTTCCAACTGTTGCAGGATACTGGTCACGGAAGGCATACGGACATTGAGGCGTTCCGCGATCTTTTTTGTATGCGCGTGTCCTTCCTCTGCGATAAGTTCCGCAATGGTTTCCAGATAATCTTCCAGACTTTCCGTCAGCTGTTTCGCCATGATGTTTTGATTTCCCTGTTCAGCCCTTGCATTCGCTCATTACAATGTTCGCGGCTTCGTCACGGTGCATGGTCATACTGGTCTCCATGACTTTGACCCGGATCAAACCGCCGAAAGGCGCATGTGCTTCCATGACCAGTTCCATCCCCGGAACGATCCCGATATCGGCAAATTTCTTTTTGCCGCGCATCTGGGGCTTGACTTCCACGATGGTGGCAGTGGTCCCGATGGGCAATTCGGCAAGGGTAAGTTTATGTTCGTCATTCTTATGACTGTCGCAACAGCATGTATTCTCAATCATGGTTTCATGTCCTTATTGATATTGAAATATTGTTTATAATTTACACCCTGAAATGATATTTGTCAATTAGTTTTTTCTATTTTTTTATGATTTTCTTTCTCTTTTACTTGCTTTTTGCGGTGCATCAGAGTATATTACCCGTAAACGCAATCCCTTTAACCGGAACATACAAGCGAATATGGAAAACTCTTGTGATCTGATCAAAAATGCGGTTCGGTGCTTCGAACAATGGTCCCGGACTTCCGTCACCATTTATACGTTCCAGAGTGCGTACTGGTATCTCTTTTCCGAATACGGTATGCACCCACAGAAACCCTGTCAAGCCATCAAGAAAAAACATCTGCAGAAATGTGTGACCTTCGACAAGAAGCAGTTGCGCGATGAGATCCTGTTCCTGCGTGCCGGATACCTCAAAATCTGCCCCGGCGGTTTCCTGGAATGGTGCGTCCCCGTTCAGGTCGATCATACAGTCTTCGGGATCGTCCTTGCCGGACTCCGTACGCCGCCCGCCGTTCTGCCTGCGGAATACCCTGTTATTGACTCCAGGTACCGAGTGCCGGAAACAAAGATCCATGCTGTTCCGCAGACGGATGATGCCGAGATCCATCTTGTGATGGAGGGCTTGAAACAGCTGGGGGCAAGGATCGAACAGATCCTGTCTTCCGAAAAAATCACTCACGATACTGTCGATATCCCGCGCGCCACGCAGATCCGGTTGATCATTCAGAAAAATCTGGCGGAGGATTATACCCTTGCCATGCTCAGCGAATATCTCCATTTGAGTGCGAGCCGGACATCCCATCTGATCCGGGAGTTGACCGGATGCACATTTCAGCAGCTGCTGACGCGTTACCGTATGGAATATGCCGCATATCTGCTGAAACACAGTGAGTCCGATATGACAGAGGTCGCAACCCGGTGCGGATACCATTACGTCACGCATTTTCACGCCGTATTCAAAAAGTATTACGGCATGACACCTTTGGAATACAAACGCAGTCTCAGTGCCAGTAATCCGGTCTGAATCTGCCTGCACCTTCGGTGGTGGTCTTGCTTGTACCGCCGAAGAATTTCGCGGTCAGAAAAGTCTGACTGGATTTGTTCAGTGAACCATGGAACCCGCTGCGGTAACTCGCCCCGTGTCCGTCAAGATACGTCACGTTCAGCGAATACTGTCTCTTGTGTCGCTGGACCAATGCCCCGTTATAGTTCCCCCCGGAGTGCGAGGTGCCGAGCATGTTGCAGCCCCACCAGAAGGGACCTTCCCCGCGGGATGCGCCTGTTTTCGGAACGAATTCCGGACAGTAATAGCTGGCATCCCCCAGCAATACGATCATCTGTGGTTTTTTCGCTCTTGCCATGGGGAAACCACTGATTTTAAGTACATCTGCATATACCATGATCCCATTGATCCCGAAGTCCGGTTTCCGGGAAAAATAATCCGAGGACTTGATTTTGTTTTCATATTCTTCGATCGCCTTTGCAGTCTTGTTGGTGCGTTTCCCGTACTTATAGTTGGCAGGACAGGTCACGGTGGAGGAGGGCAGCTTGTAGTCAAGCATGAGTCCCAGCGGATAATAATGTTTTTTTTCGTACCAGCCGGAATTGCAGTGCGCTGTCGGTATGAAACCGTTGTTCCCATCCATATACAACTGGATCGCCTGACTCATGCTCCGCTGATTATTGCGGCAGGAGATCTCCATACCGGTATCTTTTACCCCGGAAAGCGCGGGCAGCAACATCCCCGCAAGAATGGCGATAATTGCAATTACAACCAGCAGTTCGATCAGCGTGAAATTAAAAAAACGTTTCTTCATAGGTTATATCCTTTCCTGATTTGCACAGATATATTATACTGCAAAAACGGAAAAATAAATTAAATAAAAATGCTGAAATGCTATATTTATATGCTGTTCTTTGTTTTTGCCCTTTGCCAGACATCGAAAAAAATACAGATTTTTTCTGCTGAATAAATTGAAATATGAGAATGTTGTGCTATATTATGCGGATTTTGAATATTTTTTAATCTTAACATGACGGAAAAAACATGAACAAACAGCAGGTGTATTCGGACAAGCTGGATCTGGAATCATTCCCGGTGAAGGCACCGGAATATTTCAATTTTGCCAATGACATCATTGATATGTGGGCAGCCCGTGACCGCAACAAATTGGCGATGATCTGGACGAACCAGCAGGGTGAAGAACGGTACTTTACATTCTACGAAATGGCGCGACTTTCCAATCAGGCAGCGAATCTGCTGATCCAGTATGGTGTGCGTCAGGGTGACCGGGTATTCATTATGGTACCCCGTCTGCCGGAATGGTGGATCTTCTCTCTGGCACTGATCCGGATCGGCGCGGTGCAGTGTCCCTCACCCAGCCTGCTGACTCCTGCGGATTGTGCATACCGTCTGAACGCCGGTCATTTCAAAATGGTCATTGCCGATAAAGAAAACTCCGGCAAGTTCGATGATATCGTGAAAGATTGTCCGTCTGTGGAAAACCTGCTTCTTGTGGACGGCGAAAAAGAAGGCTGGATCAGCTATCGGGAAGAGATTTCCAAAGGCGGTCATTTCTCACGGGAAAACCTGGATATCGTTGCAAAAGCAAAAACAAAATCCAGCGATCCCATGCTGCTTATGTTCACTTCCGGTACCAGCAAGCATCCCAAAATGGTGCTTCATACCCATGACCTTCCACTGGGGCACCGCGTGACTGCCACCCTCTGGCATGGATGTACGCCCAACGATCTGCTTTTCTCGGTTTCCGATACGGGCTGGGGCAAAAACATCTGGAGTAACTATTTCGGTCAGTGGATCCAGGGTACATGTATTCTGATCTATGACATCCGCGGCAAATTCCACCCCGAAGAACTGCTCCCGCTGATCGAGAAATACGAAGTCACCATTTTCTGTGCGCCTCCCACCATTTACCGTATGCTGGTCCTCTGCGATCTCTCCAAATTCAATCTCTCCAAACTGCGTGCAAGCTGTGCGGCGGGCGAACCCCTGCACACGGAAACCGTGAAGATCTGGAAAGCGGGTACCGGTCTGACCATCCGTGAGGCTTACGGTCAGACGGAAACCGTGGCATTGATCGCCAACTTCCTGGAATACGGCGAAAGCATCCCCGGTTCCATGGGGAAAGCTGCTCCCGGATGGGAAATCACGCTGCTGGATGAAGACGGCGACCCCGTTCCCCAGGGCGAAGACGGCTGCATCGCGGTCCGTATCGCCGATGGAAAACGTCCCGTCGGTCTCGTGGAATGTTATGTGGATGATGACGATGCCAACCGGGAATCCTTCCGTGACGGATGGTATTACACCGGCGATAAAGCACGTCTGGATGAAAACGGTAACTACTGGTTCGTCGGACGTCGCGACGACATCATCAAGAGTTCCGGGTACCGTATCGGCCCCCTGGAAGTGGAAGAAGTCCTCATGAAGCATCCTGCGGTCATCGAAACGGCGGTGATCGGTGTGCCCGATCAGCTCCGCGGTGCCGTTGTCAAGGCGTACGTCGTCCTGAAGGCGGGATACGAAGGTTCCGAAAATCTGATCCGGGAATTGCAGGATCACACCAAAAAACTGACCGCTCCCTACAAATATCCCCGTGTCATCGAATTCGTGCCGGGATTGCCCAAAACCATTTCCGGAAAAGTCAAACGGGATCTGTTGCGCCGTCATTCCACTACCGGCGAGGACGTGTTTTCCAATCTGAAAAAGTAATTGACTTGTTCTTTTGCATTCCGTCACCGGTACAGGCAACTGCGCCGGTGATTTTTTTGTGGCACAAGTTTTCATGGCTTTTTTTTATTTCATGATTTGACTTTTTCTCTTTTTATGATATGGTACTTCCATTATGGAAAACGAACGACTTCTTACTTCAACTTTGATCCGGAAAGATGAGACCACAGAAAAAACACTGCGGCCTCAAGCCTTCGATGCGTTCCCGGGGCAGACCAAGGTCAAAGAACGTCTGCAAGTCTATGTGCAGGCTGCCAAAAACCGTTCGGAACCCCTGGGACACCTCCTTTTGAGCGGTCCACCGGGGCTGGGCAAGACCACACTTGCGTATATTATTGCCAATGAAAAAGGAGCGAAGATCAAGTCATCCAGTGGTCCCGTGATCGAAAAACCGGGGGATCTGGCAGGACTTCTGACTTCATTGGAAGAGGGCGATATTCTCTTTATCGATGAAATACACCGTCTCAATACGGCTGTGGAGGAATACCTTTACAGTGCAATGGAAGACTTTTTCATTGACATCATGCTGGATCAAGGGCCCGGAGCCCGGTCCGTACGGCTCAATCTCGCCAAGTTTACTTTGATCGGTGCCACAACACGTCAGGGACTTCTCTCTGCGCCACTCCGTGCCCGTTTCAAACTTTCGCTCCGCCTCGATTATTATTCGCCGGAACAATTGCAGGCCATCGTGCAGCGGTCCGCCGGGATCCTGCAGACGGAAATCGAACCGGAAGGCGCGCTTGAAATCGCCCGACGCAGCCGGGGAACGCCCCGTATTGCCAATAATCTGCTCAGCTGGACCCGCGATTACGCACAAGTGCTGGGGGATGGTGTCATTACCCGGACGACTGCGCAGAAAGCGTTGACCATGATGGATATTGACGATCGCGGACTGGATGAGATGGATAAACGGATCCTGGAAACGCTTCTTGCCAATTTCAACGGTGGACCCGTTGGGTTGAATTCGTTGGCAGTCGCCATCGGCGAGGAAGCCGGGACCATTGAAGATGTATACGAACCCTATTTGATCCAGGAGGGGTATCTCATGCGGACCGCGCAGGGCCGTGTGGCAACGGAACAGACCTGGACCATGTTCGGGATGTCGCCCCGTCCCGCACCGCGCAGGGGACGTCGAAACGGTATGACAGCGGAAGAACAGCCGGAATTATTTTGAACGGATCTTATTGACGTTGCTATCCGGTGGAAAGGCAAAAAAAATGGTGGATCCTGCAGGACTTGAACCTGCGACCAAGTGATTATGAGTCACCTGCTCTGACCACTGAGCTAAGGATCCACTGACAGGCGTTACTATACATCAAAAAAGCGCGAAGGCAAGTATAAAACGAAAAAAAATTGAAAAATTTTCACAAATTTACTTGATAAATTTTAAATAAGTGCTAATATTCTCATAAGTACGTTTTTGAGATATCTGAAAATTATTTGGAAGGTAGAGTTATGGCGGAAGAAAACATGATCAAAACGCTCTGTTCAAATTGTGGTACGGTGTATGACCTTGACTCCAGTTTGATCGGAGAATATGGTGAATGTGCGGAATGTGGTTCCGCATTCCAGATCCAGGATCAGACCGAGTACATCATTCAGGCTCTTGCTGCTATGGAAGCTGCACCGGCGGCAGAAGAAGCCCCGGCAGCAGAAGAAGTTCCGGCGGCAGAAGAAGCCCCTGCGCAACCGGAAGAAGTTCCGGCAGTGGAAGAAGTCCCGGCTGCGCCCGCAGCTCCTCCTATTACTTCGCTTGCTCCGGCTCCGGCAGCAGAAGCAGCCCCGGCGGAAGAAGCTCCTGCCGAAGAACCCGTTTATACCAATACGGTGAAACTTACCCGTGTGAAAAGTTCCGGCATGATCCCGCAATCCTTGCAGGATGATTCGTTCAAGGTCGGGACGATCAACGCTTCCACGCAATCCGTCATCGGGACCAGCCGTGGCAACCGGAAGTTCACCAACGCACGGAAATTCTCCTCTTCCAGCGCGCGCCGTCCTGCGCCTCCGAAGAAGAAAAGTTTCTGGGATATTCTTTGTTTCTGGAAAAAGAAATAATTCTCAAAATGCGTTTTTTCTTTTTGGTAAGTTTCCTCTTTATCGCGAATATGCTTTTTGCTCAAACGCAGGATAAAGAGGATCTTGCGTTTCAGGTACAGCAACTTTTCCAGATGATACGGAAAGAATCGCCGGAACTCTATCAGCAGATGCAGAAACAACCCAGACAGGAAGTCTTGCAACGGGTCCTTTCTGCCTTGCACAGCGGAGTGACCGCTGCCGGTGTCCCGGGGAAAACACCCGGTTCCACAGCGACGGTATTCCCCGGCAAACTTCTGGAAAAGAAACGGATCCTGTATCAGCGTTTCGCTGTTATTGATGCGGATTCCGTCAAACAGTTTACCGTTTTCTTTACAAAAGAACACGCAGGACGTAAAGGGTTGATCCTGGACTTGCGCGGTGCCTCCGGCGGTACTTCTCAGGATGTGCTGAAACTCGTGGCTTTTCTCAAACAGACAACGATCAACATCGCAGTCATTACCGATGAACAGACAAGCGGAGCGCCGGAACTCCTTGCCGGATCCCTTGCGGTGTTTTCCCGCGTTATTACCTTGGGCGAGCCTGGGGCAGGACATCCCTATCCGTACCTCTTGGGGGAGGCTGCGGACATGGTCTGGCGTATTCCGCAGTTGCCCGTCACCGGAGCTGCGATGTTGCCGGAGTCATTGATTCCGCAAATCCTTGTGAAAGGGAAACAGCTTCCGTATGAATCATTGGCGGATGCCGACAGTTTGAACAGGGATGCCGCATTGCGGAAAGCCCTTGATCTGCTTCTGGCGCGATCCGCTTTGGAACAATAAAACAGAAAGTAAAACCACAATGTTACGTTTCATTATCTATCTTTTTCCGGCAGTGATCAACTGTATTCTCTGCGGTGTCTTTTTCTTCACTTCGGATTTCTTCAGCCGGAATGGTGCGCCGGAACTGCTCATCGGTGCTACCATGGCGACCTGGGCGATCATTTACATGAGTATATCCTTTGTGTTGGGAAAAGTCGTCACTGCACAGAACTGCGCAAAGCTCATTTCGCTCGGCTGTTTCCTGCTGGCAATTGCCTCTGCCGGATTCTGGCTGTACCCGGGGTACTACCTGCAATTCTTCTGGCTTGCGCTCACAGGGAGCGGGTCCGCATTGTATTGTACGCCCTGTCAGTTGTTCATGAAGAACATTGAGCCGAACCAGAATTCCGGTGTGGTGCGCCCGACGGCGTTGTATACGGCCTCCTGGAGTTACGGGATGGCTTGCGGGTCCTTCATCATCGCCGCGCTCGGGAAAGAAAAAGCGTTTATGTTCAACACCATATTTTCCCTGTTGCTTGCGATCGTGGTCCTGATCCTGGATAAAATGCCTCCTTTAAAGGCTCCGGAGAAGAAAAGTGATGAACAGGAGTTGGATTATTCCAAATATCCCAACTGTACGGTGGCGGGCTGGATTCTGGGCAGTCTCGGAACGTTGGGTGTGGTGATCATCCGTACCTTTGCGCCGCATCGTGCCCATGATCTCGGGTTGACGGAAACGCAAGCCGCGTATGTGATCGCATTGTTCAATACGACCCAGGGGACCATTGCGTTGCTGTTGACCAGAGGAAAGACCTGGATGTATAAGCCGTTTTCTGCGGTGCTGATGGGAATGTGCGGAATCGTCGGTATGATCCTGTTTGCGCTCGGCACCTCGCTTTACACGCAATATACGGCGGCTGCGATCTTCGGCCTCTTCTCCGGTTCGTTTTACTTCTGCTATGTGTTTTACGTTCTGGCACGTCCGGACAGTGCCGGATACATTGCTGTGAATGAGATCCTGGTTGGTGTGATGTCGATCATCGGTCCTTTGTTCGCGGCATTGCTTGTTTCCTTCGGGAAAAGTTCCGCGCTGCCCTTTTATGCGGGGGCAGGATTGGCGGCAGCAGGGATGTTGATCCATGGCTTTATGGTGCGGAACCGGATGAAACGTTATCAACCGGAATAATTTTTTCAAAAAAAATTAAAGTTTTGCATTGTTTTTTTTGCAGACGGGGTTATATTGTCAGTATTATAAAACAGAATCCATTATTGAGAGGAGATCACAACATGAAATACGGAAAAATGCTTGCCGTGACCGTAGCGGCTGTCGGGTTGATCGGTCTTGCTGCATGCAGCAAAGATTACGTTGGAAAAGAAAATTCGCATCCCCTGTTTGCCAAGGCGATGTCTTACAAAACCAGTCAGAATTATTTGAAAGCGGCAGAGTCCTATGAAGGCTTCCTGGTGCAGTGTCCCAAGTCCGCCCGGACGCATCGGGAACTGGCTGAACTTTACGGTGATTATCTCAATGATTACCTCAAAGCGGTGTATCATTATGAAAAATACATGGAATACGCATCGCTTTCCAATGCGGACCGGCAGGATACGCGCCGTCTCGTCGATGCTTTGAAATTGAAATTCTACGAGGCATATCAGAAAGAATCCGGTTTGCTTCCGCCGGAACCCCCGCAGGATGTGGTAAAAGAACTGGAAGAAGTGAAACAGCAGTTGGATGGACAGAAGCAGATCAATACCAAGATCGCAGAACGTTTCAAAGAACTGCACATCCAGTATAAAGCGGCTCTGAAACAGAACGCCGATTTGCGCAGTCAGTCGGGCAGAACCGCAGCAGCATCCACCGCGCGTACCTCTGCACCCTCTTCCACCGCATCTTCTGCCGGCGGAAGTGTATATGTGGTTGTCGCGGGTGACAACTTGAGTCGTATTGCGAACAAATTCAATCTGGGCAGAAACGGTGTCCAGAAACTCAGAGATGCCAATCCCTCCATCAAGAGAGACCGGATCCGCGCGGGACAGAAGATCAATATCCCCGGTGCCGCAGCTCCGGCTCCGCAGCAGCAGACCGTTGCTCCTGCTCCGCAGCAGACAACGACCCCGGTACGCCGGGATGCAGCAGCCACCGGAGAAAGCGCGACTGGTGACGATGTACTCGATGATACATCCGCCTTCGATTGATCTTATGGATGTTTGACCTATGATGATGCGGGTTCATTTTTTTGCAATTGCAGCGTTCTGTTTGATCGTTCTGACCGGATGCGGTGTACTTTCCGCGCCCGCTTATCAGCAGACAAAACAATATGATATTGCTTTGCCGGAACCGGTGAAAGAGAGAGATTATTCTGTCCGTATTCAGGCATTGGCGGGGGACAGTGCCGGACGGTTCAAAATGATCTATCGCAACGGGACCGAGATCGAGCAGGATGAATTCAATCGTTGGAGTTTGCCTCCGGCAGCCATGATCACCCGGTACTTGCGCCTTGCGTTTGCTGATGACGGTGCTGTTCATACCAGGAAATATGTGCTTTCCGGTGCGGTTCAGGTCTTTGAAGCCGATAAGGTGAAGAAATCCTGTAATTTATATTTCCGTTACCGTATAACCAATGCGGAAAATGGAAAAGAGTTGCGCAGCGGCATGATCGTTGTGAAACGGCCGTTGAACGTTTCCGATGAAGAGTTGCCGGGCGCATTTTCCGTTGCCATGGCAGCCAATGCCGCTGAACTGGTGCAAAAACTCAACAGCATTTTCCGCAGTCTGTAAGTACAAAAAGAGAGTCTTCCCATCTCCGGGACCAAACCCATAATCCCGGGCGAGTTGGAAAGACTCTCAAAGATTTTTAATTCAATTTTATTCAGCCGGTGTTTCCACAGGTTTTTCTGTTGCCGGTTTTTCTTCCGCAGGAGTTTTCTGTTCTTCAGCCGGTGTCTGCTGATCCATTCCACGCTGCTTCATCCCGCCGGGACCGCGACGTTGGAAGTCACCTCTCTGCCGGGGACCGCGTTCTCTGTTGCCCATACCCATACGGGGACCGCGTTCTCTTCCCATGCCCATACCGTCACCCATTTGCACTTGTGCCACAGGGACCAGCATGTATTTGGGGGATTGCGTGACCATATAATCGTCTTCACCGCAGAAGAAACTGCAGATGATGGTAATGAAGTGATAGGCGATGACGACAATGACTGCGGTCAGGAATGAGATCAGAAAAACGCGTCTGTCGCTGCGTTCCTGAACGCCTCCTGCGGGCTGTTTGGGTGTTTCGTTTTCGTTTGACATGACAATCCTTTCTTCGTTAGTTACTAATAAAACGTTGCGAAGATCAATATTATTGTCAAAAAAACAAAGAAAAATTTATATTTTATATCCGGAAAGACCTTTGAGGTAGCGTCCTTCGGGGAATGCGGCGGACACGGGATGATCGGGCCCCTGTGAGAGCCATTGAACGATCCGGAAATCGATCCCTGCATCCGCGGCGGCGGAATCGGTCACTTTTCCGAACAGGGAATCATCCATTGCGCCGGAACAGGAGAAGGTGAAGAGCTGTCCGCCGGGTTTCAGGAGCTTCATAGCAAGGAGGGCGATATCTTTATATCCGCGTGCGGCTTTTGCGACAGCGGCGGCGGAATCGGCAAATTTCGGCGGGTCAAGAATGATCATGTCGAACGTCTTCCGGCTGTCCCGGCATTTTCGCAGGTATTGGAAAACATCCGCTTCCACCGTTTCGAATTGTTCCGCAGAGAAATGATTGCGTTCCGCATTCATCCGGGCAAGAGCCAGCGCATCGGCACTGGTATCCACGTTGATGACATGTTTCGCACCGCCGCGGCATGCCGCAAGGCCGAACCCGCCGGTATAACAGAAACAGTTCAGTACGTCCTCTTTGTCTGCTGCCGCCTGTTGTACTGCAAGGCGGTTCATTCGCTGATCCAGGTAGAATCCAGTCTTGTGTCCGGTGCGCACATCACAGCAGAATGTGATCCCGTTCTCCTGAAATTCCAGAAATTCCGGCGGTTCTGCCCCCTTGAGCAACCCGGTACGCATGGGCAGACCTTCCCGTTGCCGGATATCACAATCGCTGCGTTCATATACGCCATCCGGCGCATATTCGGTGAGGAGATCCGCGATGATCTCACGGACGGCATCCGCGCCTGCACTGGTGAACTGACAGACCGCATATTTTCCGTAGATATCGCAAGTGATCCCGGGGAGTGCATCCGATTCTGCATGAATGAGTCGGAACGCATCGGGCAGGGAGCCGCCGAAGATCTTTTTCCGGAGCATCATGGCGGATTGAAGTTTCCGGCGGAAAAATTCCCGTTCGATCACTTCATCCTGAAACGTCCAAAGGCGTACCGGGATGGCGGAATGAGGGGAATACGCCCCTCTGCCGAAAAATGTTCCGGCGGAATCACAGACATCGATCACGTCACCGGTTTGGGGATCGCCCGTGATATTGCGTACAGCTCCGGAGAACACCCAGGGGTGTTTCCGGAGGATGGATTTTTCCCTTCCGGGCTTCAGGAAAAGCGTTTTATTCATGTCAGTGGATCTTCAAATCGTCGGCAGCCTGTCTGAACCCGTGTTTATCGGAGAGATTGACATGGAGCGGTTTGATATGCCAGATTTTTTCCGCATAATCCCGGATGGAGCGGTCACTGGAGAACGTGCCCATTCTTGCGATGTTATACAGACACTTCTTCTGCCATGCGATATGATCGCGATAGAGTTCCGCGATCATATCCTGGGTTGCTGCGTAAGATTCAAAATCCGCACAGCACATATACGGGTCATGACGCAGGTTATCCAGCAGCGGACGGAAGAGATCCCGTTCGCCGGGTGAGAAGAAGTTGTCTTCGATCAAGCTGAGCGTACGGTGGAGCAGGGGGATCCTCTTGACAAAATCGGCGGGATTGTATCCGCTCTGGCGGAGTGCCCTGACTTCATCCACGTTCATCCCGAAGATGAAGATATTTTCATCCCCCACGGCATCCTTGATCTCAATGTTTGCGCCGTCCAGCGTACCGATGGTGAGTGCGCCGTTGAGAGCAAACTTCATGTTCCCGGTACCGGAAGCCTCGGTTCCAGCCAGAGAGATCTGTTCGGAGAGATCGGCGGCAGGGATGATCCGTTCCGCCAGAGAGACCCGGTAATTGGGCATGAATACGACTTTGAGCCGGTTGCCGACTTCCGGGTCTTCGTTGATGACTTCCGCAACAGAGTTGATGAATTTGATGATGAGTTTCGCCATGTAATATCCGGGAGCGGACTTTGCTCCGAAAATAATGGTGCGCGGCGTGAAATCGGCAGAGGGATTGTCTTTGATCCGCAGATACAGTGAGATGGCATGAAGGATATTCAGCAGTTGGCGTTTGTATTCATGGAGACGTTTCACCTGCACATCGAAGATGGATGCGGGATCCACTTCCACGCCGTTCTGTTCCGCGATGATCTGTGCCAGACGGACTTTGTTCTGGTACTTGACTTCCGCGATCTGACGGAGAAAGTCCGTATCATCGGCAAAACGGGTGAGCTGTTCCAGCTGATCCAGTTCTTTGGGCCAGTCTTCCCCGATCTTTTCCGTGATGATCCCGGAAAGTCCCGGGTTGGCTTTTTTCAGCCAGCGGCGCGGGGTGATCCCGTTGGTTACATTCACAAATTTTTCCGGGAAGAACTCGCTGAAATCCCGGAACAGACCGTCTTTCAGAAGTTCGGTATGGAGCGCGGCGACACCGTTGACATGTTCACTGGCGGCAACGCACATGTATGCCATACGGACCATTTTTTCGGGTGTTTCCTGAATGAGAGACATGCGGGAAAGCCGGTCGTTGTCCCCGATGTACCGCGTGGAGACACTGCGGAGGAACCGGAAGTTGATCTCGTAAATGATTTCCAGATGCCGGGGCAGGAGTTTGCCCAGGAGTTCGGTGGACCATTTTTCCAACGCTTCACTCATGAGGGTGTGGTTGGTATAATTGAAGGCCTTTGTGGTGACATCCCAAGCTTCATCCCAAGTGAAGTTTTCCACGTCGATGAGAAGACGCATGAGTTCGGGGATCGCCAGCGCGGGGTGCGTATCGTTCAGCTGAATGACGGCATCCCGGTCGAAGTTGTGAATGTCGGACTTGTAGAACTTCATACGCCCGATGATGTCCTGCAGCGTAGCGGAAACGAGGAAATACTGCTGTTTGAGCCGGAGTTCTTTACCTTCGTAATTGTTGTCATTGGGATACAGCACACGGGTGATGTTCTTATCCATGGCGGATTCCAGGTTCGCACTGATGTAATCGCCCTGATTGAACTTGGTCAGATTGAAGCCGTAGAGAGATTCCGCAGACCACAGACGGAGCGTATTGATGGTGTTGTTACGGTATCCCGGGATGGGGGTGTCGTACGGCATCGCCAGCACGTCCTGTGTGTCGACCCATTTTCTGCGGAAAGGGTTTTTATCATCGGGATGCCGCGAGACTCTGCCGCCGAAATGAATGACCCGTGCCAGTTCCGGACGGCGCAGTTCCCATGGATTGCCCCGTGCCAGCCAGTTATCGGGTTCTTCCACCTGATATCCGTTCTGAATGATCTGCTTGAAGATCCCGAAATCGTATCGGATCCCATACCCGTAACTGGGCAGTTCCAGTGTTGCCATGGAGTCGAGGAAACAAGCGGCGAGACGACCGAGGCCGCCATTGCCCAGTCCGGCATCCACTTCGATATCCCGGAGGAAATCCACATTGAGATTGAGTTCGGAAAGAGCTTCTTTTGCCATGTCATAGAGATCCAGATTGATCATGGCATTGCCCAGCGTGCGGCCCATGAGGAATTCCAGCGAGATGTAATACACGGTCCGGGGATTCCGGTCTTCGTATTCATCTTTTGTGGCGATCCAGCGTTGCATGAGCAAATCGCGGATGGTCAGTGCGAGAGTCTGATAACAGTCAAGATCGGATGCCTTCTCCGGGCGTTTCCCCAGAGAACAGGTCAGATTGTGCATGAAAAGTTGTTTGAAATGTTCTTTTGTGATCGGTTTCTTCATGATATATTCTCCTTACGTTACGGTTTCCGGTTCAACGCTGCTTCTGCAGGGAAGCGCGGATCGCTTCTGTCAAATCGGAAAGATGAATGGGTTTCAGCAGACATTGATCGGCACCTGCGCTGATCAAACGGTTCCGTTCGCCGCTCTTGAGTACGCCGGAAAGCACGATGATGCAGGGACAGCGTTCCGCCAGTTCCTTGCGGACACCCGCCAGGAAGGGGAACCGGTCAAGGTCGTACATATTCAAGTCCAGGATCAGGACATCGAACGATTGTTTTTGCAGCAGATCTTTTGTTTGGTCGACAGTGTTTGCCTTTGTGACCTGACAGTTGATACCGCGGAGCATCACATCCAGGAGGATGGCACTGGAATCATCATCTTCCGCCAGCAATACCCGCTGGGGTTTCTGACTCAATGCGTGAATACTTGACATGTTCCGGAACAACTGTTCTTTTGTCTCGCCGGACCGCATCGTGCGTCCGGTGGGCGGAAGAGCCTTGTAAAATTCTCCTTCATCCTCTGCACCGGGCGTGAGTTCACTCAAAGGAATGGAGCAAACGACCTGGAATCCCAGATCATCGGGACAATTCACATCGAAGGATCCGCCCAATGCCTGTGCCAGTTTTCCCGCCGCAGTGAAATGAATGATGGCATCCGGGAACTCAAATTCCCGGAGCGGACGCTGGGAGGAGTTATACAACGTATATTCCAACGGCGCCGGATTGTCTTTGTTCTTCCCCGTGCAGGTGAACTGGAATTGATCGTCTTTCACACCGCAGGCGAATGTGACCGTTGCACCTTTGAATGCGGAACGGCATACGGCACGCTGCATGGAGGCAAGCATCCGGCGGAGTTTTACGGGGTCGGTGCAGATCACGGGCGGGATCCCGGTACTGTAATGGATCTCCACGGTGACGGATTGTTTTTTTGCTTCGTTTGTGAACGTATTATTGATCTCATGAAGCATCTGATAGGTTTCGATCCTGCCCCGGTTCAGATTGGCGGCATTGGGTGTATCCAGTTCCGCCAGTTCCTGCATGGTGATACCCATATCGGAAAGGGTATCCATGCTGATATTCACCGCCTTCAATACGGCGAGCAGCTCATCGGATGGGATGGTCTCGCTGTTGCGTGTGCGGTGTTCCAGCAAATCGGCGAAGGAATAAAGTGCGTTCAGCGGTTCCCGGTATTCCTGACTGAGTGCATCCAGGAAATCGGATTTGACCAGATTGGTGTTTTCCGCGCCCACACGGGCTTCGATCTCTTTGCCGTGACTGCGCCGGAGTTTGCCGATGGTCGCATTGAGATGATCCCGCAACCGGTTCAGAGAGTTCATCAACCGGTCGATTTCCATGATCCCGCTTTCTTCCGCTCCGTGATGCACATTCAGTTCTCCGCTGGCAAGCTTATTGGCAAATGCGGATGCCTGCACAATGGGAACGGTGAGCTGTTTGGAAAAGTAAAGCATGGGAACGGAGAGAAAGAGCAGCCCCAGGATCATGATCAAACTGACGTAGAAGAAAAGCGCAGGCAGTTGTTCGCGGATCATCCGGGTGACGGATGACATCACCTGTTCGTACTGGTAGACCTTGACCAGACGGATACATTCCCCGGCATTATCCCCGTTCAGATTGACGGCGATGGCACCAGCCAGCCAGCGTGGTGTGCCGGATTCATCCTTGAATGTTTTCCACACGACTTTTTCGGTATCGCAGCGTTTTGTTTCCGCGATGAGCTGCGGCAACTGCGTACGGACATCTTCCGGGATGGCGGTGGAGAGCGCACTGCAATCTTCGTAAGCCAGTTCCTTATCCCGGGCGATCAGCACGCCGGACTCCATCTGCATGGAAATGCCGTTGAGATACCGGTCACAGAACCGGATGGAAATGAACCTTCCTTTTCCGGGTTTATCCGGGGCGATATGAGTGAGCCAGCAGGCATTTTCTGCTGTGACATGAAACACGTTCTGCGGTGTTTTCAGTGTAAGATATTCCTTCACATCTTCGTAAAACTTCGGAAACGCGTTTTCCCGTTTCTTTTCGCCGTCGTGCGATTGAACAAGACCCCGTACATTGGAAAAAATCTCCTTCTTTTCCAGATCGTATTCCCCGAATACAATGGCATCCATTCCGTTTGTGTGGGAAAAACGTTTTTCCAGAAGTACAAGATGTTCATCTGCAGGGACGCGGGCAGAGGTATAGAACGTGGCGGCGCGGGCACTGACATTTGTCAGGTTGTCCCGGAACCGGAACAGATTGTTTCTTGCCCGGATCTGCATATCTGTTGTTGCGTATTTTGTTGCTTCTTCGTGGATCCATTGCAGCGTACTTGTGAGATAGGTGAGAGCTGCCAGAAGAATACCGGCGACGACTAAAAATGCCGTCAACCCCATCAGCAATAACAATTTTGTACGCAGTTTCATGATCGTTCCCCTGTGTTATCCTTTGATCATCGTAAAAGCAGTTCCGTGATATAGTGTTGCGTTTTTTCCCCGGGAAGCAGTTCCAATGTCCGTTTCGCATACTTTTCTGCTTCCGAGTAATTCCCGTACCACTGACAGAGCAGGGCGTAACGCATATAGGTCATCCCCAGTTCCTTCTTCATTTCCACATGTTCCGCGGGAATATGTTTCTGTGCATTTTCGCGGAACAGCAGATAATACTGCATAATGGTCATCATTTCATTGGCGGAAAGCTGATTCCATTCGATCCGGTTCAACCCCTCATCGCTCTTGAACGAAAGAAAACGGGGATTGAACATGACCGTTCCGTTCTTATACGTCTTGCCGGATAACGTGGACAGGGATTCCGTTTCGTAGGGATGCCTTGCCGATACGACTGCCAGATATTCCGCGTTCTGACTCATGATACGCAGTCTGCGGCGTTCCGATTTCTGTTCCTCCGTGGAGAGCCGGGAAAGATAATCTTTGACGGCATCGATTGAGAGTATGGCGGGCGCCGAAGGACGCGGACGGTTCTTTTTATTATACTTTTCCGCTGCTTCCTGAATGCCTTCCACCGTGATTGCAAAAGGTCTCTGCCGGGATTGGGGGTGCACAATCGTTTTTTCCGGTTCCGGCGTTTCGCTGTTCAATGCCATCCAGTGTTCCGGTGTTTCGATCTTGTAAACATGCACCTGATTCTTCCACGCAGCTTCCCGTTTGATCAACGCGGCAAGCAAAGGTTCCGTCTGGGAGATGATCCCTGTACTGCTGGTGATGATCTGTTCCCAGAGCAGCAAACGGTCATTCCAGGACCGGACGTACCAGAGATCGCTGTCGGCATTGGCAAAGTCACTTTTGACCTGCGCCAGTAATCCCGGCAGACGGTTTTGTGCGTTATCATCGCCGAAACGGAGCGTACAGAGGAAGTCGGCAAATGACATCAGGGCGGGATCCGCTTTGCTTCGTGTTTCCGGATCCGGTTCCGTATTGGGATCGGCAAGAAAACGGATGGGGATGAGTACCGGATCCTGTTTCACCAGATCCACGGCCTGACAATCGTGTTCCAGTGTCTGCAACAGATTTCCCAGTTTTGCGGCAGCGGCGGGATCCTTTTCCAAATACAGGGCAGCGGCATACTGATACAGTGCCGGTACTTTCTGTTCCGCACTCTTTTCCGCATCATTTACCGCATATTCCGCAAACGTAATGGCGGCGATAGTATTACCCAGCGTGAATTGATAGGTGATTTCCGGATTCGGATCCTGGTTTATTGCGGAACCTGCCACAGTTTGTGTCGTCCCGAAATATCCCTGATCCCAGCAGAAATACCCGCCGGCACCCAGCAGAAGCAGAAGCAGGAACAGGAAAAACAGATTGCTTCCGCTGCCCCCGGATTTCTTCGGAACGGTTTTCTTTTCCGACAATTCCTGCAACAGCCGCGGGTCCGCTTTCGTACGGAGCGTTTTCACCGGCAGAGGGACCGTTGCCGCACTGCGTTCTTTCAAAATCCGGTTCAGGATCCCGATGATCGTTTTATATTCCGGACGATCCATGGGGTTCCGGGCAAGCATGGACATGATGAGCTGGGAGAGTTCCACATCGATATCCGTGCGGTGCAGATGAGGAGCCATGGGTGTTTCCGTCAGGCGCATCCGGATGAGTTCATCCACATCACTGTGAACGAAGGGCGGACATCCGGTAAGCAGATGATAGAAGGTCGCGCCGAGACTGTAAATATCCCCCTGGAATCCTTCTTCGTTGGTGAGGACTTTTTCCGGGCTGACGTAATTGGGTGTGATCCAGGAATGGGAATAATCTTTATCGGATTTTTCCTTTGCCGCCGCCGTGATGACCTGGGCGATCCCGAAGTCACTGACCTTGGCATGTTCTTCATCGTCCAGGAGAATATTCCCGGGCTTGATGTCATGATGTACGATTCCGTGCAGACGGGCATTTTCCAACCCTTCCGCCACGTCACGCATCCAAAGCAACACCGTTTCGATGGGGAGCGGCGTAAGACTTTTGCGGAGTTTTGCCTCCAGCGATCCGCCGCCCATGTACTGCATCACAATGTAACTCTGTCCTTCGAAAACGCCGCAGGTGTAAATGGAGACGACCGCATAATGATTGATGGTGGCAGCAGTCCGGGCTTCATGCAGGAAGAGTTCCGACCGTGCCGGATCCCGGGAAAGTTCCGGGCTCAATACTTTGATGGCGACTTCCCGGTCCAATGCCAGGTCAAGCGCACGGTATACGGTAGCCATTCCACCGCTTCCGCCGGCTTCCTCCAACAGATAGTTGTCAAACCACTTCGGGACGATCAGTTCGGCGCCGCAGACGGGGCAGGAAATGCGTGAGAACGGCTCCAGACTGCTTACATCCAGTTTTTGTGTGCAACTGTGACAGGAAATCTTCAATTTCTTTTCTTCCGCTTCGGACATGTTCAGCTCTCAATGTTTTCGTTATATCCAGAATGTTTCCAACGGTCGATCCTGACGTGCCACACGGAAGGTGACATCTTTCCTGTTCATTTCGTCAAGGATCCGCTCCATATTTTTTTCGACCAGGTCCGCATCGTTACATTCCTGGCTCAAATGTGCAAAGATCAAACAATCCGTACAGGGTTCCAGAACCCTGCCCAGCATTTCCATTGCCGCAATATTGCTCAAATGTCCGTGACGGCTCATGATCCGCCGTTTCAGTTCCAGACGGCGGTCCGATGCCATCAGAAGGGCCGGTTCGTAATTGGATTCCAGCACCAGTGCCTTGCATTGACACAGCTTGGAAATGACCAGCATACCCGCCATGCCCAGGTCCGTCGCGTAACCCAGCTTACGGTCGTCATAACGGAATGTGAATGCCACGGCATCCGGTACGTCATGGGGAATACTGAAAGGTTCCACTTCCAGACCGCACAGCGTGAACACATTCCCCGGTTCGATGAATACACGCTGTTCCGGAAGCCAGTTCCGCTTGCTCATGCCCGGTTCCGTGCCAGCCGTCAGATACGCGGGGATCCCGTACCGGTCCGCAAAAACACGGCAGCCGGTGGCATGATCGGTGTGTTCGTGGGTGATAAGAATGGCTTCAATGGAGTCCGGGGCGATCTCGCAGCATTGCATCCGCCGTTCCAATTCTTTGGCGGAGAATCCGGCATCCAGCAGGAAATTTCCTTCCGGTGCATGGATCACCGTGGCGTTTCCGCTGCTGCCGCTGCCCAGTATGGTGAAACCGAAACTGCGGTCATGATCGATCTGACATTCCGTGGTCATAACTACCCTGTGTACTCCTGTATTTAAACTTATAGAGTAACATAGCAGATTTTTTCTTTTTTTCAAACTGAAAAATGAGTTTTTTTCATCATCCGATGATATTTTGGAGGATCAGAGTCACCATGAACCCCCCAAGCAAAGAAAAGGTAGCCAGTTTTTCGTGTCCGTGCGCATGGGTTTCCGGAATCATTTCGTCGCTGACAACGTACAGCATGGCACCGCCCGCAAAGGCAAGGATGAAGGGCAGAAGCGGAGCTGTCACTGTGATCAGCGCATAGCCCGCCGCCGTGGAAAGCATACTGATCCCCGCGATCGCGCAGGAAATCAGCAACGTACGGCGCCGGGTCACTCCGATTTGCAGAAGCGGTGCCACGATCACCATGGCTTCCGGTATGTTCTGCAGGGAAATACTGCCCGCCACCGTGAGGATGTCACTCATATTTTCGGTGCCGAAACTTACCCCGGCGGCAAGACCTTCCGGCAGTTTATGGATCGCGATCGCCGCGATGAACAACAGAACTCTGCCAGTCCCGTGATCCGCTGGATGTTTTTCCATATCCAAGCCCGCAAGATGATGCAGGTGCGGTGTTACGACATCCAGTATGCTCACCAGAAACGCGCCCGCCAGCATCCCCGCCAGAGTCATGGGAACGGCGTACGCGCTATCGTGACTGATCGCAGGCAGGATCAATCCCAGGATCGCCGCCGCCAGCATGAACCCGGCTGCCGATCCCAGAATACAGTCGTTATACTTGTGCGGAATCCGGCGGAACAGAAACCCGATCACCGTCCCGATGACCGTGGAGACTCCCATTACCAATGCAGTCAAACCCAGTTGAGGCAGCATCACTCACTCCTTTTCCGGAACAAGTTCCAGGATCACCGCGCCGAGCCAGGGCAGACGCAGCGTGATGTACTGTTCCTGTCGGTGATAAATACCCGGCTGGGTGAAAAGTTCCGCCCCGTTCAGCAAGCCCGTACCGCCGTATTCTTCACGGTCCGTATTGAAGACTTCCTTCCATTTGCCCGGCAGGGGGACACCCAGCGTATAATGATCCCGGACCACGGGTGTGAGGTTCAGGATCACCACTACAGGATGTTTCCGTTGTTTATCCCAGCGGATGTAAGAGAGGACCGACTGGGAGTAATCCCCGGGTTCGATCCATTCGAATCCGTTTTGCGTGAAATCATCCTGCCAGAGGGCAGGGGTGTTTTTATAGTAAAGATTCAGGTCCGCCACCATGTTCCGGACCGCATTGTGCATGGGGTAATCCAACAGAAGCCAGTCAAGCGGTTTCGCATAGTTCCACTCGATCATCTGACCGAATTCACAGCCCATGAACAGCAGCTTTTTCCCGGGATGGGTCAGCATGTAGGCGTACATCCCGCGCAGATTCGCAAATTTCTGCTGGTAATCCCCGGGCATCCTGCCGATGATGGAGCGTTTCCCGTGGACCACTTCGTCGTGACTGAACGGGAGCACATAATTCTCGTTGAACGCATACATCAGAGAGAATGTGATCTTATTGTGATGATAGGAACGGAATACCGGGTCCAGCTCAAAGTAATCCAGCGTGTCGTGCATCCAGCCCATGTTCCATTTGAACGTGAAGCCCAGTCCTCCCTGCCATACCGGACGGGAGACGCCGGGCCAGGATGTGGATTCCTCCGCCACCATCATGATCCCCGGGTATTCCTTGTGACACAGCATATTGAGTTTCTTCAGAAATTCCGCAGCTTCCAGATTTTCCGCACCTCCGTATTTGTTGGGGATCCATTCCCCGTCTTCCCGGGAATAATTCAGATACAGCATGGATGCCACCGCATCCACACGCAAGCCGTCCACATGAAATTCTTCCAGCCAGTGCAATGCGCTCCCCATAAGGAACGAACATACCTCATTGCGCCCGAAATTGAAAATGTAAGTGCCCCAGTCTTTCTGTTCTCCCTGACGGGGATCCGCGTGCTCATATAACGCAGTTCCGTCGAAACGTCCCAGGGAGAACGCGTCTTTCGGGAAGTGTGCGGGAACCCAGTCCAGGATCACGCCGATCCCGTTCCGGTGCATGTGATCGACGAAAAATGCAAAATCCTCCGGCGTGCCGAAACGCGCTGTCGGCGCATAAAATCCGGTCACCTGATAACCCCAGGACATGTCAAGGGGATGTTCGCTCACAGGAAGAAGTTCCACATGCGTGTAGTGCATTTCTTTGAGATAATCCGCCAATGCGACGGCAAGATCACGGTAATTGTGAAACTCTTCGCCTTCCTTCAACGGCGGCAGTCCGGGTCCGCCCCAGGATCCCAGGTGGACCTCATAAATGTTTACGGGTTCTTCCGTGATGTTCCGGCGTTTCCGGTCGCGGATCCAGTCCTGATCGGACCAGGCGAATGGCTTGCTTTCCGCCACGATCCCGGCGTTATCCGGGCGCATCTGGACGCGCCGTGCGTAGGGATCCAGTTTCAGAAAAATGTCGCCGGCGGCGGAACGCAGTTCGTATTTGTAAACGTCCCCCGCTTTCAAACCGGGAATGAAAAGATCCCAGACTCCGGACTGTCCCAGGAGACGCATGGGATGACGCCGTCCGTCCCAGTCATTGAAGTCGCCCACCACGGAAACCCGTTGGGCATTGGGCGCCCATACGGCGAAGGAAACACCGCTGACACCGCCCATGTCGCACTCCCGTGCGCCCATGAAATCCCAGACACGATGGTGTTCGCCACGGTTGAACAGATAGAGATCCATTTCACCGGGCGCGGGCAGGAACTGATAAGGGTCTTCCGCCGTGAATGTGGAGGATGCGTACCGTTTTTCCAGCTGATACGCGAAATGCCGTTTTCTGCGGGGGAAAAGCACGGCATATAATCCGGCGGGGTGGATCTTTTCCAGCGGATAACGTTTGTCTGCGGCAAGCAGAGTCACTGCTTCCGCGGAGGGATCAAAAACACGGACCACCACGCCGGCAGGGATATTGTGCATCCCCAGAATGGCGTGAGGGTCCTTTATGGTCCCGGAGAGTAATTGCTCCAGGAGATCATGAGATGGCAGGAGCCGTGCAGAAGCGTTTGAACGGTCTTCTTTCACAGTGACACAGCTCCTTTCTATCCCATACGCGATTATTTTCCTTTGACCAGGACTTCTGCGATCTGCACCGCGTTCAGAGCGGCACCCTTCAGCAGCTGGTCGCCGCTGATGAAGATATCCAGCCCGCGCTTGTCATTGCGGGAAACGTCCTGACGGATACGTCCTGCCAGGATGTCGTACTTGTTGGTGGCATCCAGAGGCATGGGATATACTTTGTTTGCGGGATCGTCGCAGACTTCCACGCCGGGAGCGGCTGCCAGGATGGCACGGGCTTCTTCCGGAGTGATGTCTTCGGTGAATTCCAGGTTCAGAGATTCGGAGTGAGCGCGGAGGACCGGCACACGCACGCAGGTGCAGGAGATCTGCAGTTCCGGCATGTGCATGATCTTGCGGGTTTCGTTCACCATCTTCATTTCTTCTTTGGTGTACCCGTTATCCTGGAACACGTCGATGTGGGGGAACAGGTTGAACGCAAGACGCTGTGCCATGTATTTGACTTCCACTTCTTTGCCGTCCAGAGCGGACCGGGTCTGATCCACGAGTTCCGCCATGGCTTTTGCGCCGCCGCCGGAGGCTGCCTGATAGGTGCTGGCGACCATGCGGACCAGTTTTTTCGCTTTATGAAGGGGCCAGACGACCACGCACATGATCGCGGTGGTGCAGTTGGGGTTGGCGATGATGCCGTTGTGCTTGAACACGTCTTCGGCATTGACTTCGGGAACGACCAGGGGTACGTTGGGATCCATGCGGAAGCAGCTGGAGTTATCGATCATCACACAGCCGGAATCGACACATGCTTTTGCGTATTCCTGGGAGATGGAACCGCCTGCGCTGAAGAGGGCGATATCCACGTCGTGGAACGAATCCTTTGTGAGTTCTTCCACGGCGATTTCTTCCCCTTTGAACTGGAATTTCTTTCCGGCGGACCGTGCGGATGCCAGAAGTTTCAAATTGGAAATCGGGAAATTGCGTTTTTCCAGCGTTTCCATCATTTCAATGCCGACCGCACCGGTGGCGCCGACAACTGCTACTCTTTTACCATTGCTCATAATCGTGCAACTCCAAAATAGTTTGTGATCGTTTATTTACGGTAAGGACATCAGAAAATTACTTCTGACGGAAGACGATCCGGCCCTTGCTCAGATCGTAGGGCGACATTTCCAATGTTACAGTGTCTCCGGGAAGAATACGGATGAAGTTCAAACGCATTTTTCCACTGATGTGGGCAAGCACACAATGCTTGTTCTGCAATTCGACACGGAACATGGTGTTCGGAAGAAGTTCCTTCACAACTCCTTCTACGCGTATCACGTCTTTTGTCTCTTTAGACACGGGTCAATACCTCCGGTTGTCCTTCTGTGATTAATATCATGTGTTCGAAATGCGCGGACTTCGCTCCGTCCGCGGTACGGACCGTCCATTGGTCCTTTTCTACGAAAATCTTATGCGTCCCCAGGTTCAACATCGGTTCAATACAGAGAACCATTCCCGGAACCAGACGTGGAGTCTTGCCCGGGGAGGAGAAGTTCGGAACTTCCGGCGGCTCGTGAAGTGCGATCCCGCACCCGTGCCCGACGTAGTCCCGCACGATGCCCAGTGAATGGGCTTTTGCCACTTTTTCCACCGCACGGGAAATGTCACGGATGTATGCCCCGTTGACCGCGGCGGCGATCCCCGCTTCCAGTGAAAGACGGGTCCCTTCCATCAGACGGTTCACGTCATCCGGCACAGGTCCTGCTCCCACAAAAACGGTGCGGGCGGTATCGCCCATGGCACCATCGTACTGCACGCCCACATCCAGACTGACAATATCGCCTTCCTGCAGGATGACAGAGGGATTCCCGATCCCGTGAACGACCACGTCATTCACCGAAATACAGATGTTGCCGGGATATCCGCAGTATCCGAAAAAGGCAGGCTTTCCGCCCGATGCGCGGATGATCGCACCTGCGATCTCATTGAGTTCGCCCGTTGTCATGCCGGGCCGGACCTGTTCTGCGATCCGGTCTCTGGCAATGGCGGTCATCCGTGCCGCAACACGGATCCGCCGGATCTCATCCGCTGTGTGGATAATATATTCGCGACGCGCCATATATTACTGAAGTACGGCGCAGAGCGCGGCGTACCCTTCCTGTTTGGGAAGAGAAGAATCGATGGTTGCCAGCAGACCGGCTTCCTTGTAGAAGTCGATGAGCGGAGCAGTCTGTTCCCGATAAACTTTGAGACGGTTCCGGGCAGTTTCCAGAGAGTCGTCACTGCGCTGATACAGTTCGCCGCCGCAGGCATCGCAAACGCCTTCCTGTTTCGGCGGGCAGAAGATCTTGTTGTAACCGGCATTGCATTTCCGGCACATGATACGGGCGGTCAAACGCTGCAGAAGAAGATCTTCCGGCGCATCAAAAAGCACCACGGCATCCAGCTTGCTGCCGATCTTTTCCAGTTCTTTCTTCAGAAGTTCTGCCTGTGCCACGGTACGGGGGAAGCCGTCCAGAATAAATCCGTCTGCACATTCCGGGGAGGACAGTTTGTTGGCGACCATACCGGCGACCACATCATCCGGCACGAGTTTACCGGCATCCATGCAGGCTTTGGCGGATTTGCCCAGTTCGGTTCCGGCGGCGATTTCACCGCGCAGGATATCGCCCGTGGAGATGTGAGCGAGTTTTTCCGCTTCCATCAGGGGAGCGGAGAGCGTACCTTTTCCCGCACCCGGAGGGCCGAGAAACACCAGATTTTTCTTCTTGATCATTTTTACAGACTCCTGATAATTTTCAGAATTAAAATTTTATAATCAGATAATATACAGTCCATTTGACAAAAAATCAAGTCAAATATTCCCTTTTTTCCAAAGAATCGGTCGTTTGCACAGATTATTTTTCCTTTTTTCTGGTAATCATGGGATTTCGTGCTATATTACAGACATTGTAAATCGTTTTCAGCAAAGAAAAGGTCACGTTATGACGAACGAACGCTCAAATTTATTGCAGGATATGTTGGAAAAACGTATCCTGATCCTGGATGGTGCCATGGGTACCATGCTCCAATCTTTTCACCCGCAGGAACCGGATTTCCGGGGTGAGATCCTCGCACAGCATCCCGTGCCGCTCAAAGGAAATAATGACCTCCTGAATATCACGAAAGCGGAATATCCCCGTCAGGTGCACCGCATGTATCTGGAAGCCGGTGCCGATATCATCGAAACCAATACCTTCAACAGCAATACCGTCTCCCAGACCGAATATCAGACCGGACATCTTGTATACGAAATGGCGCGTGCCGGTGCCGCCAATGCCCGCGCGGAAGCCGATTCATTCACTGCTTCCGATCCGGAAAAACCCCGTTTCGTTGCCGGATCCATCGGACCCACATCCCGGACGCTTTCCATGTCTCCCGATGTCTCCGATCCTGCGTACCGCGATCTGACCTTTGATGAAATGGCGGCGGCGTACAAGCCCGGGATCGAAGGACTGGTGGATGGCGGAGCCGATATGCTGCTCATCGAGACCATTTTTGATACGCTCAATGCGAAGGCCGCCGTTTATGCGGCATGTCAGGTTTTTGAAGAAAAAGGTGTGGAACTGCCTATCATGTTCTCGGGGACCGTCAGCGATGCCAGCGGACGTCTCCTTGCCGGACAGAATGTGGAGGCATTCCTGATCTCGGTCCTCCACGCCCCCAATCTGTTATCCGTCGGGTTCAACTGTGCGCTTGGCGCGGCTGAAATGCGTCCGCACATCGAAGAACTGGCGCAGAAAGCACCCTGTTATGTCAGTGCCCATCCCAATGCCGGACTGCCCGATGATGCCGGGAATTACACGCAGACACCGGAAGAAATGGCGGCGATCATTGCTTCCTTTGCACAAAATGGTTTGCTCAATATCGTGGGCGGATGCTGCGGGACCAGTCCGGCGTACATCAAAGCCATCGCGGATGCCGTGAAAGATTTTCCGCCCCGCCGCCGTCCGCAGATCTCCCGGAAACTCCGTCTTGCCGGGTTGGATCCCGTGGTGGTCAGCGATGATCTTCCCTTCCTGAACATCGGGGAACGCGCCAATGTTGCCGGATCCCGGAAGTTCCTGAACCTGATGAAAGCCGGCGATCACCCTGCGGGATTGCGTATCTGCCGTTCCCAGGTGGAAAACGGGGCGCAGGTGCTGGATGTCAATATGGATGATGCCCTGCTGGATTCGGAAGAAGTCATGTCCACATTCCTGCTGAATCTGGCATCGGAACCCGATATAGCCCGCGCACCCGTCATGGTGGATTCCTCCCGCTGGGAAGTGTTGCGTACCGGACTCTGCCGGGTGCAGGGGAAATGTATTGTGAACTCCCTGAGTCTGAAAGAAGGGGAGACAGCGTTTCTGGAAAAGGCACGGGAAGCCCGGAAATTCGGTGCGGCGATCCTTGCCATGGCGTTCGATGAAAACGGACAGGCGGATACGGTGGAACGTCGTGTTTCCGTCTGCCGCCGGATGTATCATCTTCTGACAGAGAAAGCCGGTGTGCCGCCGGAAGATATTATTTTTGACCCCAATGTATTTGCGGTGGCGACGGGTATGCCCGAACACGATTCCTGCGCCATTGATTTCATCGAAGCAGTACGTCAGATCAAACAGGAAATGCCTCTTTGCACCGTCTCCGGCGGATTGAGCAACGTCTCGTTCTCGTTCCGTGGGAATGAACCGGTGCGCCGTGCCCTGCACAGTGTGTTCCTGTATCACGGGATCAAAGCCGGACTGGGTATGGCGATCGTCAATGCCGCCCAGCTGGATATTTATGACGACATCGAACCGGAACTCCGTGCGGCGGCGGAAGCGGTGATCCTCAATACGTCCCCCAATGCCGCCGAAAAACTCCTTGCCCTTGCCGCCGGGATCAAAGCGGATGCCGCAGAAGGAAATGCGGAAGCCGTTCCTGCGTGGCGGAAGGAATCCCTGGAAAAACGGCTGGCAACGGCAATGGTCCGCGGGGATGATTCCTGTCTGGAAGCCGATCTGGTGGAAGCCATCGGACAGAACCCGAAAGCTGTGGACTGGATCGAAGGTCCTCTGATGGATGGTATGCGTACCGCCGGACAGCTCTTCGGCGAAGGAAAGATGTTTCTGCCGCAAGTCGTGAAGACCGCCCGCACCATGAAACACGCCGTGGATTTCCTCACCCCGTACATGGAAAGCGGCGATGCCGGCAATCACGCGGGGACCGTTGTTCTTGCCACCGTCAAGGGTGACGTGCATGACATCGGGAAGAACATTGTGTCCGTGATCCTGCGCTGTAACGGGTTCCGGGTGGTCGATCTGGGTGTGATGGTACCCTGCGAAACGATCATGGAATCCATCCGCACGGAAAAGCCGGATATCGTGGCATTGAGCGGGCTTATCACACCCTCGCTTGCCGAAATGGAACACGTTGCCGCCGCAATGGAAGCGGAAGGACTCACCATTCCTCTGTTCGTGGGCGGTGCGACCACCTCCAAAGAACATACCGCACTTCATATCAGCAGACAATACTCCGGTCCCTGTGTGCAGACGAAGGATGCCTCCGAGATCATTCCTGCGGTGAAAGCCATTCTCTCCCCGGCGGAACGGGATGCGTTCCTGCGTGATCTTGCGGCGGAATACGATGCGATCCGCGCCGAACGGGCAAAGAAGGAATCCGCAAAATCAGTCATGCCTGCGGCAATCCGGAAGAGTCAGACACCGGCACCTGCGCCCGCTGTGAAAGAGATCCGGACCCTTGCCGCCGGACTGGATGAACTTCTCCCGTATTTTGACTGGAACCTTTACTGTTACATCTGGAATCTCCGGGGTAAAACGCCGGAAACGGAAGAAGCGAAAGCCGAACTGCGTAAAGACGGCGAGGCCTTGCTCCGGAAAGCCGCAGAACAGCATCTGCTTTCCCCGAAAGCCGTGTTCGGGATCTTCCCGGCGGGATCCGCAGGGGAAACTGTGACGGTCTGCGGGGAAAAGATCCTTTTCGCCCGGAACGATGCCGGACGGAGTCTTGCCGACTACCTGACGGAAGAAAATGACTATCTGGGCATGTTAGCGGTGACGGTTTCCGGCGCGGCGGATTATGTCACTGCGGATGAATACGAAAGTTTGCAGATCCGTATTCTTGCAGAATGTCTGGCGGAAGCCTTCGCCGAAAAACTCCACAAGGAGATCCGTACGGACTACTGGGGTTTCGTCAAAGAGGAAAGCTGGACCATGGAAGACCTGTTCGCCGGGAAACCCCAGGGGATCCGTGCGGCACCCGGTTATCCGGTCTGCCCCGATCATACGCTGAAACGCTCGATCTTCCGTATTCTTGATGTGACCAATGCCATTGGCGTGCGGTTGACCGGGAACGATATGATGGATCCGGCAGCCAGTGTGTGCGGTTACGTCTTTGCTTCCAAAGACGCGCGGTATTGAGTTTACTTTTTCTCTGCCGGAGAGACTTCGTACACCCAGTAATATTCGCCGTACAAGGTCTTTTCCGTAAAGGAATTCAACAGCCGGACCCGGTCCGGCGCTTTCCGCCATTGTCCCTGCAGGACCACCAGGCAGGGCTTCCCGGTTTCTTTGACGAACCGGTCGGCGGCAGCAAGGTGTCCCGGGTTTTTGTATCCTTTTTCCGGGTTTCGCCAGATGATCGCGCCCGCTTCAAAGTTGTACCGGAGGAAATAAACAGGTTTGTTCAGGTATGCACTGAGCGATGATCCTTCATGCCCACCGACCCACACGATCTTCTGTTCCCGGTATTGCGGGTGATTTTCTTTCAGCCATTCCGCCGTGGCTTTCGCGTTGGAGAATGGATAATCACGGTCGTATTCCCAGGCAATGACACTGGACCGGGTATGCAGAAACAGTAACGGGATCAACAGGAGAGCACGGGGCTTGTCCAGAAGATATTCCGTGATCCGGTCCGGGATCCGCCAGGGCAGACGCCATTGTTCGTAACTGTATGACATCCACAGGCAGACGACGAACGCCTGGAAAATGATCCCGTTCTGCCGCCAGAAGCCGGTGATCTTCACATAGGTGAAAAGGACGATCGCCGCAGTCATCAGGAGAAATTGGAGTCCGCACCAGGGACGCCGGATGAAGAATATCATGGAGACCAGCAGGATCATGCAGGCGTATTTCGTCGTTTCTTTGAAGGGGATCTGATACCATTCGACTTCTCCCTTGCCACGCTTGATCAGCGCATTGTTGTTCCAGAAAGAACGGTCATCTTTCACTACGGGCAGAAGGGCATTGGGGACCGCCTGCATGGTCTCGTTGCAGTATGATTCACTCCAGGTGAGGTTCCACCGGGAACAGAAGGAATAATCGTCCGGCGGCGACACCTGCAGGATTCCGGTGATGACCCCGGCAAGCATGATGAGGAAAGCACACATCACCCTGCGGAAATACCGGTCCGCCTGATGGAATTTTCCGGCATACGCCACGGCAAAATCCACGGCAAGCATTCCCATCATCACGATGACGAGGAGCAGAGTCAGGAAGTGGGTGTGACACGCCAGGAACGCCAGAACAGCAATCCATAAACTCTTGCGCCAGCGGTCGCCCCAGAAAATACAGATGAGCAGAAGAAACAATCCGCCGATCCCGTAATTGCGGGACATGACACCGTACTCAAAGAAAAAGTAATAACTGCTCACCAGCAACATGCGGATCGGGAACCAGAACGGGGAGAACCGCAGGATCACAAACGCTGTCCCGGTGGCAAGAATCGCATGAACGACCTGCATCCCCGCCGGGTTGTCCCAGAGATGAGCAATGGGCCAGAGCAGGAAATGCCACAGTCCCGGGTGTCCTTCATAACGGATATGATGGAAGACCGCCCAGGGCGTGGGCGCTTCCTTTGCCAGGAGCCATGCCTGACATTCATCCCGCCAGAGTTCGTGCCGTGTCATGGCGACGATGAGGAATCCGGCATAGACCGCCGTGCAGACGTAAGGCAGAAGCCGCAGATACCAGAAAAGGGTTTTCCGGACTGCTTTTTTCCGTTTCAGACGCAGAAGATACGCCCTGCCGTTCCGGAAGAATGTCTTTACTCCACCGATTTCCATTTGTCGTCCTGTACCATGTCATTCCGTTTGGCAACAACATAGTTACAGACGTTGTCACCTGCCACGTTACATGCCGTTTCCAGCATATCAAGAATGGGGTTGATACCCAGAGCCAGAGCCGCGATCAGCATGATGTTTTCTTCCGTCAGACCCATATTGGCAAGGACCATGAACAGCAGGAACACGGATCCGCCGGGGATCCCGCCGGCGCCCACGGAGGCAAATACGATGGAGACGACCAGCACCAGCAGATTCTGGAGATTCATATCGATACCGAAGATGTTCGCGGCTAGAATGGCGAATACCGGCAGATGGATACAGACACCATCCATATTGATGGTCGCACCCAGCGGCAGGGAGAAACTGGAAAGTTCGTTCTGGATCCGGAGTTCCTTTTCCGCGGTCCGGAACGAGACGGGGAGCGTGGCGGAACTGGATCGTGTCAGGAATGCCGTCAGGACAGGCTGGCGGATCTTCCACAGGATCTTGTAGGGGTTGGTCCTCGTGCCGATGGCGATCAAGATCGGGTAGATCACAAACAGCATCAGCATGACCCCGGCGAATACGCAGCCTATGATCTGCAGATAAGGACCGAAGAGGTCCGTGCCGTAACGGGCAAAGTTCACTGCGGTCAACGCAAAAATACCGATGGGGAAATATTCCAGGATCCAGTCGATGATCCGGAAGCAGGTCTGGAGTATCGCGCGGCAGATCTCCAGGAGTTTTTCGGTGGGCGCATTCAAGCCCTGCTGGGAGTGGTCCGCCGTATAACGTGCCGCGATCCCGAAGAGAATGGCAAAAATGATGATGGGCAGGAACATGCCCTTGGAAAGTGCTTCAAACGGATTGGTGAAAAGGGACATGATGAATTCGCCGAAGGATGCCGTCCCTGCACCCGTTGCACGCATCTGGCTCAACTGGGAAATAAATTCCGACGGGATTTCCGCCACGTTTTTCATGGTCGGGTTCAGCCACATCGCCAGAAAACATCCGAAGACTGCTGCAAATACCGAGGTGCAGAAATACCAGATCAATACTCCCGTTCCCAATTTTCCGAACTGACGGATCGGAAGACTGGAGGCTCCATCGATCAGCGAGAAGAAGATGATCGGGATCACAATCATTTTCAGCATGGAGATCAATACGCCGCCGAAGGGCATCAGGACCCGTACGACCGTGGACTGCCAATCTGTTTCCCGGAAGTAGTAGAGGATCATCCCCAGCACGATACCCAGGATGAATGCGGAAATGATCCGCGTGAACAGCGGCAGCTTGAAGTAGCCTTTGACGATTTTTAACATTTTGCACCTGTTTTGTTGTTTGCATAAAATAATAAATTCCGTAACATAGCACAGAATCACAAAAAAGCAAATTTATTTCGCACATATTTTATTTTTATTATATTCAAGGCTTGATTTTTATGCGTTCCGGATGTATTGTACGGAACATTTTTACTGGAGACAATATGAAGAACATACTTGACATTTTGAAAAAGATCTATGGCGCACAGACCGGTTACGGCAAATGGTGCGTGATCGCCATCATCGCGGTCTTCGGGATCATCGGGGGGACCGCGGCGATGGTGTTGACCGTTGACCCGTTCTACCGTTATCACGAACCGTTTTTTTACAAGAAAGTGTATTACGAACTTTACTACACCGCGCCCAGTCTGCTCCGGAATGAGAAGTACGATCTTCTGATGCTCGGCACCTCCATGACACGGAATTTCTTTCTCTCCGATATCAATGAGACCTTCGACTGCGATGCGATCAAGTTTGCCGCTTCGGGCGGAACGACCCAGGACTTGCGGAAGTTTTTTGATGTGGCAAAGGATGCAAAAAAAGATTCCCTCAAACGGGTGGTCATCTCTCTGGATATTTACTCCATGAACAAGCCGGATCCACGGTATGAAGAAGCCGATTTCATGTATGATAAAGGGCTCCGTCAGGAATACCGTTATTTCTTCTCCAGGAAAACGTTTTCCAGTATGTTTTATCTCATCAAGCGTGCGATGCGCCCCAAACGCGCCCGGATCCATCAGGTTGACCGAAACCGTATGTTCTCCACGGATTACGATGGAAAGCCCTACGGTTTGCGCGAAGTCCTGAAGGATACTTATAACAACCGGCGGATTCATCACACCCAGACACCGTACAACAAGCCGGTGTATGAAAACAGTCTTTCCAACGCTCTTCTGCCCATGATCGATGAGAATCCCGGGATCCAGTTCACCATTTACCTCCCGCCTTATCACATTTACACCTACTGCATGAGTGAACAGTTCAAAGAGGCGGATCCGCTGATCCGGCAGAAAAGCGAAGTCATGAAAGAACTGCTCAAACGGAAAAATGTCACGCTCCATGATTTTCAGTCCGATCCCGATTATGTCTGTACGCATGAATTCTTCTGTGACGTGCAGCATTTCAGCAATACCGCCGCCCGCCGTGTCCTTGCGGATCTCGTCACCGGGAAGAATCTGGTGAAAACGGAACAGGATGTGGAGGAGAAAGAACGCGCCCTGCGTGCCCTTATTCAGAAAATGATGCCGCAGTATAACGAACACATGCAGAATTACAGGAAAAAATAATATGCTCTTCCCTACGTTTACTTTTATCCTCGGCTTTCTGCCGGTCACCGCAGTCCTGTACTTCTTATTGGCGAAGAAACACCCAGCCGCCGCCCGCGGTTTTCTGGTCGCAGCCTCCTTCGTCTTTTATTCCTGGTTCAATTGGAGTTATTCTCTGATCCTTGCCGGAACCCTTGTGATGAACTGGTGTTTTGCCTCGCTGCTTTACGCAAAGAAATCACGGTTGATCCTGGCATTGGGGATCCTCTGCAATATCCTGCTCCTCGGGTACTTCAAGTATTACGATTTCTTCGTTGAAAACGTGAATGCTCTCTTCGGAACATCTTTTGTGTTGAAACACATCCTGCTGCCGCTGGGAATCAGCTTCTTTACCTTCCAGCAGATCTCTTTCCTGCAACTGGTGTATTCCGGCGGATTGGCAAAACGGTATTCCTTCGGCAGTTACGCGCTCTTTGTCTGCTTCTTCCCGCAGTTGATCGCGGGGCCCATCGTGCTACCCGATGAAATGATGAGTCAGTTTGATGATGATAAAAACCGTTTTATCAACCCGGTCAATATCGCCTCCGGATTGTATCTCTTTGCGTTGGGACTGGGGAAAAAGATCCTGCTGGCGGACTTCTTTGCGGAGATCTCCGACCAGGGTTTTGCGGCAGTCTCCGGCAATTTCTTTGAGGCATGGCAGACGATCTTCGCTTATACCTTCCAGATCTATTTCGATTTCAGCGGATATTGCGATATGGCGACCGGGATCGCTCTCATCTTCAATATCTGTCTCCCGCAGAACTTCAATGCACCGTACCGCTCTCTCAATATCACCGATTTCTGGCGCAGATGGCATATCACTCTGGGACGTTTCCTCATGAACGGCGTTTATATTCCGCTGGGCGGGAACCGCTGCGGACATTTCCGGACCTGCTGCAATCTGTGGATCGTATTCCTGATCAGCGGCATCTGGCATGGTGCCGGGTGGATGTTCGTACTGTGGGGCGTTCTCCACGGTGCTGCACTCACCATTCACCGGATATGGACGAAGTGTACCAACTGGAAACTCCCGGCGATCCCGGCGCAGATCATTACGTTCCTCTTTGTCGCATTGGCATGGGTCCCCTTCCGTGCGGAATCCACGGCGATCACAAAAAAGGTATACAGTGCGGTCTTCATGCCCCGTTCCTGGACATTCCGCCTGCCGGATATCTTTGACTGTATTTTGTTCCTCGTCGGATTTTTTATCATCATCTTCCTGCCCACGGCGACAGATATGAACCGGAAATTCCGCCCGACGTGGTGTAATCTTATTCTGACAGTGGCATTGATCATCGCATCCATGTTTCTGTTTGTCAAAGTCTCCCCGTTTATCTACTTCAATTTTTAACTTCCATACGGAAAAGGAATTCGATTATGGCTGAACTTCTGATCAAAAAAGGCATTCTCTGCAATCCGGACGGCAAAAAACCGGCAGTTATGGACATCCTTGTCAGGGACGGGAAATTCTCCCGGATCGCAAAGTCGATCCCTGCGAAAAAAGGGATGACCGTGATCGATGCAAAAGGCAAATACATCTATCCCGGCATGGTGGATGCGCACAGTCATACCGGACTCTCCGATTTCTCCATCAATTATCATGACTATAACGAATACTGCGATCCCGTCACCCCGCACCTCCGCACCATCGATGCGTTCAACCCCATGGATGAAACGGTACGGCGTACTGCGCTGGGCGGCGTGACCACCTTCGCCACCGGCCCCGGCAGTTCCAATGTCCTCGGCGGGATCTTCATGGTGGTGAAACCGGTCCCCGGCTGCAAGGTCGTGGATGATATGGTGGTGGATCCCGCGCTTGCCATGAAGGCTGCATTCGGAGAGAATCCCCGTCGCTGTTATGCGGGGAAAGGCATCAGTTCCCGTATGACGACGGCGGCTCTGCTGCGGGAAGCTCTCTTCAAGGCAAAAGAATACGATGCAAAGATCGAAAAAGCAAAGAAAAGCAAAAAGGATCTCCCCGCATTCGATATGAAACTGGATGCGCTCCGTCCCGTCGTGCGCGGCGAAATGACCCTCAAAGTCCATGCCCATCAGGCAAATGATATCCTCACCGCCATCCGTATCGCCAAAGAGTTCAAACTCAAAATAACTCTGGACCATTGCACGGAAGGACACCTCATTGCCGATGAACTGGCTGCTCTGGATTACCCGGTCGCCGTCGGACCCACCATGGGCCCGGTCAAAAAGATGGAAGTCCGGGAAAAGAGTTTTGTCACTCCCGGGATCCTGGCGAAAGCGGGATGCCTGGTCTCCATCATCACCGATGCCGATGTGATGGAACAGCGTTATCTCCCCCTGATGGCGGCGGAAGCAGTCAATGCGGGCATGGATCCTCTGGAAGCACTCAAAGCCATTACCATCAATCCGGCAAAAATGCTGGGGTTGGAAAAGCGTATCGGCAGTGTGGAAGAAGGCAAAGATGCAGACTTTCTCATCACTTCCGGGGATCCCATTGCCGACTTCTCCCGGAACGTGATCGAGCGCGTCTTCATCAACGGATTGGAATACACGCGCTGATCACGTCCGGTTCCGGTCAGAAGTAAATGGGATTGCTCCACGCGGTACGCCCCTGCGCATCCGTGATGACCCATCTGGCATAGTCGCCCGGAACACGGATCTGTTTCAGATCGTATTCCGCCGACGTGCCGGGGGGATCCTCTCTGGGGATGATCAGAGCTCTTCCCGCCTGTTTGAGCACCAGCGCACACTGGACAACTTCCGGGAATTCCGCATAAAATCTGTCGCCGTCCACCGCAATGGTGTGGAATTCCGGTCCCTGTGTGGCGTAGAATTCCCCTTTGCGCAGCGCATCCATCACGGAGTCAAGGGTTCGTTCCTTGGCGCAGATGACGGTCCAGCCGCCGAAAAGTGAACATTCCCGGTGCATATCATCCACGGCAATGGCAGAGACTTTTCTGCCCTGAGAAAGCAGTTCGTCCCATGTCTGCACACTGTACGCTCTGGCGTAACATTCACATGCCGTATTGTAGACTTCCATCGCAAAGTAATTCGTCAGATCTTTGATGTCTTCGGACCCGAACGCGCACCAGTGAGGATGTGCGATTGCCGTGATCCCGCCTGCAGCCGCGACCGCATCTATGACTTGCTGGGCATTCTCTCCCGTTTCAAAAGGACGCAGACATGTGAAGTCAAGCGGCAGGTTCAAGGCGACCAGATGCCATCTGCCGCGTTCCGGGGTTAAATAAGGATGAAGTTCCGCTCCCTGAATGAGGAGCATCCCGTGATTGTCCCATTGCCTCACATCATTGACCTGATGATGATCGGTCATTGCCAGAACGTCATATCCTTCGGCGGCATAAGCCGCAATGACCTGTTCCGGCGGCAGTCGTCCGTCCGATAAAGTGGAATGAGTGTGCAGGTTGGCTCTGAGTGACAGTCTTTCTTCTCCGTAATAGTTCATGTGAGAGATTTCCTTTCCCGTTACGATGATATATGATTTTATATTACTTTTTTCGCACGATCAAATGATACATTTCCGATCATGACACAATATCTATAAAACGTGAATAATTTTCGTTTTATATGATATAATATTTGAAAAACCTGTTGGGGGATAGTATTTTATATTAATCACAAAAAACAAAATCCCAACCACCCAACAGGTGATTCAATGATTAATATAGCACAAGGT
>JAZNVL010000057.1:0-137324 GCA_045592785.1 Victivallales bacterium | reverse complement strand
GAAATGGGGGAAGACCCGGTCAACAATCCCATCGAGTACATGCTGGAAAGCATCAAAACGATCTACTCCATCAAACATAAAAACGGAGCGATCCGCCGTGTCAATGTGAATATCGCCGCCACCACCGTGGAAAACTACCGGAAACTGAAGGATGCCGGGATCGGGACTTACATCCTGTTTCAGGAGACCTATAATAAAAAGGAATATGAGCGGCTGCATCCCACTGGTCCGAAGCATGACTACGCATGGCACACGGAAGCCATGGACCGCGCCATGGACGGCGGGATCGATGACGTGGGTTGCGGCGTTCTTTACGGATTGGGGACGTACCGTTATGACTTTGTGGGACAGCTCATGCACGCGGAACATCTGGAAGCCGCCAAGGGCGTAGGACCGCACACCATCAGCGTACCCCGGATCCGTCCGGCGGATGACATCGATGCCAACGAATTTTCCAACGCCATTTCCGATGATATTTTTGAAAAACTCGTGGCAGTTCTCCGGATCAGCGTGCCCTATACCGGGATCATCATTTCCACCCGGGAATCGCAGAAGGCGCGGGAACGGGTCCTGGCGGTGGGTGTCTCCCAGATCTCCGGCGGATCCCGTACCAGTGTGGGCGGGTACACCACCGAAGAACGGCATGACGAAACGGCGCAATTCGATGTGAGTGACACCCGCACGCTGGATGAAGTCATCAACTGGCTGCTTTCCCTGGGGTACATCCCCAGTTTCTGTACGGCATGTTACCGGGAAGGAAGAACGGGCGACCGTTTCATGAGTCTGGCGAAAACCGGGCAGATCGTCAACTGCTGTCAGCCCAATGCCCTGATGACATTGAAGGAATATCTGGAAGATTACGCCTCCGATGACACCAGAGAAAAAGGCGAAAAAGTCATTACGGAAGAACTCAAACGGGTCACGAACGAAACCGCACGCGCTGTCGCCGCGGAACGTTTACAGAAGATCAGTCAGGGAGAACGGGATTTCCGTTTCTGATCTTCACCCGAAGAGCAAATGACATGCCCAGATCGCCAGGATCCCGGTCACGCCCATGACAAGCGTACATAATGTGTGTGTCCGGTATCCATCCTGGGGAGTCAATCCGCCGAAATTCGTCACCACCCAGAAATAGGAATCGTTGGCATGGGAAACGGTCAAAGCACCTGCCCCCACCGCCATCACGGTCAGCGCGGCGGAAAGGGGCGATGTCAACCCCAGAGCCGCCATGAGAGTCCCCTCTGCCGAATACACGCCCAGCAAGGCGGCTGTGGATGTGATCGCCACGGTGGATGATCCCTGCGCCGTTTTCAATGCCGCGGCAATGAGGAACGGGAAAATGATCCCGAAACCGGTGAGCCCGGGTGCCAGTTCCAGAAGATAAGGGACGATCCCCGCTTTCGCAATGATCCCGCCCAATACACCGCCGCCAGCCGTCACAAAGAGGATCGGACCGACCGTTTTCAGTGTATCATTGACCACATCATAAAACGTATCGCCCTTCCCCGCCGTGTAGAGTGTGACGATGGAAACGAGAAGTCCGGCGGTAAGTGCAATGATGGGCGTCCCCAGGAATTGCAGGAGTTCCGCAAAGAATCCGGTGAATTTTGCCATATCCACAATGGATTTCACCGCCATGAGAAGGATCGGAAGCAGGATCGGAGCAAAGGAAGCAGTCACACCCGGCAAACGGCCGTAACTGGCTTTCAGTTCTTCGTAACTGACCGCATTGTCTTCCTCTCCGGCGGCGGAAACGCGTTTCCCGATATAACGGGCAAAGAGCCATCCGGCGATCAGAACAGGGATACTCACGCCCACACCTGCCAGGATCACGGTCAGCATGTTATGTTCCAGGCCCACGAACTGTGCCGCCGCGATAGGCCCGGGTGTCGGCGGGATGAAAACATGGGATGTATACAGCCCCACGCTCAATGCGATGACCAGCGTAGTGGCAGGGAATCCGGTCCGGCGGTTCAACGCTTTCCGGATCGGGGTCAGCATCACATAGCCGGAATCGCAAAAAACGGGGATGGAGACGATCCAGCCCATCAGCAGCATGGCAAGGTCCGGATGCTTTTTCCCGACCACACGGACCACGGTATCCGCCATAGTCAATGCCGCCCCGGTTTTCTCCAGAATGGTCCCGATCATCGCGCCCAGAATGATCACGATCCCGAGAGAGGAAAATGTCCCTGCGAACCCGCTGCCGATACTGCCGGGAATGTCTTTCAGCGGCAGCGCACCCAGGGCAAGCAGCAGTGCCGTCCCCATGATGGCAAGGAACGGATGCAGTTTGAATTTTGCAATGCTCAACACCATGACAACGATCATGATAACGAAAAAGATGATCAATGGGAATCCGGACAGCATACATTACCTCCATGTGTTAAGGTTTGCGGGTAATGTAACCGGCATTGCGGTATTTGTCAAGTACAAATCCGGCAAAGCGGTTTGCAGAAACGAAATAATTCTTTTAAAAAGAATAGAAAATGGACTATCATTTTGCAAAAAGTGTGATATATTACCGGAATGTACGATCAACAGAGGAACAACGATTATGAAACTTTCTGTATCAAAACATGTGATCAGCGGTTCCATTCAGGCGCCGGGATCGAAATCGCATACCATCCGTGCACTTGTGATCGCCACCCTGGCGAAAGGCACATCCATTATCAAATCCCCGCTCGTCTCTGCCGATACCATTTCCAGTCTGACAGCGGCATCCACTTTCGGTGCCTGGATCAAACGCGGCAATGACAGCATCTGGACGATCTCCGGGACCGGCGGCAATCTTCTGGAACCTGCCGGGGTCATCAATATGGGCAATTCCGGGACCGGGATCAAACTGTTCGCGGCGATGGCTTCGCTTCTGCCGGCACGGATCACGTTCGATGGCGACGATTCCCTGCGGTCACGGCCCATGGCGTCCCTGCTGGAAGCGTTGGCTCTTCTGGGCGTAAAAAGTACGTCCTCGGAAGGCGGGAAGTGTCCGTTCCAGGTGGAAGGCCCCATGACCGGCGGCGAAACCGTGGTGGATGGGAAATCCTCCCAGTATTTGAGTGCGTTGCTTTTGAGCGCGCCCCTCGCCCCCAAGGATTCTGTCATTCTGGTCAACAACCTCAACGAAGTCCCCTATGTGGACATCACGCTTGACTGGCTCACACGGCAGAAGATCATGTTCCGCAAGAACAAAGATTACACCCGGTTCGAGATTCCCGGCAGACAATCCTATCGTCCGTTCAGCGAACAGATCCCCGGGGACTTTTCCAGTGCCTGCTTCCCCATGGTGGCGGCAGCCGTTACCGGCGGCGGGATCAAAATCGGCAATCTGGATTTCAACGATACCCAGGGCGACCGCAAGGTCGTGGACTTCATGGAGCAGATGGGGGCGAAGATCGTCCGCACTGCCGACGGTCTGGAAGTGAAACCGGGGACCAAACTCCACGCCGTGGAACTGGATCTGAACGATACGCCCGATGCGCTGCCCATTCTTTCCGTGGCAGCCGCTTGCGCCGAAGGAAGAAGTGTATTCAAAAACGTGGCACAAGCCCGGATCAAAGAAACCGACCGGATCCGCTGCATGACTGTGGAATTGCAGAAAATGGGCATCCAGGTGGAAGAATTTGAGGATGGACTGGCGATCACCGGCGGAAAACTCCGGGGTGCTCATGTGGACAGCTATCTGGATCACCGGATCGCCATGTCGCTGGCAGTTGCCGGATTCGCCGTTAAGAACCCCAACGAAACCACCGTGATCGACGGGGCGGAATGTATTTCCGTGACCTATCCCGGTTTCTTCCGTGACTTCACCGCTCTGGGCGGCGCATTTTACGAAAATTGAGGCGTAGAATGAGCATCTTGCAGAATGTTTTGGAAGTCACTTATGAGGTCCGGCTGAATGATATCGGCCCGGATTCCCAAGTCCGCAATCACATCATCTTTGATTACCTGCAGGATTCCGCGGCGCGTCACGCCGGGATCCTGGGAGTGGGCATGTCCAGCCTGCGGGACCTGAACATCATCTGGGTCCTTGCCAGAATGCAGCTGCACATGGATCGTTACCCGAAATCCGGCGAAACGGTTCTGGTGCGGACCTATCCCAAAGGGCTCAGCCGGCTTTTCGCGGTCCGGCACTATGAATTATTCAACAAAGAGACCGGGGAACGTTATGGTTACGCTTCCAGTTTCTGGCTGACTCTTGACTGGAAAACGCTCCGTCCGCTGAATCCGGCACAGATCGTGAAAGAACATCTGCCGAAGAACGAAGAGAAAGAAGGGTTCTTCCCGGATCCCGGAAAATTGCCCCAGGCGACAGGCTGCGGAGACTCCATTTCCGTGACCGCCGCGCAATCGCATATTGATTACAACGACCACATGAACAATGCGTATTATGTGATGTTCACCCAGGATTATCTGGCACATCATTTCCAGCGCAGTGTGTTCTTCCATGACATCAAGATCAACTTCAATACCTCGGTGAAGTTCGGCGAATCATTCCAATGTATCGGCGATGCGGACCCGGAAACCGGTGCGTTCACTGTTTCCGGCATCCTTCCGGACGGACGCAATGTGTTCACCGCCGCAGGGATTTTTGAGTTCAAGCCTTCGGAGAAATAAGTCAACATGATGCTTTTCATTTATCGCCTGCTGTTCCCCTTTGTATTCCCTTTTTTCCTGCCCGGCCTCATCTGGAAACTGATCCGGCGGCCCGGACACAAGAAAAGTTATTGGGAACGGTTCGGTATTTTCTCCGCAGAAAAACGCCTTGAACTGGAAGAATACGCCGGCGGAGTCTGGCTCCATGCCGTCAGCGTGGGCGAAACCAATCTGGCTCTCACGCTCCTCAACAAATGGGTGAAGGATGCCCCGGACCGGAAGTTCATCCTGAGTACCACGACCACCACCGGACAGGAAATCGCGCGAACGAAATGTCCGCCCAATACAGCGGTCATCTTCTGCCCCATCGACCTGACCTGTTTTGTGCGGACCGCATACCGGATCCTCCGTCCCTCCGCGCTGGTGATCTTTGAAACGGAACTGTGGCCCAATCTGGTGTGTATGGCAAAACAGAATCAGGTGCGCACCGTTCTCATCAATACCCGGATCTCCGACAAATCCTTCAAGGGATACCGCAGATTCCGCAAATTCTTCGCCCCCATCCTCCGCTGTTTCGACGCCATCGGCGTACAGACCGAAACCGACCGGGAACGGCTGGAAGTCATCGCCCCGGACATCAAAGACCGGATCTCGGTGACGGGCAATATCAAATTCGATCAGACACCGCCTCCCGGCCCCGGCTTCGATCTTGCCCCCATTTTCGGTACCGGTCACGATGGTGTGTTCATCGGCGCCTCCACCCATTCACCGGAAGATGCTCTGATTATCGACTCGTTCCGGAAAGTGCGGGAGACAAAGAAAAACGCAAAACTCATCCTGGTCCCCCGTCATGCCGAACGGGGCAACGAGATCGAAAAACTTCTGGAAAAAACACCGTTCCGGTATCACCGGAGAAGTCTGGGCGGAACGCCGGAAGGGGAACTGGATGTACTTCTGGCGGACACCACCGGGGAACTGGCCTCCTTCATCAAGAGTTCGGATATCGTCATCATGGGCAAGACGTTTGCGGGCAATGACGAAGGACAAAGCATCATCGAACCTGCGGTGATCGGGAAAGCCATTCTCACCGGACCGAAACTCAAAAACTTCCGGCAGGCGCTGGATGCCCTGAAAAAGAATCACGCCGTCCGGATCGTGGAACCGGATTCCGCACTGCCCGATGCCATGCTGGAACTGCTCAACGATCCCGCCGAAGTCAAACGTCTGGCGCAAACCGCGCAGGAGACCATGCTGGCGAACCGGGGTGCGCTGGAACGTTCGCTCGAACTTTTGAAAAAGACATTATGAGGTGCTCCCCGTGAAGCAGTTCCGGAAAACGTTGTTCCCTGACCGGTTCCTCTTTCCCGTTCTGCTCCTCGTTGCTGTTTTTCATTGTGCCGCGCTCACTTACATGGCGTATCAGAAAACGGCGTTCTTCCTTCATGACGACGGGACCGAATATCTGGCACTGGCGGAGTCTTTCGCAAAAACAGGAACGCTTACCAATCCGGCGGAACGTTATTACGAAGCCCCCTGGTCCGCGCCCGATGCGGTCCGCCCGGAAGCATTCCGTTCGCCTTTTCTGCCTGTATCGGCAGGGATATTCCTTTTCCTTGCGGGCGGACGCATTTTCGGAGCGGCGGTATTTCTTGCATTGGTACACTTCGTCATCATGCTTGCGATCTATCACGGCGGACGTTATCTCGGCGGGATAAAATGCGGCTGGACGGCATTGGGACTCTTTCTGCTTCATCCCATGTTCCGGTTGTTTACGCTGCGGTTTTCTTCGGAAGGGTATTTCACCATGTTCCTTCTGCTTTATTTCACCGCATTCTTCTCCCTGCAGGGATGGAAGAAATACGCCTTCACCGGATTGGCGGGCGGACTTGCCGCATTGACGCGGGGAACTGCCGGAGCATTGCTCCCCGCGTTTGCGGTTTACATGCTGCTCCGTTACTTTTTCAAGGGTGACTCGGCATTCCCGGCAGAAGAGAAACGGCATTGTCTGCGGAATTATCTGATCTACGCCGGCGTGTTTCTGCTCTGTCTTGCGCCGGACGGGATCCGCAGTTATGTTCATTTCGGCAAATGCAATCCGGTATACTTTCTGGGCGGATACAACTTTTTCGTGGGGAACAACCGGGATAATGCAATGGCATACCGGGCGGAGAACGGGACGGATTTTCTGAAACATCAGGCAAAGGGCTGGGACCGAGCCATTGCGACGGCGAAATCATTGCCTGCGGATATGCCTCCGCCGGAACAGAATCAGCGTCTCATGGAGCTGACAAGAGAAGAGATACACGCGATGGGCGCAGGGGAATATCTTCACATGACCATGCAGAAAGCCTGGCATTTCATCCGTCCGTGGCCGTTGCGCGGGGCTCACCACGAACTCGTGTTCTTTGCCGTCGGGATCTTTGAATCGATCCTCTTTCTCCTGGGATTACTGGGAATGTATTTTTATATCAGGCGATGGGATGTACTGTTGTTCTGCTGGATGATCGCGGGGACAGGCTGGGCTGTCCACGCGATCGCGCATCTGCAGATGCGACACCGGATCCCGTTCCTGGATCCGGTCATGATCCTGTTTGCGGCTGTCGCCCTCACAAAGCTGTATAGCTTACTCCGCAAGAAGCCGCTTGAGTTTTCCGCGCCGGACCATACATGAGACAAGCATGGCAAGATACTGCCGGATCGTTTTGGCAGTCAACTTGCTTTCCCCCTTCTGACGCAATTCAAAAATGATGCCGCATTCCTTCACGCGGGTATCCCCGGTGAGTTGCAGAAGATAAAGGATCTCCAGCATGATCTTGAATCCATCGGGCGCAAGACCCTTGCGGATGCTCCGGTATGCCGTATCCCGCACCGCAAAAAATCCGGACATGGGATCTTTCACTTTCACATGCAGAGAAGCAAACGCCATAAAGGCGGCACTGCGACTCATCAGGACACGGAAGAAGTTCCATTTCTGCGCGAATCCGCCATTCTCAACGTAACGGGATCCGATGGCGATACTGCTGCCTTCCGCAATGGCTTTGACCAGGAGCGGCACATCCTGCACACGATGCTGTCCATCCGCATCCATACACAACAGGATCTCTGTTGAGGCAGCATCAAATCCGGTGACAACACTGGCAGAAAGGGATTTCCGCCCCGCATTGAGCATGAAATGGACCACGCCCGGGTATTCCTTTTCCAATCCGGTCACCACCTGCTGCGTACCATCGGAGGAATGATCGTCCACCACGCGGATCTCCGCCGGAGGTTCCGGCAGGGACATCAAGCTGCGGATCATGGTGCCGATATTTTCCTCCTCATTGAGTGTCGGTAAAACAACGGTATACTTCATCATACATTCTCTCCCAATAATGTTTCTGCATTACGGTAAAAGATCTTTTCCAGCATATCGTCCGGAAGTCCGAGAGACAAAACATCCGCGATCGCCTGTTCGTGACTGATCGCAGGGTAATCACTGGCAAACAATACCTTCTCCGCCCCGTGTTTCAGCACCAGACGGCGTACCGTTTCCACTCCCGCATGAGGAATCGTACTGGAAATATCAAAATACAGATCCCTGCCCGCGAGCGCACGTTCCGCCCGTTCCCAAACCTGATAACCGCCCATGTGAGCGGCAATGATCTTCGCCTCCGGCAAACGGTCCAGAACACGCGCCAGCCGTTCCGGTGCGGAATAGTCGGTCTTCGGATCACCCAGGTGGAACAACATGATCATGGAGTCCCCGATGGCTTCATAAATACGCATCATCCGGGGATCGTCAATGGGGAACTGCTGAAAATCCGGGTGGAACTTCACTCCTTTCAGCCCCAGGTCTTTCATCCGCTGCAATTCTTCCGGGACGGCATCGAATTCCGGGTGCATGGACCCGAACCCCAGGAAGAGACCTGGGTATTTATTCTGCAGGGAGCTGATATAATCATTGATCGTCCGGACCTGACTGGCTTTGGTCGCGCAGGAAAAGATCACGCTTTTGCCGATCCCGCCCTGCTGCAAACTCCGGAGCAGATCCTCTTCTTCCCCGGTGCCCGCCCAGTGAAAACCGTAATATTCTTCCAGCTGCCCCACCGCTTTTGCCGCGATATTGGCAGGAAAAATATGGTTGTGGACGTCAAAGTATTTCATGATGTTCAGGAAAGTCTTTCAAGGATCACAGCCGCATTGGAACCGCCGAATGCCAGCGAAGTGGAAAGCGCGTAACGGACATCCTTCAATGCCGTTTCACAGGAGACCGGCGGGATCGGGATCTCGGGATCCGTATTCCGGAATCCGCGGCTCGCAGGGATCCGTTCCTGTTCCATCATCAGGAGCGTGAAGACACATTCCAGAACACCGGCGGCGCCCAGCGTGTGTCCGGTCCAGCCTTTGGTGGAAAGGTATTTGACATTCTCGCCGAAAATACGGGGGAAGAGATTTCCTTCGCAGAAGTCATTGGCGGGCGTGGAAGTACCATGCGCATTGATAAAACTGATATCATCCGGCGTGAGCCCGGCGCGGGCAAGCGCGTCTTCAATGGCAGTACGCAGTCCCTTGCCCTCCGGATGCGGTCGCGTGATATGATACGCGTCACAGGCGTTCCCGTACGCCGTAAACGCAAACGAAGCCTTCGCATTCCGGGCAGTTGCGGCAGAATCCGATTCCAGAATGACGGCACCGGCACCTTCGCCCAGGTTCAACCCGGAACGGTCCCGGTCAAACGGCATACAGGCTTTCAGGGATGCCACGCCCAGAGAATAGAATCCGGCAATGGGGACCCGGTTCATCCCGTCCGCGCCCACGGCAATGACTCTGCGGCACATTCCTGTCCGGATCCAGAGTTCCGCCACGCCCAGGATATCGCTCCCGGAAGCACAGGCATTGGAAAGCGTGATCTGGGGTCCGGTCAATCCGAATTTCTGCTGGATCCATTCTGCCGGGCTTGCCGCCATATACCGCTGCAAACCTTCCAGACTGGCTTCTTCGCCCGCACGGATCGCGGCATACAACGGAAGATCATTAAGCTGTCCGGCGATGGTGGTCCCGAAGATCACACCCACAGGTTCCGATTCCAACTGTTGTCTGGTCAGACCGGCGCGTTCCATGGCTTCCGCGACGGCCTGTTCCGCAAGATAATGACTCCGTCTGCCCGGTTCCGTTTCCGGCATATCGGGGATCTCAAAAACGGGGACCGGCAACGAGGTACCGATGGCAGCCGAGGGTTGAAACGGGCCGCACTCATATCCGGGATCCAGGAGATTCCGGATGGAATCTTCGGCGTTCAAACCGGCGCAGGAAATGGCTCCATATCCTGTGATCTTTATTTTTTCCATAGACAAAATTCCGTATGACAAAGGTTTGATATATATTTATACATTCATACATTACACCATGATTCCGGTTTTTCAAGCATAAAATTCCGAAAGAATGAGAGTTTTTTATTGAAAAGGGAAGATTGTATGCTATTGTATATCTCAATCACGAACAGAAAGGTCATGGATCATGAAAGAATATGCAATCGGTTTCGATGTCGGTGGTACAAAATGCGCAGTCATACTGGGACACCTCGTCCCCGATTCCCCGCCCGTCATCATGGGAAAAGAAAAATTCGCCACCGCTGAGTTCCGCGATCCGTACCGCTGTCTGGACGAAATGTGCCGTCTGACGGAGTGTCTCCTCCAAACATACGCGATCCCCAAAGAACAGATCTGCGGGATCGGTATCAGTTGCGGCGGACCGCTGGATCCCACCCGCGGGATCGTGCAGTCCCCGCCCAATCTGCCCGGATGGGATGATATCCCGGCGGTGGAATACGTCCGCAAGCAGACCGGACTGGATGCGAAACTGGAAAACGATGCCAATGCCTGCGCGCTGGCAGAATGGAAATTCGGCGCAGGACGCGGCACTGCCAATATGATCTTTCTCACGTTCGGTACCGGACTGGGCGCCGGCATCATCGCCAATAACGCTCTCATCCCCGGACATAACGGCATGGCGGGCGAATGTGGACACATCCGGCTGGCAGAGGATGGCCCCGTGGGTTACGGCAAAGCCGGTTCTTTCGAAGGATTCTGTTCCGGGGGCGGCATCGCACGGCTCGGTCAGATGCGGGCAAAAGCCGCTCTGGATAACGGGACACCCTTCGCCTGGTGTCCGGACGCCGAAGCCGTCTCCGGCATCACCGCCCGGAGCATTGCGGAAGCCGCCGATCAGGGCGACCGCGACGCGCTTGCGATCTATGAAGATTGCGGGACCCGGCTGGGAGAAGGCTTATCCATCCTCATCGACATCCTGAATCCGGAACGGATCGTCATCGGGAGCATCTTTGCCCGATCCGAAAACCTGATCCGGCCCGCCATGGAAAAAAAGATCCGCAGAGAGGCATTATCCATCTCTGCGGATGTCTGTAAAGTTGTTCCGGCGGAACTGGGTGAATCCATCGGCGATATGGCAAGTCTTGCCATTGCCGCGGATCATTTTTCTCCGAGATAACGGAGCCAGGCTTCCACAAACATATCCAGGTCGCCATCCAGAACGGCGGCAGTATTCCCGGTTTCTGCATTGGTACGCAGGTCTTTCACCATCTGATAGGGCTGCAGAACGTAGGAACGGATCTGATTGCCCCAGCCGATCTCGGACTTTTCGCCGGAAATCAACTGTGCCTGCTGTTTGCGTTTTTCTTCTTCCAATTCGTACAAACGCGCTTTCAACATCTTCATCGCCATCGCACGGTTCTTGTGCTGGGAACGTTCCACCTGACACGCGACCACAACGCCCGTCGGGATGTGGGTGATACGCACCGCACTGTCCGTACGGTTGACGTACTGTCCACCGGCACCGGATGCGCGATAGGTATCGACTTTCAAATCTTTTTCTTCGATTTCGAGTTCGATATCTTCTTCCATTTCCGGGAAGGCATCTGCCGAAGCAAAGGAGGTATGACGCCGTGCGTTACTGTCGAAGGGTGAAATACGGACCAGACGGTGTACGCCGCGTTCCGCTTTCAGATAGCCGTATGCGAACTCGCCGGTGACTTTCAGCACCGCACTCTTGATCCCGGCTTCATCCCCGGGCTGCATGTCAATGATCTCATCCTTGAACCCGCGGCGTTCGAACCATCTGCGGTACATGCGCAAAAGGATACTTGCCCAGTCGCAGGATTCCGTTCCCCCTGCCCCGGCATGAATGTAGAAATAACAGTTGTTCCGGTCGAACTTGCCGGAAAGGAAGCTGAGCAGTTCCAGTTTATCCAGATTCTGTTCCAGCTCTTTCCACATGGGTTCGGCTTCCGCCAGGAAAGATTCATCTTCCGCGGCGAGTTCCGCCAATGCCACAAAATCATCCGCTTCCTTCTGCAATTTCAGGAAAGGTTCGATGGAGTTTTTGGCACCGCTGAGTTCCTGTACGGTCGCCTGTGCTTTGTTCTTATCGTCCCAGAAATCGGGTTGTGCCATCACATTTTCCAGTGAGGCGATTTTTTCTCTGACTTCATCCAGGCGGAGAAATGCGCCGAGATGCTCCATGCGTTCCGTAAGGTCGCGACTGTGTTCTCTGAGTTCATCCAATTCCATATTTGTCTTCTTTCTTTTTATAATCTCTGTAACATATCACATTTTTTCAAATCTTCAATCCGGAAAACGCATTTTCGCAAAAAAAACAACAAAAAAAAAGGGAGCATACCACTTGTGTATGCTCCGCTTACCGTTTCAACTGCGATCAATATTCTTTGATCTCGCAGGATCTCCGCACCAGTTCACGGGCGGATTGCACATCCGCGATCGTGCCGTCCGCAAGCATCTGCGCCAGAATATTACCCGTCGCAGTGGCTTCCAGAGGACCGGTGAGGACTTTCATCCCCGTGGCTTTCGCCGTGAGTTTCATCAGGAATTCATCCCGGATCGCACCGCCGAGAATGTGCAACACATCGTACTTCGTCCCCAGGAGTTTTTCCAGAGCCTGAATACTGTCACGGAAACAGATCGCCAGAGAATCGTAGATCGCACGCAGCAATGCTTCATCACTTTCCGGAACCGGTTTGCCTGCATTGCGGAACCATTCACGGATCCTGCCGGGCATATCCCCGGGCGCAAGAAATACCGGATCGTTGGGCGGGAAGATCAGACCGGCATCGGGTGCCGTCTGCGCCATCTGCTCCATCTGGGCAAAAGAAATATCCCGTCCGCTTTCCTGCCAGACACGACGGGTTTCCTGCAGCAGCCAGGTGCCCATGATATTCGTGAGGAACCGGATCTTGCCGTCCACTGCGCCTTCGTTGGTATAATGAGCGTCCAGAGCCGTCGTTTTCAGGAAAGGCTGTGCCAGTTCCGCGCCAAGCAGTGCCCAGGTACCGGAACTGATGTAAAGCCATTTGCTGTCTGCATCACAGGGCGTGCATGACACTGCACTTGCGGTATCATGAGAGCCGCATTTCACCACGCCGAGACGGGGCACACCCAATTCCGTTGCGACAGCTTCCGACAGACAGAAGGTGCGTTTCGCAGCCATTTCGATGGACGGGAGAATATGCGCAGGGATCCCCGCTTTTTCCAACAGTCCGGTATCCCAGGTACGGGTCACGGGATCTGCGATCGCGGTGGTGGAAGCAATGGTGTATTCCGAAGACATTTCCCCGGTCAGACAATAGATCAGGGCATCGGGCATGAGCAATGCCACGCAATCGGGTCCGAAATCTTCCGGGTGCATCTGCTTGTGGGCATAAAGCTGATAGATCGTGTTGAACACCATCTGCTGGATCCCTGTACGCAAATACAAATCTTCCGAACTCATCACGTCTTTGTGGAACTGTTCCATCGCAGGAGTGGTACGGGAGTCCCGGTAGCAGTAAGGATCCCGGATCAGTTCTCCGTTCCGGAAGAACGCATAGTCCACGCCCCAGGTATCGATGGAGAGCGAAACGATATCCGTTGTGACCGCATACGCTTTCCGGATCCCGGTTTTGATCTCACCCAGCAGGGATTTGAAATCCCAACGGAAATGTCCATCCGCTTCACTGGGGAAATTTTTGAAACGATGGATCTCTTCCAGGATCAGCTTGCCGTCACCGTCGATGTGTCCCAGGATCCCGCGTCCGCTGGATGCGCCCAGGTCAAAAGCAAGATAATATTTCATGATTTATGCTCCGCGTACTGCAATGTTCTTTTTCACATAATCCACTGCAGGTTCGATATAATCCGCACCCACCGGCACACCCTGTTTCATGCAGAAATAATCATAGACATCGCTCCAGGGCATGGCTTTGAGTTCTTCTGTGACCGCGAGACGGCGGGACATATCCACGTTGTCATATTCGGTCAGCCGGGCATCGGGAGAAAGCAACGCTTTGCAGAGTGCTTTCTGCATGTTGCGGACCCCGGCACACCAGGCAATGACACGGTTGATCGTGCCGTCGAAGTAGTCCAGACCGATATTGACGCGATTCGCGCCGTTACGGATGATTTCCGCCGCGATCGCCTGCAATTCGTCATCGAACAACACCACATGGTCGCTGTCCCAACGGACAGGACGGCTGACGTGGAGCAGGATCTCATCCATGAAGAGCAGGAAGGAGCTGATCTTGTCGCTGATGACTTCGGTGGGATGGAAGTGACCGGAGTCGAGAGTCGCCATGATCCCGTTCTTCACGGCATACCCCATATAGAACTCATGGGAACCGACCGTACAGCTTTCGCAGCCCAGTCCGAAGAGTTTACATTCCACCGCATCCGCCATGTACGCAGGATTCTTCTTGTCCGCACGCATGACATCCAGAGATTCCATCAGCCGTTTCCGGGCAGCGCCGCGGTTTGCGGGCGTATCTTTGAACCCGTCGGGGACCCAGATATTCATCACACAGCGTTTGCCGAGAGCCTGTCCCATGGCTTCGGAGATCTCACGACAGCGTTTGCCGTGTTCGATCCAGAAATTACGCACATCTTCCCGATAAGAGGAAAGAGTCATGCCGTCCACCACCATGGAGTGTCCGAAGAAAGAGGGATTGAAGTCAAGCCCGATATTCTTTGCTTTCGCCCAGTCGATCCAGTTTGCAAAATGTTCCGGCGTGATGGCATCGCGGCTCACCGGTTTCGCGGATTCCAGATACATGGCATGAACGTTCACGCGGAGAGTGCCGGGCAGCATCGCCATGGCAAAATCCATATCGGCGCGGAGTTCTTCTGCGTTCCGGGCGCGTCCGGGGTAGTTCCCCGTACTCATGATCCCGCCGCTGGTCCCGCCTTCGGAGACTTCGAAACCATTGACGTCATCCCCCTGCCAGCAGTGCATGGAAATGGGAATGGCAGCAAGAGCTTCCACAGCCTTATCGGTATCGATCCCGATAGCGGCATACCGTTCCTTTGCGATTCTGTAACTCTGTTCGATCTGACTTTCTGTACGCATAATATTTGTTCCTTCCGGTTGATGATTACATAACTGATTCAATATAGCATGTGTTTGCGTTTTTTCCATCCCCTTTTCATTTTTTTTTCAAAAAAAACACCGGCTGCATTTTCAGCAGCCGGTGCATGGTTTACAGATTGTTTGTTACACTCAGGCAATGACTCCGACAACACCCACGCTGTAACGCGTTTCGATTCCTTCGGAAGCCGCAGTGCTTTCCATACCCAGATAGTATGTTTCGCCCTGTTCCAGTGCCAGAGATTCCATTGCCATGGAGACTTCGCCGTATTCCGGCATCGCATAAGCAATGGCACTGAGCTGTCCGTTGGGCGTCATCTGCCAGAGCGTGGCCTTGACCGCGCCGTTATCGGACTGGAAGTTCAGGTCGTAAGTACCATCTTTTTCCACCGTGATCTGACGGAAGTCAGCGTAGTCGCTGTACCCCAGCCATTCGTTGGAAATGATCTCTTCATTCAGAGAATTGGAGTCCGTATCCAGATTGATGCGGAACTGGGCAAGGTCACGCGCCTGCTGGAAGGTATCATCCAGCACGTTGGATTCCGTGAAGTCGTTCCGGTCCGCACCGATGGTGTAGTTGACCTTGACGGAGGGATCGCGGGCAATGACTTCCACCGTGTACTTCGCACTGAGGTCTTTGGCTTCGTTGGCGAAGAAGGTGTGACTGACGGTTTCACCCATTTCATCCGGCATGATAGTGAAGGATTCCACACATTCGCCGTAGTTGTCACGGATGATAACGTCGATACCGTCATCACCGCTGAAGGACAGCGCAGTGATCGTGATCGTCAGTTCGGTGGCAGTCGTCTTGTCATCCACGCTCATGGTGTCGATGACGAAGTTCCATGTATCGGAAGGCTTGCCGTTTCCGACAGTACCGGATGCGCAGCCCTGACTCCAGTTGAAGTCCTGCGTTTCCTTGCCGGCAAGAGAAATGATTCCCTTGGCACATTCCGAAGACAGGTTGCCATGTGCATCCTGTGCATAGATTTCGTACACATAGTCACCGAATTCGGTCGGATACCAGGTGTAGGTATCACCGGATGCGATATCATTGACCAACAGCTGTCCGGTGGATTCACGATAAACCTTGATGGCATATTCACAACCGGGCAGGTTATCGATCACATCCAGAGCAGAGAGCTGGAAGGTAACGTTGGAAGCGGCATCCACGGTGTAGATCGTACCATCCGGAACAGACAGTGTGGGACGGACGATATCGTAGGTGAAGGAGACTTTGTTCGTTGCTTTGCCCGTATTGCCGGCGCAATCGATCGCAGCCACAGAGAATGTACATTCGCCGCAAGCCAGATCATTCTGATTCAATGCAACCCAGTTTTCACCGCGGTTGGAGTTGAACGTTCCGATCAGGTTCTTGCCGGACTTGTCATATACTTTCACAACATAGCTGTCAACGCCCAAACCATCCGTTGCCGGGGTCCAGTAGAGATACAGCAGACCGGTATCGGTGTAATCTTTGGCAAACCATTCCATCGGGGTCGTGGGTTTCTGTTTGTCAACGATGGGCTGTCCTTTACCGATGCTTTTCGAATCCGTATCAATCATCTTGAATGTCGCACCATCATACCAACCGGTGGCATTACCGAAGGCATCCACAGCACGCACTTTCCAGTACACGGTGTTGTTCAGCATGTTGGCGAGATAACCCGCGCCCTGTCCGGCGGTGGCATCCAGAATGAACTCACCATCTGCATCCACTGTGAAGGTCTGCATACGGACGACTTCGCCGGATTCGCCTCTGCCATAGGTGGCGATTTCATAAGTGACTTCGCCGGATTCATCTTCGAACGTGCCTTCCAGATTGAAGGTGACGATCGCTGATTTCACGGTGTAGGTCGTAATGTAAATCGGGTGTTCGTATTCCTGACTGACGGTCCATTCCGCTTCGATAAGCGGTTTTTCGTCGATCGCTGTGAACTTGCCTTCCGGAGCAGTGGTATCCACTTCGATGCTTTCGGAACCGGTGAGGACTGTGCTGTTGCCCATATTGTCGATCGCTTTCACCTGCCAGGTGTAATTGCCATCAACACGGAACATCTGGTTCGTGACCGTGTATTCGGTCTTACCTGCATCCGTTTCATAAGAACCGACCGTGATATATTCCCCTGCTTCATTGGTGTAACCGAAGGAGACTTCATAACCGGCGAGACCGGAGACGTCATCCGTTGCATCATCCCAATCGAAGGTAATGGTACGATAGGTCTTGGTGGAGGGATCGTAATCATACTTCACAGAGTTGACAGCATCTTCTTCGAATGCCGGGCCGGTGGTATCGATCATGAAGGTATCCGGCACGTCAAGTTTGGCTTTTTCGTTGCCAGCCTTGTCAAATGCACTGACCTTCCATTCATAGATGCCGTCTTCCAGCGTGACTTCTTTTGCCGTTTCGCCTTCGGTGATGCTGCCGGGTACGCTGAAGGAGAGGCCGGTCACATCCTGATCTTCGATCGCGGTGATCACAGTCCATTCTTCCGTCCCCTGGATACGGCAGGCGATTTCGTAACGGTCGAAACCGGAAACCACGCGTCCGTCGGCTTGATCCGGGTCATCTGCACGGGTCCAGAGGAATTCAAGATCCGCAATCTGGGTTTCCGCATCGTAGCTGTCCGTCAGGATGATCTGACCGGCGGAGAATTCCGGTGCGGTCAAGTCAGAAAGAATACTGCCGGTCAGCGGAGTATCGGTGACGTTTTCCATGTTGTCGGTGGCATACAGTTCCCATTCATAATCGCCATTCGCGAGTCCGAAAAGGGTAATGGTATGACTGCTGGCGCCATCAGCTGCAAGTTCCGTTGTGAAAGACTGCCATTCGCCGCCTTCTGTGACGTTACGGTACTTCAAGGTGTAGAAGTCAACACCGGAAACAGCATCGGCAGCGGCTGTCCATTCCAACGTAAGGGAGAGACCGGTTTCATCGTATTCCACACTGGCTTTCACATCCTGCGTCAGGAATTCCGGCGCGGTGTAGTCGATGTAGAACGCATCACCGTTGACAACGGCTGCATTGCCCGCATGATCCAGCGCGGAGATCGTCCAGTTGTACTTACCTTCTGTCAACGGCAGACCATTGACAGAAGTGAAGGTGTAAGACACCGTATCCTGTTCCGTGATATCCACTGTCATCCAGCCGGTGGCATCGCTGCCTTCCAGACCGTAGGAGAGCTGATATTTCCAGAATCCGGAGACCAGACGTTCCGGAGCTTCGGAGGATGCAACATCATCTGCCGCGGTCCAGGTGAAGGACAGTTTATTGGAGAGGCCAGCCTTGTCGTATTCGTTGGTGACGGAAACTGCGGGAACGGCTTCTTCGCCCTCACCGCCTGCTTCAGCTTCCGCGAATACAGGAGCAGTGATATCGGCGTAGATCGTACCGGTGATGGCTTCGCTGGTATTGGCTTCCGCAATATTCTGACCAGCCCAGTCGGTGGCGGTCAAACGCCATTCGTAATCGCCGTTCGGCTGATTCTGCAGTGTGATGATGTAGCTGGTCGCCGTTTCTGTATGAGCAATAACCTGCTTGCTCCATTCATTTTCGGTTCCAGCCAGACGGTATTCGAAGGTGTACTGACGTACGCCCATACCGGTTCCGTCTTCGGTGCCTTCCTGCCAGTCATCGACTGCGGGTGCCCAGGTGACAGAGAAGTCGATGCCCGGGACATCATCCAGACTGTATTCGGCATTCGTCGTGACGAACGTTTCGGGATCGGTGCCGTCCAGCGGGAGGAACCGGGGTGCGGCATTGTCATCCGCCCAAGTACCGGAATTGTTTGCACCGGCTGCGGTATTGAGTGTGGTGTTGCCCATATAGTCGGTGGCATCCACACGCCATTCGTAATCGGTGATAAGCAGACTTTCTGCACGGGCGACATAAGTTCCATCGCTGTAAGTGATGGTGAACTTGGAGTCTGTGTCGTTGCCTCTGCCCACATCCACACGGATGGAGTTCCAGGTCGTCGCATCTTTCAGACGGTACTGGAAGGTGAAGTATTCCACCGTGGAACCATCGTTCAGCGTGCTGTTGGCGACCGTGGGATCGATCACACCCATCTCTTCCGTCTTGCTGTAAGTCCAGGAGACTTCCGCATACATGGTGCCGGGGACGGTCAGCGATGCGCCGATCTTGTTGGTGACGGGGACCACAAATGTGGGGGCAGCCACGTCTGCATTCCAGGTACCGGTACGGGAGTAGTTTGCCTGTCCGGAGTTTCCTGCATAGTCGGTTGCATAAATGCTCCAGTTGTAGGTCGCATTGTTCAGGGTGAAGGTCAGGACATATTCGCCGCCCTGTTCTTCGCCGTTGGTATCGGTATATTTGCAGGTGTAGACCAGTTTCCAGTAGTTGCCGTCATCTTCCTTCTTGCTCTTGGAGTAGGTGATGACGCCATTGGCATCGACTTCCCGTTTGTAACCGGTGAACTCTTCATCGGAGAAGGTTTCGAAATCGTTACCCATCACAGAAATGGTACGGGCGATCGTGTCGTCTCCGCTCTTGTAGGAGAAGCCGACAGTGTATTCCGAAACGCCGCTGCCTGTGCCATCGCCGGCAACCACTCTGTCGTCTTCCGCTGCGGTCCAGGTCAGAACATTCAGCATCTTGTTGCTGTTGCCGGTGAAGCCTGCATCGGAAAGCGTTTCGATTTCGTCTGCGATCTGCGGTGCCACGCTGTCCTTGGCGATCGTACCATTCACGGCACTGGAGGTATGCGCAGTCCATTCGCCGCTGTCCACCGTAAAGTTTGCGCCGACCCAGTCGGTGGCGGTAACTTTGTACTTGTAGTTCACGGAGGGATCCAGTTCGAGGGTGGTGCTGGAAAGCACATCGGCATCCAGCGATGCATCGAATTTCACAGAGTAATCGTAACCATCGGCATCTGCGGCACCGTAAGAAATGGTGTAATACGCAACGCCGCAACCCGCTTCTTCGTAATTACCGGGCAGTTTGTAGTCCGCAACCAGAGAATCATCCACGGTCACAGTGACCGTGGCAATGGTCTTCTTGACGCCTGCAACATCCTGACGGTCATACACCACATCCGCGGTAACGGCGGCTGCGCCTCTTGTGAAGACGGGAGCGGCATCATCACCCTGCCAGGTACCCTGGCTGTAAGTAAGACTCAGGATATCGCTGGAATTGCTCTGTGTGCCCTTCACATACATCGTCCAGATGTAGTTCGGGTTGTTGGTGATGTCGTAAGAAGCCGTGTAAGTACCATCTGCCGCATTGTAGGTGATGGAGGAGGGAGAAGTGACGCCATCCTGCACCAGGTCAAAGGACATGGTGTAATTGCCTGTGGCGGCATCATAGGTCAGCGTGTACTTGGTGGAAGTATCATCTTTGAATGTGACGCTCCAGGTATTGGTTCCATTCTGTGTGAATGTGGCAATGCTGCTGAACGCAGAGATGTCACCGGTGAAGCCATGCAGCACTCTTGCGCTGTCGATGTCCGTAATGGCACCGCCGGAGATGAGAGAATATTTCAGCTCGTAATAATAGATCTGGGCGTTGGCAAAACTCTGCTGTTCCCAGGAGACTCCGCCGATCATACGGGCGTGGTTGAAGGATACGGTGGAAGTTCCGATTTCGGGAAGTTCCGGATTGTCGTTCTTTTCCCATTCGCCGGTCAATGTGCTTTCGGAAGTATTGCCCATGTAGTCGGTCGCCGTGATTTCATAACGGTAATCGCCGTTGATCACCACGGCAGTGAAACCGGGCTGCCAACCATTGGTGTATTCCGTGTAAACGGTTTCCGTGACTTCACCGATCCGGGCTTCCGGATCTGTTTCATCATGGAGCCAGTAGGTTACGGTGTAATACTTCACGCCGGATCCCAAGGTATCGGGATCTTCGCCGGGATCAAACCAGTAATCGGTGGCGGCGGTCCAGGTCATGTTCACATCGATCAGGTTCAGGATATACGCATTGGCGCAATCCGCAGATTCGGTAGTGAACACAGGTGCCACATAATCACCGGTCCATTTTCCGGCGAGGGACGGGATATCGGTAACATTGGCGACATTGCCCATGTAGTCGACCGCGTAGAAGGTCCAGGTGTAATCGCCATTGACCAGACCGAGGATCTTATCATCCTGGCTGTCGTAGGGAACGCCGGGCAGCAGCTGCCAGGTATAGGTTCCGGTGGCGGCATCCAGTGTGAGTTCATCCACACTGATCTTGACACTGTAAGACTGCTGTGCGGCATCGGACCAGTTCAACTGATAGTATTCCACGCCGCTGAGTTCATCTTCGGCGGGAGTCCAGGTCAGGATCGGAGCCAGGGTCGCGATCTTGTTGACAGTATCGGTATTACCTGCAACGGTATCGGAAAGTGCAGCTGCCATCTTGACGTTCATGGTCAGCGTGTCTTCCGTATCTTCGGCGAACTCGGGCGCATCGAAGTCGCCCAGCCATTCACCGGATTTTGCGGTTTCAGACGTCTTGCCCTGATAGTCAGTGGCAGTCAGATTCCATTCATAATTACCGTTGGCAAGGTTCTGGATCTTGATGATGTAAGTACCAACGCCTTCGATATGGTCGATACGGGCGCCGTTATCTTCATCATAAGCAAATTCATTCCAGGTCACGCCGTTGTCTGTGGAGTAATAATACTTCACATTGTGCAGCTGTTCCGTATCTTCCGTGGTGCAACCGTAAGTGAAGTTGTAACACTTCACACCCGCTTTGTCGTCCGATGCCTTGTCCCAGGTCAGATACACATCCATGAGATCGGTATCGCGGGCATCATTTTCAATCCGGGAAACCCACTGGACTTCGCCGACGGGATCCTTCTTGAAGGTCGGGGCGGAAACGTCATCCAGGTACACATGGAAGGGATCGCCGACGGTCCAGTCGGAGGCAACGCCCTGATTATCCAGGGAACGCACGCGCCAGTAGACATACTTGGTATCTTCCAGAGCCGTGATGGTGATCTGATTATTGGTGACCTGCAGTCTTGCGAAAGCATCATCCAGCACATCCGCAGTCGCTTCATCCGTATACTGATCGAAATAAGCCATGACTTCTGCATCCGAGAGATAATCGGATTTCTGGAAGTATTCCACTTCGTAAGTATACGTTCCCTGCGTCATGTTTTCGCCGGCGTTCCACTTCAGCGTGGCAACAGCGGTCTGTCCGGATTCTTCCGTGCTGACGGCATCCTGCGGTTTGTCGCAGAACACCACATCAGAGAATGCTTCCTGCATTTCTCTGGTTTCATACGTCCATTCACCCAGTCCGCCGTTTTCATCCACAGTCGTAATACGCCAGTAGACTTCCTGTGAACCGTCAGCAGCAAGACCTTCCACTGTGTATGTAAAGACTTTATCGTTGCTGGCATCGAAGTCCACTGCCACAGGATTACTCACATCGTAATTATTGGTCACGACCACATATTCCAGGCGGTATGCGCTGCCCGGGACATTACTTTCGAAATGCAGCGTGGTACTGATGGTATCCTTGTTCAGAGAATCGTCATGAACGACTTCGGAAGTGCGTTCCAGAGAAGTCATCGTTTCGATTTCGTAGATCATCCATTCGCCCACATCCACCGGATTGCCGCTTGCATCCTTCACATAACGGCGGACGCGCCAATCAAGCGCCGCAGTCGTGGTGCTCGTGGACGGTTTGAAGGAATAGGAAACGGTATTGTCATCATTGTAGGTCACGCCAGTCATGCCGGACTTGATCTCAACGGACTTGCGGACACCGTTATCCACATATTCCAGCAGGAATGTGGTATCTTCGGTTCCGGTATTTTCCCAGACCATGGTCACGGTACCGACCTCTTTCGCATCGTCATTGGGAACCGTGGTGGTATTGACTTTCATCACGCCATCGGTCAGGATCATAGAAGTTTTCGCGCCGGAAACTTCGCTGCGGAGGATCTCATCCCCGTTGATCTGCTGTGCAAAAACTTCCCACTGCAGAAGCTCATCGCTCTTGAGGTAGGATTCCAGATTGACCGTGTAACTGACCGTGGAGGCATCACCGGGATCGACCGCATCCACAACGACCGTCGTCCATTCGCCGTATCCGGCAGAATCATTCCCGATCCGGTATCTCAACACGAAACTGACATCAGACTGACTGACGTTGTTCCAGGAGAGGATCAGGCTCTTGTTTGCGCCTGCCGCGGCACCGAGACCGGTCAGAGGAGCATATTGGATCCAATCCACATCCAGGTTCTGATAGATGGCATTTTCCGCCAGATCGTTGCCTTGTGCATCGCTGATACCCACTTCCCAGCCCGTCAGGATTTCGCCGGCCTGCAGGAACTGACTGGTGTTGACCACGACTTTGCTCTGTGTGGTCTTTGCCACGTTGTAAGTACGGACAGCGGCATCACCTTCCACATAATAGTAAACAACATATTTTTCCATGCTGCTGACGGAAAGTTCGTTCTTCCATTCCAGATTGCTGGTGGAATCTTCCAGATCCGTCTGCAGAAGACCGATGGCACGTTCATACTTGTAATCTTCGATGGAGTTCCAGTCGCCGGTGATGTCATTACCGATACCATAGGACTGACGGACACGCCAGATAATGGTCTGGTCGGCATCGATATTTTCCAGTGTCAGGGAGACACGCGGAGAATCACTGGTGATTTCACGCATGATCGTGTTGGTCTTCGTGCCGTCCGCATTGAGGATGTAATATTCAAACTGATAAACAGTCTGGGAAATATCAATGCTGTGGTCATCCCAGGTGAAGGTGACCGTATTGTTTTCGCGATCGTACCACTGACGCAGGTTGTTGATGTCAATGTCGAAGGAGGAGACGTAATAGGTTTCGCCATTGGTCGCATTGGGCAGAGCCACCTGATCCGGGAGTACATCCACCACGATCGTCCAATCACTGTTGACACATTCGGAATAAGCCTGGAAGATGATTTCGCCGCCATTGGCGTTATCCACCACGCGGATATAGTTGCCCAGTTTGGTACCGCTGGCACTGGTTGCGCCATCATAGCTGCCGATCTTCGCAGTGAAGTTGTTTTCACGGAATTCATAACCGACCAGCTGGCTGGTGCAGACGACCCAGTCTTCGTTATCATAATACCCGACTTCCGCCACGATATCATCGCTCAGATCCAGCGTTTTCACGCTCATGCCGTCGTATTTCAGGTCAACCGTTCTGATCTTTGCGCCGAAAACCTCCGCCTGGTTGATTCCGTCAAACTTAAACAGTTTGTATTCTTTGGGACCGGTCCCATCCATTACAATATCGTTCAGCGTGATCGCATAGAGGTTCGTGGACTGGTCATTCAGACTGCCTGTGATGATCGCGTTCCCGTCATTATATTTGTAGTCATCGGCATCCAGGACCTTGTCATTCAGGTTGAACACCATGTTCAGGTGTCCTTCGCCGGTGGCAATCGCCGCATCTTCCAAACGGGCGTTGGAGTCCAGGATCAGCATATCGTTACCGGATGCGAACTGAATATTTCCTTTTGCATAAGCACCGGCAGCGAATTCCAGACGGTCGCTGTTATCTGCGTTGGCAGAATTCGTATTCGCGGCGGTCTGACCGTTAACGTCGGTAAACACATAGTATTCGTTATTGCCTTTGATGCCATTCTTGAGCGTCTCGGTGAATCCACCGTTTGCATCCATTTCATAACCGGCAACGATCTCGCCGGAGACACGCAGATTATAGTCACCGCGTTTCGAGTTGGCCTCACTCCAGCGGATACCGTCAAAGGCACTGTAAATATTACCGATGATATCAAAGGAACCGTCATTCCCGTTCTGCAGGTTTGCAACGGAAACTGCCACCCCGGTATTCAATACCCAGAGACGCTGTCCATCGATCATCTCAAAACAAGTCGCGGCCTGCAGGACATAATCCCCGGCAAGTGCATCTGCGACGAGTGTATCAGCTTTCACGCAGTAATAAGCATCGGTGTTATGTTTGGCTGCGGCAGTAGGATCTTTCAGAGCCGCTTCCGCCATCTTTTTCAGCATGTCCTCGTTCCAGTTGCGGGCATTGCCGATCACATACACATTGGGAGCAAACAAACCGCCTTCCACGGAAATTGTGGATGCTGTGATCCCGGTGGAGTAGACGTCTGTCACACGGTAGAGTTCACCCTGTTCGGAAGCATCCTCTTCCGTTGTATAATCATTCATGGAATAAACGATCTCACCGGTCACGGGGTCACGGTAGATCACGGAGTCGATACCGACAAGCACGTCACTCCGGAAGTTACCGTTGATCGTGATATCGGTACTCCGGATACCATGAGCTTCCGCCTTGATCCCCATTCTGTTGATCGTATCATCCTGTGTGATCACGCGATCGACCAGATAAGTATCATCCCCGAGTTTACCTTCAAAAGTTTCACTGTGGTGGATCCGGTCATATTCCTCATTCTTTACATAGTGCTGGTTTTCATCCAGAACAACATAGTCCCCGGCAGAATGAAGTTTGATCCGGTCATTCGTTTTCGGGTCAAGGGTGTAGAACACCTGGAATTCTTCGCCGGTGAAGTTCTGTTTCGTGTAGACACAGCCATTGGCAGGATTCACAAAGTATTTCGTCACCGGGTCGATATAATAAGAGGTGCCGGTTTCTTCTCTCTTGATGAGATATCCGGTACCGCCGGTAACAGTCCAGTTCGTGGTATCGATCACAATATCGATCTGATAAAGGCTTTCGCGGTCCACATAAGTGGTGGCGCCGGTATCCGGATTCACGCTGGCATACTTATTATAGAATTCTTTCACTTTTTCCGCATCGGTCAAATCTGCGCTGAAGGACGTGGCAGTTACCGCCATGCCGCTGTTCTGTCCGATCTGCATTTCATATTCATCATAAGAATATGTGCGGACAGTATAAGAATACACGGTATTCGTGCTGCTGGCGTTCAAACGGGAAACATTACTGTTGATGGTACCGCGGTAGGTTCCTTCCACCGTAAGAGTATCCGTATTGATCCCGATGGACGTTGCAACGTTATCAGAGAAACCGGCAATACCGGATTCCCCTTCTGCAACCGTACCGGCGTATTTTCTCTGTGCGATTTCAGCATCCAGAGAGATGTTGTCGACAGTGGCATTGATCGTGCCGCTTTCCGCCACATTGCTCAGGACGATATTCGCGGCAGAAAGGCCTTCCGCAAGATATTTGTTATCTGAAACTTGCGTATTCAGAGATTTATTCACAAATCCAGTATCGGTGAACGTGATATCCTTATCAACCTGCTTCCCGGTTGAGAGGTCATCCACTTCCACTTCCACATAATTCCACTTCCAGGTGTAGTTGTCTTTCGCCTGGTAAGTGTAATTGTCGCCCAGAGGATTCTGGAACACTTCATAGTAGGCAGCACTGTCTTTCGTGGCTGTATTCTTATCTTCATACAGATTATCCGGTATCACCTGATACAGTTCATCCACCGTGAATCCGCTCAATGCTTCCGCTTTCGTATAGGACAGCACAGGGACAGTCACTGTTACTTTTTCTTTGTATTTTGTTGCGTCACCGTAGCTGTTTGCAAGGGTCCATCCGGTGATGTTGCCGGCACTGTCTTTGATTGCCTTGATGAACCGTCCATCCTGGTCGATATGGGCTTTTTCGATTTCCAGGTCCACTTCGGTATCGACATAAATGTTGATCAGCTGATCTCCATACTGAACCAACTGGTTCGCGCCGGTGACAGAGACTTCACCGGTCGTTTCATTCGTGGTTGTTTCACTCACCATCCAGATGAAAGAAGGCAGATACCCGGCTTCGTAATTTGTAGCATTGGAATTGAGTGCGTAACCGGTGTAAAATTCGCCATTATCCGTTTTTACTTTCACATACTGATAACCGAGAGCATTGAGTTCACCGACAGTCATCTGATCGACGCTGTTTCCATTGGTACTGTAAAGGTAAACTTTCTTAGTCCCGTTGGATTCCACGACCGGGACAGCGACGGTGACCTGTTTCTGCACCTTGACCGTTTTTTCTTCGGTTTCAAGGACCAGTTCTTTTTTCTTCTGATATTCTGTCACTTTGATTGTGATCGTATCGGAGACCTGCGCATTCTGGGAAACGCCGTTGTTCTGTTCCGCGAAATCGGAAACATCCACATATTTATTCAACGTGGAAGTCATCGGTTCGTTATACAACGGCTTTCCGTCAAGACCAATCTGCCAGTCATACAGCACGTTTCCGTCTGCATCTTTCACATATTCCGGTGTTGCCGGGAAAATTTTGGAATCCAGATGCACGTTCTCGACTTTTGCATTGACTTCACCGGTCCAGGTGCCGTTGCCGCCGCCATTTTCCAAATCACCGCCGAACACGATGTCGCCGGTTCCTTCGGTCACATCACGATTGCTTTTATCCACCGTTCCGTTGGCAAGCACACCGGTTGCCTGATGGGTATTACCCTGCACAGAAGTCTGAACAAAGGGTCTGATCGTAACATTCCGGATGAAAGAATTGACCGTACCGGTCAAATTGAGTTCAAGCTGAATATTCTGGGCACGGAGAGCAGCTGCGAGCTGACGGTTGTTATCCACCACTTCATGGAAGTCATACTTGTAGGGAGAATAATTGTTCGGTGCGACACCGGCAGGCAGGATCGTCCCTGCATAAGGCGAGAAGTTCGCTGCCCCGATTTTCGAAGAATTATTATCGTAGTAATAAGTAGTGAAGATGGAGTTATCGATCACTCCATAGAGATCGGCATGGAGGCTGCCTTCAACAGTCAAAGTGGCTGCACTGTAAATGGATGAGATGTCAGAAGCAAGACTGAAAGTCTTTTGATCACGCACGTTCCCGCATTCGTTGATGTAAACAATGGCAGTCTTCTGCAGGGGAACGGTGAGACCCATGGCGATCTGACCGGTCGCATTGGCAAAATCAACGATCCCGGATTGGGTGAATTTCAAACCGGCATTGAGTCCATTCAAATCCTGATAACAGTTGATATTGTAGATAACCGCCGCATTGTAATCCACCAACGGATCATTACCGATCGTAGATTCATGCTGGTTCCATCCGAACACAACATACTGTTCATCGCGGTTTGCTGTGACACCGGAAAAACCGTACACATAATCATAAACCGCATTGGGGAATCCGCGGGTTATCGCCAGGGATTCACCATCTGCTGTCATAATAAAACCGAGGTCACGGTCAGAACGGCGCAAGAAATACGCATCAGTCGAAATACTCTCAATATTCCCCCCGAACGGGGTGGTAAAAAAGTTACTTTTGCTTGCGTCTGCCATAATCAAATCCTTTCATCTTCCGCAGGTAAACCCCCTGCATAGCTGTTAATTATTTATATTATATCGCCCATATTATAATACCGTCATTTTCAAATTGCAAATCTTTTTCCGCTTTTTTTGAACTATTTTTCGTTTTTTTTATAAATAAATACAAAAAAAAGCCGTTTTTTTCCGCCATAAGCAAAAAAAACGACATTTTTAACAAAAAAATTTGGATACCCTGCTGTTTTATGAACGGGTCTCGTGATAACTCTTTTCCGTATTCACATCCCAGATCCGGCTCCGGTCTCTGTCCCCGCTCCGGAAAACGTCCACCGCTTCCATCGCAGTCAGCATGGAGTGGTCCATGTTGTTGTAACGATGCTGTCCGTTCCGCCCGATGCAGTAAAGATTGGGAACCTGATCCAGCCAGGCACGCAGTTCATCGAACCGTTCATACGTTCCGAAGTAGGCGGGATAGGCTTTTTTGACCCGGATCTCCACCGAATCCAGAACGTCTTTTCCCTCTATGATCCCGATCTTCTCCAGTTCCGAAATGGCAAAGGCTTTGAACGATGCCTCATCCTGTTCCCACAGATCATCCCCTTCCGTACAGAAATATTCCAGTCCAAGCCATACCGTATGTTCCGGATCCTCCACCATGTACGGAGACCAGTTGTTGAAGATCTGCAAACGTCCCAGCCGGACATCCGGCTCCTGAATGTAGATCCAGCAGTCCGGCACGATATTACCCAGAGTCTTCCGGTCCGTTTTGTTGGCAATGGCAAGTTTTTTGACCAGTACACCGACCGTAATGAAATCCCGGTAAGGCAATCCCTGCGCGATCGAAAGCACATCATCCGGGACAGCCGGGGAGAACGACTCCATCAGGTCTTTCACCGGCATGGAGGAGAAAAAGGCATCACAGTCGTACGCCGTTTCCACGCCGTCCGGACTGCACGCATGCACCCGCCGGATCCGTTGCGTTTTATCCATTTCCACACGGACGACTTTCTGTCCGTAACGGATCTCGCCACCGGAGGCAATGACCCGTTCCGCCGCCGTCTCCCAGAGTTGTCCGGGTCCGAATTTCGGATATTGGAACGTTTCGATCAGAGAGGTCTCCACCGCCGCATTTTTCCCGCGGAACGGCTTCGTCAGGACATTCATCACCGCTTTTCCCAGGGAAAGCCCCTTCACGCGCTGTGCGCCCCAGGAAGGCGAGATCCTGCCGGGGTGTACACCCCAGAGTTTCTCGGTATAACGCTCGAAAAACATACTGTAAAGACGCCGTCCGAACCGGTTGATGTAGAAATCCTCCAGGGAATCCTCCCTGCGTTTGTGTATCATACTCCAGAGAAAACTGGTGCCGGCAAGGAACGTCCTGCCCAGTCCCATGGCAAAAACGGTCGATAGACTCAATGTCACAGGATAGTCAAAAAAACGTTTCAGATAATAGATCCGGGAAACACGGTTCCGGGATAACATCACCCGGTCCACCTGTTCCGGATCGGGACCATCGGGAGCCATCGCGGGGATCCGGTCAAGCCGCAGGTCGTCGTACGCGGGTTTCCCCTGCATCGGCATGAGAGACTGCCAGAAATCATTGACAGAATCCACCTTCGTGAAAAAACGGTGTCCGCCGATATCCATGCGGTTCCCCTTGTATTTTTCGGTACGGGAAATGCCGCCGGTCTGAAAGGATTCCTCCAGAATGATGACCCGGTATCCTTTATGACGCAAAAGAGAACACGCCGCAGTCAGACCTGCGGGACCTGCCCCTGCAATGATAACTGTTTGCACGTTCTCCTGTGTCATGACTTACGGCTCTCTGGCGGATTCGTCAAGTGCTTTGATCAGCGGATACAACACATATTCAATAATACGGCGTTTGCCGACCTTGATCTCCGCCTGGGTATCCATGCCGGGGATCAAACGATATTTTTCATCCACATTCCGCAGAGATCCGGAAACCGAGATCGCCGCTTTGTAATAAGTGGGGGTGGCATTGGGCGGCATGGGTTGTCCCTGGGCGCGGGCAAATGTATTTTCGGAAATACGCAGCACTTTGCCATCCAGCGTTCCGTGTTTCTGGAACGGATAGGCATTGAGTTTGATACGGACCGGATCACCGATGGCGACTTTCCCGATATCCTGGGGGCTGACTTCCGCTTCGATCTCGATTTTTCCGTTCAGGGGGACCAACGTGATCAGGGGTTCTGCTTCCCGCACGGCAGAGCCGGGGGAGAACGCCGCGATCTCATGGACCATGGCTTCGCAGGGTGCGCGCAGATAGATGTATTGAGCCAGATTGCTGGTTTTCTCGTACTGCTTCTGATTGGAAGTCAGTTCCCGGCGGATCTTGATCATTTCGGTGGCGATGCTGTTACGCCATTCCTCCTGGAATGCGTTCTTGCTGGCAACGGAGGACTGACGTTGATGTTCCATTTCATCGAGGGTATTACGCAATTCATCGGTGGTCGCTTCGATTTCCATACGCTTGATGGAGATCTCAATACGTTCCCGTTTGGTCGCCACCACATCCCCCAGGTCCACATACATTTTTTCCAGCGGACGGAATTCTTTCAACCGTTCTTCGCTGTTGTGCAGGCTTTCCCCGCGGGTCTTGATGGATGCGCTGATCCGGGCATATTCCTGATCGAAATAGTTCATACGTTCCTTGTAATACGCCATACGCTGTTTGTGGATCTCCAGCTGCCAGATGGTATCACGGGTCCGTTTTTCCGGCTTATATTCCTTCTGATTGAATTCCGCATACAAGCGGTCGAACTGCGCCTGCAATGTGGAGATCTCACTTTCCAGACGTTCCTTTTCGGAGTCATAGATCTCCGGGTCAAAGGTGATGAGTACGTCATTGGGCTGCACGATGTCACCGACTTTCACATGGATCTTCTTGACCACCGCCAGTTCACGGGGCTTCATGACGATGTTCTGTTCGTCAGAAACGAGTTTACCCTGGGATTGTACGATGGTATCCGTTTTGCCGATAGATGCCCAGATGATCGCACCCGCCATCATAATGAAAGCGGCATACGGGGTGAACCGTGCAAAGAACGGGAGCCGTGACTGCTTGATTTCCAGTGCGTCGGGCTGAAACTCGATCGCACCTCTTACGGTTTCTTTTTCTTCGCTCATTTTTCAAGATGCCTTTCCATTTGCTGATGCCAGAATTCACTGTAAGTACCGGGCATGGCAAGCAACTCACGGTGAGATGCAAATGCCGTGCGTTCCCCATTGTCGATCACAAGGATCTTGGTCGCATTGCTGACAATGGAAAGACGGTGGGAGATGATAAGGACCGTACGGCCGCGGGCGATGGCTGCCAGGTTGTTCTGGATCACCGTTTCGCTTTCCGGGTCAAGGGCACTGGTCGCTTCATCGAAGATCAGGATCGGCGGATTCGTCAGAAGCGCACGGGCAATGGCAAGACGCTGTTTCTGTCCGCCGGAAAGATTGGAGGCATTTTCTTCCAGCATGGTATCATATCCCTTGGGAAGTTTCTGCACGAATTCATCCGCACCCGCCAGTTTCGCGGCGTAAATGATCTCTTCCAGAGCGGCAGAACGTTTCGTCAGAGAAATGTTCTCACGCACCGTACCGTTGAAGAAATAGTTTTCCTGCAGCACCACACCGATACTGCTGCGCAAATGCGCTTTGTCGATCTCGCGAAGGTCGATCCCGTCGATCTTGATCAAACCGGACTGCACCGGGTAGAGCCCCTGCAGAAGTTTGGTCAGCGTGGTCTTTCCGGATCCGGAACGTCCCACGATCCCGACTGTCATCCCCTGATCGATCTTCAAAGAGAAGTTCCGGATGACCTGCGGTGTATCCGGACGGTATTGAAATGTCACATTATCAAACTCGATATTGCCTTTGAGTGCATTGCGTACACCGCCGCCCGCCGGTTCCAGAGGCGTATTCATCACGACACCGAGCATTCGCACGGAAAGTGCGATCTGCTGGTATTCATGGATCAAACCGACCATGCGGACCAGCGGACCCGTCACGCGTCCGGCAAGCATCTGGAATGCGATAAGAGCCCCGACCGTAATGATTTTATCCCGCACAAGATAAACGCCGACCCAGATCACGCAGACCGTCATCAGCATTTCCAACACCTGACTGATACTCTTGGCAGTCATGGAGATCTTGCCCACGCGGAAATAGGACTTGATGGCGTACGCACTGGAATTGTCCCAGAGACGTTCTTCCACCGGTTCCAACGCCAGCGATTTCACCGTGCGGATCCCGTGAATGGATTCCACCAGCATACTCTGCCGTTTCCCTTCCGCCTGATACAGTTCATTCAATCTGCGCTGGAACGGACGGACCAATGCCGCAATGACCAATGCCATGGCAGCGGAGAAGCCCAACACCACAAAGGTCAGTGTCGGACTGTAAAAATACAGGAACGGAACAAAGAGGAACAGAGAGAACACGTCCAGGATCGTGAAGAACAGATTCCCGGAGAGGAACCCGCGGATCTTTTCGGTCTGCTGCATGTGTTTGAGCAATACGCCGGAGGGGACCCGTTCGTAAAACTCGATAGGCAGCCGCATCAGATGCCGGAATGTTTTCGTCGCCAGAGAAATGTCGATCTTGTTTGTGGCGAACAACAACAGATAACTCCGGAGGAAATCCAGGATCCCGTTGAAGAGAATCGCGATCACGATCCCGATCCCCAGGGTGTTCAATGTGGACATCGCCTGGTGAACGATGACTTTATCCACCACGATCTGGAAGAACAGAGGCGTGATCAGTGCGATCACCGTCATCATCACCACCAGCATGGCAATCTGAAAGAACAAACCTTTGAGTTTGATAAATTCCGGCATGAACCACAGCAGACTGAACGGTTGTTCTTCATCCGAAAGTTTGTAGATCTTTTTCAGAAATACGGCTTTGCCCGTACATTTTTCCTTGAACTCATCTTCCGTGTAAAAACGGAACTGCTGTCCGGGCTGCTCCGGCGGATCGGAGGGATCGACCACAGCCAATGTGCCGTTCCCGTCTTTATCCTCACGCCAACCGCAGAAAACGACATACTTGCCATCCCGCTTCACTCCCAACATCGGGTAAGCCTGCCCGATCCGCGGAAAATCTTTCCAGCGTACCCGGGTCTGCTTTGTTTTCAGACCATAGGAAGACGCCATTTCCAGGAGTTCCATGACCGTCGGCTCGTTTTCCCCGATGGCATATTCGTGCATCAGCCGCCGGATATCCATATTCACCTGATGATGCCGGGCAATGGAGGTCAAACAGAACAGACCGGAGAATTTTTTGTTGTCCACCGGCTGAAGATTCCGGAAAATGATCAGTTCCCCGTCGTAAAGGGAAAGGATCTTTTCCTTGGGCCCGGTGGCAGTTTTCTGTTGTCCCTGGATCATGGGATCGAAGAGACGGATCGGCGCATCGCCATTGAACTGTCCCATCTGCGGAATGCAGATCCAGTGGTTGTCTTTGAGTTTGAGAAGAGCCGGACCGTTATAGACCTTGGCGGTTTCCTCCACATCCTCTTTTCGTTCCGGACGCAATTCAAGTCCCTGCGCCAACTCCAACAGAGTATCGCAGGGTGCATCCGCATACTTTTTCTTTGTCCCGTCCGTCATCAGAGCATCGAAATTCACATTCCGGTGCAGATTGACGACCAGACTGTGCAGGCATAAAAGTCCGCTGGGATTCACATCCGCAACGACAACCTGCGTCGTATTTTCTTCACTCATAACATATCCTTTGGTTGTTCCGGCATTTTGTGACCCTTTTCGGCATTGCCACGCAGTAATCCGGAAATTCACACTGTACTATATCATACCCACGGCAAATTTACAAGTTATTTTATAAAAAAATAAAAATATTTATTTAAAGGGCGGATATCGCATCCACATACCGTTTCAATGCAGAGGGGATCGCAGGAAATTCTTCCGGTGAAAACCAGACGTATTCCGGAAGCATTTCAGGCACTTCCGAAAAATAAGAGATCATGTGCCATTCCAGATGACTGAATACATGCACTGCATCCGGTCCGCGCCGGGGTGCCCGGCAGAATGACGGAAGATCCGCGATTTCCAGCCAGCCGGGGAGTGCCGGGAACTCCCAGAGAGAAGCAAGAAGTCCTTTTCCCGGACGTTTCTGCAAGGCATATTTCCCGCCGCAGGAGAGAATGAGGACGGTACGCTGCTCTTTCTTCCGTTCCTTCGCCGTATTTTTCACAGGGATCACGGAATGTAAGGCGTATTTGCGGGACTGACAGAATGAGGAAAGGGGACACTCTTCGCATTTCGGTTCCCCGTTCGGCAGACAGACCAATGCCCCCAACTCCATCAGACTTTGTGTGAATTCAGATGCTTTTCCCGGGGGATATACTTCCCTCAACACATCCGCCACCCGGTGCCGGACCGGGATCCGGGAGATATTTTCCCGGGATCCGGCAAGTCGTGTCGCCACTCGTAATACGTTTCCATCCACCGCAGGCTCACCTGCCCCGAACGCGATGGATGCGATGGCTCCCGCCGTATAATCGCCGATCCCCGGCAATGCGCGTATGGCGGCAATATCTGTCGGGAAAATGCCGTCGTACTCCTTCATGATGATCCGTGCGGCATTCCGCAGATTGCGTACCCGTGAATAATACCCCAGTCCCTCCCACAGTTTCAGGATCGTTTCGTCATCCGCGGCGGCAAGCGCGGCGATATCAGGAAGACGGGTAATGAACCGTTCGAAATAGGGTTTCACGGCTTCCACCCGGGTCTGTTGCAACATGATCTCGGAAAGCCAGATACGGTAAGGATCCGCCGTGTTGCGCCAGGGAAGATCCCGTTTATGTGTTTCGAACCATGCCAGCAGCGGGACAGGGATACGGGCAAACAGTTCCGTCGCAAATTCCTTCATCGTACTTTCCGCATCCAGAGACATTTGAGGTAGGCGGACTCCGGAAAATCGGACGGATGATCCGGCGCATGAAATGTTTGGTCAAAGACTTCCAGCGTATCCCCTGCCGCCTGCTGGATCACGGGAAAAAGATCATCCGCAGTCACACGGCTGGAACAGGAGGCGAAAACCAGGATCCCGTTCCTTCCAAGCAGTTTCACTGCGGCTTTTGCAAGGGCGGCATAACTGTGTAACGCGGTACTTTTTTCGGCGGAGGATTTGGCAAAGGAAGGCGGATCCACGATCACCAGACCGTATTGACGTCCGGCTTTGGCAAGTTTCCGCATTTCTTCAAACGCATCGCCCACGATCCCGGTATGACGGCAGTTCCGGATCGTCCCGGTCTCACGGTTCATGGCAAAATGTTCATCACATGCCGCAATGGCATGTTTATCAAAGTCGATACTGGTCACGGTTTCCGCACCGCCGCGGGCGGCATACAGCGAGAATCCGCCGGAAAAACTGAACACATTCAACACATGACGGTGCGCTGAAAGTTTTTCCACGCGGGAACGGTTATCCCGCTGATCCAGAAAAAATCCGGTCTTCTGTCCGGTACGCAAGTCCGCTTTGAACCGGATCCCGTTTTCCCGGAACGTCTTGATCCAGGGAGCAGAGGAGGGCAGAATGTCGCCATCGTGATATTCATCCTGACTCCGCGCCAGTTCACGGGAAAGCCGGATCACGGTTGCCGTGAGCTCCGGGTAAGCGTTCTGCAATGCCGTGATGATCGCCGGAATATGGGGGAGAAATGCCGCCGAATATATTTTCAGGACAAGCGTATCGTCATACTTATCCGCAACCAGTCCGGAAAATCCATCCGATTCCCCGTGGATCAAACGCCAGGCGGTGGTCCCGCCGGGGATCTTCCCTTCCCGCCGGGTACGGGCTTTCTCCACAAGAAAAGCAAAAAGTTCCGGTCCCACAGGCGGCGCGCCCGCTCCATGCGCCATCACCCGAACCCGGACCGCCGATGACGGATCGCACAGTCCTGCCCCCAAAAGTTTGCCGTCGGGGTCGAACAGCACGGCAACATCTCCGCTCCGCGGTTCTTTGGAATACCGTTCCACCGAATCTTCAAACAGCCAGGGGTGTCCCTGACGGATCGCGGCGACCGCTTTACGTTTCACCCGGACAGCGATCCTCTGCGGTTGGAATGTTTCACTCATTTTCCGTATCTCCCTGCGGGACCATCCAGGTCCGGAAATCGGCATTTCCGCCGGTGAGCGTGATACGGAGCATAACGGCGTTGCATGGTGTTTCCAGAAGACGCAACCGTCGGAATCCAACGATCCTGCCTTCGGTCAGAACACGCCAGCTGCCGTCAGGCTCTTTGGCTTCCACCTTCCAGAACTTCACCCGTTCACCCATTGAAACATCTTCCGCAAATTCGATAAGATTGAATGGTTTTTTCCTTGTGACAAGGATCTGTTCGCCATCGCTGACCAGCCAGGTGAGGACGGGTTGCGAAAACAAGACATTCCGCTCCGCAGAAAATGCACGCAGATGCGCCTGGTCTTTCTTACTTACAAGTCCCCGGTTATCCAGCGTGATCTGAATATTCAACACACCGCCATTCCCCACCGTATGCAGATACGCCTCCCGCATCTTTTCGGGCGTGGTAAGCGGGTATTCACATTCCGCCTGCACAAAATACATCCCGCCGCAAAGACGGCCGTAAAGCAGATACTTGTTCAATGCAGCCTGACTTTTCGGTCGTTCATGTCCCGGAAGCAACAACACCGGAGTATACCGTATCGTAGAGTCATCGGGCAGAATCCCCTGTCTGCAATTACACCGTCTGCGGTCCGGTCCGCCGGAAATCACAGCATCCGGCTGCATCTGGCGCACGATCCCGTACACCGGATCCCAACTGAAATCACTCTTATCCGCTTCCGCTTCGCTGAACTGCACTTCGAACATGGGACCGTATTGTGACAACACTTCCCGCAGCTGTTTGCGATACTCCCGCGGGTCACGCACATCCTCATGCGGCAGGGAGACACCGAACTTCATATCCATTTCTGCGCAGGCTTCGGAAAAGGCACGGACCACATCCCCGCACGGCGCGTTTTTTGTGTTGTATTCCGTGACCGTTGAGGGCCAGAGACAAAAACCATCCGGAAGTTTGCAGACCAGGATCACACCTTTGAGTCCGCCCTCCCGACACGCGCCCACGATTTGACGGGCATCAAAACCTTCTGGCGCGAAAACACCGTCGACACAGGATCCGGCGGAAAAACGGATGGTGGCATACACCTCATTTTCCTGCTGGATCAAAACTTGTTTCGCAGGCATACGCGCGGTGTAATATCGTTCATAAATACTGCTCATCGTGTTTCCTTTCTTCAATCACTGACCCGCAAGGTCACGGGGACGGTCAACGGTCCACGCGGTGGCGGAGTCACTACTCTCAATTTTTCCAGAAGATCCCGTACTGACCGATCCATCACCTCGATCCCCGACGGCTTGAAATTCTTTGTTTTCACCGTTCCATCGGCAGCGATCTCCAGAGTCAGGACGACTGACACCCGGGATGCACCAAGTTCGATCGCACGGGGTTCCTTCCACTGACGCCGGATCAATGCGGTCAGTTTATCTATATAATCGTAATATTCCTTTGTAGCGGGGATCCCCTTCTCTCCTCCCTGCGGGGAACCGTATTTTTCCGCAGCTGTGGCGACGGCATCCAACTGTCTCTGCCGTGCCTCCGCCTGCTGTCTCTGCTTCCGCGCCTCTGCCTCCGCACGTTTCTTTGCCTGTGTATCTTCTTTGATCACCCGTTTCGGATTCTTTTTGCGGAGTTTCTTGATATCTTCCGCAGTAAGATACTTCTTTTCCTGCGGTTCGGGTTTCGGCTTTGCCACAGGCTTCGGTTGAGGCTTCACCTCCGGCTTCGGGACCGGCTTGGGCTTCGGTTGAGGTTTCACCACCGGTTGCGGGGGTGGATCGGGGAGTGGCGGCAATGGGTCCACTTCGGGGAGTGAATCCAGAAGATTTTCCTCTTTCTGCTGTGGTGCAGGGTCATCTGCGGGTGCAGGCTCCGCCTCTTTCGGCACATCAAGGGACGTTCCTTTGGGCAATTCCACCAAAGCAGCTCTCACAACAATGACGGGGGGATTTTTCCACTGCTGATACTTCATCCACAACCAGGGCATAATGAAGATGAGACTGTGCAGGATCAGCACAGCACACAGGATCCGGAACGTCCGACCGAAGCTGGCATAAGGATCCCGTGTCGCATCCGCATTGTTTCCCTGATACAGCATGGGATTCATCGTGCTTCTTCCTCCATGACCAGGAGTACATCCGGATAACCGCCCTCCCGGATTATTTTCATGACCCGGATCACGTTTTTATAACGCAACTCACCATCTGCGCGGAGGAACACAGGTTTCGGATTTCCGGTTTTCGGGATGGCGGAGAGGATCTGCAACAGTTCCTGTTCCGTTACGATCTTTTTGTCAAAAATGATCTCGCCCGACTCCTTGACATTGACGATTTTGGAGTCCTGATCCGGCTTCATGGGAGCGGCATTCATCTGCGGCGGGGAAACCTCCACCGTATATTCCAGCAGGGGAGCAGTCACCATAAAAATGATCAGCAGAAAGAACAGGGTATCGATCAACGGCGTCACGTTGATCGAATCGTATGTAGACCGGGGGAAATTCCGTCTTGCCATGATCACTTACCCCTGCTTCCGGCGCTCATACGCCTGAATGCTTTCCATCTGTTCGATCTTCAAACGGGCCACTACATTTTCCACAAAGTTATCCAGCCGCACGGTCAGGTCTTTGATCATTGCGCCGATCATATTGTATCCGACAAGAGATGGGATCGCGACGAAAAGCGCGATCACAGTCGTCAGCAATGCGCCGGAAACACCGGGTGCCAATGTCTGGATATCCGCCCTGCCCTGGATCGCCAGATTGGTGAATGCCAGCGTGATCCCCCAGACCGTACCGAACAACCCGAGGAACGGGCTGGCACTGACCGCTGTTGCCAGGAACAGGGTACGTCCTTCCAGGATCAGGATCTGTTCTTCCACGGCCTGATTCATCACATTCTTCACGATCTCGATCTCATCATCACTCAACGCACGACGGGGTCCGCCCGGCAGTTCCTGCAAGTGAAATGCCTCGATCCGGTCACACGCCGCCTGATACACTTTTGCGGCGGGGCTGGGATCGTGTTCTGCCAGATCTTTCAGTTGCAGCGGATCCCTGCGTTTGGAAAAATTCTGTGCGAAAGAGATAATATCTTTTCTTGCATGCCGGAGACTGATCCATTTTTCCAACATGATGACCCATACTGCAACGGAAAAGAGGAGCAGCACGATACAAATGATTTGTCCGAGGGCATCGGAATTCTGGAAGGCATAAGAGATCCCATTTGTGGCGATCATGGGTTGAAAGTTGTCAAAAAACATGTGATTCACCTGCTTACTTTAAAAATTTTCAAGAAAAAAATGTTGTTTCTACGAAAAATACTTGCTTTTTTCGATTTTTCAATGTATATTTCGAAAATTCTTAAAATATTTTTTGGAGATCACACTATGAAAGACGTCTTTCCTGTCCTCGGTATCGATATCGGGGGAACAAAAATCGCAGCCTGCCTCGCCATGAGTGACGGCACTTTGATCAGCTCCGCACGCGTGGACAACCGGGATCGGGATCCCAATGATGTCCTGCCCGAACTGGTCGCCGCCGGCAAAAAACTGCTGCAGGATCAGAATATGGATCCGGCAACCCTCCGCGCCATCGGGATCGGTTCTCCCTCCCCCATGGACTGGAAAGCCGGGGTCATTCAGGCTCCCCACAACATGCCCCGCTGGAAAGATGTACCCATCCGTGATTATCTGGCAAAAGAGTTCGGTGTTCCCGCGTTCTTCGACAACGATGCCAATGCTGCCGGTTTGGCAGAATGGCTTTTCGGAGCCGGTCAGGGCGTGAATGATATGATCTATCTCACCATGAGTACCGGGATCGGCGGCGGGATCATCTGCGACGGCAGGATGCTCCGCGGACGCAACAACTACGCCGGGGAAGTCGGGCACATCGTCATTGATGCCAACGGTCCGGTCTGCAACTGCGGACAGAAGGGCGATTATGAAGCATTCTGCGGCGGACTTGCCATTGCGCAGCGTTTGCGGAAGCAGCTGGCGGATCAGCCGGAGAGCGCGATCGTGAAGGAAGCAGGCGGAAACGCAGCGGATATCGACATGCGCGCACTGGAAATGGCGGTGCGCGCCGGCGATGAATTCGCCTGTTCCGTCTGGGATGAAATGATCGAACGCAACGCCCAGGCAATGGGCGCACTGCTCAATATCTTCAATCCGTCTGTGGTGGCTCTCGGAACCATCGCGGTCCATTGCGGCGATCTCTTCATGAAACCGCTGCTGGAACGTATCGGAAAATACTCCTGGCCCCAGATGCAGTGCGATATTGTTCCCAGCAAACTGGGCAGCAAAGCCGGGGAATACTCCGGGATCGCAGTGGCTCTTTACTCCCTCTACGAAAGAAGGGAATGGGAACTTCCCTGGGCGAAAGCGGAATAAGATATGCCATCCAAAGCGATTGTCAGCCGGTATTCATGCAAGCGGAAACGTGATTTTATCACGGGGTTCGCGCTTACCATGTTTGCATTGCTCGTGATCTTCCAGTTGTATCTTACGTTGATCGTACCGATACAACTGGATCGCCGCAATGCTTACGAACTGCATGTTTACAAGGATGAACTTGCATCACAAATCGATGCTGTCCGACTCAAAATAAAACGGTTCAATCCCTCCGGCGACCTGCGGAAAGGGGAAGTGGTCCTGGTCCGCAATGTTGCCGATCAGCTTGCCATCTATACATCCGAATATATGGATCAGCTGGATGCGGAACAGGTACGCGACCTGAAAAGCTGTTTCGGCGCATTTGACTCCATTTATAATCGCTGGGTTTATAAGCCGTACCGCTATTATATCATTCAGGAACAGGTCAATCAGCAGAAAATGCTGAACATGATCATTAAGAACAACAAAATCGAGCAGGAGCTGTAAAATTCTTATGTCTCTTTCCATCACCCGTATCAAACAAATCTTCGATGCCATGAACCGGACAAAAGTCGGGGTCCTCGGCGACCTGATGCTGGATATCTATATCAGCGGACCGGCCAACCGGCTCTCACAGGAAGCACCGGTACCGGTCCTTCTGGTCCGGAATCAGGAAACCCGCCTCGGCGGTGCGGCGAACGTGATGCACAATATCATGTCTCTTGCCCCGGGTGCGCAAGTCTCTGCATTCGGTGTGGTGGGTGAAGATGCACAGGGCGCACAGCTCAAACAACTGCTCTGCAATGATAATATCGGCATCAAGGGAGTTTTGATCGACTCTTCACGCCGGACGACCCTCAAACAGCGGGTCATCGTTTCCGGTCAACAGGTGGTCCGCATGGATGTGGAAGATACGCACCCCATCAACGGGAAAGTGTTGGAAGATATGACTGCGCTCCTTCTGGATGCGATCCGTGCACATCAATTCGATGCGCTGGTCTTTGAAGATTATGCCAAAGGACTCCTCAGCAAAGAAATGTTGCAGCAGATCGCCGATACCGCCCGTGCCGAAGGGATCCTGACCACGCTGGATCCGCATCCCGGACATCCCATGCAGATTCGGAATCTTTCCCTCATGACCCCGAACCGTGCGGAAGCCTTCGGTCTCGCCGGGATCTATTGTTCCGATGCAACGAAGAAGGTGGAAGAGGATGAAAGTCTGAAACTGGTGGCATCCCGGATCCTGGAAACCTGGAATCCGGATTCCCTGTTGATCACGCTGGGACATCAGGGCATGGCTCTGTTCAAAGAAGGACAGCCCATGCTGGCGATCCCCACGATCGCAAGGGAAGTCTTCGATGTTTCCGGTGCCGGTGATACCGTGATCGCAACATACACCCTCTGCAAGGCGGCAGGTGCCACCGATGATGAAGCTGCGGTGATCGCCAATCATGCAGCCGGGATCGTAGTGGGCAAGAGAGGAACCGCAACGACCTGTCAGGATGAGATCCTGAAATCATTCGAGTGAGGTTAAAATGGATTTGATCCTTGCGTCTGCCTCCCCGCGCCGTTCCGAACTGCTCCGCCAGGCGGGATTCACCGATCTGCGGATCATTCCCGCCGTAAACGTGGAAGAAATCGAACCGCCGGAAGAATATGCGCATTATGCCGCATTGCGCAATGCCGAACTCAAAGCACATGCTGTCTCCGACGAATATCCCGATGATCTCGTCATCGGTGCAGATACCGTGATCGAATTCGGGAAAGACATTATCGGCAAACCCGGCTCCGAAGATGAGGCAAAACAGATCCTCGCACGTCTCGCAGGAAAAACACACTGTGTCACGACCGGGGTCGCCATCTGCTGCAAAAGCAAAGGGATCAAAGTCTTTTTCAATGACATGACACTGGTGACATTCCGTCCGTTCGGACCGGAAGTCATTGACGATTATATGAGCAAAGTCAACGTGATGGATAAGGCAGGCGCGTACGGGATTCAGGAACACGGTGATATGCTTGTGGAAAAGGTGGAAGGCTCTATTTCCAATGTCATCGGTCTGCCCGTAGAACGAATCGCGGAGACACTTCACAACATCGGACTGTGATCTTACGCAAGGACAAGCAGAATCACACCGGCAAGTGTAAGGGCAAGCGCAAGCACTTTTCCCCAGCCGTTTTTATCATGAAAAAAGAGGATCCCGGCAGTAAACCCGACCACACACCCGCAACGGCGGATCAATGACAGCACAGAGATCTGGGTCCCTTCCATTCCCACCGCAAGAAAATACAAGTTGTCCGAGAGGATCAGCAGGACACCGGTGACCGGGATCCACCAGCGGAATTCAAAGGCATGACCCGGCTTGAAAAATTTCCGGCGGATCAGCAACGCGATGGCAAAAATGATAACAAGTTCTACCGAAAACCAGAACTGGACTGTTCCCCGGGGGATCTGAAGAACACCGAGCAGGTATTTGTCGTAAAGTCCGGAAGCCGCCCCCAGCAAGGTTGCCAGAGCGATCATGTGGATCCCCTTATGACGGCGGAAAGAGATACCTTCCATTTTTCCCAGCACGGAAAAGGCATAATATCCGACAAAGACCGCAGCCATCCCGATCCCCTGCCAGAGTGTCGGGATCTCATGATACAGGATCACGGCACCGATGAAAGTCCAGAGGGGAGCCGTCGCCCGGATGGGGACCGCCAGAGAAATGGGCAATTCCCGCAGGGCATAATATCCGCACAGCCAACTGGCGGCGACCAGAAGACTTTTCAATGCAATGAGCAGAAAATCCACCGGGGTGCAGACCGCATACTCCATAAAGTGTCCGGTACAGAGACAGAACACCAGAAAGCTGAAGGAACCGCACGCAGTGGTGAGCAATACGGTGGGGAATAAGGCATTATTCCGAACCGACTGCTTGATGGAGAGGTCGTAAAAACCAAGAAGCAGGGCAGATGCCAGGATCGGCACGCCCCACAGAGGAAAATGAATATCCATTCAGGAAAGACGGGAGATCACATGACCCGTTCGACAACGATCCCGGGATCGATCTCTTCCCGGAGAATACGCTGGATCCCGTCACGGATCGTCATGGTGGCATGAGGACATCCGCCGCATGCGCCTTTGAGTCTGAGGAATACTTTTTTGTCTTCGATAGAGACGACTTCCATATCACCGCCGTCCGCCTGGAGGAGGGAACGCAGATCTTCCAATTTTGCTTTGATCTTTTCTTCCATGATAAAAATCCTTTCATACAGTTCCGGTTTTATAGTTGTTACATGATAATATATCATGATTCTTCCGATTTACAAGGGGAGACATGGGAAGAAAATTTTAATTTTTTTCAATTCCGGTTTGAAAAAACAGCATAGGCATGATACAGTACCGAAATGAACAAGGAGATTTATGATCGGAAAAATTCAGCACAGTATTTTTATGCAGTTTCTCCGGCATCCTTTTTCCACGGGAGCCGTCTGCCCGAGTTCATGTTGTCTCTGTAAAGCTTTGACTGCATGTGTCGGACTGGAAAACGCAAAAACGGTTGCGGAACTTGGACCTGGCACCGGAGCAGTGACCCGGCAGATACTGGTCTCTCTTCCGCAAGATGCTGATTTCTTTTCCGTTGAATTGAACAAAAATCTTATTCCGGCGCTGGTGAAAGAATTTCCCGGCGTTTCTTTTTATAATGAGGATGCCCGGAATCTGCGCAGTATCATGGATCGGCGGAACATATCTTCGCTGGATGCCGTCATTTCCAGCCTGCCCTGGTCCATTTTCCCCGAAGAACTGCAATTATCACTGCTGGATACGATCCATGACACCCTTTCCGATAACGGATGTTTCACCACTTTCCTGTATGTGCAGGGAACGTTTCTTCCCGCAGGACGACGTTTTCTGCGGCATCTGGGAGAACGCTTCGAGGTATCCCGATGCCGGACCGTATGGCGGAATATGCCCCCGGCGTATATTTATTGCTGCCGGAAAAAATCAGACAAACAAACAACCAATTAATCAATAGAGTGAACATTATGGAAAATGCAGAAAGAAAAAAGCTTCTGGATTCCGGCGGAGTTGCAGAATATCTGGAACTTCTGACCACGCAGATCCTGGAAGAATTTTCCGCAGATGAAATGCAGGATGTGGCATTCATCGGACTTCAGACCAGCGGCGTGCCTCTGGTCCGCAGACTGGTCCGGAAGATTCAGGAACGGATCCATGTGGAACCGGAATACGGTACCCTCGACATCTCCATGTACCGGGATGACATCGGCACACGCAAGACCCTGCCCCTGATCCGGGAAACAGAGATTCCGTTCGACATCAACGGCAAGGTGATCGTGCTGACCGACGGTGTCATTCAGACCGGACGGAGTATCCGTGCCGCGCTGGATGCGCTCACCGATTTCGGGCGGCCCGGCAAGATCCGTCTGGCGGTCCTGGTCGATCGCGGACTCCGCGAGTTTCCCATCAGCCCGGATTACGCAGGGGTGCATCTGGATGTTGCCCCGGACAAGCGGATAACTGTGGTCTGGCATGAATTCAATGAAGAAGACGATGCGGTATACGAAGTACCGCGTAAAAAATAAGGTTTCCGGATATGGAATTTTCTTGGACAAAAAAAGATTTGCTCAGTCTCTATGACTTGTCGCGGGAAGAGATCCTCTTCATCCTCAATACGGCGGAAGAGTTCAAAAAAGTCTCCCAGCGGAATGTAAAAAAAGTACCCGCGCTCCGCGGTAAAACAGTGGTCAACCTCTTTGTGGAACCCAGCACCCGTACCCGGGTCTCCTTTGAGTTGGCGGAACAGCGTTTGAGTGCGGACGTCATCAATATGAACGCAGAGACCAGCAGTTTCCGGAAAGGGGAAACGCTGCTGGATACCCTGAAAAATATCCAGGCTTTGCAAGTGGATATCGTGGTCATGCGTCACGGTGCCACCGGTGCCCCCAATTTTCTGGCACGGGAATTGGATGTGGGCGTGGTGAACGCCGGGGACGGCGCACACAGTCATCCCACCCAGGCACTGCTGGATATCTTCACTATGCGGGAAAAGAAAGGGCGGATCGCCGGATTGAATGTTTCGATCATCGGGGATATTCTGCACAGCCGCGTGGCACGGAGCAATATCTGGGGACTCCTGAAACTGGGTGCGAACGTCACCATCGCCGGTCCCTCCACGCTGGTCCCGAAGGAATTCGAACAGATCGGTGTCCGGGTCTGCCGTGACATCCGGGATGCGCTTGTGGATGCGGACGTGATCAATCTTCTGCGGATCCAGCATGAACGTCAGCACGGCGGATTCTTCCCGGGTGTGGGCGAATATGCCAAGGTCTTCGGGATCAACGGGGAATCCATGAAATATGTGAAACCGGATGCGTTGATCATGCACCCGGGTCCCGTAAACCGCGGGGTGGAATTGGATTCCGCCATCGCCGACGGACCGCAATCGGTCATTCTTGAACAAGTCACAAACGGTCTTGCCGTGCGCATGGCTGTACTCTTTCTCGTAGCGGGGTGTCTGAAATGAATATTACAAACAGTTGGATTTTGAAAGGTGCCCGGGTCATCGATCCGGTCAATAACGTGGATGAAGTCCGGGATATTTACATCCGTGACGGGATCATTGTGGAACCCGGAACGATCTCCGAAGACGAAGCACAAGTCCTGGAACTCGGGAATTATGTGGTCACACCCGGGCTCATCGATATCCATGTGCATCTGCGTCAGCCCGGAAAAACCGATGCGGAAACCGTGCGGACCGGGACCATGGCGGCAGCGGCGGGCGGATTCACGTCCATCGTCGCCATGCCGAACACCAGTCCGGCGGCGGATAATGCCGGTGCGATCCAGTATCTGATGAACTGTGCGGCGAAGGAAGGTGTGGTGCACGTTCTTCCCTGCGGTGCATTGAGCAAGGGCTTGAAGGGCGAAGAAATGGCACCGGTGGGCTCCCTCAAAGCGGCGGGCGTCGTGGCTCTCTCCGACGACGGAAAATGTATTCAGAATCACAGCATGATGCGCAATCTGGTGCAGTATGCCAGCCAGTTCTCGCTCCCCATCCTCGACCATTGCGAAGACGAAGTCCTCTTCGGTGATGGTGTCATGCACGAAGGATACTGGTCCGTCCTGCTGGGTATGAGAGGGATCTCCTCCGCATCCGAAGAATTGATCGTCGCCCGGAATATCATCCTCGCCCGTATGGCGAACTGGAAAGTACACATGCAGCATCTCTCCTGCAAAGAAGCGGTGGATCTGGTACGTCAGGCACGAAAACAGGGGATCCCCGTTTCTGCCGAAGCGACACCCCATCACATTGCACTGACCGATGTGGAGATCAAACGGTTCGACACCAATTACAAGATGAATCCCCCGCTCCGTTCCGAAGAAGACCGTATGGCGGTCATCGAAGGATTGCGGGATGATACGATCACCGTGATCGCGACAGACCATGCACCTCATACGGAAACGGCGAAACTCGTTGAATTCGATTACGCGCCCTTCGGAATCATCGGACTGGAAACGGCGCTCCCGGTCACGCTGACGGAACTCGTTCACAAGGATCTTCTCTCCCTGCCCCAGCTGATCGCCAAATTCACCAAGGGTCCGGCGGAAGTCCTGGGCATCGATGCAGGCACACTCTCCGTCGGCAAGCCGGCGGACGTGACGGTCATCGATCCCGATGTGTGTCATACGATCGACAAGAACACGTTCTACTCCAAGTCCCGGAACACTCCGTTTGACGGATATCAGGCGCAAGGCAGAGCGGTTGCCACCTTTGTGGACGGCAAATGTGTCTATAACATCCTCCCGGAATCTGTTTTTGAAGAATAAATAGCACCTTTTTCCCGTTTTTTTGCAATGTTCATTTGCAGAAACGGAAAAACGGATGTATGTTACCGGGTTATTGTTTATTTAATCAAGGAGTTTAATCATGGCAGTTTTCAAGCCTTTTCATGCCGTTATGCCTACACCGGATAAAGTCCGGGACGTGGCTGCGGTCCCTTATGATGTCGTCAACACGGAAGAAGCCGCCGCTCTGGCAGACGGCAATCCGTTGAGCTTTCTCCGGGTCTCCCGTCCCGAAATCGAACTCGCACCCGGAATCGATCTGCACAGTGAAGAAGTCTATCTCAAAGCCGCCGCAAACTATAAGCGTCTTTGCGAAACCGCACCCCTCACCCCCGATGAAGAACGCAATCTTTACGTCTATGCTCTGACCATGGATGGCAGAACGCAGGTGGGGATCGCCGGGACTGCTGCCGCCGCCGAATATGACAGCGGGATCATCAAGAAACACGAGAAAACCCGCAAGGACAAGGAAGATGACCGTGCCCGTCATGTGATGGAACTCCGTTCCCAGACCGGACCCGTGTTCCTCACATACCGTGACAATGCAAAGATCAATGCCATCGTGAAAGAAATCATGGCGGCGGATCCCTATTACGCATTCACAGCGGTGGACGGGATCACGCACAAGCTCTGGAAAGCGGGCAAATACAGTGCGGAACTGGAAACCATTTTCGCGCAGGAAGTACCGTGCTTCTACATTGCAGACGGACATCATCGTGCTGCCTCCGCCTCCCGTGCGGCAGCCACCTGCCGCGCCGCCAATCCTGCCCATACCGGCGATGAAGAATACAACTTCTTCCTGGCAGTGACGTTCCCTGCCTCTGAACTCAAAATTCTGCCTTACAACCGTGCGGTGCAGGATCTCAACGGTCTGACCGCAGAAGAATTTCTGGCAAAGACGGCGGAAAAATTCCAGGTCGATCCTGTGGAAACCGCCGATCCCGAAAACAGCGGCGAGATCCGTATGCTGCTGAACAAACAGTGGTACCGTCTGCTGCCCAAATTCTCCACCGCCGATCTGGATGTGACCGATCAGCTTGATGTGAGTATCCTGCAGAACAATCTTCTTGCGCCCGTGCTGGGCATCGATGATCCCCGGACCAATACCCGTATCGCATTCGTGGGCGGGATCCGGGGGACCGGCGAACTGGAACGTCTCTGTAACGAAGGGAAAGCCGCCGTTTGCTTCTCCATGTACGCCACCACGCTGGACCAGCTGATGAATATCGCCGATGCCGGCGCCATCATGCCGCCGAAATCCACCTGGTTCGAACCGAAACTGCGGGACGGTCTCGTCTCTCACGATTTTTGAGGAGTTCCAACAATGAAAACAGCAGCCATTATCCCTGCCCGTTTCGGCAGTATGCGTTTCCCCGGGAAAGTCCTGGCGCAATTACAGGGTAAACCGATCATTCAGTGGGTGTGGGAACGCGCCTGTCAATCCAAAGCCGATACCGTACTGATCGCCGTTGACGATCCGAAAGTCAAGGAAGCGGTGGAAGCCTTCGGTGGGAAAGCCATCATGACCAGACCGGATCATCCCTCCGGATCCGACCGGATCTGGGAAGCTGCTGAACATCTGGATGCAGATCTCATCATCAACGTGCAGGGCGATGAACCTATGATCCCGCCGTCTGTCATCAACGATCTCATCGATGCCATGACAGGCTGCGATGCCGAAATGGGGACCGTCGTTGTCCCTGTGAAACGCGCCGACGTGGAAAACAACCCCAATCTGCCCAAAGTCACGCTCACAGCCGATGGATATGCCATTTACTTCTCCCGGTCCATGATCCCGTATCTGCGGGAAGGTGGAGAAGAAACGGAAGTCTACCGTCACTGGGGCATTTATGCGTACCGCCGGGCTGCGTTGCAGAAATTCGTTTCCCTGCCTCCGGGCAAACTGGAACAGTGTGAGAAACTGGAACAGCTCCGTGCGTTGGAAAACGGGATGCGGATCAAGGTGATCCAGACGAATTTTGAAACGATCGGTATTGATACGCCGGAAGACTTGCGCAAGGCGGAAGAATTCCTGGCACAACGGAAAGGTTGATCCATTATGGAAATCATGAAAGCAAAGATCGCAAATTTTGAAGCAGGCGGCGATACCTTCACCGTCCTCGCCGGTCCCTGTATGGCGGAAAGCCTGGAAATCTGTCTGGAATCCGCCGGATTTCTGAAAGCGCTCTGCGCAAAACTGGGCGTCAATTACGTCTTCAAGGCTTCTTTCGATAAAGCCAACCGCAGTTCCGGAAGATCCGTACGGGGTCCCGGACTGGAACAGGGGCTTGCCATCCTCGCCGAAATCAAGAAACGGCTTGGACTGCCCATCGTCACAGACGTCCACGAAACGGAACAGGTCAAAGCTGTCGCGGAAGTGGCAGACATCCTTCAGATCCCGGCATTTCTCTGCCGTCAGACGGATCTTCTGGAAGCCTGTGCCGCCACCGGACGTTGCGTGAATGTGAAAAAAGGACAATTCATGGCACCCGAAGATATGCACGGTGCCGTTGGCAAACTCAAGGATGCCGGTGCGGAAAGCATTATGCTGACCGAACGCGGTGCAACGTTCGGATATCACAATCTCGTGGTGGATATGCGCTCCTTCCCCATCATGCGGGCGGCGGGTGTCCCCGTTATTTTCGATGCGACACACTCGGTACAGCTGCCGGGCGGTCTGGGCAATGCCTCCGGCGGACAGCGTGAATTCATTCTTCCGTTGGCGCGTGCGGCAGCCGCGGCGGGGATCGACGGCTTGTTCATGGAGGTGCATCCGGACCCGGCAAAGGCGTTATCCGACGGTCCGAACTCTTTGAATTTCAAAGACGCTGAAAACGTTTTAACACAGGTACTCACGATCAATGAAGCAGTCAAAAAATCTTTCTGAAATCACAACCATTATTCTGGACGTGGATGGCGTTCTGACTGACGGCCGTATCGGTTACGGGACCGGCAGTCAGGATGAGATTAAATTTTTCCATGTCCACGACGGCGCCCGGATCGTGATGGCGATGCGCGCCGGGCTTTCTGTGGGGATCCTCTCCGGACGTCAGAGCAAAGCCAATGAGACCAGAGCGAAAGAATTGGGGCTCACATTTCTTGTGCAGAAGTGTCTCAATAAACTGGATGGCTTTGAGCAGATCCTCAAAGAACGTAACTTACGCCCCGAAGAATGTATGTATATCGGCGATGATCTGATCGATCTGCCGCCGATCCGCCGTTGCGGTTTCGCAGTCGCCCCCGCCAACGCGCACACGCTGGTGAAAGAGGAAGCAGACCTCTGCACGGTGGCAAAAGGCGGTGAAGGTGCTGTGGCGGAGGCCATTGAATATTTATTGAAAGGACAGGGTAAATGGGATTCCTGTATCGAACGGTACTACTGCTGATATTGAGTGTATTTGTTATGGAACTTGCTGCGCAGGATCAAAGCGGGATGCAGGTTTCCGTAACGGATTATCTTCTTCCGCAGTACCGGAAGAAGAAAGAGAACCTGCAGTTTGTCATTTACGGTGATACTGCGATCAACAAAGGGGCGATCGTCATTCTCAATGGAGCCAGGATCAGTTTGATGAATGAAAACATCGATTCGCTGGAAAAAGCAAATATTTTCATCCCGTCAAAAATGACCGCAGACGAAAAAAAGATGTTCTTCACCCCGTACCCCATTTACGCCGGAAAACAACGATTGAAAGAGTTCTGGGAACATGCAAACCGTGCAACGACGCGGGCATGGATCTTCACGACGGAAGCGGAATATGACAGAAACACCCGTCTTCTCCGCAGCGACAAGCCTGCCTCGTTCCGTTCCCGCGAACTGGATGCGGACGGTATAGGTTTTGACGCAAACCAACAGAAGAAACATATATTCATCCGTTCGAAAGTGCGGGCGGTATTCCATTTTGATTTTGCAAAAACAGAAACAACAGAAACTTCACAGGAGAAATAATATGAAATTCAATCTCGCCAGCACAAAAAAACTTGTACTTCCCCTGCTCTTCTTTGCAGTTGTGTGCACCGGTTTCGCACAGGATAAAAAGGATGACGGCAAAAAGATCCAGTATGTGGAATCCGATACGTTGACCATCGATATGGAAAATCAGGTCATTATCATGAACGGGAACGTGATCATCAAGCAGTTCAACAATCCGCCGGGCGGCATCAAATGGCACGAACTCTCCAATGATCAGATGGAACTCAAACTCATGTGTGACAGCATGAAGATCTATTTTGAAGACAAAGCGGATGCCGCAAAATCCTCCGGAAAAAGCGAAAGCGCAGACCTCAGCGGAAAACAGATCCATAAAGTCGAATGTTTCCGCGACGTCAACCTCAAACGGTTCGCTCCCACAGAACAGGTCAGAAACGGTAAACAGGTCGTCGAAGTCACCGATGCCACCAGCGATTACGCCGTCTATGACCTGAAAAAAGGTACTCTCACCCTCACCGGACGCCCCATTCTCCGCAACTACAAGGGTATCGACAAGGAAAAAGAGTGGATCGATGGCGACAATGACGAAAGCAGCCGTATGGATTGCGACAAGATCATTGCATACATCGAACAGAATCAGGACGGCGGCAAGGATAAGAACAACAAGGATATGCCCTCCTTCAAAGTCAGAAAAATCGATGCGATCATGGCTAAAACGCATTTCTATGGTGATATTGCGGCACCCGGCAAAGACAAAAAATAATCGAAGGCGGACAACATGAACGAGGATATCAGCACAAACACAAATAATGCCGGGGAAGACCTTCTGCTCGATGCAAAAGGCCTGGTCAAGGCTTATAAGGGAAGACGCGTCGTCACTTCCGTCAATATCAACGTCAAACCCGGGGAAGTCGTCGGGTTGCTGGGGCCCAACGGTGCAGGAAAGACCACCAGTTTTTACATGATCACCGGCTTGATCAAGCCGGACGAAGGTACGATCATGTTCAAAGGTCTGGACGTCTCCAAAGAACCCATGTATATCCGTGCCCGTATGGGAATGGGCTATCTGGCGCAGGAACCGTCTATTTTCCGTAAACTCACGGTGGAAGACAATATCATGGCGATCCTGGAAACCCTCGCCATTTCCCGTCAGGAGCGCAAAGAACGGCTGAAAGCTCTTCTGGAAGAACTGGAACTCAGTCATCTGGCAAAGCAGAAAGCCATGACTCTCTCCGGCGGAGAACGCAGACGTCTGGAAATCACACGCGCGCTTGTTTCCAATCCGTCATTCATCCTCATGGACGAACCCTTCAGCGGGGTTGACCCCATCGCTGTTTATAATGTGCAGAAGATCATTCACAAGCTCAGAGCAAAAGGCATGGGTATTCTCATCACCGACCATAACGTGCGGGAAACGCTTGCCTGTGTGGACCGCGCCTATCTTATGGCGGAAGGGAAGATCATGTGCGAAGGGTCCAGCGACTTCCTGGTAAATGACGAACAGGCAAGAAATATTTATCTCGGACCGCAGTTCACGATTTAAGGAGCAGACATCATGGCAGACACACAATTCGCGGGAATCGTTATCCGGGTGGAAGATATGGAACTCTGCCGGGCTTTTTACCGCGATATTATCGGATTGGGCGCGCCGGTCATGGACAGCAGTTTCTGGTGCGAATTCGCAATCAATGATTCCGTTTCACTCTGCCTGGAACAGGTAACGCCCGGCGAATCCCTGCCGGATCCATCCACACGCAGCGCATGGATCCTGAAAGTCGATGATCTGGATGCGTTCACCGAACGTCTTTCCTGCTACGGATACATCAGCGAAAACACTTCCGCCGACCGGTTCGGGTACATCGTCAGGATCTTTGCCGACCCCGAAGGCAATCTTTTCTACGCCACAGAAAAGAAACAGCGGCAGGTATAACATGCTCCGGACAGGCCTGCTGTTCCTGTTCTTATTTACCGGGACACTTCTTTACGCCCTGGATCCGGTCACGCGTTTTCCGCAATGTACGGAATCTTTTCTTCTTTTCCGGATCGCTCCATTGCAGAAACTGCCGTTTGCCGGTGTTTTTGAAAAAAATACCATTCTCGGCAATATCGAACAAAACGCAGAAGCACTTGCGCCATTCCATGCCGATCCCGGGATCCAAACCGCGGCGGTTCTTTATGCCGGAGACGATTGCGTCTTTCTTCTGAAATCCCCGCTCACCCCGGGAATGGTCAGGCAGATCACGGAAAAGAAACTGCTCGGCGGTAACGGGACTGCCCCGGAAACGTTTACAGTTGGAGAAATCACCTGTCTCCGATTCCGGGAAGATCAACAGGAGGAACTGCCTTCCGGATTGCGGGAGATCAAAGCCGCAGTCATCGCATTTACGGGGAAAGAGGAATGTATGATCGGACCGGAAAAAACAGTCCGCAGGTTTCTGGCTTCTCCGAAAGGGCTTACGCCGGAACTCAAACATGTTTTCGCCGCACTCCGGAAAGAATATGCAGCCTGCGGGATCCTGCAAACAAAAGAGATTTCCCTTGTGCCGGGGATCCAGCATACAAAAGCCGTTGCATTTTCCTTTTCCCGGATGGAAGGATTACCCTCTCCCGTCACGGGTGAACTGCTGTTATTCCCCTCTGCGCAGGAAAAATACGCAGTGCTCCACAAGTCCGCCCGTGATTTTATTGCGAACGCCTATCGTACTGCCGGAAAAAAGGGTCCGATTTCGCCGGAAATGCGCTATGCGTTTCAGGTGATGCCCGCCCCGGGATTTGTGCGAATCGATGCGGCATTGACCGATGAAAATGCGAAAGACTTTTTCCGTCTTCTTCTGGAACAATTGAAATAAGATCATAAAAAACCAGGAAAAATCGTATTTTTTTTCGCTTTCATATTGAAAAAAAGAAAAAAGCGTGTATAATTACTTATTGAGAAAATATTCAATCAGGAGATTCTGTATTATGAAGACAAAACGCAAATTTACTCTTGTCGAATTGCTTGCCGTTATGGGAATCATTACCATCCTCGCCGGAATCACGGTCGGAGTCATTCAGTTTGCACGAAAGAAAACCGGGGAAGCCCGCACCACTGCAACGCTGGAGATCATCAAAATGGGCTTGGAACAGTATAAGCAGAAATACGGCTATTATCTGCCCATCAGCGGCGGCGAATATGTGGAATTCCATACCGATTACGTCGACAGTGCAAACGATGCAAAAGACAATAATAAAGGGAACTTCAATCAGTTCATCGATTATAATGCACTCATCGGTCAGGGCAAAGCCAGCGCGGTCACGACCGGCAGACATTGCTATTACATCAAAGATGGATTCGGCGCGCCCATTTATTACTGCTATCCCGGCAAGATCAACAAGACGGGATATGACCTGGGCTCCTGCGGTCCCAATAACAATATCGGTGCGGGAGGTGTCAAGATCTCAACGGAATCGAACACCAACGGGACCTGCAAAACAGCTACACCGGATTCCGACGATTTTGAGACATTCGGACAAGGTGATGACATCACCAATTGCAAACGTTAAATCAACAAAGAGAAAGGTATATCATCATGAAAAGACATTTTACAATTGTTGAACTGCTTTCCGTCGTGGCTGTCATTGCGATCCTCGCCGGAATCCTGATCCCCACGATCGGAGCCGTGAAAGAATCCGGAAAAGCCACACAATCCCTGACCGAAGTCAAAAGCATCCACATGGCGATCAAGGCGTTTGAAACAGACCACAAGTATCTGCCTTATTCTTCAGATGAAGACGATACGGTCATCCCCGGTATCAGTGCCGCCGGCAAAACAAGCAGCTCGAATCCCAGCGGGACATATACCGACAATACAACTGCAACATTGGATAACAGTTATTTCGAACTTTTCAATACGCTGTGCTATACTGATCACGAAGGCAGCGATGGCGTTGCCTCAGCCGCAACAGCTGTTGCAAAGACATACAACAAACAGGCGAAAAAGTATCTTGCACCCAACGATACGAAGAAATTTTACGGCGGTGATTTTCCCGGATACCGTGATCCCTGGGGACGTCCCTACATCATTTTCCTTGACACAAATTATGACAAGATCATTGAAAATGTTCATACAGGTTTGAGAGTTCCCGGCAATGCGATCCAGGATACCGCAGCCGTTGTCGGCATGGGTAAAAACCAGGGTAAAACTCTTGGCAACTGTCAGGCGGATCTGCTGTTGACATCCTGGCAATAAACCTTAAAATTCTGCAGTTTGCGGGGCTTTTTCACCCGCAAAAAGAAAACGCGGCGCAAAATACTTGCACCGCGTTCTTTTTTTCTCTTTTTTTTCCATTTTTCCGGTTGATTTTTCCCGTTTTCATGGTATAGTACTCTATTATATATTTAAAACAAAAAGACACCTTACATGGAGAAGAAAGATGTCCGAAGAAACAGCGAATCAGAATCCCGATTCTGTCGTACCGGAACAGTCCGGATATACCGCAGATAAGATCACCGTTCTGGAAGGCTTGGAAGCCGTCCGGAAACGGCCCAGTATGTATATTGGCGATACCTCCGTCAACGGCTTGCACCACCTGGTGTATGAAGTCGTGGATAACAGTATCGACGAAGCTCTGGCAGGCTATGCCTCCCATGTGGAAGTCACCATCCATCACGACAACAGCATCACCGTGAAAGACGACGGACGCGGCGTTCCCGTGGATATGCACAAGGAACTGGGGATCCCCGCCGTGGAAGTCGTTATGACCGTACTCCACGCCGGCGGTAAGTTCGACCATAACTCCTACAAGGTCTCCGGCGGTCTCCACGGGGTCGGGGTCTCCTGCGTGAACGCACTCTCCGACTGGATGGAAGTCGAAGTCCATCGCGGCGGAATGGCGTACAATATCCGTTTCGAACGCGGGGTCACCGCACGGCAGCTGACTCCGCTTCATGCGGTGACGGACCGTGGGACAACGGTCACGTTCCATCCCGATAAGGAAATCTTCACGGAAACCACGGTTTACATCTGGGACCGTCTGGCAAACCGTTTGCGGGAACTGGCGTTCCTGAATAAGGGTGTCCGCATCACGCTGACTGACGAACGGGATGAAGAAAACCGTTCTGAAACATATTACTACGAAGGCGGGGTGACGGAATTCGTGAAGCACCTCAACGCCAACAAGTCTCTGGTGCATCCCAATCCGATCTACATGGTCCGGGAACGCAACGGGATCGCGGTGGAAGTCGCCATGCAGTACAACACCGATTTCCAGGTCACCATTTTCAGTTATGCCAATAACATCAATACCCACGAAGGCGGTTCCCACCTGACCGGGTTCCAGGGCGCACTGACCCGTACCATCAACGCTTACGCGAAAGAAAAGAACCTGCTGAAGAACGATAAGCCCATGTCCGGGGAAGATACCCGTGAAGGTCTTACCGCGGTCGTCAGCGTAAAAGTGCCGGACCCCCAGTTCGAAGGTCAGACCAAGACGAAACTGGGCAACAGCGAAGTCAAAGGGATCGTGGAATCCATCGTCAACGAATGTCTCGGTACATTCCTGGAAGAAAATCCTGATGTGGCAAAACAGATCGTGGAAAAAGCCATCGTTGCCTCCCGTGCCAGAGAAGCCGCACGGAAAGCCAGAGAACTGGTCCAGCGCAAAGGTGCTCTTGATGGATGCTCTCTCCCCGGCAAACTGGTGGAATGTGAAGAACGGGATCCCTCCAAGACCGAACTCTATATCGTGGAAGGGAACTCCGCAGGCGGTTCTGCCAAAGGCGGGCGCGACCCGAAATTCCAGGCGATCCTGCCCCTCCGCGGTAAAGTTCTGAACGTGGAAAAGGCGCGTACCGACCAGGTGCTGGCAAACAAAGAAATCCAATCCCTGATCGCCTCCATCGGATGCGGCATCAACGGCGAAGAATTCGTGATGGAAAAACTCCGTTATCACCGCATCGTGATCATGACTGACGCGGACGTGGACGGGTCTCACATTTCGACCCTCCTGCTCACCTTCTTCTATCGCGAAATGAAACCGCTGATCGAAGGCGGATTCGTATACCTCGCAAAGCCCCCGCTGTATAAAGTCACAAAACGGAAAAACGAACGCTATATCGACAGTGACGAACAGCTTGACCGTTATCTCGTCCAGCTGGGTTACGAAGATATTCAGGTCATCTGGGCGGCAACCGGCGCGGTGATGACATACGAAGATCTCCACAAGATCACTTCTTTTGTGGAACGCGGACAGAAGATCACCTCCGGACTTCATCGTCATGGCGTGGATCCCTCTCACTACTTCACGCTGGAACGGAATGGCGAATTCCCCACGGAACTGATCATCATTCACGAAACGGATGGTTCCACCACCGAAAAATTCGTGTTCAATCAGGAAGAAGAACTGCAATGCATCGCGGAAGCCGAAACACGTCTCCCGCCCATTCAGCTCCCCGAAGGCGCGGATCCGGATGCGCCCAAACCGCTCCATCCCGCCATCGACATCGTCAAGATCTACGAAGCCAAGGATTGTGCCGCTTTGGGACAGGAAATGATCGATGCCGGACATCAGCCCAAAACACTGTTCCAGGGTACGGAACCCCTGTTCATCATCCGCAAGAACGATGATGACAAGACGCTCTGCTCCATGGTCGATCTCTTCAATGCGGTGAAACTCAACGGACGCGAAGGTTTGAAGATCCAGCGGTACAAAGGGTTGGGTGAAATGAACCCGGAACAACTCTGGGAAACGACCATGAATCCCGCCACCCGCAAGATGATCAAAGTCACCATGGAAGATGCCGTGGAAGCCGAACGCATGTTCACGCTCCTCATGGGCGATGCCGTGGAACCCCGTCGGGAATACATCGAACGGCACGCTGCCGGTGTCAAGGATCTGGATATCTGATCATGAACATCAAACTGATCGCCAGTGATATGGACGGCACTCTGCTGAATGACAACAGAGAGCTGCCGCCCGGTTTCTTTGATATGGTGGGACGGCTCCATGAGCGCGGTGTCCGCTTTGTCGTCGCCAGCGGAAGACAGTATCACAACCTGCGCAAACTCTTTGCGCCCGCTGCCGACAAGCTCATTTTTCTGGCGGAGAACGGATCTCTGCTCATGGATGGCGATGAACAGATCTACATCTGCCCCATCCCGTTGGAAAAGGCGGTCAGTGTCTATCGTGCCGCCGTCAACATCCCGGATGCCACGGTTCTTCTCTGCGGGGCGAAAGCGGCGTATCTGCACCCGACGAACGAAGCCGGTGCCTTGTGTTCCTCTTATTATTACGCCAGCCGTGTCATTACGGAAGACCCCGTTGCCGCCGTCAGAGAAGCCGGGGATTCCATCGTCAAAATAGCGATCTTTCACCCCGAAGAAGCCAGAGAAAGCTGGGTGACGGACTGCATAAGTCCTCACGCCGATGATCTCAACTGTTCACTGGCGGGGAAATACTGGCTGGACTGTATGCACCCGGACGTCAACAAGGGGACAGCCATGCGTTTTCTGCTGGCGCGATTGGGGCTGACCAAAGCGGAATGTATGTCTTTCGGCGACTACAATAACGACATTGCCCTGTTGCAGGAAACACAATACAGTTATGCCATGGAAAATGCAGTGCCGGATGTCAAAGCCGTTGCGGCGTATTCCGCCCCCTCCAACAATGACCATGGCGTTATCAAGGTCATCCGGGAATATTTCCCGGGCGTGTAATCAATCCTCTGTCATTTCGGACGCATCACGATGCAGCTGAAAATACGCTGCGATCTTGTCACGCAGTTTCGTCTTGGCTTCATCCGATTCATAGGCAAGCTGACGCCAGTTCCAATGGAATTGATCGTCCACCCACCGGGGCACAACGTGCAAATGTGCGTGCATGACGACCTGTCCTGCCACCGTACCGTCGGAAAGATGCAGATTGAATCCGTCGGCATTCATGGCTCTGCGCATGGCAACGCCCAGACGGGAACCCACCAGGAACATACGGCCCGCGATATTTTCGGGGACAGTAGCCACACTGGTATGATGTTCTTTCGGGATCACAAGGGTGTGTCCGAAATTGATGGGTCCGATATCCAGGAACGCATAAACGAGTTCATCTTCATAAACTTTGACAGAGGGGATCTCCCCGGCGATGATTTTGCAGAAAATACAGTTTCTCATGTTCCTGACTCCTTAATCTATGTTGTAAATATGAAGTTTTCTATGTAACGTACGACGACTGATCCCCAGTTTTTCCGCCGCCTTGCTCCGGTTCCCGCCGGTCTCATTCAGCGCGCGTTCGATCAGGATCTTTTCATTCTGTTCCAGATCGCATCCGCCGGAGGAAAGAATGGCTTTCCCGATCCCGGGCTCCAGATCCTCACGGATGTTCAACGGAACGTTCTCGATGCCGATCTCTTTCCCCCGGCAGAGAACGACCATGCGTTCCACACAGTTTTTGAGTTCACGGATATTCCCGCGCCAGTCGTAAGCCGTCAATGCGGACATGGCAGGTTCTGTGATCGTCATATCCCCTTTCCCGTTCTCATTGGCAAAAATTTCCAGATAATGCTGGATCAGCTGGGGTATGTCTTCCCGACGTTCACGCAACGGCGGGAGATCCACCCGGACCACGTCCAAACGATAGAACAGGTCTTCCCGGAACGTCCCTTCCCGGACCATTGCCGCGAGATCCCGGTTTGTTGCGGTGACGACCCGGGCTGTTGAGTTCAAGGTTTCGGTGCCGCCCAGCCGTTCGTAAGAACGGTTTTCCAGGACCCGCAGAAGTTTCACCTGAACGGAAAGGGGGATCTCCCCGATCTCATCCAGAAAGATGGTCCCGTTCTCCGCCATTTCGAATCTGCCGATCTTTTTATCGTATGCTCCGGTGAATGCCCCGCGTTCGTGTCCGAAAAGTTCACTTTCCAGTAAGTTTTCCGGCAGCGCAGCACAATGCACCGCAACAAATTTCCCCGTTCTCCCGCTCAATTGGTGGATCGCCTGCGCGATCAATTCTTTCCCGGTCCCGCTTTCCCCTTCGATGAGGACCGTGGACCGCGTCGGTGCGACCTGGCGGACGGTATCGATGACCAGGCGCATGGCGGGGGAGGACCCGATGATCCCATGGAGTCCGAACCGGTCATCCAACCGCTGTTTGAGTTCATGATTTTCCTGTTTGATGCGTTTGGACTCCATTGCTCGTGCGATGACGATTTCCAGCTGATCGAAGTTCACCGGCTTGGTCACAAAGTCAAATGCGCCCTTCCGCATGGCATCCACCGCGGTCTCGATCGAACCGTAGGCAGTAAACATGATACAGGGCGGCGGAGAAGGTTTTTCCAATGTCTTTTCCAGAATACGGAACCCGTCGGCGCCGGGCATCCGGATATCCGTCAGCACAATATCGTAATCGTTCCGGTCCAGAAGATTCACTGCGACCTCCCCGTCTTCTGCGAGGGTGACATCGTATTGCAGCCGGAGAAATTTCGCCAGAACTTCTCTGGTCCCGCGTTCATCATCTGCCAGCAGCAGTGCCGGTTTCTTCCTGTGATTGCTCATATCTTCTCACTTTCTTTTGTATGATCCTGTTCCATCGGCGGCGGAAGCACTTTCACCATCCGGTCACGACGGGGTATGGCGATCGTAAACGTTGTCCCCGCGCCTTCTTCACTTTCCACACTCAAACTGCCGCCGTGATCCCGGACGATCCGTTCCACGATCATCAGGCCCAGCCCAGTACCACGGTCCTTTGTCGTGAAATACGGCTGAAAGATGCTGGAAAGGTTTTCCTGTGCGATCCCGGGACCGCTGTCCATGACGGAAAGTGTCACAAAGTCGCTGTCCGAAGAACAACTTACCCCCAGCCGTCCGCCGTTCTGCATGACCTGGACCGCATTCTTCACCAGATTATAAAATGCCTGTTTCAGCTGTCCGGCATCCCCGTTGATGAAGGGGATATTGTCATCCCACAGCACATCCACATGGATCTCTCTGGCAGAGATCTCATGCCGCATGAAGTGGAGCGACTCCAACACCAGCGTTTTGAGATCCAGCATCTGCATGGTAAGTTTCCCCGGACGGATCGCACGGAGAAATTGATTGATGATGGTATCCAGACGTTCCACTTCTCCGCGGGCCTCCGTCACTTCCTCAAGGGCTTCCCCGGCGGAATATTCCCCGCTGCCCAACAACCGTTGCAGGAATTGCAGGTGCAGATACAAACTGTTCAACGGATTCCCGATCTCGTGGGCAACTCCGGCTGCCAGCATGGAGATCATACGGCTCCGTTCCGTTTCCGCAGAACTCACCGCCGCATCCATCATGGACGTAACGTCATTGAAGATCAGAACGTATTGGGAATCACTGCCGCTGATGGGCAGAGTGTAAAATTGCACGATACGGCGACAGGGATAGGATAATTCCAGTTCCTGACGGACCACTTTCGATGCCGTGCCGCCATGCTGCTGACGGGGAAGAAGTGCTTCCCAGTTCAGCCCTTTCAGGATCTTGTTCATGGTGAGACGGGAGAGTTCATCGGGCAGTCCCAGCATGGATTTCGCCGCCGCATTATGATACAGGATATGCAGGGAATCATCGATCACCACCACCCCTTCCCCGATGGTGTTGAAAATATTTTCCAGAAATCCGTGTTCTTTGGCAAGCAGCTGAATACAGTTCCGCATGGATTGCGGGTCCAGCTTCCGCAATTTCGGTATGATCCGCTTATGTAAACTGGAAGTTGACATAATGACACCTCACGTTCCATTTTGTTGACTTGTTACATTTTGTCACATAACATAGCACAAAAGGGCGGAATTGCAAGGGAAGTTTCTATTTTTTATGCAAAAATCACATCTTCGCAAAGGCGGCGTAATACGCCTGGAGTCCCGTCCCGTAGTCGTGCAGGATCTTTTCCGCTGTCTCATCCCCCGGCGCACATGCCTGCAACGCTTTCGCCAGATACAGTTCCTTCAACTGACTGTTGCGGAACGTGGTATCATTGCGTTCCGGGCGGTTGGATGCCAACGCATCCGCATGATTCCGGATGGCGTACCCGGTCATGCCGGGGAGCGCAAGAAGACGTTTGAGATCCGCCGCTGCCGTATTCACGGGATGATGGATCAGGAACATGCAGACCGCGCGGTAATGGGAGAATTCCGAGTCCGGCGTGAGTGTGGAAAGTTTTTCCAGAATGACACCGGCATCCCCGTTCACCCGGTCAAGGGCAAAGATGATGCTGTCCAGATAGCTGACACAGGGTCCGAACTGCCCCATGCCGCGATATTTCCAGCCTTCATCCCAGGGGGAAGCGTGCAGTGTCTGTTCCAGCAACTGTTTGCCGGAATCATCGCCGAGGAACGCAAGGATATGAGCGGTATGGACATCCTCGGGATCCGCCGCCAATTTTTCTTTGAGTACGGGCAACGCTTTTTCCGGATCCTGGAAGATGGACGCCAATTCGTAATGACTGGAATCTTCCCGGATCTCGCCGATACAATCGGTTTCCGTCAGGACGCGTTCCGGCAGGATCTCTTTCCCGATCAAAACCTTCTGCAATGCTTTGATGTCAATATCCCGGAAAGAAGCTTTGTTTTTCGCAGTCATGGCAGCAGCCACACCGGCGGCGTACCCCTGATTCTGCACGTCCGCCTGCATCCGGATCAACGGCATACAGTCACGGTGCGCACTGACACCCAATCCGGTCACAAGGACACCATCCAGTGTTTCCGGCAGCAGGGCACGGTACGGCACGTTGGCGTAATAGGGTTCCTCTTCCGTTGCTTTGAGCATGAACATGGGATGGATGATAACGCCGTGGGTATCGAAATTGCTCCGGGCGATGTTGATGGTATCTTCATAGGTCCGGTTGGCATAGAAATCATGGGGCTGCAGCTGGATGACCCCGGCAAGACGGCGCCGTTCCCGGGTGTCCAGCATGGAGACGGTATCGAACCATCCGGTGAATTTCTCCCGGGAAGTGATAAGGATCCGGGTCGCATCCGCGACATCGGAATCACATACGAAAGAATAATCGCTGTTCTCGCAGCGGGGATGGAGCTGGAACGGGGAATGTCCTGCGCCCTGTACGGCGGTGGGTTCCTCCGCGATCATAGGTTCCGTTCTGGCTCCGGCAGCGGCGGCAAGATCGGCATTGCCCGTGGAGTCAACACAGGCATCCGCCAGGATCATTCCGCAGCCCAGCGGAGTGACACACAACGCACCGCAGACAGCGCCGTTTTTCAGAACAGCGGCGGCAGTCAGTGTCTGGAACCGGAACGAGGTACCGGCATCCTGTCCGCGCAACAGCAGCCAGTGCTGTTTCACCAGGTAATTTCCTGTTTCCCAGATGGGGGGCATATCATCAAGGGAAAGTCCCGTAAGTACACGGCATCCGCGGTCCAGTTCGCTGGAGAAACCGCAACGGTTGCCGAACCAGTACGCACAGATCATGCCGGACGTACACAGTCCGCCGGGATGTGACTGCATATCGGTCACGATCGTCGCCGCACCCTGATCGGCTGCCGCGATGGCTGCCGGGCCGCCGCCGGTCCCTGCGCCGGTGACGAGTACATCACAGCGTTCCAGAACGGGGAAACGGTTCAGGTCAAACTCCAGGAAATCTCCGGCATCGGCATAGCGGACCGGGGGATCCAGACGGCAGACTTCCAAGCCGTCCGCAGCCGGACTGTTATAGCGGATCCGGACTGCTTTCCCGATGTTACGCTGACGGAGTACGGACTCCGTCTGTCCGAACTGGGAGGGAGTGAGAATGCCGTCGGCGGGATCGGGTTCTGCCAGGAGATCGCCGAAATCGAAATAACATTCCGGCGCTGTTGCCGCGATTTTCGAATGGAAACAGGCACGGCGCATTTCCCCGGTGATCCGGTTGAGTTCCGCAGGTGTGAGTTCATTCACATAAACGCGCTTCGTTGCTTTGTAAACAGAGAACATCTCTTCTTCACATTCCGACTGCAAAGGCAGAGTTTCCACCGTGATGCCGTCACATTCCGTGCAGGCGCCGTATTGGATCAGAGAGACATTGTATTCGCCGGGAACAAAAGGCTTGCGTGACACAACAGAGCCGTAACGGGACGCATCCAGAATACATTTTGCCCGGATCACCTGGAACCCGGTCCGGTTGGCGATCACCACACCGGCGGCATTTCCATCGGCATCCTCTGCGACCGCGACGGGATACGAATGGAAGAGGAAATCGATTCCGGCATCGGTGAACGCGCGATCCAGATGGGCTTTCACCTGAAGCGGAGTGGGATTGGCATAGAGTTCTTCCGGAAAGATGGCGCGGTAATCGGCGGATTTTTCGCTCTGCATATCCAGAACGGCACAGAGATCATCGCCGAAATAAGCATAGGGAGTCGCCGCGAATACCCGGTATCCTTTTTCAGCGAACTTCAACGCATAACAACAACCGGAAATGGTCCCGCCAAGCAAAAGGACATCCACTTCGCGGATCACAGGGATGGAAAGTTTCATAGCAACTCCTGTATAAGATCATAACAGACGTTTACGCCTGTACTTTTTTCCAATAGGGTGAAATATTCCGCAGACGTTCGATCACGCCGGGCAGTTTCGACAGCGTGAAGTCCACTTCCGCTTCCGTATTGTAACGGGAGAAACTGAACCGGATCGCGCCGTGTGCCGCGGTGTACGGAACACCCATGGCACGCATGACGTGCGAGGGTTCCAGACTGCCGGTGGTACATGCACTGCCGCTTGACGCACAAATACCGTCCATATCCAACAGCATGAGGATGGATTCCCCTTCGATGTATTCGAAGGAAATGTTTGCCGTATTGGGCAGACGGTGTTCCACATCTCCATTCACGCGAACGGCGGGGATGGTTTCCAACACAGTCTTTTCCAGTTTATCCCGGAGGAAACGGACCTGATTCTGTTCTTCGGCAAGATGAGCAAGAGAGAGTTCCGCCGCCTTCCCCATCCCGATGATGGAGGCAATGTTTTCCGTTCCCGCACGACGGCCGCTTTCCTGATGTCCGCCCAGCACAAAGGGGTGGAACCGGGTCCCGCGCCGGATGTAAAGGGCTCCCACACCTTTCGGGGCATGGAACTTGTGTCCGGAGATACTGAGCATATCGATATTGAGGTCTTTCAGGTTCAGCGGGATCTTTCCGGCGACCTGGACCGCATCGGTGTGGAACAACGCGCCGGCACGATGTGCCAGTTCCGCCAGTTCCGCCACCGGATGAATGTTGCCGGTCTCGTTATTCGCCCACATGACCGAAACGATCACGGTATCATCGTCGATCATTTCCCGTGCCCGTTCCATGTCAAGACGTCCTTTGCTGTCCACGGGGATCTCGGCGATACGGTATCCCTTCCGTTCCAGATCACGGCAGAGATTCAATACCGCCGGATGCTCCACGCAGGAGGTCACGATCTTATGCCGTTTCGGACAGCAGGAGACCGCACTCAAAATGGCGGAACTGTCGCTTTCCGTCCCGCAGGAGGTAAAGAGAATCTCGGTGGGATACGCCGCGCCCAACATGGCGGCGACCTGTTCCCGGGCGGTCTCAATATGCGCCGCAAGCTGTCCGCCGAACCGATGGATACTGGAAGGATTCCCGTAGAAGTCGGAGAGATAAGGGATCATGGCTTCCAGCACTTCGGGAGCGACCCGTGTGGTGGCGTTATTATCAAAATAAATGGCATCCTTGAACATGATTTATGCTTCCTCCACAACGAGTTTTCCGGAGAGAAGTTCATTGAGCTTCGCCTGCACGAATTTCCGCAGAGTCAACTGGGCATTGGGGCAAGTCGCACAAACACCTTTCAGCTGCACTTTCACAATATCGCCGTCCAGGTCAATAAGTTCAATACTGCCGCCGTCATGTTCCAGCTGCGGGCGGATCTCTTTTTCAATGATCTCCTGGATCCGCAGGATCTTTTTCACCGGGGAAAGGGAATCGAAATCGGGTCCGGCGGAAACGGCGGTATCGGCTGCGTTGGGACTCTGGACTTTATTGAGGTCGTCCAGGATCTCCTGGATCTTATCCAGACAGAACCCGCATGCGCCGCCTGCTTTGGTGTATTCGGTGATCTCTTCGGCTTTGGTGAGATTGTTGATCTTCGCCACTTTACGGATCATGTTATCCGTCACGCCGAAACATTTGCAGATGATCCTGCCTTCGTGATCGTCATCCATTTCAGGAGCATCCCCGGCAAGTCCGTGCTGTTTCCGGTAATTCTGAATGGCAGCCTGCAATGCTTCCATCCCCATGACGGAACAGTGCATTTTTTCTTCCGGCAGGTCATCAATGATCTTCACGATATCCTGATTGGTGACTTTGGAGGCTTCTTCCAGCGTCATGCCCTTGACCAGTTCGGTGAGTGCGGAACTGGAAGCGATGGCACTTGCGCACCCGAAAGTCTGGAATTTCACATCTGCGATCCTGCCCTGATCATCCAGCTTCAAATACAGTTTCAGGGCATCGCCGCAGGACATATTTCCCACTTCGGCGACGGCATCCGCATCCGGGATCTCTCCCACATTGCGCGGATTCAAAAAATGATCCATGACTTTATCGTTATAATTCCACATGACAAACTCCTTCGGTTGTTTCGATTGACGCGTCCGGTAATATACTCCGTTTTCCCCCGGATTACAAGAGCATTTCACCCTTTTTTTCTTTATTTCACAATATTATTCGAACCTCATTCTGCCAGACACGCAAGTAATCCACCTGATATTCCGCGGGGAGATCTGCCGAATCCGGGCTCCCTGCCCAATGTGTCATCACTTCGCAGTCAAAATTGATCCGCATGGCACTGTGATAATAATCATTGGGATGCCGGAACGTCAGCTTGCCGTCCAGATACCATTCCAGCGTATCCGGAGTCCAGAGGAATGTGGCAGTGTGGAACCCCTTATGGAATGCGAACCGGGGCTTGTGCTGTTTTTTCGGCGCAAACGATGTATTGCCGCAGAAAATACGTCCTTCGATGTAAGGCGTATTGAGACGGTGTGCGGTATTGTAAAAGATGTTCCCTGCCCCTTCGATCGTGGACTTGCCGAAGACCTCATAAATATCGATCTCATCACTGAAATAACCGGGTTTGTACTTCTTGTCCACATCCAGGGAGTCATTCAGCCAGAACGCGTTACAAACCGCCGCATTCATGGTGCGGAACCGGGTCTGAAAACATCCGTACAACACCCGTTCCCGGGTGCGGATGATCCCGCAGGACCGGGCGGGGAAATTCAGTACGCGCAGTTCATCGGTGAGCGTCTCCTCCGGCACTTCCCGTGCAGTGATCCGCAGCATCCCGTCCTTCACAGCCACGTTGGCGGGGTCATAAAAGAATCCACCGGGCCGCCCTTTCCAGTCGGCATAGAAATCCATCCAGCGTGTCCGGTCCAGTCCGGGACCGGAGAAATCATCGCAGAACGCAGGATTGAGTTTATACTCTTTGGGTAACGGGATCGCAGGTACGATATCTTTCATTTCTTGTTTCATTTCTTGCCTCTCCTAAAAATCTTATTTTTTCACCAGCAGACCGATATCGGCAAACGGTTTCCAGGGATATTTCAGTTTGGGATCGCTGAGGAAGAACCCTTCGCGGAAATCAGGATCCAGTTCCAGATGGAATGTCTTCCGGATCCGGTTCTGCAATTTATTGATTTCGGAACGGTTATCATCCATACGACGCATCAGTTTTCTTGCTTCGTCTTCTTCTTTCTGATTGGCATACTGTTTGATCAGTTTCCCATCCTTCTGCAGGAATTGTCCTTCACTGCGGTCTTTTTTATCCAATTCCAGCAATTCTTTCCGTTCCATGGTCAGATCAAGAAGTTTTTTCAGATTCCGTTCCAGAAATTTCGGCATATCAAATTCGGGATCCTTTTCCTGAACCTTCTTGATATAGGAAACGGCACGCTGATAGTTGGGGATCATATCCATATCACTGGCAGAAAAATAACAGTACGCCAGATTGTACAGTGCACGGACAGAGCCCGCTTCCGCTGCTTTTTCGAAAAATTCACGCACTTTTGCGGATGTACGCCCGGTCATATTTGCCTGGGCAACCCCGATGTTGTTATACACCGCAGAATATTCCCGTTTCAGCACATATTCGAGCCGTTCTTTTGCATCCTGTGCATCTTTCATTTTTTTGGAACGGAGAAGATTGGACCCTTCTTCCGCAATGGCAGGCACATACTTGAATTTGGATGCACGTTCGATCTCCCGATCCATCTTCCGCGCATCACCTGCCGCAATGATCCCGGGAACATAATGGGCTTTCGATGCCTTGTCATACCATTCATTGGCACCTTTGCGGTCACCGGAAAGACGCAGAACTTCACCGTAAGCGAACATGGCGGGCGGATAAGTTGCCGCCGCGACCTTCAGCTGCTGGATCAGTTTTTCTTTGATCTCGGGTGTCAACTCTTCCGGTTTCTGCAATGCAAACAGAATGGATGCAAATATCGCAGGTGCGTATTTCTGCTCTGCGGATTTTGCAAACCATTGCATTGCTTCCGCCATTTTATCTTCCACTCCCTCGCCATGTCCATAGAGGATCGCACGGGCATAACGGTACTGGGATTTGGCATCACCGGTTTCTGCAGCACGTTTGAACCATTCTGCGCCCGCTTTCCGATCCCGTTTCACCCCCTTGAAGAACGGGTCATTGCCGTAAAGTTCAGGGCCGGGAGCTTCCTGATATTTCATCACTCCAGCCTGATACATGGCATTCACATTGCCGGATTCCCCGGCTTTTTCCAACCAGGACAACGCTTTTTCCAGATCTTTTTCCACCAGTTTACCCTGCTGATAGATCATGGCAAGCAAATACTGCAATTCGGCATCGCCTTCATTGGCGGCTTTTTCATAAAGTCCGATGATCTTTTCCACCTCTTCCTTGTTGTTCAGGATCTTTTCCAGTTCATCCAGGCACTTCGTTTCCCAATAATAATCCACCGCTGTCGCAATGTTTTTCTCTGTTGCCGTACCCGTATAGAAAAACCAGGCAAGTTCCTTTTTGGCAAACAAGTTTCCACTTTCCGCCTCTTTTTTGTAACGGTTGAACAACGTTTCCTGGAACTCCTTGTTATTCCGGAGTGCATCCAATTCCTCTGCGGCATCTGCCGAAGGATTCGGTACGGTGACAGCCTTCCAGAAATAGTCCACGATCCCGTCTTTGGCTTCCTGTACTTTTTCCGCTTCCACTTTCACCAATTCTTTCAACTGCATTTTACCCAGCATATAGAGGGCATCCGATTTTCCACGTTTCGCAGCTTCTTCACAGAGTTCGCGGCATTTACTCAAATCCTCCGGATTCTCATTGAAGATCCAGCGGGCATTGAGAACGTAGGCATTAAGAAATCTCTGTTCCACTGCCAGTTCCAGATAACGGGCTGCAGCCTTCCCGTTCTTTTCCGCGTAAAGAGTCTGGGCGGCGGCATGACGGAGATCCGCACTCATGCGCAAATGCGCGGTCGCACGCTGTCTCACATCATCGGAAGCATCCTGTCCGAAAAGAACATAGTCATAATAAAGGGCATCCGAATCTTTCTGTTCCCAGAGCGGAGCCAACAGTTCCTGGGCTTTTGCTTTGTCCTGGTCACAGCCGATTCCGTTGGCATAGCAAATAGCTGCGGCAATAATGGCATCGGAAGAAGGATTTTCCCCGGCAAGGGCTTCGGTCGCCTGTTTGAACGCGAGGGCCTGTTTTTCCTTTGCAGCATCCGCATTTTTCTCTGTGCCGAGTCCGATCGTCAGACATTCCGCCGCCTTCAAGCTGGCAAGAGGCAATCCGGCTGCAGAAGCATTGGAGAAATACTGGAACGCAGTCTCCGGGACGTATTCGATCTGATCACCTTCCAGCATCCAGAGAGCGACCAGATATTGTGCATCGGCATCGCCGTTGGCTGCCGCCTTTTCTTTCAGTTTCAGTGCTTCATTGATATTCTTTTCCACACCGATCCCGTTTTCATAACAACGGGCAAGACTTTCTCCGGCTTTGGCATGTCCCTGATCCGCGGCTTTCTTGTAAAGCTCAAATGCCTTTGCAGTGTCTTTTGCAACTCCGGTACCGGATTCATAACGGCACGCCATCAAATACTGCGCATCCATAAAGCCGTTATCGGATGCCGTTGTATACCAATCCAATGCCTTGAATTCGTCTTTGGTCGTGCCTTCGCCTTTTTCACAGAACGTACCGAGAAGATATGCGGCTTCCGCAACGCCCTGTTTGGCAGAACGTTCCAGCATGAGATAGGCTTTGTCTTTCTTCCCTTCCGCATACAGTTCTTTCCCTTTCGCCAGCTGTTCTTCCGCACCGAAAGGAGCATTCATGAAATACCAGGCGGCGATACCGCCACCCGCAGCAAGCAGAATCACCCCGGCAACGATCCCGAGAATGATCCCGATCTTTTTCCCCATATCCCCTTTCGGCTTTTCTGCGACTTCTTCCGATTTCGATTCCCCTGACACAGAAGCACCACCGGCAGGAGGCGTCAGATTCAGTTTCGGAGCTCCGCCCGCAGGGGCAGCGGGAGGCGTCAAATTCAGTTTCGGGGCTCCGCCCGCAGGGGCAGCCGCAGGAGGAGTCAGATTCAATTTCGGGGCTCCGCCCGCAGGAGCAGCCGCAGGGGGTGTCAGATTCAGTTTCGGAGCTCCGCCCGCAGGAGCCGCCGCAGGAGGAGTCAGATTCAGTTTCGGAGCGCCACCCGCAGGGGCGGCGGGAGCAGATGCAGGTGTCGCAGGAGGTGCGATCTTTACTTCTGTTTCTTCTTCGGCGGGAGCCGGAGAAGGCGCACCAGGCTTTTTCAAGCTCAATTTCGGTGCACCGGCCGCAGGAGCAGCCGCAGGAGCAGATGCAGGAGCAGGCGCGGGTGCGGGTTCCGCCGGAGCTGCGCCCGGACGTTTCAATGCCAGTTTCTGCATCGGAGCGCGTGCGGGAGCAGCGGGTTCTGCCGGGGCGGGTGCAGGTTCGGTGGCGGCAGGCGCGGGCTCCGCGGGAGCAGTTTCACCGGGAGCGGATTCAGCGGGAGCCGCGCCGGGTTTCCGGATCCCGATTTTGGATTTTTCCGCTTTGGGCGCTTCGGGAGCGGCGGCGGGAGCAGGTGCGGGTTCCGCTGCAGGTTGAGACATTGCGCCGGGTTTCCGGATCCCGATGGAGATCTGCGATTTTCCGCAGTGCGGACATTTTGTTACATTTTGCGCGATGGCGGCATTACAATGTTTACATTCTTTCGCGGGTGCAGCAGGGAACGCTTTTCCACAGGATGAACACGCCACATTCTGCCCTGCCTGATCGTCTCCGACTTCCATTTCCTGATTACAATTTGTGCAGATCGTTTTCATAGTTGTCACGACTCCTTACTGGTTGTATCGTTATTATTCTTATTGTTCTTCTTTGTTTCTCCCAGACTGCATAATGCGCAATGACGGCAATCAAAATCCGGCGGCGGGGTATACCGTGCCCCGGATTTCCGGATCTTGCGCATATTGAGATAATTCATACCGGCGAGCAGAAAACCGAGTACAATGAATCCGCCCGGCGCCTGCCCGAAAACCGCAAAACCGCTCTCCCAGCACTGCATGTGTATATTGAACAGCGTACCTGCCGCAATGAATTCCCGGATCAAGCCAACGATGGTCAGGGCGATGGTGAATCCCAACCCCATTCCAAGTCCGTCCGCCATGGATAACAGCACCCCGTTTTTCGAGGCAAAGGCTTCCGCTCTGCCCAACACGATGCAGTTCACCACGATCAACGGAAGGAAGATACCCAGCGCACGATAGATCGCAATGGGTGCATACGCCTTCATCAACAGTTCAACCACCGTTACAAATGTGGCAATGATCACGATGTAACATGGGATACGGATCTTCCCCGGGACGATGTTCCGGATCATCGCGATCACGCAGTTGCTGCACATCAGAACGAATGTGGTGGCAAGTCCCATGGCAACCGCATTGGATCCATTGGAACTGGTGGCAAGTGCGGGACACATTCCCAGCACCAGGACCAGCACCGGATTCTCTTTCCAGAGTCCTTTGATAAATTCTTTCAATATGTTTGTCATGCTCACTTTCCTTTCACTCCAATGGTCTTCCCCAGAATGTTCCGTGCCGTAAGGACCAGGTCAAGAACCGCATTGGAACTCACCGTTGCACCGGAAATAAAGTGGACCGTCTCACGGGAAAGCACATCCGTACGTTTCTTGCCTTTATAAGAATCCAGTACCGCATTGGGCGGCAGAGAAGGATCTTCCTCTTTTCCGCGGACAACATCGGATATGGTCTTCACCCGTTCCCGGTCCATCACACGGGTCCCGATGCCCGGCGTTTCATTGTGTGAAGTCACCACGATATTCCAGATCGAATGATCGGCGGAGAAACCCACCAATGCTTCCACCCGTCCGGCGTACCCTTGCTGTGTGGTGCAGAGTACCGCATACCCGACTGTTTTGCCTCCGGCATCCAGTGCAGTATAAACCGTGCTTCCGTTCTCCGCCTTCTGTTCCGTGACTGTTTCGAAGGGTGGCAGGACGCGTTTGAGTGTGCCTGCGATCAACGCCTTCTGCCGGTCCGCAATGGGTTTATCCGTCATAACGGCGGCGAAACTCATCAGCGCGGTGGCCACTGCACAGACAAGAAACAGGAAAACGGAAAGGTAAATAATTCCGGATTTTTTGGTCAGATCTTTACTCATTTGATCTCTCCTCTCCGTATCTGGAGCGCAGATACACTGGATGGATGCCATCCGAACGGACGTTTGAAACAATACCGGTCGATCAACGGGACAAGAGCATTCATGATCACGATGGAGAAACTGACCCCTTCCGGATATCCGCCCCAGATCCGGATCACGCAGGTCAGGATCCCGATGGCGGCACCGAAGATGATCATTCCCTGCTTCGACATGGGCGAAGTCACCATATCCGTCGCCATGAAAAACGCACCGATCATGACACCGCCGGTGGTCAAATGGAACAGCGGTCCCGGGGTGAGATCCGGCGCAAAACCATGAACCATTGCCGTAAAGAGTGCCACACTGCCCAGCATTGCAAAGGGAATATGCCAGCTGATGACCCGCATACAGATCAACGCAATACCGCCGATCAGGATCGCCAGAGCAGACGTTTCACCCAGCGATCCGCCGATGTTTCCGACAAAGTAATTCCAGAGCTGTTCGCCCGTCTGCAACACATTGATCTCTTCCACCGTCTCCGCCGCTTTCGCCAATCCCAGGGGCGTGGGACAGCTCACGAAGTCTGCCGATGCGGTGGGACCGGAAACGCACTGGACTTCCCCCGCAATACCACGGATCGGTTTCGCAAAATTCGTCATGGGCCCGGCAAAACCGACCAGCAATGCCACACGCGCCGCAGCCGCCGGATTGAACGGATTCTGTCCCAGTCCGCCGAAAACTCCTTTGGCGATCACAATGGCAATGAATGCACCGGCAATACAAAGCCACCAGGGTGCGGTGGACGGCAGATTCAATGCCAGGATCACCCCGGTCACAGCCGCAGACCAATCCCAGAGGGTGTGTCTCCGTTTCGCGATCAGGCAAATACCGTACTCCATGACCATACAGGCGGCAGTGGTGATGACCAGTACCCGGATCGCATCCCATCCGAAAAATATAACAGAAGCGATCATGGCAGGCACAAGGCACAGGATCACTTTCAGCATGATCTTACCGACGGAATCGCCATCCTGAATGTGGGGCGATGTACTCAAAACCAGGTCTTTCGTCACTGGGAGACGGCAGACAGTTTGTGTTTCCGCAGTTTGTTTTTCTTCACTCATTGTTCATTCACTTTCTTATTTTTTCGCAGCATGGCGGATCGCATTGATCTCCGCTTTCGCACGGCGGAAATGCTGAACCAGCGGACGTTTGGAGGGGCATACATAGGCGCAGGATCCACATTCCATGCAGTCCATCACAAAGTTCTGTTCCGCAAGATCGTACCGTTCGCCTTCGATCATTACACTCAACGGACCCGCCAGCAAACGCATGGGGCAAACCGTTACACAACGTCCGCAACGGATACAGGGTGCCGATTCATACCTGGCAGTCTCCGAGGGTTTCAGAAGGAGTATGCCGGAGGTATTCTTGGTCACGGTGACATCCAGAGATGCCTGGGAGAAGCCCATCATGGGACCTCCCAGGATCACTTTTGCCACATCGTCATTCACGCCGCCCGCCAACTCCAGAAGTTTGCCGATGGGGGTCCCGATCCGTACTTTCCAGGTACCGGGCTGACAGACCGCTGTCCCTGTGACCGAGGTATAGCGTTCGATCAGCGGACGACCGTAGACCACCGCATCCCGTATGGCGGCACATGTTCCCACATTCTGGACCACACAGCCCACGTCCATGGGCAATCCACCGGTGGCGATGGCGCGCCCCGTCATGGCATAGATCAACTGTTTTTCTCCGCCCTGGGGATAACGTACACGCAAGGGGATCACATGGACCCCGTACTTTTCGCCCAGTGCTCTCATTTTTTCGATGGCATCGGGCTTGTTCTTCTCGATCCCGACAAACACACGGGTGACTTTCAGGATCTTGGCGGCGATCGCCGCACCTTCCAGTACGGCTTCCGGGTCTTCCACCATCAACCGGTGGTCCGCCGTAAGATAAGGTTCACATTCCGCTCCGTTCAGGATCAGGGTGTCGATATTCTTTTCCGGGGGCGGAGAGAGCTTCACATGCGTCGGGAATGCGGCACCGCCCATGCCGATCAGACCGGCATCCAGAATACGTTGTTTGAGTCTTTCCCGGTCCGTATTCTTCCAGTCGGGGATCGGGGAAAGGGTATTATCCCATTCTTCCGTACCGTCCGGAATGATTTCCACAGCCTGCAGCATGGCACCGGCCGCGCCCGGGATCTCCACAATGTTCCCCACGGTTCCGGCAGCCGGAGAATGAAGCGGCACAGAAACGAACCCGCTGGGATCCGCGATCCGCTGTCCTTTCTTCACAGTCTGACCTTTTTCCACGATCCATTTCGGCACGGCACCGATATTCTGATGCAGGGGAACGATATACTTATCCAGCAGGGGAGCCGTCTTCACTTCCACCGAAGCGGAAAGTGCCTTCCCGTCATCGGGGTGGACACCGCCGGAAAATTTCCAGGTTTTGAATTGTCTGATCATAACTTACTCCTTATTCCCCTGACCGCTGTGGAGTTTTTCCATCAAACCGCGATGTTCTTCTTCCATCTGGAGCGCGCCGGTGGGACACTTCACCTGTTCCAGGAGATCCTTCGTTACAGGCATATTATACCGTACACGGACCAACTGGTCCTGCATACTGAACCGTTCTGCATCGGTACGGACACATTTTTTACAGGAAATACATGCCGCCGAACAATACTTGCGTTTCACCGCAGGCTTTTCCAGCGAATTGCAATAGATATGCGCTTTCGCCGATGCAGGCACAAGACGGATCAATTTCCGCGGACACACATCCAGACATTTCCCGCATCCGCGGCATAATTCCGGATGGACCACCGCAAGACGGTCCCGCATCTCAATGGCGCCGAAGGGGCATGCCCGGGCACAGGAGCCGTATCCGATACAGCCGAACCGGCAGGCTTTTCCGCCGCCGCCCGCCACCGCAGACGCGGAACGGCAATCCATCACGCCGTTGTATTGCGCCTTTGCGACCGTCCGGGAAGCCGAACCGCCGCAATAAACCACAGCCACCATTTTCTCTTTGGCATCCACTTCCACCCCGAGGATATGAGAGATCATTTTCAGTTCCCGGGTACCACAGGACGTACAAAGCGTGGGATCCGCCCCGCGCGTCACAATGGCATCGGCGAAGTCCGCGCACCCGGCATATCCGCATCCGCCGCAATTTGCACCGGGGAGCACCGATTGCACTTCATCGATCCGGGGATCTGTTTCCACTTCAAACTTCTTTGCCGTAAATGCGATCAATGCGCCCAGCACAAGACCGATCACACCCGCCGCACAGACCGCTGTCAATATCGTTACCAACATCTCAACTCACCAGCCTTCCCGTCACCGCACCAATCCGGAAAAACCCATGAACGCCATCGCCAGGATCCCTGCGGTGATCAAAGCGATCGCCACTCCCTGGAACGGTTTCGGTATTCTGGAGAGTTCCAGGCGTTCCCGCAGACTGGAAAACAGGATCAGAGCCAATCCGAACCCGATCCCGGTGGAGAACCCGAACACGGTGGATTCCAGGATCCCCCTGCCCAGTCCGCCATTGGCACTGGCATTGAGTTCCGCCGCGCCGAGAACGGCGCAGTTTGTGGTGATCAGCGGCAGATAGATCCCCAACGCCGCGTACAGCGACGGAGAAAACTTTTTCAGCAGGATCTCTATGATCTGGACCAGAGAGGCGATCACCACGATGAACAGCAGGATCTTTGTGAATCCGAGGTTCACATTCACACCCGCGATCACCAGTTCCGCAGACAATAACAGTTTATACAGCACCGCAGTCACGAATGAGGCGATCGTCATCACAAAAATGACAGCACCCGACATTCCCAACGCGGTTTCCAGTTTCTTTGATACACCGAGGAACGGGCAGATACCCAGGATCCTGGATAACACCGCGTTATTCACCAGGATCGCGCCCACTGTGATCAAAAGCCATTCATTGGAAGGCATACTTCTTACTTGCTCCTTGCTTTATAACTCTCAACCGACCGTCAGGGTCAGTTTATATTTTCCGGGCAGAGCGACAGCCAGTCCGTCCTCTACCGTGATTCCTTTTGTTTCCGGCAGCTTCACGCCATCCGGAAGAACGATCTCCGCCATGCTATTGCAGGGGATCGTGAAACTCCATACCACCTTCTTCCCCGTCCGTTTCCAGGAGGATGCGATCTCGCCGGACATGGACTGGAATGTTGCGGCAGCGTGGGAAAGTCTCTTTCCGAATTGGGGTGCGAGACGGAACCGGTGGAATCCACCGCAGCAAACACAATCGGTCATGTCCCGGATCCCGCAGATGGTCTCGTAGAACCATTCGCCGACAGCACCGTAGGCGTAATGATTGAAGGAGTTCATGCCCACATCGCCGAACCCGTTTTCTTTCGTCCAGGTATCCCAGCGTTCCCACATGGTGGTCGCGCCCTGGGTCACAGGGTACAACCAGCCGGGATACGTTGTCTGCATCAGGAGGTCATACGCCAGATCCACTTCGCCGTATTCGGTGAGGACTTTCAGCAGGAGCGGAGTCCCCAGGAACCCGGTGGAGAGATGCAGGTTGTGTGTCACGCGGATATCTTTCACCAGGAACGCGACGGTCTTTTTCACCCATTTTTCCGGTACAAGTCCGAAGTGAAGCGAAAGCAGAGCCGCGGTCTGGGTCTTCACTTTGAGTTCACCCTTCGTGGTGAAGAATTCCTTCACATAGGCTTCCTTGACCTGTTCGTAACGGTGCATACGGTATTCGTAATCGTCATAACGTTCCAGCAGAGCCGCCATATCCGCCACCAATTTATTCATGCCGCCCAGATAAGCAGTGCCAAGCAGTCTTTTATCGGTGGGCGCATCCATGTTCAGCCAGTCGCCGTAACATTCCGTCATGACGATCAGCGAACCGTTCGCCTTCTTCACCCGGGAATCAAGCCACTGACACATGTTATCGTAATATTTCCGCATCAAACGGGTGTCGCCGTATTTACGGAACATGGTCCACGGACAGATGACACCGGCATCGCTCCAGCCCGTCGCACCTTCGCCGGGCGTACAGCCGCGGAACGGTGAATAATGAGCATACGCGCCATCCGAAGCGCGGTTTGCATTGAGGTCCGCCAGCCATTTCGTATAGAATTCCGGGGAATACATGTTGAACATTGCCACATTGGCAAACACCTGGGTGTCACCGGTCCAGCCGAGCCGTTCGTCGCGCTGGGGACAATCCGTGGGGATATCCAGGAAATTGGAACGCTGTCCCCAGATGACGTTGCTGTAAAGCTGATTGATCAGCGGATCGGAACAGGAGAATGTTCCGGTCCGTTTGAGATCGCTGTGGATGACTCTGGCTTCGATCTGATCGGCGGTGAGTTTTCCGGGCCAACCGGAGATTTCCAGATAACGGAATCCGTAGAAGGTGAATGATGGTTCGTAAACATCTTCCGCTTTGTCGCAATGGCAGATGTAAGTCGTCGTTGCCCAGGAATCGCGGAGATTTTCCGTATAAAGACAGCCGTCCGCCGTAAGCATTTCACCATGACGGATCAGGATCGATGTCCCAGCCTCAATGTTTTTCAGATGGATCCGCTCACGACCCGCCAGATTCTGTCCGAAGTCCACGATCCAGTTCCCACTCTTCCGTTTCGTGATGGAGACCGGTTTCACATCCATGATGTGACGGACCGGTGCCCCGCTCTGCCAGACGATTTCCGGCGCGTCGTTCAATGTGTCATGTACGGTACAATCGACACCGCCGGGGACACCGAACCGGGGACCCGGGCCGGTACTCCAGTCCTTATCCAGCCAGACATTTCCCTGGTTCATGGACCAGTAGATCTCGCCGGCATAGATATCGGACATCTTGATGCGGTTCATGCCGCAGTTGTCGCCATCGGTGTGGATCCGTTTGAACCCCTTTCCGGTGAGAATCTTTTCCGTAGTGCCGTCGGCATAGGTGATATGGAGTTCCGCCAGCAGTTTCGGGTAATCATAGATCACAGGACTGACCCCGAGCGAACGCCGGTAAATGAATCCGCAATACCAGCCTTCCCCCAATTCAAAACAGAGCGCATTGTTGCCTTTGGCAAGCAGATTTGTCACGTCATACGCCTGATACTGAACACGTTTGCTGTATTCCGTCCAGCCGGGTGTGAAGAGATCTTCCGTTACATTCTTTCCGTTCACATACGCATGATACAAACCCAATGCGGTGGCATACAGACGGGCTTTTGCCACTTTCTTCTTCGCGTTTACAGTGAAATCTCTGCGCAGACGTCCCACTTCCTGCAAATAACAACGGGTGGGACTGTTGGAGATCCATTTACCTTCCCATGCCCCGCCCAGGAACCCGGTCTCAAAGAACGCCGTCCCGTCGGTCCAGTCGCTTTCTGTTCCGGCTTCATCCTGCACGCGGACTTTCCAATAGTAGCGGGTGAAGGGTTTCAGAAATTCCCCGGCGTATTCGATGTGGAACGTGACATCATCTTCCACCCAGCCGGAGTCCCAGACGACCTTTCCACATTCGCAAGTCACCACGATCTGACGGGCAGACTGGCAGAGGGAATCCCCCTCCAAGGCATAATAAAACCGGGGGACCAATTCATCCATCCCGATGGGGTCAGTCTTGTACTCGACTTGTAAATTGATCGCACGCAACATAAGAACCTCCTTTGACCGTCTCTGTTCCGCGACTATAATTTATTTTAAAATACAACCCGGTACTATACAGACCTTTTCCCTCTTTTTCAATGTTTAAACCGTTTTTTTTCTGTTTTTTTCTTGAATATTCTCCAAGTTATGGGATTTTTCAACCGACTGTAAGGGTCAACTTGTATTCTCCCGGCAGAGCCACAGCCAGACCGTCTTCCACCGTGATCCCTTTCGCCTTCGGCAGTTTCACGCCGTCCGGGAGAACGATTTCCGCCATGGTATTGCAGGGAACCGTGAAGCTCCATACCACCTTCTTCCCGGTCCGTTTCCAGGAGGATGTGATCTCGCCGGACATGGACTGGAACGTTGCGGCAGCGTGAGAGAGTTTTTTGCCGAACTGGGGTGCGAGACGGAACCGATGGAATCCACCGCAGCAGACACAATCGGTCATATCCTGGATCCCGCAGATGGTCTCGTAGAACCATTCGGCAACGGCACCGTAGGCATAATGATTGAAGGAGTTCATGCCCACATCGCCGAACCCGTCGTCTTTCGTCCAAGTATTCCAACGTTCCCACATGGTGGTGGCGCCCTGGGTCACAGGGTAAAGCCAGCCGGGGTACGTTGTTTGCATCAGGAGGTCATACGCCAAATCAACTTCCCCGTGTTCGGTGAGGACTTTCAGCAGGAGCGGAGTCCCCAGGAATCCGGTGGAGAGATGAAGGTTGTGTGTCACGCGGATATCTTTCACCAGGAACGCGACGGTCTTCGCGATCCATTTTTCGGGAACGAGCCCGAAGGCGAGAGAAAGGAGAGCCGCAGTCTGGGTCTTCACTTTGAGTTCGCCTTTCGTGGTGAAGAATTCCTTCACATAGGCATCCTTCACCTGTTCGTAACGGTGCATACGGTATTCGTAATCGTCATACTGTCCCAACAGGGCAGCCATATCCGCCACCAGTTTGTTCATGCCGCCCATATAGGCGGTGGAAAGCAGACGTTCATCGGTGGGCGCATCCATGTTCAGCCAGTCGCCGTAATGAGCGTTTTTCACAATGAGCGAACCGTTGGCTTTGTTGATCTGCCAGTCAAGCCACTGACACATGTTGTCGTAATATTTCCGCATCAAACGGGTATCGCCGAACTTGCGGAACATGACCCACGGGCAGATGACCCCGGCATCGGACCAACCCGTCACGCCGCCCCACGGATTCCCGTAGGGGAACGGTGCGAAATGGGTATACGCGCCATCCGGCGTACGGCATGCGTTGAGGTCCGCCAGCCATTTCGTGTAGAATTCCGGGGAATACATGTTGAAGGATGCCACATTGGCAAACACCTGGGTGTCACCCGTCCAGCCGAGACGTTCGTCGCGCTGGGGACAATCCGTAGGGACATCCAGGAAGTTGGAACGCTGTCCCCAGATGACGTTGCTGTAAAGCTGATTGATCAGGGGTTCGGAACAGGTGAAAGTACCGGTCCGTTTGAGATCGCTGTGGATGACTCTGGCTTCGATCTGATTTGCGGTGAGTTTTCCGGGCCACCCGGTGATTTCCACATAACGGAACCCGTAGAAAGTGAAAGAGGGTTCGTAAACTTCTTCCGCCTTGTTGCAATGACAGATGTATGTTGTTGTCGCGGCGGCATCACGCAGGTTTTCCGTATAGAGACAGCCGTCCGCCGTAAGCATTTCGCCGTGCCGGATCACGATCATCGTCCCGGCTTCGATGTCTTTCAGATGGATCCGTTCGCGACCTGTCAGGTTCTGCCCGAAGTCCACGATCCAGTTCCCGTTTTTCCGTTTCGTGATGGAGACGGGTTTCACGTCCATGATGTGACGGACCGGTGCCCCGCTCTGCCAGACGATCTCCGGCGCATCTTTCAATGTGTCATGCACGCAGAGGCCGACACCGCCCGGGGAACCGAATTTGGGACCCGGGCCCATGCTCCAGTCTTTTTCCAGCCAGACATTTCCCTGTTCCATGGACCAGTAAGTTTCGCCCATGTAGATATCGGACATCTTGATCCGGCTCATGCCGCTGTTGTCACCGGTGATGTAGATCCGTTTGAAATCGTTCCCGGTGAGCACCTTTTCTTTTGTGCCGTCGGCATAGGTGATATGGAGTTCCGCCAACAGTTTCGGATAATCGTACGTCTTTTTCCCGCCGCTGAGCCAATGACGGGGAAGCAGACCGCCGTACCAGCCTTCCGCCAGTTCAAAACAGAGGGCGTTTTTGCCTTTGGCGAGCATATCCGTCACGTCATACGCCTGATACTGGACCCGCTTGTCGTATTGTGTCCAGCCGGGAGTGAACAGGTCTTCCGTCACGTTCGTTCCGTTCACATACGCATGATACAATCCCAATGCCGTGACATACAGACGTGCTTTTGCCACTTTCTTCTTGGAGTTCACGGTGAAGTCGCCGCGCAGACGGCCCACTTCCTGCAAATAACAATCGGTCTGGGCGAATGAGATCCATTTACCTTCCCATGCCCCACCCAGGAACCCGGTTTCGAAGAACGCCGTCCCGTCGGTCCAATCGCTTTCCGCGCCGGCTTCATCCTGCACGCGGACTTTCCAATAATAACGGGTGAAGGGTTTCAGGAATTCCCCGGCGTATTCGATCTGAAACGTGACATCATCTTCCACCCAACCGGAGTCCCAGACGACTTTCCCACATTCGCAGGTCACCACGATCTGACGGGCGGACTGGCAGAGGGAATCGCCTTCCAACGTGTAATAGAACCGGGGGACATATTCATCCATCCCGATGGGATTTGTTTTGTATTCGACCTGCAGATCGACGACTTGCAGCATGGTAAACTCCTTACTTGTTCTGTTTTCTTTTGCAACGACTTAAACACGATGTGCATACTATACATGCGCGTTTTCAAAAATTCAATACCGGGTTCTGACTTTTTTTCCTGTTTTTTCCCTTGAAAAACATCATTCCTGCGTTATATTATCCCGTTCAACATTTGTAAGGATCACTGGAATGACTCCACCGGATAAAAACAATATTTCACTGTTGTCCGTAAGCACGGACCGCCCGTCGCATCGTTATGCCGCGGGAGAAAAGGTGTCGTTCCGCATCACGGCGAAACAAAACGGCACTGCGGATGTGAAGATCCTGACCGATGGACGCCGTATCCTTCATCTGCAGCAATTGAAATTACAGGCAGACAAACCCGAATCGGTACAATACACAGCCGACACGCCCGGCTTCATCCGCTGTAAAGTCACTCTCGGGGAAGAAACGGCGCAAAGCACGGCAGCCATCGATCCGGAGCAGATCCGTGCGAAACTGCCGCCCCGGAAAGATTTCAACAGTTTCTGGGAGAAAATGCTGGCACAAAGCAAAACACTGCCCGCCGATTTCAAAATGACTCCGGATGACTCCGCAACGATCAAAGGATTCGATTTCTACCGGGTCTCGGTCAGCAATATTTACGGAAAACGCACACACGGGTTCCTCACCATCCCGAAGAATGTCTATGGTCCCATCCCGCTCCTGGTCACAGTGGCAGGGTATGGTCCCGGATTCAACGCCCAGAGCATGTGGGCACGCCGTGATTTTTACGGCGTATGGAAAGCCCCGGTCTGCACATTGTGTATCAATATCCACGAATTTGAACCGCCGGATAAGTCCGAAGACTTGAAAGCGGCGTATGAAGTTTTCCTGCGGGAAAACGGGAACCGGCATTACTACACCATCGGCATGGACCGTCCCGAACGCTCTTATCTCTGCCGTGCCATCATGGGATGTCTGCGGCTCGCCGGAGAAGTGATCGCGATGCCCTGTATCGACCGTGAACATGTGGTCTGGGCAGGCTCCGGACAGGGCGGCGACTTCGGCATTTACCTTGCCAGTCTTTCCGACTGTTTCACCGCCGCTGTCATCGGGGTGCCGGGCTATTGCAATACGGGGAATCCGGACCCGGCGGAACCGCCTGTATTGGGTTGTCTCCCCGAATTCCGTGACAATACCGAAGAACAACGTCTTTTCGATTGTATCCACCACGCCGCACGGGTGCAGATCCCGGTCCTGCTCACCGTGGGATATGTCAATGATACCAACTTTCCATCCGCCGCATACCCTGTGCTCCGGGCACTGAAAGGGGAACGGCTGGTACTGGAACTGACGGGGCAGAGTTCGGTGAACGGCAACACACCGCACATGCACATGATCCGTGCGTGGCTCCGCAGTCAGTTGAACTTGCAGGGGGAGGTGTAACAGAAAAATTTCCACTGGAAACGGAACACCGGTGAATCATGTGTAAATCATGAACTGTCGCGCAACTGTGAAGCTCATTGGAGCAAGTCAGATCCCGATCCGTTTACCCGTTTGATCATTCATCCTTCAACCATGTGCGCATGACACATCAAGGAAACACATTACATGAAAACAAATCTTTTTACGCTCATCGAGCTGCTTGTCGTGATCGCGATTATCGCGATCCTTGCCGGGATGCTCCTCCCTGCTCTCTCCTCTGTCAAAGAAACCGGAAAAGCTGCACAATGTCTCAGCAATTCCAAACAGCTTGCCCTGCTCCATCTGCAATACGCGGAATCATACAACGGCGCGTTCTGCACCCTCAATGACTGGGATGCAAAATGGGAAAACGGTGCCATGACAGGGGACGGCATCCTCTCCTCAGCCGCATCCATCGATGCAACCAAAAGCCAGGTCTTTCAGTGTCCCTCCATGACAGACAGCAAGGCATTCGAGGCCGGCGGCGCGCCCAAATACGCCGGATACGGATATAACGAATGTCTGGGGTACGATTCCTGGAATTCCGATCACCAATCCGCCTGGAACATCGCCGCCGTCAAACGGCCGGCAAAGATCGTGATCGTGACGGATGCCGGTTACTGGAACACTTATGACGGAGCCAACCGGTATGACCCCGTTTCTTTTCTCCGGACACCCGTCGTCAACCGCGGGTACGGCACTTACAATTCCAGCGGGACCGTTGACTTCCGTCACAACGGGAAAGCCAATGCGGCGTATGTGGATGGTCACAGCGAAAGTGCGCATCATATTTACACGGTAAGCGGTGCCGGGGATGGGAAGCGCACCGGATTTCTCACCGCAGACAACACAGCGTATGACCCGGCGGAGCATCAGTGACATGAAACTTTTTCTGCTTGTAATCACGCTTTTATTCAGTCTCGCACTCGCCGCGGATGAAATACGCATCGTCTCCCTTTCGCCCTCGCTCACGGAACTCATTTGTGTTCTCGGCGGAGAGAGCAAACTTGTGGGCAGAAGCACCGCCTGCAATTACCCGGAAACCGTCCGGAAGATCACCGCCGCCGGAGACTTCGCCAAGCCCAATGTGGAAATGATCGCCGCATTGCGTCCCACGGTCATCGTCGCGGATTCTCTGTACCCGCCCGCCGCAGGGGAAATGCTCCGGAAACTGGGATTCCGTTTGATCGTGAAGCCCAATACCACACTGAATGAATATCTCCAATGGGTCACGTTCCTGGGCAGAGAACTCCGTATGGAAACGGCGGCGGAAACAGAGTGTGCGCGGGTGAAACAACAACGCGCCGCCCTGCTGAAAAACAACGGAAAGATCCCGGAAAACAAACGTCCACGGATCGTCTGGCTGTTGTGGCATGATCCGTTACTGGCGGCTGGGGGCGGATCCCTGTGTAATGAAGTGATCCATCTTTCCGGCGGTGTGAATCCTGCCGGGAAAGAAAAAGCCTATTTCCGTCCTTCGGTGGAATGGCTTCTGCAAACCGATCCCGATATCCTGATCCTGCTCCACGGACAGGGCAATGCCGCCGGACTTCTGCGGAAACATCCGGCATTGAAAAATATCAAAGCAGTGAAAAACAACCGGATCATCACGGATCTTCCGGAAGACCTTCTGCTGCGGCCGGGACCGCGTCTTTTCGAAGGGATCCGGCTTCTGATGAAAGCGGCGGCAGAATGAGGACATGGTTAAAAAGGGAAAAAACGGCCCTGTAACTTGAAAAAAAGAAAATATGTGATATATTTCTCTTTTCAACTATCAGTTCATTATTTACGGAGTAAATACCATGGGTTTTGCATGCGGTTTTGTCGGATTGCCCAACGTGGGCAAGTCTACGTTGTTCAACGCGCTTTCACACGGCGGTGCTGCCGCTGCCAACTTTCCTTTCTGCACCATCGAACCCAATACGGGCGTGGTCCCGGTTCCCGATCCCCGGATCGATGAACTGGTCAAGCTGGAAAAATCTGCAAAAGTCGTTCCCGCGACCATGAAATTCATCGACATCGCCGGTCTGGTGGAAGGAGCAAGCAAAGGGGAAGGTCTGGGCAATCAGTTCCTGGGACATATCCGCGGCGTGGATGCCGTTGCCCATGTGGTCCGCCTGTTTGCGGATCCGGATGTGGTCCACACCGGTTCCACCATTGATCCCTCCCGGGACCTGGAACTTATTCTGACCGAACTGATGCTTGCGGACCTGGATTTTCTTCAGCGCAGACAGGAAAAGTTGAAAAAACAACTTCGCGCCGGCACGCCGGAAATCAAACTGGAATGGGAACTTGCCGAAAAGTTCATCCAGGATTTGAGCGAAAGCCGTCTGCCGGAATACGACCGTAACGATCCGAAAGTCCGTGCGATCGCGGATTCCTTCCAGATGTTGACCACCATGCCCGCTTTCGTCTGCGCCAATACCGATGAAGAATCCTTCCGCAATTTCGGGAAGGAACCCATCTCGCAGAAACTGTTGGAAACTGCCGCGAAACACAATATGGAAGTCGTTCCCGTCTGCGCAAAACTGGAAGAGGAACTGGGCGCTCTCGATCCCGAAGAAGCCGCCATTTTCCTGCAGGATATCGGCGTGGAGGAAAGCGGTCTGGAACGGGTCATCCGCACCGGATACCGTCTGCTGGATTATATCACATTCTTCACCACAGGTCCCGATGAAACCCGGGCGTGGACCATCACCCGGGGGACTGCCGCACCGGATGCAGCGGGCAAGATCCACACGGATATGAAACGCGGCTTCATCCGCATGGAAGTGGAGTCTTATGACGATCTGATCGGGTTCAAAGGCTGGAACGAAGCGAAACTCAACGGGAAACTCCGGATCGAAGGAAAAGAATACATCATGCAGGACGGCGACTGCGTATTTGTCCGTTTCTCTGTGTAAGGAGATTTGCTGATGGCAGAAGATGGACAGAAAAATCTGCTCCGCGGCTCACGGAACCTTGCGGTTTCCACGCTCTTCTGCCGCATCCTCGGGTTCATCCGGGAAATGCTCATGGCATCCGTGCTGGGCGGCGGACTGTATATGTCCGCATGGGTCCAGGCACTGACACTGCCCAATCTTTTCCGCCGTATTCTGGGGGAAGGAGCGTTGGGGACTGCACTCATCCCCATGATCGTTCACTCCATGGAACAGGATGGTGAATTACGGGCACGGGAACGGTTCTCCACCATTTTTCTGTACCTCAATATCCTGCTGTGTCTGATCACGCTGGTCATTGCTCTGCCCGCTTATTTTCTGGGGGATATGCTCCCCGATGGATTATGGCGGCTCACAGCATGGCTGACCCCCGTCGTCATGCCGTACTGCATCTTCATCTGTTCGGTGGGCGTGCTGACCTGTTATGCCAACAGTATGCGGGAATATTTTCTGCCGTCACTGGCGGCGATCCTGCAGAATGCCGTCATGATCGGCGCACTGTTTCTGGTAACGGTCCACCTGTATCCGGAACGCTCCATCCTCCGTCTGCTTGCACTGGCGATCGTGCTTTCCGGAATACTGGAACTCCTGCTCCTGCTCTGGATCATCAAACGGAAAAAGATGCTCCCCGTATGGAAAAAACAGGTCTGCTGCGACATGGAAACGATCCGGTCCATCGTCCGGCTCGCCCTCCCCGGGATCTTTGCCGCAGCCGCATTGCAGTTGAGTCTGGTGGTGGACCGGCTTGTTGCCGGATGGATCGGAGATCATGCGCCTGCCGCGCTGTATTTCAGTGAACGCTTGGTCTATCTGCCCATCGGGATCTTTGCGTTTGCGTTCGGTACGGTCTCCCTTTCCGAGATGTCTCACGCCGCATCGAAAAACGATTACAAGTCTCTGGCGGGAATGTATACATTTTCCCTGCGGAACCTGTTGTTTGTGACGATCCCCATTGCCGTCTTCATGATACTCTTCTGCGAAGACCTGATCCGTTCCGTTTTCATGCGCGGGAACTTCGATCTGGATGACGTCCGTGCCACGGCATACGCCATGTTCTTCTATGTCCCGGGCATCCCGCTGTTCGCCGCATATAAAGTGGCAGTTGCCTCTTTCACCGCTCGGAAGGATATGATCACGCCGTTCCGCGTTTCTCTCATCACGGTGACCTTGAACATCGTCCTCAACTTCCTGCTCATGGGGCCCTTGAAACAGGGTGGTGTGGCTCTGGCAACGGTCCTGACTTCTCTCACGGGAAATCTGCTGCTGACATGGTTATTGATCCGGCAGCTGGGGACGAAGGATTTTCAGTTTGCCGGACTCTTTCTCACCATCGGGAAAACGCTCCTCGGATGTCTGTTTGCGGGTGCGGCGGCAAGATATGCAGTCACATTTCTGGAAGATGCGCAAAATTCCTGGCAGTCCATTTACCGTTGCGGGACCGGGATGATCGTTTTCGGCTTCATTTTTCCGGGCGTGACACTGCTCCTGCGGATGCCGGAAGCCCGGCAGTTCATCGTGCGGATCCCCGGTTTACGGAAGTGACCCAGTTTACTTCCACATTTCAAAAAATTCTCCGGCAACCGGAGCCGCCGTCAAACCGCCGGATTCCCCTTTTTCGATGATGACGGCAATGGAATAAAGTTCTCCGGTCCCGGGATCTTTGCCATACCCGATGAACCAGGCGTTCTTGTACTTCTCTTTCTGCGTGACAATGTCAGCCGTACCCGTCTTTCCGGAAAGCGTGACCTTGCTGTTCTGCGCACGACGTCCACTGCCGCCCTTCTCCTGAACGACCTGCCGCATTCCTTCCTGAACGACAGCCAGCTGTTCCGGGGTGACATCCAGACGACCTTTGCTTTCCGGCACGGCATCAAAGACAGAAATAGGTTCTTCCTTGTTCATGCCCTGTGTCTGAATATTCTTCACGAGGAACGGTTTCCAGCGCGTCCCGCCGTTTCCGATGGCGGCGGCATAAACAGCAGCCTGCAACGGCGTGAGTTCCACCTTGCCCTGCCCGAAGGCGACATACGCGGTTTCCGCATCGGTCCATTTCGGTGAGTGCTTCGGCAGGATCCCTTTCCGTTCGAAGAGTTCGAAACCGGTGGGCGATCCGATCCCGGCGGAGACATACATGGCGGAGAGTTCATGGATCCCGCACTGCATTCCGGCGGTAACAAAATATCCGTTGCAGGAACGTTTCAGTGCGTCGTAAATATTGATCTCGCCGTGAACCGCATTGAACATACATTTGATGGCGCCGCGGTAACCGTACGGGACTCTTCCCGTACATTCGAAAATGTCATCAGGGGAATGACCGTGTTTCAGGATCGCCAATGCCGTCAGCGGTTTGATGATGGAGCCGGGCATATAGGATCCGGCAGATGCCCGGTTGAGGAAGACCTGATCCGGATTCTGCGCCAGAGCCTGATAATCCTCATGACTGATCTTGGGATAGAACAGTTCCGGCTTGTAAGTGGGCGATGATGCCATGGCAAGGATCTCACCCGTATTGGCATTCAATACCACGATCGCACCCACTTTTCCCGCAAGAAGACGTTCCGCACACTGCTGTGCCTTGAAGTCGAGGGTCAGACGTACATCCTTCCCGTGGATCGCGGCTTCCTCTTCCAGATATTCATGCACAAAACCCGTGCTGTTCACCACGGCAAGACGCCGTCCGGCGGTCCCGCGCAACGATTCGTTGCAGTATTTTTCCAACCCTTCCCGTCCTTCGGGATCCGGAATGTAATAAAAGAAACTGCTCCGGTCACCGGCTTTAGCCGCATCGCCCGGCTTGACGTATCCCAGCAGATGGGCGGCAAATGTGCCGTGAGGATAAGTGCGGACCGGTTCCGCCGCGATTTCAAGTCCCGTGATCAGCGGATGTGTTTCCTGCAGAACGGCAAGTTCCGCCGGAGAAAGGTCACGGAACAATATCATGGGGATCCCCGGGAAATAATTCATGTGCCGTTCGATCATGGCATCCGTAAAGGTATTCTCCCGTCCGGTACGGCTGCATATTTCCGAAATGGCAGACCGGATCCGGATCAATGTCTCGCTGTGATTTCTTGCACGCAGTTCCGCCAGATGCAGTTTGACATCATAGGAAACACGGTTATCGGCAAGCGGTTCCCCGTTCCGTGCCAGGATCCGCCCGCGGATCGGCGGGATGCGGATCGTCCGGGCAGACTGCATCCGGCTCCGGTCCTGATATTCATCCCGGCGCAATACCTGCATGGTCCACAACTGGATCGCAAGGATCGTATACAGAAGGCAGACCACGAAGATCAATACACCGATACGGAGCCGGGGCGAGGTAAGCATTTCCGGATTCATAATGGCAGTGTCCCCCGTTTCAGTTGCAGTTTCACATTGGAATACAAGGGGAACCCGAACCGTTCCGCAAGAGAATCCAGGAACAGGATCATACAAGGCAGCAGGATCGCCGAGAGCATACAAAGCGGGATCATATACGGCAGAAAACGCAACAGGCATTGCAGTGACACACACAGCATTTGCGGCAGATAAACGATCAAGGGAAGGATGGCTCCATACAGCAGATGTGATGTCAGAGAATCCGATTCCACTTTCGTCAGCCACACGCGCGCCGGAATCACCACACAGGGAAATACAAACATCTGGACCGGCAGAGACGATGCAGTCAGAAGGTCCATGACCAATCCCAGAAAGATCCCTGCGGCAACCCCTTTCCGCCAGCCCGCGAACACCGCCAGATAGAAGATCCAGCAGGGCAGAAGCGGCAGAAAGATCCCGCGGCAGCGGAGATAAAGTTCCGTCACCGTAAAGAGAAAAGAAAGCAGCAGGAACGCGGCAAACATCGGGTCATTGTCCTTTCCGGGTCAGAACGGTCACAAAACGCAGATCCCGGATATCCGCTGCCGGTTTCAGGAGCCCTTCCGCATACAGATGATCTTTCACCACCGAAGCGGAACCGTCTTCCTGCGGCGCAAGGGTCCCCAGGAACAATCCGGGCGGTGTCTGATGGGAAAGTCCGCCCGTCATCACGATCTCACCCACACCATAACGTCCGTTCACGGGCAATGACGTGATCACAGGTGCCGATGCGCCGCCCGCACCGTTGAGAAAACCGTATTGTCCGGACTCCGTCAACAGCACACTCAACGCACATTCCTTGTGAAAAACAGTGGCTGCAACGGCGGTATGACGGCTCACAGAAAGTATTCTGCCCGCCATCACGGCATTCCCGCCCTGCACCGAAGGCGCCACCACCGGATCTCCCTGCCGGATCCCGTGGGCTTCCCCTTTGTCAATGACAAATGTTTCGTTCCAGGTCATGGGATCCCGGAGCATCACTTGTGCATAAACGGGGATCCGTTCCGGGGGGAGCGGCATATTGAGCAGAGTACGCAGTTGCATATTCTCCTGCCGCAATGCGCCATCCGCGGCGGAAGCGGCAGCAAGTTCTGCGTTTTTCTGCTGCAAATCGGCAACCATGGCAGCCAGTTCCCGTTTGCTCTTCGCGGCAGCCAGGACTTCCGTCGCCGCAGCACTTTCGGTGGCAAGCAGCGCTTTGTTCCAGGGGTAATAATAATCCAGTGCGACCCGTTGGAAGAAAGGTTTCAACGCATACCAGGCAAGCACGGCAAAGAGTGCTCCCAGCAATAAGGTCGCGATCGTCAGAAGGATCTGATTCGTTTCCTGTCCATATTTTTTCATCGGTAATCATCCCATCGGTCAAGAAGTTTATCCACGCCCGGATAACGCAATTCATGTTTCCGGAGTTCACGGACGGCAGTCAGAAGATTCGCCATGCGCACCCCGGGGGGTATTTTCTGTTTCTGTACTTCAGACAACATACTTTCGATCTGCATCAACCGGTCAACAGCGGCAAACAACGTCCGTTCCGCAGTCGCAAAATCCTGTGGTGCCTCTCTGCCCGCCAGGATCTCCGCCAGGTTCCGCCGCAATTGATTGAACGGCTCATGGAGCATCGGATGGATGTTCCGGCTCATCCGGGCAAGGTCATGGGATAACTGCCGGACCTGCCGGGTGTATTCCGGGATCTCACTGCGACGCTGATACAATTCCGGAAGACGGCAATGCTGTACCTTCCCATCCGGATCCTGCCAGCGGATCACTGCCAGCTCACGGTACATCGTTTCAAAATGCACGGCGGACATCGGCGCATAAAATGCAAAGAGACGTCCATCCATACAGCCGCGGAACCACATTTCCGGATCGGCTGCGGCACTCTCTGACGGCAGCAGTTTCGCCAGATCACATTCCTCCCCGTTCACTGCAGCAAGAAGAAGTTGTTCCGCAAACCGTTCCCGGCGGAAAAACCCGGACCGCGCACAGGACTCCATCAGGAGTTCCGCGTATTCGTCATTCAGCTGTTGCAATGCGGGCGGCGTACCCGGCATTTCATCCCATACCGGCAATCCCCCCACCGGATAATAGCCGCAGGATGTCAACGTATACGCAAAAGGATATTCCTGCACAAACGGGATCGGCGGACGGTTCAGCGTCTGTATGGCTTTCGCCGCAACCGCGCGGACCAGCCAATGTGTTTTCAAACGGTCCGCGTGTTCCGGCGGTAAATCCAGTTTCGCAAGAAATACCCATGCCGTCAACTGGCGCATGGACTCCCGGGAGCGCATCCAGCGGGGAAAATCCGCCGGGAACCGGATCTGCATTTCACGCAAACGACGGTCCATTTCCGCGGCAAAACGGGAATAAGGCAGCGAAGGATCGTATTTCGCCACGACTTTCCAGTGAACATTCCGGTCTTCCGGCATACAGGTATTCACAATACGGCAGAGACGTTCCACCGACCGTTTGCCCTGAAACGCCGGGGAGAGATCCGCTTCGGTATAATCGTGCATGATGATCTGTCCCTGCACCGGCAACCCGGCAAGGATCAGCAGCATGAATATCCCGAATATTTTCCGTATTTTCCGTTCGAACACTGTTTTCACCTCATCACATTCTGTAAATGAGTAATGTATTCCCGTTTCTCCCTTTTTGCAAGAAATTTTTCCGCTTTTTTAAAGAAAAAACGCACCCGCGCGTATTTTACGCACGGATGCGTTTCTGAATCGATGGACCGGAGTCCGTATTATTTCAGCAATTCCAAGGCTCCGCTGATGATCCGTTCGCCCACCGTCGGGTCCGCAAGCGTACGGGAGGGACTGGTCTCATATCCGCCGTTTCCGTAGTTCCGGGGAAGCCCCACATATCCGACTTCACCCATGCCGAGTGCAGCCAGGACCGTCATGGGGAACCGGGAACCTTCCCGGATGGCGAATCCGAGTTCCACAAAGGGTTCCGCCGGCAGAGAAACAATGGCAAGTTCCGTTCCGAAATGGATCGCGATCTGACGTTCGACCCGCTTTTCCGTGATGGCTTTTTCACGGCATCCGATCGCCGCTTCCGCAAAGTATTTCTTCACAAACGGAACGCCGCGGGCGATATCTTCGCTGGTGAAGTCACGACCGGCTTCCATCACTTCATCCTTGTTTTCCTCATAAACGCGTTTTGCTTCTTCATATTCCGCATCGGACAACTGATAATACGGTGCTTCAAATTCCAGATTCCGGACGGTAAGATCGCAGTCTTCCTGCTTTGCAAGACTGTACCGCGCACTCATGATCACTGAAGCATACGCCTTCCCGATCCGGCAGGCTTCCCCGTATCCCGCCTGACCATCCGGACTCGTGATGTTGAAGTGATTGATGTTCCCCTGGGGCGCAATGATCGTCATCACAGGGATCCCATCTCCCATTTCCTGCTGGATCGCCGCTTCCATTCTGCCCGGCCAGTCCGCGGAAACAAGGTCTCCGCCGATGGTGTCGGTGTGATTGGAAATGTTGGCGATCATCATCACGGGACGTCCTTCCTGACGGAGTTCCATCAGCAGAATGGAGTGATCCACACCGCCATCCGGTTCCGCGATCTCCGGATTGCATTTCCCCGGGTTCGTCAGAACTTTCCCGTTCTTCATCAGGTAACGGCGGTTATACGCCAGCGTGGTACATTCCGTTCTCGCCGTGTAAAGTTCCGTTTCCGCCAGTGAGTCGAGGGCATCGGACAACGCCGCAACGGTCTTCGCCACCAGCTTGCTCATGTATTCACTTTCCCCGCTGACATCGAACAGCATGGAGGTGTAGGGACCGGTATGTGTGTGGGTCACGCAGTAAAGCACTTTCCCCCACAGAATGGAGCCGGTTTTCTTCAATTCCGCTTCCACAACGTCAATAAAGTCACGCTTCAGAAGACACAGATCGTAGGAAACGATCGCCGCATATTCTTCCCCCGTACGGAAAACCGCCGCTTTCAACTGCAAACGGTCATACGCTCCTTTGTTGGGACGGGGATTGAAGTATCCGCACAGCGGGATACCGCGTTTGGGAGTGATGTCTTCCCGGGAAAAACCAAATTCCAATTTTGCCATTTTCGTATTCCTTATGTTCGGCTTGTAAATGTTGAATACATTTACTTTACAGCCTCCCATAAAAAAATACAAGCCGGAAAAACTATTTTTTCTCTGAAAAAAAGGTTCCCCGCCCGTTGGAGAACGTAACGGACGGGGAAAGAGTGATGACAGCAACTCAATTAATTTATTGATAGCTTATTGATATAAACCGCTGAATGATGACGTCTTCAACAGTTACAGAGTACAATATAGCACTGTTTTTTTATTTGTCAATTAGTTTTTCCTAATTTTTTCGATTTTTTTTTGCCTTTTCCTTGATTTTTTCCGTTTTCCGTGTATAATATACCCTGTTATTTATATCATTGTTTTGAACACGGAAAGGATATGACTATGAAACTGCCCACCCCCGAAAATTCTCTGATCGTCCTCATCGATATGCAGGAAAAACTCGTCCGCGCCATGAATGAGCCGGAAAATACGGTCAAAGCCTGCCGTATGCTCATCCAGGGAGCCGCCGCAATGGCGTGTCCTGTCATCGTGACGGAACAATACCCGAAAGGGCTGGGGTTCACACTGGAAAACATCAAAGAAGTTCTGCCGGAAAATACGCCGGTGATCGAAAAGACGTCCTTCTCCTGTTACGGGACGGAAGCATTTGCGGAAGCGGCGAAATCACTGCAGAAAGATTGCGTGATCCTCTGCGGCGTGGAATCCCATGTGTGTGTACTTCAAACCGCTATGGATGCCCTGGCACTTGGCAAGACCGTTTACATCGTGAACGATGCTGTTTCCTCCCGGAAGATCTCTGACCGCGATACCGGACTGGCTTTCCTGGAATCCCGCGGGGTCAAGATCCTTTCCGCAGAAGCCATCCTCTTCATGCTGCTGCAAAGTTCCCGTCATCCCGCATTCAAAACGGTATCAGCACTGGTCCGCTAACGCCAGCAGTTCTTTCACCCGCTTTGTGACATCCGGCGCCTGGGTGATCTCCGTCACCATGGCGAAAATGCTTGCGCCCGCCGCTTTGAGTTCCGGGATATGATGTTCCTTGATCCCGCCCATTACGGTAAACGGGATATGCAATGTCTGTTTGAGTTCCGGGATCCATTGCAGTCCGACGGGTGCCACCGGTGTCTGTTTGGTCCCCGTGGGGTAAATGGGACCCAGATTCACATAATCGGCACCATCCTGCTCACCCAGACGGGATTGTTCCGGGAAGTGAGTGGACTGTCCCAGGATCAGATCGGGGCAGAACGGGCGGATGGCTTTGAGCGGCAGATCGCCCTGTCCCAGGTGGACCCCGTCTGCGCCGCACGCCATGGCGATATCGGTATGATCGTTCATGATCATGAGCGTGCCGTACGATTCTGTAATCTTCCGAGCCTGACAAGCCAGATCGTAAAGGGGTTTACCGGAGAGGGATTTCTCCCGGATCTGGACCAGGCGGATCCCGCCGTCGCAGGCGGCACGGAGGACGTCGAGGGACTCTCTTCCGGCGCAGAATTCTTTGGTGATGACGAGATAGATCCCTGCATTGCGGAACCGTTTGATATTTTCGATTTTGCGGTCACTCATAAGAAAAACTCCATAAAAAAGGGCAAAAGTGTTAAAAATTTGCTGTAAATATAGCATTACTTTGATTTTTTTGCAAACCGCGGTTTGACAATATCACAAAAACATGTTATATTTCCGTGATTTTAATAAAATAACAAATTAAGGAAAGGTTCGGAATATTATGAGCAACAAACGCGTGAAGAAGATCACCGATTTCAATGAAGTGAAAAAACCGGTCACAAAAAAGAAGGATACCACCCCGATCTCCCAGCAGACAACTGCCATGGATATGTTTGAAGTGTGGTTTTCCGCCAACTGGAAAATGGCAACAGCTGTGCTCGGCGGGATCGTGCTCCTGATCTGTATCGGTGCCATCGCATGGCACATCAATGCGGCAAACGTCAAAGCCGTCAATATGGAAATCGCTTCCGCCACGGATATCGCCGGACTGGAAAATGTGATCCGGAAATACAAAACGAATCCCGCGACTGTGCCCGCCATGATGAAACTTGCCGCGCTCTATCTCGGGGAAAACAATTACGCAAAAGCTTACGACACCCTGAAGATGGCAGTCAATTCTCCGGAAGCGGATATTTTCCTGCGGACCCGTGCCGCCATCGACTGTGCCGGTATTCTGGAACTCCAGGGCAATACCGAAGACGCGGTGAAAGAATTGGAAGTCGTGGCTGGAAACGTCTCCGCCAACGAATCCCAGCGTGCAGAAGCCGCCTATAACGCCGCCCGTATTCTTGCGGCAAAAGGTGATAAAGAAAAAGCCATCCTGGTCTTGGGCAACATCAATCTTGCCCGCGCCACCATGGATACCACTGATCCCTATGCACTCTGGGCGCAGAAAGCACTCGATCTCAAAAAACGGATCTCTGCACCCGTTGCTGCCCCCGTTGCTGCACCCGCTGCTGACAAAAAGTAAGCATGTCCGCACTGACAAAACGGCAGGAGATGCTGTTCAAAGCACTCCGCACACGTCACGGAAGAAAGAAGTCCGAATACTGTTTGTGTGACGGGCTCCGTTCGTCCATTGAGGTACTGCAATGCCGCAGTGATCTTGTGGAACTCATCGTATTGCGTGAGGACAAGGCGGATCTGGATCTGCCCCCCTGCAATGCCGAACGCGTGATACTGCCTGCCGCAGATTTTGAAGAACTCACTGCCACTGTCAACAGCCAGGGACTTCTTGTGTTGTCACGGTGTCCGGAATATCTGCCGCTGACCGCGCCCATAGCGGATCCCTTTGTACTGATTCTGGATCGTGTGGGGGATCCGGGGAATTTCGGCACGATCCTGCGTACAGCCCGCGCCGCCGGACTGAAAGAAGTCTGGCTGACGAAAGGCAGTGTGGATCCCTGGTCGGAAAAGGTGGTGCGATCAGCATCCGGTGCCCAATTTGCGGTAAAACTCCGGATGGCGCAAACGCTGGAAGAAGCCGCGGAACATTTGAAACAGCATGGTTATCCCACGGTATGGCGTACCCTGCCCGCCGGCGGCGAAAGTCTGTTCCGTGCGGAAGGTGTATTTGATCATTCCGCCGTGATTTTCGGCTGTGAAGCAACGGGCGTGGCGGACCTCGCCGGATCCCGTTCTCTGCACATACCCATGCCCGGCGATGCCGAGTCATTGAATGTGGCACAGGCGGCGACGATCGTTTTGTTTGAATACGTCCGCCGCCTGGGCCTTTGATCGATCAGAGCTGCATCCCGCCCGCAATGGGTATTTCCGCACCCGTGATATAGGATGCGGCATCGCTGGCAAGAAAGACGATCGCCCCTGCACAATCATCCGTACACCCCAACCGTTTCGCCGGGATGCCTGCCAACAGTTTTTCCGTGAATGCCGGGTCGCTCAATACTTCCCGGTTCCGGTCGGTGGCGATCACGCCGGGCTGGATCACGTTGGCGGTCACGCCGTATTCCGCATACTTCTTCGCCGTGGTCATGATCAGATTCGCCAGCGCGGCTTTGGTGGTGGCGTAAAGCCCCAGCCGGTCCGCCGGACGAAGCTGGTTGATACTGCTGACCCCGATGATGCGTCCGGAACGGCGTTCCGTCATACCGGATGCGAAAGAACGGATCAGCAGGAAAGAGCTTGCCAGATTGGTCTGATACTGACGCTGGAACTCTTCCATGGTGAAGTTATCCAGTCCGGTGTAAGACTGTACCGATCCGTTCAGGACCAGAATATCCACGCCGCCCAGGATTTCCAATACGTCGCGACAGAGTTTCTCCACGGCTTCCGGCGATCCCAGATCCCCGGCGACCCATGGGGATGAAGTCGCAGCTGCAGCCTGTTTCAGGTGTTCGCTGCCGGTGGCGCCGTGATACAGGACTTTTGCACCGGCGGCGGCGAGGGCATCGGCTGCCGTTTTGCCGATCCCCCGTGCGGATCCGGTGACAAATGCCCGTTTTCCTGTAAGATCAAACATGATTTGTTTTCCTTATTTCAGATAAACAGTCTGTTCCTGTTTTTTGCCGTTTTCAGCGGTCCAGGAAAGACGGTATGCGCCGCGGAAACCACGGAACTTGACTGTTCCGCCGACGGCAGCCTTGACATCACATTTTGTCATCCATTCGCCCTTGATGAGTTCTTCCAGAGCATGATAGGCGGGCTTCGGCTCCATATTCCGGGAGAAGAGACCGGAGACTGCAGGTTCGCCGGGTGCGCCGCAGTCATCCACCACGTTCCACCAGGTGACACCCATCATCTTTTCGGTGCTGAACCAGAGACGGTAGAGGTTCCGGGCGATCACAGCCTGAATCTCCTGTCCGCGGGCATCGTTATTGGGTGCCGTGATGGTGATTTCGCTCAAATGGATGGGGAGATCCATCGTGGAGAGACGAGCCATGGTCTTTCTGACGGCTTCGGGCGACTGGACTTCGGTTTTCCCGTCGGCGATATCGAGACAGGTCTGCGGGTTGAACAGGTGCATTTGTGCGCCCATGATATCGATCTTGCAATTACGTTTCCGCAGATCGGTGATCTGATCCACATACGCCTGTTCCAGATTGTAATCATTGATATTGAGTTTCGCACCAGCCGGCAGCATGGATTCCGCCAGTTTGAACGCGCGGAACGTATAATCGCCGGGCATGGGACCGTAATGGCTCTGACAGATGGGAGCATCGGGTTCCATCAGCCCCAAACCGTAATCCGTTGCGCTTTCGTTGCAGACATCCCAGCTGTGGATCCGTTTCCCGTAGCGGAATGCGATCTCTGCGATCCGTTTTGCCATGGTGGCTTCCAGATATTCGGCAAAACCGGGCAGCATCTTGTGAAGTTGTTCCGCTGTATACTGTTCAAAGACAGGGCGCGCCGGGGACCTGTCATGTGCCACATCCAGCTGCAAACGACTCCGCCATTCCAGGGGCAGTTTATTATACAGCCAGGCGGGATAATGCCATTTGTAACTGCCCCAGACCAGCGGATGTCCGTGGATGCGGATCCCTTTCGATTCGCAGAAATCGATCACCGGATCCACTGCCGGACGACGCCAATGGGGTTCTTGTTTCGGTTCGGCAACGGTATTCCAGAATTCGGCGGTGTCCCGATACGTCTGTTCAAAACGGGGCGCACCTTCTTCCGGTTCCAGAGTCTTCCAATAGAGCGCCACGGTGGCACTGTTGAAGATATCGCCGTAAAGTGCTTTATACTTTTCGTTCCGTTCGTCGGTCCCCAGCTGATCAAAGTTGAAGATATGGGCACCGAAAATGAAATCGTGCTTGATCTGTTCCACCTTGACTTTGGTCCCGGCTTTCAGCCCTTTGATCTTGAAGACGCCGTCAGCCTTCCGGTACTTTTCAATGTTTTCGTCGATCTGCGCCTGGACATCATCATTCCAACGATCCCAGTATCCCTTCTTCATAGCTTTTGATTTTTTCATGATTTTATATCCATTCTAAGTTCGTTGCAGCCATCACTGGAAAGCTGCAGTTTCTGTTTGATCTTTATTCTTCCGACCATGATCTCCACGTCATATTTACCGTAGAAACCATTCCAGTCTGCGATGCCGTCTGCATCGGTTTCGACCATCGTTTCGGTGTGCCATTCCTCATGGATCAACCGGTCGAGTTCCATATACGCCGGTTTCGGGTTCAGATTTTTATCAATGATCCCCGCCTGGAACCTGTTTTCATCGCCGAATGCAGTATTGTCTGCAAAATTCCACAGGACAATGGACTTCATATTGGGGATACTGAACCAGAGCCGGTAGAAGTAATGCAGCATATCCGCCTGCAGTTTTTCCGCCTTTTTCCGGGGCAGTTCTCCGAATGTCGGGAACGATGTCTCTGTCATGTGGATCGGGATATTCAACATGCCGTACTGATCCATAACTTTGAAGTGGTAATACGGATCAAAGTATCTGCGTGCCTGAAGATCGTTTGCGAAATCTTCCAGCCGTCCGAACATGTGATACTGGATCCCCAGTCCGCCCAATCGTGCGCCGCGCAGCTGCAGGTTTTTCGCCAGCAGATAAACGGGGGAGTTGTCGCGGGCATAGGGGATATAGCTGACCCAGTTGCCGTCATTGTAGCACAATTCGGTGTAGTTCGGAAAATATTTTTCCGCCAGCTTGAAGATCTCATACACATAGTCCTGGGGCGTAACGGTCCAGCTGATATGTTTCGTGAACCAGCGATTGTTGCTGAATGCTTCATTCACGGCATCCCAGATGGTGACTTTCTCTCCGTACCGTTCCGCAAGAGAAGCGATCCGTTTTTCCAGAAAGACCATCATTTCCCGGGGGCTTTTCGGCAGCCAGGAAGGGACAAAGTTATCGCAGAACATCCAGTGTCCTTTCGGGCGGATGTTGTTTTCCAGACACCAGTCCACAGCCACATCGGTGGGAGGACGGCGGCTGATATGACGGCATCCTTTTTCATAACGGAGTTCACCCGGGACAGGTTCCAGGGTATCCCAATAGAATGCGATGGTGGCATTGTTGAACACGTTCCGGAAGTGTTTTTCATACGCCGCGTTTTCTTTTTCCGTCTCAAAGTCGCCGAGTTTGAACAGATTGCAGCCGAACATGAATTCATGATCCGTCTGTTTCAACCGGATCTTTGCTCCCGGGACCGGATTGCCGTCTTCCCCGGTCAGGACGAAACGCCCCCAGCCCATACGGTGCCGTTTGATATCCATGTCGATGCGTTCCTCCACGCCACCGCGGGGATGAGTGAAGTCACGCATGAGCAGGGCAGCATGATCCGGAGCAGTGTCCTTCGCCTTTTTTGCGGAGGCAGAAAAAGCAGAATCCTTCTGCCCCAGGACAGGGACGACATCACTGTTTTTGTTTGCTTTCTTTGCTGTCATCAGAAATATCCGCCCTTATCAATGATCTCACTGATGGTATCGCCCTGACGGACCCAGGAGAAAATGTCCACTTCGTTCCGTTCGATGCCTTCCGCACGGAGCAGAACATCGTACGCGATCTCACGGGGAATACACAGAACACCGTCGATGTCACCGAAGATGATGTCACCGGGGCGGACCGTGACTTTACCGATGCGGATCGGCACCTGATAATGAGTGATCATACAGCGGCCGAGGGAGCCGTTGCTGGTCCGGTACTTGTAGAACACGGGGAAATTCTGTTCCAGGATCTGTTTGGTATCGCGGATCCCCCCGGCGATCACGGCACCGCGGATGCCTTTGGTGATGGCGGTAGCGGTCATGACACCGCCCCACAGAGAGGCTTCGGTATCTTCGGAGGTATCCCAGACGACCACGCCTTCCGGCTTGAAATCATCCAGCATCTGCGCGCGGAATGTCATTTCGCCTTCGATCATGACATTGGGTGCACTCTTCACGGTGAACGCTTCGCCGCAGACGGTCATTTCGTCGCGGAGCGGCATGATATCGCTGGGCAGGTTCTGATTGATGAGACACAGTTCCCGCATCACGTCATTGATGCACCCGGTATACAATTTTTCATAGCGTTCGCACAGTTCCTTGATGGGAATGGGGATCTCGCAGTTGGGGATCCGCTGACGGGTGGCGATGAGCTTATCCAGTTTCATCAAACCGGCTTCTTTGGCTTTTTCGCGCATGTCTTTCAATGAAGGCATAATCGTTTCTCCTTATGTATGGTTGTGTTGTTTGATTTACTTTTTGATCCGAACACCGGAGAAGGTGTTTTCAATTTTGATATGGTCATTGTCTCCAGAATTTGAGTTTGCCGTCAGCAAGGGTTTTAAACCAGAAGAATTTGCTTAAATCCTTGTTCAGATGGAGTGTCTGCTTCTCGATCCTGCCGTCGGGATATGTGACTTCTACATCATATTCCCCGTAGAAACCTTTGAAGGTCGCCACTCCATATTCATTGCTTTCGGTTTCCGCTTCCGTATGCCATTCCTTGTGGATCAAGTCATACAGCATGTTATAAACGGGTTTTGTCGTAAAGTCGTAACGGATCATACCGCCGTGGTAATAATTTTCTCCAGCAGTCATATCGCCCAGCGGAGCGAAAGCAGCAAACCCGTCCACCAGATTCCAGTAGACGATCGCTTCCATCGCTTCGTGACTGAACCACATGGAATAGACGTTCCGCAGGATCTCCGCCTGAATCTCTTCGTCGCCCGCAGTATAGGAATATGCGGGGATCGTGAGTTCGGTGATCTGGATATTGCGATTGAGTTTCGCATAGGTATCCAATACATCAAAAATACGCTGCGGATCGTAAAAGGCAGCCGTCTGTTCCAGTTCTTCTTCCCGCTTGTGGAACATGTGATACTGCATCCCGATCACATCGATACGCGCGCCTTTGAGCAATGCCCGTTCGATCTGCATGAAGTATTGACTCCGGTTGCCGTAGAAACCGGTAATGCTTTCCCAGACCCGGCAATGTGCTTCATTGATGATCAGACGATTTGCCGGGAAGAACCGGTTTGCCTGTTCAAAACTCCATTCTACAAAGTCATCCTCTGCATAAATGTTGGAACCCGCGCGATAACCCCAAAACGTTTCGTTGGTGACTTCCCAGTCACGGATCCGGCCCGCATACCGTTCGGAAAGTTCCCGAAAATGATTGGAAAGATAAAACTTTTCCCGGTCGATGGTTCCTTTTGCCCATTCCGGCATGAATGCCACATAGTTCAGACAATGGGCTTTCGGCATGATGTTGTTCGCCTCGCACCATTCCAGACAGAGGTCCGGGGGCGGACGCCGGTAAATACGCGGACTGTTCTTTTCGTATCGCGGCTTTCCCTGTTCGGGTTCCAGATCGCTCCAATAGAAGGGCAGCGTGGCGATATTGAACAGGTCGGCATAGTATTTCTTATACATGTCGTTCTGTTCTTTTGATTCAAATTCATCCAGCATAAAAAGGTTGGCACCGAATTTGAAATCATGTGTCTTCTGTTTGACTTTGACCTTGACCCCGCTCAACGGTTTGTCGTCAGCATCCTGAAAGGTCAGAGTGGCAAAACCTTTCCGGTTTGTTTCGATCCCGTATTTGATACGGTCATCCATGAACGCCTGCCGTTTCGCAAACGTTTTCAAAACATCCTTTCGGTCTGTATCACTCATGACAATATCTCCATGTGTTTTTACTTCGTATAAATCAGAGTCTTTCCTGCCGGATAACGGGGCAGACACTCAAAATCGCTGTTCAGATCCTGATCCAGATGCATTTCAATGGTCTCGACAGTACCATCCGGATAGGTCAGTTCCAGATCGTATTTACCGTAGAACGCTTTGAATGTTGCCATCCCGAATGCATCGCTTTCCGCTTCCGCTTCCGTATGCCATTCCTTTTGAATCAGATCATACAGCACACGGTACGCCGGTTTCTCCGAAAAGTCGCGGCGCAGGAATCCGCCGTGATACACATCCTCCGAACCATGCGCCGTCCCATCCAACAGATTCCAGGTGTAGATCCCTTCCATGGCGCCGTGACTGAAAAACATGGAGTACACATAACGGAGGATCTCCGCCTGGATCTCTTCGTCGCCCGGCTCATTGCTGTACGCCGGGATCGTCATTTCCGTGATCTGCAATTTCCGCTGAAGCTTTGCGTAAGTATCCATCACGTCATAGATCCGCTGGGGATCGTAATACGGTGCCGTACCCTGGATCTCTTTTTCCTGCGGGAAGAACATGTGATACTGCATCCCGATGGCATCAATACGGCATCCCATATTCAATGCACGTTCGATCTGCATGAAATACGGACTCCGGTTCCCGTGAAAACCGGCAACGTTTTCCCATACACGCGTTTGCATTTCGTTGATCAGCAAACGGTTCGCAGGAAAATAACGGTCCGCCTGTCTGAAACTCCATTCCACATGATCGTCCTGATCGTAAAAATGCGCGCCGCCCCGGAATCCGTGGAACGTTTCATTGGTCACTTCCCAGTCCGGGATACGGTCCGCATAACGTTCCGCAAGTTCCCGGAACCGTTTGCAGAGAAGGGCTTTCTCTCTCTGAATGGGACCATGTGACCACAGCGGGTTGAACCAGGCATAATTCAAACAGTGGGCTTTCGGCATGATGCCATTCGCTTCGCAATATTCCAGACAAAGGTCCGGCGGGGGACGCCGTGCGATCTTCGGACTGTCTTTGGCAAAACGCAGTTTTCCTTCTTCCGGTTCCAGGTCAAGCCAGTAAAACGGCAGCGTGGCACAGTTGAAAAGCTTGGAAAAATACGTTTCGAACTGCGCATTCTCTTCCTCGGATCCAAATCCGCCAAGCATAAAAAGATTCGCCCCGAATTTGAAGTCATGACTCTTCTGTTTCGCTTTTACACGGATCCCGCTCAACGGTTTGTTCTCCTTATTCAGAAACGTGATGGAGACCATCGCTTTCCGGTTCGTTTCGATCCCGTATTTGATACGGTCTTCCATGTAGGCGCGACGTTTGATAAACGGCTTCAATACCTCTTTGCGTGTTGTATCACTCATGATAATTCTCCTTATTTTATGACCACTGACGGTCGTTGGACCATTCCTTATCCCATTCATCGGTGGGTGCCCAGGCTTCCGGGAAGTCTGCATGGAGATGTTCTTTGATCAAGTCTTCGTTCAGCGATTCGATCCCCAGCCCCGGTGCATCCGGAACTGTGATGAATCCGCCGTCATAACGCAATGCCGGATTCACCAGATCGCCCCACCACGGCACATCCACACTGTGCAGTTCCAATGACATGAAGTTACGCGTCGCGGCTGCAACATGGACCGCCGCCATACAGGCAATGGGGCTTTCCGCCATGTGAAGATTCATCTGCACCCCGTATTCCTCTGCCATGTCGCCGATCTTTTTCGTTTCCAGAATACCGCCCGCGGTCAGCACATCAGGGTGAACCACTGCCAGCGCACCCGATTCAAACAACGGCTTGTAACTTTCTTTCAGATACATATCTTCCCCCGTTCCCAACGGGACCGTGGTGGCTTCCGCAAGACGTTTCCACTGTTCCGTCATCTGCCAGGGAACAGCATCTTCCATCCAGGCGAGATTGAATTTTTCCAGCCGTTTCGCCAGCTTGATACAGTCTTCCAAAGGAATGTGTCCCAGGTGGTCGATGGCGATCGGGATCTCATAACCCGTCACTTCACGGCAGTCCGCCATGTACTGTTCCAGATAATCCAGTCCCTTTTCCGTCAGGTGGATCCCCGTGAACGGATGCGCCGTATTGAAAAGATCGTATGCCGCACCGCGCATCGCAGAAGGATTGATGGAACCGTGGGGTGTCTTGAATACCTGTTTGTATTCCTTCATCGTCTGCAGGAATCCCAACGGCGCAGAAAGTGCGCCCGGCACATTCATCAGCAGTTCGATCCCCAAGTCCATTTTCAGGAACGTAAATCCTTTTTCCATGCGTTCCTTCAACGCTTTCCCCATGTCTCTGCCGCCACCCTCGGAATCCGTGTCGCAATAACAACGGATTTTGTCACGGTACTTCCCGCCGAGAAGCTGCCACACCGGAACACCCCAGGCTTTCCCTGCAATATCCCAGCACGCCACTTCCACCGCACATACGCCACCCGCCTGACGGGAATCGCCCCCGAATTGCTTGATCCGACGGAAGATCTTTTCCACATTACAGGGGTTTTCCCCGAGAATACGACTCTTCAGCATGGCGGCATACGTCCGGCTGGATGCATCACGCACTTCCCCGTATCCCACCAGTCCCTGGTTCGTGTAAAGTTTCACCAGCGTACAACGTTTCGGCGCACCGTCGATGTCCGCAAAGCGCATGTCTGTGATCTTCAATGTTGATGGATCGATCTTCATTTTTCTGCTCCTTATCTTATTGTAAATATTCTGAACATTCTTTTGCATAACGTTTCAACGTATCAGGAAGACTTTCCGCCCGTTCCTTCCGGAAGTCATCCTCCCACCCGAGCAGTGTCAACGCCGCACTGACACGTCCCGATTCATAGACCGGTACACTCATCGCATGGACTTTCCAGCGGTTCGCTTCGTTCTCCACATACCCGTGCTGTTTGAAAAATATCATCCGTTTCGCAAGAAGACTCATGTCATGTTTCTCCGGAATGTCTTCATTGCAGTTCCGGATATGATGCGCAACCTCGCGTTCCGATGCGCCGGAAAGCAGTACCGCGCCCACCGACCCCTCGATCAACGGAAATTCCCCGCCGATCTTGCCGGATACATGCACATTCCGCAACGGATCCGCCCGAAGGATCGTGATCTGATTTTCCCCCATGCGCACCGATAACTTACAGCCAAGATCCGTTTCCCGCGCCAAGCGGGTCAGCAACGGCTGCAAACAATAATAACGGTTGCTTTCCTCCGTGATATTCTGAATCGCACTGAGAAGTCCGCCGCTCAAACGGTAACGGCTCCCGTCCGTTTTCCGTACCCAGTCGGAATTTTGCAATGTCTGCAATATCCGGTAACAGGTGCTCGCCGATAATCCCAAATGTTCCGCCAATTCCCCGCGCGTCAGCGGAACTTCCGAACTGCCAAGATATTCGATCAACTGAATGGTCTTTTCAACCGCTGGTATCGTATTTTCGTTCATGATTCTTCCGTTTCATATTTGAAATATTCGTTTTCTGATTTGAAAACTATAACACATTATTTTTTGAAATCAAGAGCCGTTTTATATTTTTTTCGGATTTTTTTACTTTCCGGGTTGATTTTATAACCTTTTGCGTATAAAGTACAGCACCGATTCAAGCAAAATCAACAAAGAAAGGAAATGAACAATGAAACGTACAACCGCACTTGCTGCCGCTTTTCTCTTTGCACTGACCGTCTACGCTGCCGATCCGGTGGTTATCCGCGATGACGCATTTTACCCCTTGCAGAACATTGCAAAGGAAATGAAATTCACGGTCCGCGCTGACAAGGACCTGGACTTTGAGCTGGAAGAAGATCTTGCAAACAACAAAAAATGGACAGTCAAAGAATATGATGCCAGGATCATCAAAGTGGAAATCGATCATGATCGTGCCGATGATCCCGGCGAAAAAGACAAAGCCGAATTCGAAGTCGAAGGCATCATCGCAGGTTCCACCACCCTGGAACTGGTTTACGGCAACAATGAAAAAACAGTCAAAATACATGTGACTGTTACACAATAAAACCGGATAACCACATGCCCTGTCACTGCGAAAAAGGCGGCGCAGGGCTTTTTTTGTCAGGAAAAAGGGAGGAAACGCAGAAATTAGTGATCTTTTTTGAAAAAAAAACAGGAAATGACTTGCAAAAAAGAAAAAATGATTTATATTACATGGATAATTTTTTCGAAAATAACAAGATTTTGTAATAAGAAAGGTACAGAACAATGAAAAGAACGTATCAGCCGTCCGTGATTAAGAGAGCACGCAAGTTCGGATTCCGTGCAAGAATGGCAACCCGCGGTGGCCGCAAGGTCCTCGCCCGTCGTCGTCAGAAAGGTCGTAAAACTCTGACTGCTTGAGAGTTACGGTGACAACTCCCGGTGAAAGCACCCCTGTTCCTGCGCCGCGTCTCAGACTGAATAAAAGCGATAAACTCAAAACCCGTCAGGATTTTGATTCGCTGAAACAGCAAGGCAGGCGGGTGCAGGATCCATCTTTTACTCTGCTTGTGATTCCGGACACGGCAAATATTCGTTTCGGAATCATTTGCAGCAGAAAGTTTCATAAGAATGCAGTGGTGCGCAACCGGGCAAGACGTATCCTTACAGAAGCAATACGTCTCCTGAAACCAAGGATGCTATCGTGCAGGATTCTCTTGATTCCACGCAGAAAAATCTGCAGCATGACAATGCCGCAGATACAAAACAATCTTCAGCACGCTCTGCTGAGTGCGGGTGTTCTGATGTCTTCTCCGGTGTCCGGTTCCGGTGCAGCCCGTCCGGATTCCTGTTGATTTTGATCTACTTTTACCGTAAAGTGATCTCGCCGCTTTTTCCCCCTTGTTGCAGATTTACCCCCACCTGTTCCGCTTACGCGGTCGAGGCCATCGTCCGGTTCGGCGCATGGAAAGGGTCCGCGCTTACTCTGTGGCGTATCTTACGCTGTAATCCCTTCTGCAAGGGTGGATATGATCCCGTCCCGCAAAAAAAAGCAACTACATGAGTAATTTTGGAGACCAAACCCCGTGAAACTTGATAAAGAATCCATCATTGTTATAGCTATCGCCGGCGCGATCCTCGTTGCCTGGTTCATTTTCTACCCCAAATACCAGAAGGATAAAGCCCTCGAACAGGCTCGTATCCAAAAGGAAATGATGGCGCAAAAAGCCGAACAGGCTTACAAGCCCGTACCGCCCATGCCGGAGGAACAGGCTCCCGTCACTGCCCGGACAATGCAAACCGCACCCGTTGCAGCTCCTGCTGCCGCACCGGTTGCCGCCGACACTCCTGCGGTGATCAAAGGCGAAAAGTTCTTCACCATTTCCAATGACCGTTTGGAGATCAAGCTGGACGTCCTGGCATCTGCCATTGATACCATGACCCTGCTCAATTATAAGCACGCAAAAACCCCGGAAGGCGAAGAAGAAGCTCCCGCTGTCATCGGCGGGAAAGATGCCAAACACAAATCTCTGCAGCCAGTCATGATCGGCGCATCCTGTCTTTCTGCGGAGGGAACACGCATCGCGGATAACGCAGTACGCATCGTTTCCAAATGGTCCAACGGACTGTCTCTGATCCAGCAGATCACCCTCCCCGCAGAAAGCTATACGGCGGAAGTACAGTATACGCTGGAAAACCCCACAGCCAATATCGTTTCCGTTTCCGAATTCATCGTGTGGACTGCCGGCGTGCCGCCCACACAATATCTCGCCGGAGATAAGATCTACAGCGAACGGCACAATATTGATGCCCATCCGGTCGGCGAAAAATCCATCATCTCCGGAGATCCTGCGGCAAAAGAAGCCAAATTCAATGCCATTGCAACGGAAAAACCCGTTGACTGGGCGGGCTCCTCCAATAAATTCTTCGCATCACTTCTCTTCGTCGATACCGTTGCCGGCGGTGTTTCCGCAGGGACACGCATCGAACGGAACTATCTGCCCATGCCCGAAAAACCCACCGATCAGTATGTGATCCCCTCTGTCGGGATCGCAATGAAGAATATCACCATCCCCGCTTCCAGCAGCATGGCGATTTCTTCCATGCGCTACTACTTCGGCCCCAAAGAAATGTCTGAAATACGCAAACTGCCGCCCTCGGTGATGGATGCCATGCACATCTCTTATTTCTCCTGGTTTGAATTCCTGGCTCGTCCCATGGTCCGTTTCCTGGTCTACCTCAACAGTATCTTCCATTCCTACGGGATCGCGATCATCGTCCTGACTTTGCTGGTACGCCTCATCTTCTGGCCTGTCACGCAGAAAGCAAATAACTCCATGCGCAAAATGCAGAAACTCAAACCCAAAATGGATGAGCTTCGCGAAAAATACAAGGATAATCCCCAGGAACTCAATATGCGTATGATGGAACTCTACCGGAATGAAAAGGTCAGCCCCCTCGGCGGATGCCTTCCCATCCTTCTGCAGATCCCTGTGTTTTTCGCACTCTATTCTGCTCTCGATTCTGCTGTCGAACTCCGCCACGTCTCCTTCCTCTGGGCAGCGGACCTGGCGCGTCCCGACCTCATCGGTCCCCAGATCGATCTGCCTTTCTTCGGGCCAACCGGACTCCATCCCCTGGTCATCGCCATGACGCTGCTCATGGTCCTCCAGCAGAAGATGACACCGTCCAACATGGACCCCATGCAGCAGAAAATGATGATGTTCATGCCGATAATCATGTTGTTCATGCTGTATAATCTGCCTTCCGGTCTTACTCTTTACTGGACCGTCAGTCAGATCTTCAGTATTCTGCAAATGAAATATGGTCAAATAGTCGCCGAGCGTGAGGAAGCAAAGGCAGCCTCCGCTGCAGGCAGCAACAATAATAAATCTTAAGCCGATCCAAGAAGGATTGATGGGAGTAAATTAACCATGAATGAAGAGTTGAATCTCCAAGAGGAAGCCGCGGCTGTGATCGAGGACGTTGCGACAGATAACGCTGTCAATGATGTCGTGCCGCAGGAACAGTTCCGCGAGGATGATGAAATCGCTGCCGCTGCAAACGATGATGATGCAGCGGAAAAATCAGAACGCAAAGAACGCGTCCGCAAAGAAGTCACGCAGGAAATGCTGGACAAAACCAGCAAAGATCTCATGAAGATGCTTGACTTCCTCGGACACGATGATTCCACCGTCAAAAGCTCCGCTGACAACAAGTATGATATCATGCTCGATATCGTCAGCGAAGATGCAGGACGCATCATCGGGCGCAAAGGACAGTCCCTCGAAAGCCTCCAGCTCCTTCTCAACAGAATGGCGCAGAAGGACGATCCCGAACATCCCCGCATCTTTATCAGCATCGACGGCTATTCTTCACGCAAACCCGACAGCAGAGGCCATAAGGGCTTCGATCAGGATGATCGCCGTTCCCGTCGCGGGGGAGACCGTGACCGCGGGGATCGCGGCGGAAGAAAGGGCGGACACCGTTTCGAACGCAATGAAGAAGGCGGCGACAATGCACATGATGAAAGTCTGCGTCAGCAGGCTCTTGATGCCGCCAAGGAAGTCCGTATGTTCGGCGATCCCAAAACACTGCCCTCCATGAATGCACATGACCGCCGCATTATCCACATCACCCTGGAAAATGAAGCAGACATCGTCACCGAAAGCGAAGGCGAAGGCGTGAAAAAGAACATCGTGATTTCTCTTAAAAAGTAATCACCTCAATCTCACGCAATATCAAAAACGGTTGCAATCCATCTGGATTTGCAACCGTTTTTTTGTTTTGTTATGCCCTCCATAACGATTACCCTGCGCGCTCTTTAAAGCAAAAAAAACCGGTCGCCGTTTTACGGGCAACCGGTTGAGCGTTCACATTCCGAATGAAATGCTTATCTTCTTCCGCGCAGACGACCGCGTTTCAGGAAGCCGTCGTAATTCTTCATCACAAGGTGAGATTCCATCTGGCTCAATGTGTCGATGGTCACACCGACAATGATCAGCAGACTGGTACCGCCAAAGAAGTTGGCGACCGAATAGGGAATCGTCATCCACTTGGTCAACAGCATGGGGAAGATGGAAAGGCCCAGCAGGAACACGGCACCGGCGAAAGTGACGCGGGTCATGGTGCTGTCCAGGAAGTCCGCAGTGGGTTTACCGGGGCGGATACCGGGAATATAGGCACTTTCTTTTTTCAGATTATCAGAAATCTGTACGGGATTGAACATATTTGCCACCCAGAAGTAGGAGAAGGCAAGGATGAGCAAGCCGTAAATCACCATGTAGGAATAAGAATCATGGGCGAAGTATACTGCCAGACCGCGGACAAAGTCCCACGGAGCAAACTGGAACAGCATCGGGGGGAACATCAGGATCGCACCGGCGAAGATGATCGGCATAACACCGGGGAAGTTGACTTTCAGGGGCAGGAAGGTGTTCCCGCCGGAGAATTTATTTCCCACAGTCTTACGCGCCATCTGGATGGGCACTCTGCGCACGCCCTGGGTAAGGACGATGGTGAGGGCTGTGACCACGGCGAAGATGATGAGCAGAAGCAGCAGATGCACAGCGCGGAATTTTCCACCGCCTGCAGTCTGACCGCCGACGAACATTTCATACAGAGCAACAATTGCCTGAGGAAGACGGTCGATAATACCGATGGTAATGATCAGCGATACACCGTTTCCGATCCCTTTTTCCGTAATGCGTTCACCCAGCCACATGAGAACCATGGTTCCGCATGTCAGAATGATCACTGACATCAGAACAAAGCCGGGGCCGGCATTGGAAACAAGCGGGTGGCCCGCCACCGGTTCGGGCAAACCGAGCCGGGAGGGATTCACCATGGCCATTGCAGCCATGGCACCCTGAATAATGCAGATCACGATCGTCAAATAACGGGTATATTGATTGATCTTATTGTGGCCCGGCTCACCTTCCCGTTTGAGTTTTTCAAGAGAAGGAAGCACAGGCACAAGAAGCTGCATAATGATGGAAGCGGAGATGTAGGGCATGATACCGAGTGCCCCGACGGCGAACTGCTGGAGTGCGCCGCCGGTGAACAGGTCAAACATACCCATAAGCTGACCGGCGGGATTATCTTGAACGGCTTTGTCGAAGTACAGGGCAAGGTTGTGGGTGTCAACACCCGGACAGGGAATGTTGGCCGCAATACGACACAGGATGATGATCCCCGCCGTGAAGAAGATGCGGTCACGCAGTTCCTTTACCTTGAAGGAATTGATAAATGCTTTAAACATTGTTCCTCGTTTCCCGGCGCGACAAGGCGCCCGTTATAAGCTGCAGGTCAGGCAATTTCTTCCGTTTTGCCGCCAGCCGCTTCGATTTTGGATTTTGCGGAAGCAGAGAACTTTTCTGCTTTCACCGTCAGAGCTTTGGAGATCTCACCATTGCCCAGGATCTTCAGCGGAGCGATCGCTTTGCCGATCAGACCCTTCTGGCGAAGGATTTCGCTGGTGATTTCAGCACCTGCTTCGAAAACTTCGTTCAGTTCGCCAACGTTCACCACGTTGTAGATCTCTTTCACACCGGAATTGAATCCGCGCTTCGGAATACGACGGAAGGACGGTGTCTGACCACCTTCAAAGTGGTGACGGATGGAAGCACCGGTACGGGACTTCTGTCCTTTTTCACCACGTCCTGCAGTTCCGCCCCAACCGGAACCGTCACCGCGACCGACGCGATGTCTGGTCTTGCGGGAGCCGGGAGTAGACTGAATATCATGCAATCTCATTTCGCATCTCCTTGATTTTTACCGCGCTTCGTCATGATTTCTTCTTTGGAATGCATCATGGAAATCGCTTTGAAAGTTGCTTTCACAACGTTGGAGGGATTGCTGGAACCAAGAGATTTGGTCAGCACGTCCACCACGCCGGCAAGCCCCAGAACCGCACGCATGCTGGTGCCGGCGATCAAACCGGTACCTCCGGATGCCGGACGGATCAAAACGCTGGAACCACGGTATTTCGCTTCCACAGTGTGCGTCACAGTCGTGCCGCGCATGGGAATGGTGATCATATTCTTACGGGCTGCTTCGCCACCTTTGCGAATCGCATCGGTGACTTCGTTAGCCTTGCCGTAGCCATAGCCGACTTTACCATTGTGGTCACCCACAACGACCAGCGCACCGAAACTGAAGTTACGGCCGCCTTTCACGACTTTGGAGCAACGGTTGATGCTCAGAACGATTTCGTCGTTCTCGGACACAGGCGCGGATTTCTGGAATCCGGCGAAGTTACGTTCTCCGTCCTTGGGAGCCGCAGCTTCTTCCTTACGGGAATTTTTATCAGTTGCCATTTCTGCAGTCTCCATTAGAATTTCAAACCGGCTTCACGGGCGGCATCCGCCAACGCTTTGATCCGGCCATGATACTGGAATCCGCCGCGGTCAAACACAACCGTGGTGATACCGGCTGCAACAGCCTTTTCACCAGCCAGTTTGCCCAGCGCAGCAGCCGCCGCTACATTGCGCTTCAGATTCAGCGCCTTGAAGTCAGCGGAAAGGGTGGATACAGCCGCCAGAGTGCGGCCCGCTTCATCGTCAATAAACTGCACATACATGTTGTTGGCAGTAAAGCTGACGCACATACGGGGACGTGCAGCCGTTCCGGAAATTTTCTTCCGGATCCGGAAATGACGCAGTACCCGTCTCATTTTTGTAGTTCTGATCATTTTCTCAAATGTCCTTATGCGTTAGTCTTGCCGGGCTTGATGACCACATGTTCATCAGAGTAGCGGACACCTTTGCCTTTGTAGGGCTCGGGTTTGCGGAACCGGCGGATACGGGCGGCACATTCACCGACGAGCTGTTTGTCGAATCCTTCGATGAGGATCTTGGTACCATCCGTGACGGTCACCTTGATACCATCGGGAACCATGAAAACAACGGGATGGGAAAGACCGAGAGCAAGAGTCAGTTTCTTGGTGCCTTCGAGAGTCGCCTTGTAACCGACACCCACCACAGTGAGTTCTTTCTTGTAACCTTCCATCACACCGATCACAGCGTTGTTCACCAGGCTCCGTGTAAGGCCGTGCATGGCTTTTGCTTCGCTGCTGTCATCATCACGCTTCAGCGCGATTTCAGAATCCGTGACTTCCATGGAAATGTGTTTCTGGAGCGGAATACGCAGGGTACCGAGTTTACCGGCAACCACAGCGAAACCGTTTTCTTCTGTAACTTTCACGCCTGCGGGAATTGCAATACGTTTAGAACCGATACGGGACATAATACTATCCTATCTCTTACCAGACGTAGCAGAGGATCTCTCCGCCCACGTTTTGTTTTTCGGCTTCTTTGCCGCTCAGAATTCCCTTCGGGGTAGAGAGAATCGCGATACCCAGACCATCTTTCACATTCGGAATGTTCTTGCTGCCGCAATACAATCTGCATGACGGCTTGGAAACACGCTGAAGGTCCTCGATGACGGACTGGCGGTTAAAATACTTCATCTGAATTTTCAGGACTTTTTTGACATCGCCTTCCACTGCGAAGTCAGCGATGTACCCTTCGTCCTTCAGGACCTGGGCGATCGCAGCCTTCATTGCGGAAGAGGGCATGACAACCTGTTTCTGCATGGACATGCAGCCGTTGCGGAGCCGGGTCAGCATATCCGAAATGGGATCTTGCATACTCATAGTGTGTTCGACCTTTCTCTTACCAACTGGCTTTCACCACACCCGGGATCCGGCCAGCGGAGGCCATCTCACGGAAACAGATGCGGCACAGTTTGAACTTGCGGATAAATGCACGGGGTCTTCCGCAGTTGATGCAGCGATTGTAATTGCGAACCGCAAATTTGGACCCGCGCTGCTGCTTGTTAATCAAAGATTTTTTTGCCATTTTTCAAGACTCCTTACTCAGTGCGCGAAGGGGAAACCGAGCATGGAGAGAAGTTCCTTCGCTTCTGCGTCGGTCTTCGCGCTGGTCACCATCGTGATGTTAAGTCCAAGAGGATATTTGATCTTGTCCAGGTCAATTTCTGTGAAGATCGAAACATCCGGAACGCCCAGGTTGTAATTGCCCACATGGTCAAAACCCTTCTTCGGAATACCGCGGAAGTCGCGGATACGCGGGAAGGCGTTGTGGACCAGACGGTCAACAAACTGATACATGCGGTCGCCGCGGAGGGTGACCATCATACCGCAGGGCTGCCCCACGCGGAGTTTGAAGTTGGCAACGTTCTTTTTCGCTTTGCAAACGACAGGATACTGCCCGGTGAGCGCGGTGATGTGTGTGCGCGCTTCGGTGAAAGCATCCTTGTCCATCTTGGTGCCGATCCCGGTGCTGATCACGATCTTCTGCAGCTTCGGAATCTGCATGACATTGGTCAATCCGAGTTTCTTCATCAACTCGGGACGAACCGTTTCTTCATAATATTTTTTCATGTCCGACATATTCGCACTCTCCGTTCTCACGCCTTGGCAGCGGCATCATCCAGTTTCCGGACATTGGAAACATGGGTGGACACGGAACGGTCGATGAGACCGCCCTTGGGGTTAGCCGCAGATTTCTTGACGGTACGTTTTCTGATACGGGCTTTCGCAGCATCAGAAAGGTCCATCATTTCCAGAACAACGCGGTCTTTCTTCTTGAGGATCGCGGTGATCTTGGCCTTATTGCCCTTCCAGGCACCACTGATAACTTCGACCGTGTCATTTTTCTTGACGTGGTAATGCTTTTCGCATTTGTTTTCGATATTCATCAGAGCACCTCCGGAGCAAGCGAGATGATTTTAGTAAAGTTCTTGTCGCGCAGTTCACGGGCGACAGGACCAAAAATACGGGTCCCTTTCGGGTTCTTCTGATCGTCAATGATCACAGCCGCATTCGAATCGAATTTCAGATAGGAACCGTCCGGACGACGGATCTTGGCTGCGGTGCGGACGATAACGGCTTTCACGACGTCACCTTTTTTGACGCCGCCGCCGGGAATCGCTTCATTCACAGCCGCGGTCACGATGTCACCCACGCCTGCAACAGTTTTACGCTGTCCCAGGACGGTAATGACGGTGATCCGCTTGGCGCCGGAATTGTCGGCGACTTCCATATTGGATTGCATCTGTACCATGATAAATTCTCCTCGCCGCCGTTATTCGCCGCGGCTGATGATCTCAATGAGCCGCCAGTGCTTGTTCTTGCTCAGAGGTCTGGTTTCCCCAATACGGACCATATCGCCCGCCTTGGCTTCGTTGTTTTCGTCATGAGCCGCATATTTCACGCGGGTCTTGACGACTTTCTTGTAACGCTTGTGAGCAACTCGGCTCAGAATTTCTACGACGATGGTCTTGTCCTGCTTGTCGCTGACAACTTTACCAACTCTCGTTTTCCGGTTACCCCGGACTTCCTGAACCGCAGTCTGCTTGTTTTCTTCGATTGTTTCAGTCATAATCTCAGTTTCCCGTTATCGGTTGATCAGGCATCCGCTTTCGCGGCGCGGGCATTCTTTTCAGTCAGGGCTCTTGCCAGATCCCGGCGTGTCTGTTTGACTTTCGCAGGGCTTTCCAGCTGACCGCGTTTGGACTGTGCACGAAGATTGAACTTTTCCTTGCGGAATTCGTCGATCTGACGATTCAGTTCTTCGTTTGTCATTTCTTTAATCTGTTTCATTTTCATGTTGTGATCATCCTTGACTTACACAGTTACCGCGCGGCTGAGGAAGCGGCAGCGGATCGGCAGTTTGGAAGCAGCAAGACTCATGGCTTCCTTGGCGACGTTCTCGGAACAACCGCTGATTTCGAAAAGGACACGGCCGGGCTGGATCGGGGCGACCCAGAATTCCACGTTACCTTTTCCTTTACCCATACGGACTTCCAAGGGTTTCTTTGTGAACGGCTTGTAAGGAAACACGCGAATCCAGACTTTACCGTGACGTTTCATGTGACGTGTAATAGCAACACGGGCTGCTTCGATCTGGTTGGCGGTGAGATAGGCCCGGTCGAGGGTCTGCAATCCGAACTCGCCGAAGTCCAGTTCATTGCATCTCTGAGAAAGGCCCGCGTTATTACCGCGCTGCACCTTTCTGTGCTTTACTCTTTTTGGCATTGACGGCATTTTGCATAACCTCCGTAGGTTCTTTGTGACAAATCCAGACCTTCACACCGATCTTACCTGCGGTCGTGTTGGCCTCTGTGAATCCATAATCAATAAAAGCTTTGAGCGTATGAAGAGGAGTACGTCCTTCTTTATACTGCTCCGTGCGGGCAAGTTCCGCTGCGCCAAGACGTCCGGCACACTGGATCTTGATCCCTTCAGCGCCCAGTTCCATTGCGGTCTGGATCGCTTTTTTCATCGCACGGCGGAAACCGATACGACGTTCCAGCTGACCGGCGACATCTTCTGCCACCAACTGTGCACAAGTTTCCGGCTTGGAAACTTCCACAACGTCAACCAGCAATTCCTGTCCTTTGCTCAGAAGTTTTGCAACTTCCCCGCGCAGACGTTCCAGATCGGCACCTTTTTTGCCGAGGAGGACACCGGGACGGCCGGAATAGATGGTCGCACGCACGCGGTTGACATAGCGTTCGATCAGCACTTTGGCAATTGCGGCGTTGCCATAATTTTTAAGGATGTGGCTGCGGATTACCGCATCTTCATGCAGCCAATTGCCGAAATTCTCTTTTCTGGCAAACCAGAGAGAACTCCAATTTTTGTTGAGGGCTAATCTCAGCCCGATCGGATTTACCTTCTGACCCACAATAAGATCCTTTCTTATTCGTCTGTGAGGATCACGGTGAAGTGACTCATACGTTTCCGGATACGGCCGGCCATGCCGCGCGCTTTGGGACGAAAACGTTTCAGCATCGGACCCGGATTCGCGACCGCCTGCTTCACCTTCAGCGCATCTTTCTTGAGTTCATAATTGTTCTCCGCGTTGGCGAGAGCACTCCGCAAGGTCTTTGCAAAGAGGCGTGCCGCCTTTCTCGGACTGAGCTCCGCAATCGCCAATGCTTCGGTCACTGATTTCCCCTGGATAACGTGGGAGAAATCCTGTGCCTTCAACGGCGAAATACGGACGTACTTTGTTACTGCCCGAACTTCCATGACTTACCCTTCATGTTTGTTTTTGTTCGTTTTTCGATTGACTTTATTTGTCATTATTCACTTCTTAACGCCGACTTGCATACCCGGAACCAACTCCTGAAGTGCATCTTCTTCCGGAATTGCCGCGCTTACAAATGTGCGAACCGAAACCACCTTCAACGGTGTTTTCGCTCCGTTTTCCGCATACAGTGTCAAATTCACTCTGACACCATCACGATATCCGGCGGACAACACCACCGCGCCAGTCGCTTCGTCGATTTCCAGGATACGGCATCGAACGAAACCTTCGGGTGATCCGGGTTTCCGGTCCAACCTGGCAAAATTCACGGCTTTCGCTCGCATATCTTCCAGCTCGACCCGGAGTTTCGCACGCTCAACTTCATCCATTTCCACCTTCGGGAGCAACTGCAGGAGTTTATCACTCATCAGCGCGCTGACTCCGGAAAGTTTCCGTCCGGCACTCATCACCAGTTCCAGTGTTTCCGCCATTTCTGTTTCTCTTGCCGTCATATAGACCGGCGAGAGAGTATCCAGAATGGAGGCTGCACTCAATTCCAGTGATTTCAGCCGTTCAAGATCCGTTGAACAACGTTCCAGCGTTTCAATCAGCTCTTTGCGCAAAACGAGGATTTCCTGTTGAACTTCTTTTCTATCAACGGGATTTGCGGCTTTCTGTTTCTTCCGTTCTGCATTCAATGCTTTCCGGAGCTGTGTCAATTCCGCCTCGATCAGGGCAGCTTCACCGGATAAAACCATATCTTCTTCGTCTTTTGCCCGTGCATCCTGTTCCATACGTTTCAGCATGTCACGTTGCGCAGCAAGTTGTTTCCGAAGCAGGGAATTTTCCCGGCGTAATGCCTGAATCTCCTGTTCATACGAATCCGTTTCCACCACTTTCCGAGCATTTTCAGGTTTCTTCTGTTTCTGAGGATCATCCTCATCCGCAGCCGGGTTCTGAATGTTCTCGGTTCCGGGCTTCGCGTTTTTCGTATTCGCAAAGTTCTTATTATCCTGCACTTCTGCGCCGTAAACCAACCCCGTCGAGCTGATCACAGCACATATCGTGCCTGATAATCCGCATAATATAATGCCTCGAACACAATTTTTCCAATTTTTTTTCAAAAAAATCATCATAAATCTGTTCGTACTTCCTTAATATTTGGTATTTCAAATCGAATATTTTGTCGCCAGACGGGAAAGTGCAGCGATTTGCTTCTCGGACAGCGTTCTGCCCTGCCCCACCTGTTTCCGGATGGAGGCAACGAATTCCTTGTCGTCGAAAACGAATCTGCCTTTCTTCACGGGTTCCGCCCAATTGGTGAAGGTTTCAAACGCCGCCAGCATGGCTTCGACCTGTTTTTTCTTTTCGTCGATGGCTGCGGCATCATCTTCCCTGGGCAGTTCCACTCCCAGGATGGCGGCATATTCGGCATGTTCGGGGATCTGGGCGGCGTACTTCAGAAGGATCCGGCCCAAAGCCGCGAGTTGTTTTTCGGAGAGGGATTTCCCGGCTTCCGATTGTTTCCGGAGCGATTCGAAAAACTTGTTATCATCAAAATCTCTGCCCCTGCGTTTTTCGGGAGTCTGCCACTGAATGGACTTCATTGCATCGAAAACTTTGCTGATACCTTCCTGCGGGGGTGCGGCAGCCTGTGCGGCGGCACGCTGAGCCTGACGTTCTTCGTATTCTGCTTTCCGGTCTTCCTGTTTCCGGATCGCTTCCGCCAGTTCATCGGCGAACCCGGTGGTGTTGGCGATGTCATGAAGTCCGGACAATCTTGCCTGGTATTTCACAGCCAGAGTGAGAAGAGCTTCCCACTGTTTGGCGGAGATCCGGGCATCTTTGTTGTATTTATCCACCACGGACTTGAAGAAACGTTCTTCGTTGAACGTACGGCGTCCGGGAACTTTTTCAGGTTTTTCCCATTCAGTGATGGTCTGCAACTGCTGGAGAAGTGCTTCGGTCTTTTCTGTCGGGGGAGCGCCTTTATCCTTTGCAGTTTTGAGCCAGACGGAGAATTTATCATAAAATTCGCCCAGCATGGCAGTCCACTGGATCTTACCTTCTTCGACGCCGTCGAGTTTTTCTTCCATACTGGCGGTGAAACCGACCTGGAAAAGTTCGGGAAGACTTTCGATGAGGTAATCATTGATACGGAATCCGAGGTCTGTGGGGATCAGTTTGCCTTTTTCCTTTTCCACATAATGCCGGGTCTGAATGGTATTGACGATGGCGGCATAAGTGGACGGACGGCCGATACCATTCAATTCCAGTTCTTTGATCAGAGTCGCTTCGGAATACCGGGGGGCAGGTTCCGTAAACTTCTGTTCCGCCAGGAAATCCTGTCCCTGACAGCTTTGATTTTCTTTCAATGCAGCAAGGATGGCGGCATCTCTGGATTCTTCATCATCTTCCTGCACGCCTTCTTCCACGATGTCCCATGCCCGGAGATAGCCGGGGAATTTGGTGACAGTGGCAGTCGCACGGAAGCTGTACTGATTGCGATCGGAACCGGTACCGTCGACCTGCACGGTGGTGCGTTCCTGTCTGGCAGGTGACATCTGGCTGGCAACGAATCTGCGCCAGATGAGGGTATACAGTTTGTACTGCTGGGTATCGAGACTGGAGCGGATGGCATCGGGTGTCAGGTTCACATCGGTGGGACGGATGGCTTCATGTGCGCCCTGTGCGCTGCTCTTGGAGCGGAAGACATTGGGATGTTCGGGGACGTAATCGCTGCCGAACTGTGCGCCGATGAAACCACGGCATGCGCGCTGTGCTTCCACCGCAACGGCAACGGCATCGGTACGCATGTATGTGATGAGACCGACAGGACCGTTACCGGTATCGATCCCTTCGTAAAGCTGTTGCGCGATACGCATGGTCTGGCTGGCAGAGAATCCGAGAGCGGAACTGGCAGCCTGCTGGAGTGTACTGGTAATGAACGGCGGCGGCGCATATTTTTTTCTGGGCTGGATGTCGATAGAGCTGACATTCCATTGAGCGGCACCACGGATGGCATCAAGAATCGCATTGGAATCGGTGCTGTTGTTGGCTTCGAACTTATCGCCGTTGATCTTGGCAAGTTTTGCCACGAACGTTTCACTGCCGCCTGCGGGGAGAAATTTCGCCTGGAAGTTCCAATATTCCTTCGGGATGAACGCCAGGATCTCACGTTCCCGTTCGCACACCAGACGGAGCGCAACGGACTGCACACGACCGGCACTGACACCGCGTTCGATCCGTGTCCAGAGCAACGGACTGATCTGATAACCGACGATACGGTCCAGAACGCGGCGTGCCTGTTGCGCATCCACCAGATCCATATCCACATCGCCGGGCTTTTCGAATGCCTTTTCGATGGCAGTCCGCGTGATTTCATGGAAACTGACGCGGCGGAACGGTGCTTTCTTATTCAATTTGGAAAGGACTTCACGCAGATGCCAGGCGATCGCTTCTCCTTCGCGGTCCGGGTCGGACGCCAGAAAGATTTCGCTTGCGGCTTTGGCAGAGCTTTTCAGATCGGAAAGATTTTTACTTCGGGACTTACTTTCTTCGTACTGGGGAGCGAATCCATTTTCGATATCCACGCCGAACACACGTTCCGGAAGATCGCGGATATGCCCCATGGATGCGCGGATCACATAATCTTTCCCTAAAATTTTACCAATGGTCTTGGCTTTCGCCGGAGACTCAACAATTACCAGTTTCTTTTCCATATTTCACTTCCTGTCTGTTTTTACATTATCCTTTTAAAATAACAGCAGGAAAGGAAAAAGTCAAGTGCACTTTTTCATTTCCTGCACTGGATTACTTATAGTAATCCTTTTTTTAAAAAAATTTTTATCAGGAGTTATTCTGCGCTTTTTGACACTGCATCGATCAAGTGGACCTCCACCTTTTTAATGGCATCAATGCCGAAGGATTTTTTTATCTCAGCAAGAATACATTCTTCCCATGCCGCAGCAACCTCCGGCAATGTCCGAAAACCATGCGTGAATACACCGGTCATAAAAATGACGACCTGCCCGTGTTTCCGCAACAATTTGATATAGTCTATTTTAATTTCCGGGAATTTATTTTCCTGCGACCGTACAAAAGCTGCAATTGCAGATGAGCGGATCGCAACTTGCCCATGAGGCGTATTGAACGTCAATTCCTTCAACCGTTTTGCACGGAAAAGCAAAGCGATACAAATGATCAAATACAGTAAAAGCAGAGATCCTGCACAAACGATCACGCCGGAAAGAAACGGGTGTTCCGCATAAAATTGATATGCGACATTCCAATACGTTTGAATTGCTTTCATTTCCACACCTCCTCCATGTTGATCATTGTTCGTCAGTCACAGGCTCCGCTGCCGTGGTATCTTCTTCAAGATCCATAACTACCACGTCCACATGAGCGATTTCCATGCCGGTAAGACGGGTGATATCTTCCATGACATTTTTCTGAACCGCAGCAGCTACTTCGGGGACATGACTGCCGTATTTGACGATGATACGGACTTCAATAACCACTTTGCCTTCTTCTGAACTGATAACAATCGCCTTATCAAAGGCTTTGCGGCTGCCTACGATTTCTGCAAGGCTGTCAATAAGACTGCTTCCGGAAAGACGCAACACACCGGGAACATTCAGCGCAGATTTCCGCGCAATGGATTCCAGGACAGTATCATGAACTTTCACATCTCCTTCGATATCGTTTTCAGCTGAAACGGGAGTTTCATTTTCTTTGATCTGATCTTCTGTCATTTTTATTCTCCTTGTTCTTCAACTGCTGTATGTTCTGCTGCCGGTTCTTCATCCATACCGCGGAAATTGACATTGATCTTACACACAGGAATATCTGTCATGGATGTAATAGCTTGCGCAACCGCTGTTTTCACATCAGCAGCAACTTTGGGCAACGCAGCACCCCACACAGTGTAAAGTGCCATCTCGATCACCAGAGAACCATTGTTTACCTTCAACACGATAGAACGATCCTGCATTTTCTTGCTCCGGACGATCTCGGCAATGTTATCAATAAAAGTATTGCCAGCAAAACGGGAGACACCTTTGACATTCAAAGCAACGCGCTTGATAATCGTTGTGATCGCGCCTTCATGGATGACCAAATCGCCAGCCCCGGCTGATGCAGGTTTCGGCATATAAGCGACGGCATCACGCTGCGTTCTCTTTACAATTTGTTCGTTCATAAACACCTCTCAGTTGTATTTATTCCTGCGATTTCTTCTGCTCAAAAAATCCACCCTTCATGATACGTTCAATAAAACCAGTGTCGTAGTTTCCTTGACGGAACTCCTTGGTATCCAAGATAAATTGTTCAAACGGAATCGTTGTTTTCACACCTTCGATCAGGTATTCCTCCAACGCACGACGGCATTTCGCCAAGGCTTCTTTCCGGGTCGGGGCATACACGATCAATTTCCCGATCATACTGTCATAATGCGGCGGAATACGATAGCCGCAATACGCATGGGAATCCACACGGACTCCGAAGCCTCCCGGAGGCGCGTAGAACGTGATCTGACCGGGACACGGCGCAAAATTGGCGTAGGGATTTTCCGCATTGATACGGCACTCAATGGCGTGTCCCTGGAGCTTCACTTCCTTTTGGGTCACACTGAGACGTTCGCCCGCTGCAACCCGGATCTGTTCCTTGATAATGTCGATCCCGCTGATCATTTCAGAAATGGTGTGTTCCACCTGAACACGGGTATTCATTTCCATGAAATAAAATTCATTGTCGGGTCCAAGCAGAAACTCGATCGTTCCGGCACTGGAATAATTCACCGCTTTGGCTGCACGGACAGCGGCTTCGCCCATTTTCTTGCGGAGAGCGGGAGAGATGGAGGGGGAAGGACATTCTTCGATGAGCTTCTGGTGACGGCGTTGCATGGAGCAGTCACGTTCGCCCAAATGGATCACGTTACCGTATTTATCCCCGAGGATCTGCACTTCGATGTGCTTCGGGTTTTCAATGAATTTTTCAATATACACATCGCCATTCCCGAACGCACGTTCCGCTTCGGTACGGGCAGCATGAAACGCCTGGATCAAGCTGTGATCATTATGAGCGGTACGCATCCCGCGTCCGCCGCCACCGGCAGAGGCTTTGACGATCACCGGATATTTGAGTTTGCGGGCAATGGTGAGAGCCTTTTCTTCGGAATCCACCACGCCGTTACTGCCGGGCGTGATCGGCACACCGGCTTTCTTCATGGTCTCACGGGCAACGGCCTTGTCACCCATCGCAGACATCTGTTCGGGAGTGGGACCGATAAAGGTCACATTGCAACTTTTGCAGATTCTGGCGAACTGCGCATTTTCCGCGAGGAAACCGTATCCGGGATGGATGGCATCCACATCGCAAAGTTCTGCAACACTGATAATGCGCTCGATCATCAGATAACTCTGGGGGGAAGGAGCAGGCCCGATACAGACAGCCTGATCCGCAAGACGAACGGGAAGACTGTCTTTATCCGCCTGGGAGTAAACGAGCACCGTTTTGACACCGAGCTCTTTACATGCGCGGATGATCCGGAGTGCGATCTCACCGCGGTTGGCGATCAATATTTTATTGAACATATTTGATACCTCTTATGGAAACACAAATCTGTGTTTGCGGGGGTTCAGGATCACTCAAGGATGAAAAGGGGCTGACCGAATTCCACCGGCTGACCGTTTTCCACCAGAATTTCTTTTACAATACCGCTCTTTTCCGCCTTGATCTCATTCATCACTTTCATGGCTTCCACAATACAGACAACGGTTTCAGGATCCACTTTGGAGCCAACTTTCACCATGGGTTCTGCACCCGGTGCACTGGAACGGTAGAAGGTCCCGACGATAGGTGATTCGATTGTCTTGGTTGCATCAACAGCAGCAGGTGCGGCAGCAACAGGGGCAGCGGCAACTGCGGGTGCAACTGCGGGTGCAGCGGCAGGGATCACAGCGGGAGCGGCGACAGTTTGTGCGAGGATGGGAGCGGCTGCAGTTTGCGAACCGCGGCGGAGGCACAATGTCATATCTTCGGATTCGATCTTAAATTCCGTAAGATCATTTTCAGACATTAACTTAACAATGGTCTTGATTTCTTCAATCTTCATCCTGGAGCCTCATTTCTTTCTGTTTGTTTTTTTGTTTTATTGTGTGGTGTTCAGATGACGTACCAGGGCACGCATTGCCCATTCATACCCATCTGCACCCAGACCGGTGATCTGCCCGATGCACATAGGTGCGGTCAGCGAGATCTTACGGAACTCATCACGGGCGTTTACATTGCTCAAATGCACTTCCACCGCCGGGATCCGCGCTGCTTCCAGCGCATCCCGAATGGCTATGCTTGTGTGCGTGTAAGCCGCCGGATTGATGACGATCCCATCCACTCCTTCCGTGATCGCTGCGGCAATACGGTCCACGATGACTCCTTCGTGATTGCTCTGCATGAAGTCCATCTCCACGCCGAGGTCTGCCGCAACTTTTTGCAGCATTTCTTCAATCTCCGGAAGAGTCCGGGTCCCGTAATGTTCCGCTTTTCTGCGTCCGAGAAGTTGCAGATTCGGTCCGTTTATCACAAGTATTTTCATAATATACATAATATAGCACACTTTTTCAGAATTGCAAATTTCATTTTGTGTGATATATTACCATATCAACGGAAGGATATCATATCATGGCTAAAAAATTCCCGATCCCTCAGGATAATTTCTTCGTGTTAAATGATACATACCAACTGCTGACGGACTTTCTCCCGTCTATGCCCGGCAGTTTCGCCGAGCTCGATCTCGGCTGCGGGAAAGGAGATTTCGCCGTCGCTCTCGCTGCACGGTACCCCGGACGAACCGTGTTTGCCGCCGATGTCATGCTGGGACGTCTCCGGAAAGTCGCGCGGAAATCCGCCGCACAAAATACGCAGAACAATCTCTTTTTTCTGCGGGTGGAGGCAAGACATCTGCTCTCCATCATCATGCCGGACGCATCCCTGGACCGCATCCATCTGCTCTGTCCCGATCCCTGGCCCAAGATGAAACACAAGGGGAACCGTCTGTTGAGTTCCGATTTCATGATGCAGCTTGCCCGTGTACTCAAACCGGGCGGCGTATTCCATTTCGCCACCGATGACGAACCTTATTTGAAACTGGGGATGGCGAACGTGGAAAGTTCCGGACTCTTCACGCCCGGCGGGGAAATCATTGATGTGGCGGATATCAAAACAGAATTCGAACGGCAATGGCTGGCGGAAGGGAAAACCGTCACTCACATCGCGTGGACAAAGAAATAAGGCGGGTCAGTTCTTCCAGATAAGCCGCAACCACATGTTCGCGGTTGAAATGCTGTTCCACATAGGCGCGTCCGGCAAGACCCATTGCCTGACGCGTTTCTCTTTTTTCATTCAGAAAACGACGGAGCGCATCCGTCAGAGCTTCCGCCGAACGGGAAGTGAAAAGATACCCCGTTTCCCCGTCGCGGATCGTTTCCCGGCACCCCGGGATGTCCGAGGCAAGCAGAACTCTGCCTGCCGCTGCGCCTTCCAGCATGACGTTTGACATGCCTTCATGGTAGGACGGCAGAACGACTGCCTGTATGGACTTCATCCGTTCCCGCATGGCATCGAACTGCAGGAATCCGTGTTTGATAATAATGCCTTTTTCATGAGCATCCTGAAGTTTTGCCGCGGTCTCCGGTTCTTCATCCAGACCCGCAAAATGGAATTCACATTCCGGATATTCACGCCGGATCGTTTCCGCCGCCGCGATGTATTCCAATGCGCCCTTCTCGATCTGCGCACGCGCCGGCATGAGGAACCGGATCTTCCCGTCATCAGCGGGAAATGGCAGAAGGGAGTGTTTCGTCAGATTCACACCGGACCCGGAAACAAGACGATGCGGTCCGGCAACGAATCCATCCGCGATCAATCGCTGCATATTGGCTTTGTTCTGGAAGATCAGAGCCCCTGCCCCGCGCAGAGAATATTTCAAGCCCGCACGGATGACTTTATTCGGCAGAGATTCGTTGAAAAAGACTGTCCCCAGTCCCGTCACGGTGGATAAAAAGGGGATCCCGCACCGTCGGGCGGCGATCCCGCCGTAAAGATTGGGCTTGATGGTGTAAGTCATCACCACATCCGGGCGGATTTCACGCAACAGATGAAAGTATTCGCCCAACAGACGGAGTTCCGCCAACGGGTTCATCCCGTGACGGTTCAACGGAGACGGAATGACTCGGCAGCCGATCGCTTCGAAATCGGCATTGACCGGGTCATCAGGTATGGAGATCACGACTTCGGATCCTGCGGCACGCAAGGCTTCCAGAAGTTCAAAACTGAAATTCCGGAACGCTTTGCTGATACTTGCCAGGATCAGGATCCGCGCCATGGATCAGAGACGTTTCCACTTTTCGTCGATACCGGATACTTTCCAATAGGCTTCCGCCATGTAGATCGCATCCAGCAGCGTACAGCGGACCATCGCTTCCACTACCGGGTAGATACGCGGCAGCAGAGAGGGGTCACGACGGGTAATGGGGGAAAGGACCGTATTGGCGACCTTGCCCATATCCACGGTATCCTGGGGGACAGAAACGGTGGGTGTGGGTTTCACGGCGCAACGAAGACGGATATCTTCCCAGGTGGTGATGCCGCCCAGGATCCCGCCGGCGTTGTTGGTCTTGAACCGGACATGGCCGGATTCCGGATCCACATACGCTTCGTCATTGCTTTCACTGCCCAGCATATCAGCGACACCGAAACCGGCACCGAACTCGATCCCTTTGATGGCACCGATGGAGCAGACGGCATGTGCAAGCATGGCGTTGATCTTGTCAAACACAGGTTCACCCAGTCCGGCAGGCACACCGTGGGCGATACATTCCACGATACCACCGGCTGTTTCCCCGATATCTTTGACTTTGAGAACGTCTTCCTTCATCTTTTCCGCCAGTTCCAGGTCCGGACAGTTGATCTCGTTCTTGCGATAGTTCGCTTTCGCTTCTTCGTAAGTGACTTCATGATCGATCTTCAACCCGTGGGAGGCGATGGTATACGCCAGAACATCGATACCCATATTGGCAAGGATGGTTTTCGCCACCGCACCGCCAGCCACACGACTGGCTGTTTCCCGTCCGCTGGCACGTCCTGCGCCGACCCAGTCACCGTATTCACCGTACTTCTTGAAGAAGCCGTATTCGGCATGTCCCGGGCGGATCCGGTCTTTGTATTCGCGGTACTGATCGATATGGACATCCTGAATGTCATTATTGGGGATGATCATAGCGACCGGTGCGCCGGTGGTAAGATCATTTTCCATGACACCGGAGAAAATAAAGACGCGGTCTTTTTCTTTCCGGGGGGAATCCAGCGGAGTCTGACCGGGTTTACGCTTGTCCAGTTCCGCCTGGATCATTTCAGCGGTGATCTTGATTCCCGGCGGGACACCATCGACGATGGTCACGAGACCGCCGTACAGTTCCGGGGGGATCGGCAGATTCTTGCGGAAACCGCCGGCATAGGATTCACCGGAACATGTGATTTTGAAAAGACGTCCGAACGAGTTACCGAACATGATAGTTACTCCTTATATTACAGCTTCATTACGCCAGATTCAGCACATCTCTGGTGGACTTGGCGATCATGAGTTCTTCGTTGGTGGGCATAACGATGGCTTTCCATGCGCTGTCTGCGGTGGAGATCACACCTTTTTTGCCGCGGAATTCGTCGTTGGCAGCGGCATCCACTTTGATATTCAGAGAGGCAAGGCCATCCACAACCATTTTGCGGATCTCATGAGAGTATTCGCCGATCCCGCCGGTGAAGACCAATGCTTCCGCACCATCCAGCAGCACAAAGTAAGAACCGATGTATTTCACTACGCGGCGGACAAACATTTTGAGAGCCAGAGCTGCACGTTCGTTGCCGTCTTTCGCTGCCGCCACGATGTCACGCATGTCGCCGGAATCAATGCCGCCCACGGCAAACAAACCGGATTTCTTGTTCAGAAGATTGTCCACTTCGGAGGGAGTTTTGCCCGTCAGTTCCGCAATACGAAGCACAGCAGCCGGGTCCATATCGCCGGAACGGGTACCCATCATGAGACCTTCCAGCGGAGTCAAACCCATGGTGGTGTCGATACACTTGCCGTTCTTCACAGCCGCCATACTGCATCCGTTGCCCAGGTGACAGGTGATGATGGTCACATCTTCGGGAGCTTTCCCCAGGAATTCCGCGGTGGAAAGCGTGACGAAGTGATGACTGGTACCATGAAACCCGTATTTACGGATGCCGTGTTCCTTGTAGAAGTCATAGGGGATCGCATAGAGATATGCTTCCGGCGGCATGGTCTGGTGGAACTGCGTATCAAACACGCCGACGTTGGGAACGCCTTTGAAGATCTCTTCACAGGCTTCAATACCCATCAGGTTCGCCGGATTGTGGAGCGGTCCCAGCGGGAAACATTCGCGGATGATGGCTTTCACTTCGTCCGTCACTTCCACCGGCTTGGTCACTTTTTCGCCGCCGTGGAGTACGCGATGTCCGATGGCTTTCACTTCGGAAAGATCTTTCAGAACGCCGTATTCCGCATTCACCAGTTCACCGCAGATCGCACGGAGTGCATCCGCATGATTCTTCACGCCTTCCGGACCGAATTCTTTTTTGAATCCATCGGGACGCTTGTAGATCAGATTGGGACGGTCCGTACCGACGCGTTCCACCTGACCGCTTGCCAGGACGCTGTTGTTTGCGCCTTCCATTTCGAAGAGGGTGAATTTGAGAGAGCTGCTGCCTGCGTTGATGACGAGGATTTTCATGATTTCTTTCCTGTTTTATTAGTTATAAGATAAAAAAACAATACATTCAATATAGCATGTTTTTCCAAAAAATGCAAGAATTTTTTATGGAATATAACGCTTTTTTTCGCCCTTTTTCTCTGTCATACTGCCAAACAGAATAAAAAACGGAATGTGTCAGGCGCAATGCCGCACATTCCGTTTCCATTCTTCGCCGATCAAACGGCGGGGATCACTTCATCTGCTGTTCCAGCTTCGGAACTTCTTCCTTGTTCAGCTTCTGAAGGTCCACTTTTCCCGCGCCAAGGAGCGGGATCGCTTCCAGACGGACAAAGTCGGTGACTTTCGGGACCCACAGGTTCGGCATATCCCGTGCCTGCAGCCGTTTCACCATTTCTTCCGGAACCAGTTTATCCGTAGAGTAGAACACAGCCAGACGTTCGCCGCGGCTCGGGTCTTTCACACCGCAGACGGCAACGCAACGGTCTTCGCTTTCCAGTTCTTCATTGATCGCCATTTCCACCAGTTCGTGGGGAACCATTTCACCCGCGATCTTACTGAACCGGGCGAGACGGCCTGTAATGGTCAGGTAGCCGTCCGGGCGCATGGAGGCGATGTCGCCCGTATTATAGTAACCGTCTTTCAGCACCTTGTTGGTGGCTTCCGGATCGTTCAGATAACCGCGCATGACCAGTCCGCCTTTGACCAGCATGAGGCCGGGAGTATCTTCGGGAAGTTCCTCCCCGGTCTCCGGATCCACGATCTTCACATGGATCCCCGGCAATGCCGCACCGATACTGCCCGGTACACCGGATTCCTTGCCCAACATGAAGATGTTGCTGGAAAGATTGATACAGACAATGGGGGAAAGTTCCGTACAGCCGAACCCTTCCACAATGGAAAGACCGGTCAGACTCTTGAACTGTTCCGCGATATCTTTCCGCAGTTTTTCGGCACCCGTGATCACCATACGGAACGAATCGAACTGCCCCGGTTTCACCTTGCGCATATAGTGTTGCAGGAAGGTGGGAGTCGCCATCATCAGCGTGGGTTTCTCCTTTTCGCAGAGATCGCAGACACCTTTGGCATCCAGCGGATTCGGGATGTAGATCACTTTGGTACCCACGATACTGGGCAGAACGAAGCCCACCATGAACCCGTAGGCATGGAACAGCGGCAGGTTCCCCAGGAGCTGGTCTTTCGGTGTCCAGTTGATATTACGCCAGAAACTGAAGAAGTTGGCGTTGAAGTTGTGATGGGTCAGCATAATGCCTTTCGGAATCCCGGTGGACCCGCTGGAGAAGAGCAGCACCGCCTGGTTCTGCAGGTCGATACGGGACTTCGGAGAATATTTCCACATCAGAATGGAGGTGGGCAGCAACAGGAAGTCAAAGAAGACTTTCCGCTTCATAGCAGGGGTGATGTCCTTTGCCAGGTCTTCCAGGAACATCATCTGCGGCATGATCTCCCAACCCAGTTTTTCCACAAACTTGCGGCTGGTCAGAATGATCTTGATCCCCGCATTCTTGATGGCATGTTCACGCGCCGCAGGTCCGGCGGTGAAGTTCATCATCGCAGGAATACGGTCCGCAAACAACACCCCGTGGACAATGGCGGCAGTGGTCGCCATATTGGGCATGAGGATCCCGATGTATTTACTGTTTTCCGTATCAACTTTCCGCACGATCTGGGAGATCAGCAACGATTTCACCAGCATTTCATACGCCGGAGAATCCTTTGTCGGACTGTTGTAGTCTTTATACACGATCTTGAACGGATGCCATTTTGCATAACGGGCAAAGCTGTAATGGATCGGACGTTCGTGGGGGAACGGGTCCATTTCCGCTTCCGCACCCATCAGAGAAATGATCTGACGCAATTTGTAGGGGGAAATATCCGGATCCACAGGGCGGCCCACCGAAACAGAAACCGGCATGGGGAACTGACGCGGAAGAATAAAACGCAGTTTGCCTTTGTTGTCAAAGTGGAACAAGCTGCCCCAGATCAGACCGAGGCGGACCGGGAGGACCGGCACGTTGATGTCACGGGGGACCATGCGGGGAATCCCGCTCTTGAACTGACGGATCAGACCGTTACCGGAAACTTCCCCTTCCGGGAAGATACAGACCAGTCTGCCCTTGCGCAAAAGATTTTCCACGCGGGTGAAGAGTTCCTGCATTTCCTTCGGATGACGGCTTTCCGGCACTTCAATGACACCGATCCGGCGGCACAGCCAGCGCAGACCCGGTTTCCGGTAGAACGAACGGTGCATCAGAAAATGGATGTGACGTCCGGTAAGCCCCATAAGGATCAGAGCGTCGAAAATGGAAACGTGATTGGCGGCAAGCAGCGCAGGGCCGCGCTCCGGCACACGTTCCTGTCCGTTGACCCGGACATTGTAGCAGGTGTACCGCAAGATGAACACCAGCAGTTTGAGAGCACGATAGGGGAACAAGAGAACGAACGCGAGGTACGCGCCGACACAGCACAGGGCTATGATCCAACCTGTTGACATAAGATCTCCTTAATAAAAATTCAGACCGATAGAGTCTGTTCAGTTTGCTTTTTCAAGCAGTTTGTTCACTCCGGCAAGTTTTACGCAGATACAGAAGAGTTCGATCGCCAACTTCAGTTCGTCGTAGGAAGGATAGGTGGGTGCAAGACGGATGTTGCGGTCTTGCGGATCTTTCTTGCAGGGGAATGTTGCGCCCGCGCCCGTCAGGGTCACACCGGCTTCCTTTGCCAGCCGGACCACTGTCTTGGCGCAGCCGTCAAGAGTATCCACCGCCACGAAATATCCGCCTTCCGGTTTCTGCCAGACGGCGAGACCGGAACCGCCCAATTCGCGATCCAGCGTTTCCAGGACCACGTCGAATTTCGGGCGCAGTTCCTCTGCCAGAGCGCGCATGTGAGCGCGTACACCTTCCGCATCCTTCAGGAAAACTACGGTGCGGAGCTGATTGATTTTATCGTATCCGATGGTCTGGATACCCATGTGTTTCTTCACTTCTTCCAGGTTCGCAGGGCTGGATGCGATCATGGATATGCCCGCACCCGGGAACGTAATCTTGGAAGTGGAGAAGAAGTAATACGCACGATCCGGATTCCCTGCCGTTTCACATGCCGCAAAGATGTCTTTCACGCGCCGTTCGCTGTATATATGATGTACCCCGTACGCATTGTCCCAGAAGATCCGGAAGTCCGCTGCCGCCTTCATCCCGGCAAGACGATCCACCGTCTCATCACTGTAACAAATTCCCTGCGGGTTGGAATACAACGGTACACACCAGATCCCTTTGATGCTGTCATCCGAAGCAGCAAGCTGCTCCACGATATCCATATCAGGCCCGTTTTCCGTCATGGGCACCGGGATCATTTCGATCCCGAGTTCCTCGCAGATGGCAAAATGACGGTCATACCCGGGTGCCGGACACAGGAAGCGCACCGTTTCCAGTTTGCTCCACGGCTTGCAGCCATGGGTCCCGAAAAGCATGTGACGCACCATATTATCGTACATCAAATTGAGAGAGGAGTTGCCCCCGACGATGATCCGGTCCGCCGGAATATCAAGAAGATCGGAGAAAAGTTTCCGTGCTTCCGGGATCCCGGTCAATCCGCCGTAGTTGCGGACATCCATTCCATCTTCGGTTGTCCATGTTGTCAGTGTTGTATTCAGGAGTTTATTGGTCAAATCAAGTTGAGTCCCTGCGGGCTTTCCTCTGGACATATCCAGTTTCAGGTTCTGCGCCTGAAACGCGGCATACTCCTTGTCAAGTGCGGCTTTCATTTCCTGAAGCTGCGCTTTCGAATACGTTCTGACGTCATTCATGGTTAAGTTCTTTCCTCTTCATGTGAGAAATTCTGATTCCGCCCCCGGCGAACTGTCACCGGGGCACACAAAGGACATAATATAGCATGATTCGTGCTTTTTTTCAAGTCCGGAGACGTTTTTTTCCGTTTTTTTGTCTGCCCGGCATCTGTTTTCTTCACAAAAATCCAGAAAAATTCCACGTCATTCCCGAAGTTTTTTGCTTTTTTCATTTGTTTTTATATAAAATCAGGCTATATTACCCTTGTATGCTTTTTAAACAATAAACTTAAACAAGAGGAACAGATCATGGACAAGATCAATCCCACTTACGTCACTTTCGCGCTGTACCTGCTCTTTATGGTCGGTGTCGGAGCCTACTTCTACCGGAAAAACAAATCACTGGATGATTACCTGCTGGGCGGTCGCGGGGTCGGCAGCTGGGTCACCGCTCTCTCCGCACAGGCCAGCGATATGAGCGGATGGCTCCTCATGGGGCTCCCCGGTGCCATTTATATGGCAGGTATGGGAGAAACCTGGGTGGCGATCGGGCTGGCTCTCGGGACACTCCTCAACTGGATCTTCATCGCTCCCCGGCTCCGGATCTATACGGAAAAGACCAACGCCATGACGTTGTCCTCTTTCTTCGCCAACCGTTTCCGGGATCCCTCCCGGATGCTCCGGATGGTCTCCGCCGCCGTGATCCTGATCTTCTTCACCATCTACGCCGCTTCCGGTCTGGTGGCGACCGGGAAACTGTTCAACTCCATGTTCGGATTTGACTTCACGGTCTCCGTGATCATCGGTACGATCATCATTCTTGCCTATGTGATCCTGGGCGGTTATCTTGCCGTTTGCTGGACGGACCTCTTCCAGGGTGCGCTCATGTTCTTCGCACTGGTTCTGGTCCCCGTCCTGGCTTACATGACGCCTGAAGCAAAAAATCTTTCCGAAGTCTGTCAGGAACGCAATCTCACACTCTCGCTCTTCCCCAACGGATTCGGCACGCTCGCCATCATGGCGATCCTTTCCAGTGCTGTCTGGGGGCTCGGGTACTGCGGACAGCCCCACATCCTCACCCGGTTTATGAGTATCAAGAGCGTGAAACTGCTGCCCCGGACAACGGTCATTGCCATGATCTGGGTCATCATCTCCCTGGTTGCGGCTGTGGTGATCGGTGTACTGGCGATCCCCATGTATCCCTCTCTGGATGCAGGCGAAGCGGAAAAGGTCTTCATCTTCATGGTGCGTGACCTGTTCAATCCCTGGATCGGCGGGATCCTGCTGGCGGCGATCCTGGCTGCCATCATGTCCACCATCGACTCCCAGCTGCTGGTCTCCTCTTCCACTCTGACGGAAGACTTCTACCGGATCCTCGTCCGCAAAGATGCCACCCCGAAAGAACTGGTGCTGGTCAGCCGTCTCTTCGTGCTGCTCATGACTGCCATCGCGGGTCTTCTGGCGGTACTCCCCAACAACACCATTTTCGGTATCGTGAAATTCGCCTGGGGCGGTTTCGGTGCCGCGTTCGGACCCGTCGTTATCATGGCTCTTTATTCCAAAAAGACATCCTGGCAGTCTGCGCTGGGCGGCATGGTCGCCGGGACCGTTGTCATGGTCACCTGGTACTGCCTGGGCTTGAACAAATACATGTATGAGATCCTGCCCGGATTCATTGCCGGTCTCGTTGTGATCATGATCATGAACAAGCTCAAACCCCAGCAGGATGAAGCGATTCTGGCGGAATACGACGAAATGCAGAAAGAACTCAAAGGGGGAGAATGACCCATGAGAAACGCTGAAGTCATCCGTACCACAAAGGAAACCGATATCCGTGTCGCCATCAATCTCGACGGCGAAGGAAAAAGCGTGATCGATACCGGGATCCCGTTCATGGATCACATGCTCACGCTTTTTGCAAAACACGGTCTCTTTGACCTGGAAGTCTCCGCAAAAGGCGATCTGGAAATCGATGGACATCACACCATGGAAGATATGGGGCTCGCCCTCGGAGAAGCCATTGTGAAAGCGTTGGGCGACAAGTACGGCATCCGCCGGTACGGCAACTTCACGCTCCCCATGGATGAAACGCTGGCGCAGGTCGCCCTTGACCTCTCCGGACGTCCCTATCTGGTTTACAAGCCCGGCGATCCGAAAGATTACATCAAGGATCTGGATACCGCGCTCTTCCGGGAATTTTTCATTGCATTGAGCAACAAGGCGGGGATGAACCTGCATATCCGGATCCTGGAATCCGGAGAAACGCATCACATTTTCGAAGCCATCTTCAAATGTTTTGCACGCGCTCTGGCGCAGGCTGTGGAAGTCGATCCCAGAGTCAAAGGTGTACCCTCCACCAAAGGATCCCTCTGACCTATGCCGTTCTTCGAAGAGGAGTCGCTCTTTGCCGACCGTTTGAGCCGTCCGCTGGCGGATCGGCTCCGGCCCGGTGACCTGGATGAGATCGCCGGACAGGATCATTTGCTCTCGCCCGGCGCCCCGCTCCGGAAAATGCTGGATTCCAAACGGCTTTCCAGTTTCATCCTGTGGGGTCCTCCGGGCTGCGGCAAAACAACCCTCGCGCGAATCATTGCCAATCATACCGATATGCACTTCGTGGCATTGAGTGCGGTGTTCTCCGGCATCGCCGAACTCCGCAAGGCGTTCGATGAGGCCGCAAAACGCAGACGGACCGGACAGGCAACGCTTCTCTTCGTGGATGAAATACACCGGTTCAACCGGGCACAGCAGGATGGGTTCCTCCCGTATGTGGAGAACGGGACCGTCACGCTGGTGGGAGCCACCACCGAAAACCCGTCCTTCGAACTGAACAGCGCCTTGCTTTCCCGTTGCAAAGTTTTTGTATTGAATCCACTTGACCGTGCCGCGCTGGAAAAGATCATTCTCCGCGCCGAACAGGAAACAAAGAAAACATTGCCCCTCACGCCGGAGGCACGGGACACCTTGTGTGCCCTCGCCGATGGTGACGGCAGATACCTCATCAATCTGATCGAAAGTGTGATCGCATTCGCCGATGAAGGCAAAGAACTGGATTCCGCCGGGCTGACAAAGATCGTACAACAGCGGTCCCCGGTTTACGACAAGGATCGGGAAGGTCATTACAATCTCATCAGTGCCCTGCACAAATCCCTGCGCGGTTCCGATACCGATGCGGCTATGTATTATGCGGCCCGGATGCTCCGGGGCGGGGAAGATCCGCTGTATCTGCTGCGGCGGTTGACCCGTTT
>JAZNVL010000056.1:0-4543 GCA_045592785.1 Victivallales bacterium | reverse complement strand
ACTACCTTGTGCTATATTAATCATTGAATCACCTGTTGGGTGGTTGGGATTTTGTTTTTTGTGATTAATATAAAATACTATCCCCCAACAGGTTTTTCAAATATTATATCATATAAAACGAAAATTATTCACGTTTTATAGCAAATGTATAGGAACAAATATACCGGAGGTTATTATGAAAACAAAAGATGACTCGAAACTCGATATGATCATTCCTATTTCCATAGACCGGGATTGGCCGACTGTTCCGACTGTCATTGAAGAGATCCGGGCGCAAAACCGTAATTACGGCTTTACCCGTTTCGCATTGACCGGTCCTTGCGCCGGATGGCGTTATATGGGGTATCCGCCGGAAGAATTTTATCGGAATCGCGCGGAATTTTTTGCAGCTGTCCGTGATGCGGTGGCTCCGGATGGACTTGAATGTGGTTGGTGGATCGGCACTACGGTGAAGTCGGGACCGGATCCGCGCTGGAACCGTATGATCCGGGCGGACGGGAATGAGACACCGATGGCATCGTGTCCGTTGAATCCTGTATTCCGCGAAGTATTTTCGCGTAATGTGGCGTTATTTGTGAAGATCGCGCGTCCGGTATTTGTGCTTACGGAGGATGATTTTTCTGTGAGTGCGGCGACGTTCAGTGACGGATGTTTTTGTGAACATCATCTGGCGGCATTTGCGGAGCGTGAAGGGCGGGCTTATACCCGCGAGGAGCTGCTTGAAATTTTCGAACAGAAGACGCCGGAATCGTATGCGTTACTGCGTCGTTGGCGTGCGCTTATGTGTGATTCTCTGGCTGGCTTGGCGGCGGCGATGCGTGCAGCGGTGGACAAGGAAAATCCGGAAGTTCCGATGGGAACAGCGGAATCCGGCTGTTGGCTCAGGGATGGGAATGCGACGGAAGCGGTGACGCGGGCACTGGCGGGGCCGAATCATACACCGTTCGTCCGTCTTACTGGTACGTTTTACGGTGGCGAAGACATCATGCGTGCGCCTGCGCGTATATTCCAATGTTTGTATCGGAAGCAGCATTTGGGATCTGACGTCCGTTGTTATCATGAATCGGATTCGTATCCGCACACGCGGTTTTTCACGTCTGCGAGCTGTATGCGCGTATTCATGTCGAGCGCGTACAGTTACGGATTGGTGGGATCGATTTTCCAGACGCAGCAATTGCTGGACCATGGAACGGAAGAAAAGATCTACGGACAGTTTTTCAGTCGTGAGCGCGGGCGTTTTCAGGCGATCAGCGATCATGCGAAGCAATGCGCTCTGAAAGGGGTGCAGCTGTTATATGATCCCTTCTGGGATACGGCGAAGTCGGGGAACAATCCGGACTGGGTGAAAGTGCTTTCGCTGATGTCGATCCCGTATACGACACTGGACGCGCCGGTGGTATTTCTTTCGGGAGCGCAGCCGTTGTATTTGAGTGACGAAGAGATCCGCAAGATCCTTGCCAAGACGGTGTTCCTGGATGCGGATGCAGCTGTGGCTCTTTGTTATCGTGGTTACCAGGACTTGATCGGTGTGGAAACGGGGCCGGATGCTGCGACGGGATTGCTTGCTTATGACCTGGGAGCGCGTGAGTCGATCGAACCCGGATTTGCGCAGGAGATCAAGGGTCGTCACATGATGCGTTCGAATTTCTATGCGCCGGGAGGGACCGGGAGCCGTTATGCGCTTACGCCGTGTGATCCGGGATGTGAAGTGATCACGCGGGAGCTGACCTACGATCATAAAGAATTGACGGCGGGGATGACGCGTTTTGTGAACAAACTGGGCGGACGGATCATTGCGATGAATCAGGGGGTTCTGGTGAATTATTCTTCCTCCCTTTACAACTACCGCCGCATGAAATTGTTCCATGAGCTGTTGGTCTGGGGTTGTGACGAGTATGTATTTGTGAAAGATGCGGCGCGGGTTTATCTGATCCAGAACGAAGCGGTTTCGCCGTCGGAAGCTGGTTTCGGCGGTATGCTGACGATCACGAATCTGAATCCGGATCCGCTGGATGAGCTTGTGCTTCATCTGCCGCCAGCGTGGAGAAAATACAAAGAATGGTCCCGTCTGGATGCGGAAGGGAACGTTGTACCCTGTGCGGTGGAAGAAACGCCGGACGGGATCCGAGTACCGCTCACGGTGAACTATGCGCGACCGGAAGTATTGCTTGGGAGGTAAAAAAAACGGAAAAAAGTCAGAGAATGATTTGACAATACATAGAAATCCGGTTATTGTATACGAGAGGTGATGCGATGAATACGATATATTATTTTACGGGTACGGGTAATACGTTATTTGCGGCGAAGAAATTTGCGGAACATTTCCCGGGTGAAACGGAATTGATCCCGATCGCCAATTTGGACCGTTCGGGCGAGATCGACCCGTGGACATCGGACACGGTTGGGTTCTTTTTTCCGGTTTACTGTTTCGGTATCCCGCATATTTTTACGACATTTCTTGACCGTGTGAAGTCCTGGGAAAAGACATCGGGGCGCAAGAAGCCTTATGTATACAGTCTTTGTACGTCCGGCGGGATGAAGGGCACGGCGGCAATGATCCTGGATGACATTCTTTACGGGAAAGGGCTGCGTCTGGATGGTGCATTTCATGTTCAGATGCCTTCGAATTACATACCGCTTTCCACGCCGCCGACGGCGAAACGTTGCGAGAAGATGTACCGTCAGGCGGAAGAGGATATTCAGAAATTCGTGAAGTTCGTGGAACAGCGGAAACGAGAGAGACCGGTCCGCGTGTTTCCCTTTGACTTATTCGGGGAACTGGTTGCGAAGCGTGCGGTTGCCTGTATGATGGAGAGTTACGACAAGTATTTCTGGCTGAACGAAGACTGCGACGGCTGCGGTCTGTGCCAGAAGATCTGCCCTGCCTCCAACATCATCATGATGAACGGGATGCCGACATGGCGGGGACATTGCGAACAGTGCATGGCATGTCTGCAATGGTGTCCGAAACAGGCGATTCAGTTCAAACGCATGACGATGAAGCGGAAGCGTTACCATCATCCTGACATCACCCCGGAAGAATTATTCCGGGATGTCAAGTGAATGAGTTATCAATCTTTTTTGGATCGGAAGAGGTCACCGATTTTATCGGCGGCCTTTTTTGTTGCATCGTTGATGGCTTTTTCGCCTGCTTTGACCAGTTGATCGGCGGCCTCGGCAGCAGCATCGGAGATATTGATCAGCCCCTGCTTTGAGGAATCCAGGAGGATCGCGGTGAGGACATGGAGTGCGAAGGCATAAACGCTGATTCCTTCGGGATCCGTTCCAAGCGGTCCGATGGGATTTACGGTGAGAGGAAGTCCTGCTCCGGTTTCCGTCTGCCCTTTAGCGATGACATAAAGTCCGACGTTATCCATTTCGAAATGATTGACCTGTAACCGGGGGAGTGGTTTCGGATCATCTTCTCCGGCGGGTTCACCGGCTTCTTCGGCCTGCTCGGCTTTTTCTGCTTTTTCGGCGAGTTTATTCACGTTATTGATAATATCCTGCAGGTTGCTGCTGAGCATATCGGTTTCGTAATTGATCTGGACGTCTTTGACGGTAATTTCCTGGATTTCGATTTTCTGATTGAGAAGTGTATTGATGTTGACATCGGCATTGACGTATCCGAAATGCATTGCGTACTTGGATTTATATCCGCCGTTTTCCGGATTGTCCATGTAGAATTCCCGGATTTCGATTCTGCCTTTGAAGGGCGAAACATTGATGGATTCGATGCGCATATTAACGCCGAGAATTTCAGGAGCCACGCTTTCGATCGCAAATTTTGCGATGGGGTTGATGAAGAGCAGTGCCAGAGCCGCGATGACAATGATGACAGCGATCAGGATGAGGAGCGGTTTGACAAGGAAACGAACGAGCGGCGAGCGTTTTGCTTTTTTGTCATCGGATTTGCTTTTTTCTTTTGCAGACATAGTAACACCTTACCCTTTCATTAATGAATCATGATTTTGTGAAGAGATGATTGCATAAAAAAAGCCGGTTTCCTGAAAAAGGGGAAACCGGCGGAAAGACCTTGAAAGCTTACTCAGCAAGCTTTGACCACTTTGCCGCCGCGGATGCAAGCGGTGCAGACTTTCTTGCGAACGACTGTTCCGTTAGCTTCTTTGACACGGATGGACTGGATATTGGGTTCGAAAGTCCGGGGGGAGACTTTCACGACGTGCATCCCGATACCGCCTTTCTTCTTTGCCAAACCTCTGCGGATGATTCTGGCGCCATAGATTTTTTTCTTGCCGCAAATTTCACAAACGTTACTCATTTTGTTACCTCCAACTACCGTTACCGGCTATGGTTGCTGTTATGTTATTGTCAAATATATCCCTATAATATACCATCGTTTTTGTTATTTGCAAGTGCGGAACGTTGTTTTTTTGAAAAATTGTGCGTTGTAAAGTTAAAAGCACGACGAGAAGATGTAGAAGTGCATTTACTTTTACAAGAAACCTCAGGAGCTTTTAGTCTTACAAAACGAAAAGAGGGCATTTAGTCTTACAAAAACTGGATAATGGATCAAGATGTG
>JAZNVL010000055.1:0-74769 GCA_045592785.1 Victivallales bacterium | reverse complement strand
ACAGGATAACCTTCAATTAAGAGACTCTTTTGTTACCCTTTTTTCAACAAAAATATAAGGAAAAATCAATATTTTTTGATAAAATGTTGATTTTTAGAACTATTTAACTAAAAAATGTCAAATGGTTTTGACATTAACTAACCATACGAAAGGATTTGTTTTATGAAAAAGAAAATCGGTTTTGTTGATCTTTTTATTGATGAATGGCACGCAAACAATTATCCCGCATGGTTCCGCAGTCAGCCCGGATCGGAAAAGTTCGAACTGGGATATGCCTGGCAGGCAGAACAGCGCGATGGTTTGAAGTCTTTGACCGAATGGTGTCAGGCTTTCGAGATGTGCCCCGCCGGGTCCATTGAAGAAGTGGTGGAAAAATCCGATGCCATTTGTATTCTCGCGCCCGCCAACCCGGAAGTACACGAACGTTTGGCACAGATCCCGCTCCGCAGTGGCAAACCCGTTTATATTGACAAACCTTTTGCGCCGGATGGGGAAACCGCAGAACGCATTTTCGCGCTGGCGGAAGAATATCATACGCCGCTGATGTCATCTTCTGCATTGCGTTACGGTGATGAATTGCGGAACATCCGGAAGGAAAAATTTGCCGCAGGCAATGCGCTTTCTGTTTCCACCACCGGCGGCGGCCGCAGTTTCGATGAATACGGGATCCATCAGCTGGAAATGATCGTTTCCACCCTGGGGACCGGCGCGGAACGCGTCATGCAGCTTGCGGATGGTCCGGTGAAACATCTTGCGATCGGTTACGGTGACGGGCGTACAGCCACGGCATCCTGGCATTGTGACATGCCGTTCACGGCGCGGATCAGCGATGCGGAAAAGAGTGTTTTTGTTCCGGACTGCAGCAACATGTTTGAAAATCTCATTGCGGATATGATGACTTTCTTTGATACGGGAGTTTCCCCGGTTCCGAAAGCGGAAACGCTGGAGATCGCCCGTATTCTGGGGGTTTCCCTGCAGGCATTGAAAACGCCGGGCAAGTGGATCGATCTGAAATAAATCAGACGATTTACGTTTTTTTTGCATCCAGGATTTTTCGTTCCTGCTCTATTTTCTTTTTCAGTTCATCTTCACTGGGAAGATAGAGCAGGTATTTGGAAGCAAAAAGCTGTTTGCTTTCATTTAGTACGGAATATTTGACAATCGCTTCATTGCGATTGGAGCACAATACAATTCCCAGCGTTGGGTTGTCATCATCTTTACGGTACTGTTCTTCATAAAGACGTATTGCGTGCTTCGGGATTTTCGACGCGAAGCAGCAGACGGTAATGGGTCCAACTTAATTCGGGACGCAGTGCGTCCCATTTTGGAAACGAAAAGTAAAACTGACGCATTTTTCTCAATTCGCGGGCGTCAAATCCTTTCCCGAAATCGCGAGTAAGACGTTCTGCCAATTCCGCCAGAACTTTTTTCCCATATTCAGCACGATGTTCGCCATTTTGTTCGTCTTCTGCGATTAAGCGTCCGATTTGCCAATAAGCTTGAACCATGGCAAAATTAACCGCTCTGTAAGTGTTGTTCCGAGCAGACTCCAAGACTTGCCGGATTGAATCGTACAAGTAATTCCTTTGACGTATTTCATTGTTCATCGTTCGGATCCCAATGTTTGCAAAGTGATCAGATGTCGTAGGCTTTGGGGTCTCTGGCTCTCGCGTGGAACTCACGATAAAGTTCTTCTGCCGTGTCGTTCTGTTTGATCTCACGCAGGAGCGCAACGATACGGTCTTTTTCCTTCTGCACGATCACTTCCCCCTTCTCCACGGTGCCGGGCGTTTGATCCGCCGCCAGGTGTCCGGGATGATACGCATACCAGTCCATGGGCGTTGAGGCTCCCAGTTTTTCCACGGCTTCCAGACGGGGCATATTGAGTCCGTATCCGGCGGGGATGCCGTCATTTTTGACCAGTTCCGGATGGAAATAAAGCATCTGGCTGATTTCCTGTTCGCCGCCGTGCCCATCGGTTTGTGCGGTGAGAACGGGATAGCGTTTGAAGGGGAAGAAGGTATAGATGGAATACGGTTTTTCTCTGGCGAGCATGGTTTTTCCGATCATGCCGAGGAGAGGACCGTTTCCGCCGTGTCCGTTGACGATCAGGATCTTTTTGAACCCGTTTCTGCCGATCTCATCCAGTGTGGCTTCCAGAAGCTGGAGTTGGAGTTCCGGCGGGATGGCAATGGTCCCCGCCTGATGCCGGGCTTCACAGATCATGCCGAAATAATACATGGGGAAAACGACGGCAGGTTCTTCTTTCGCCGCCAGTACCGCAATGTCATGGGCAAAAATGCTGTCCTGTCCCAGGGGAAGTGTTTCCCCGTGTTTTTCAATGACACCGATGGGCAGGATGCAGACGCCCTGTGCTTTTTCCCGTGCTTCTACGAATTCAGTGGTGGTAAGGTGTTCCCATTGCATGATCATTTCTCCATGGCGAAGCGGTAAGCCCGCAGTGTATTTTTCATCAACATGGCGATGGTCATGGGACCGACGCCGCCGGGTACAGGAGTAATGGCGGAAACTTTTTCCACCAGCGCATCATAATCGGTGTCGCCAACCAGTTTGAATCCGGTTTTTGTCCCCGCGCAGGGGATCCGGTTGATACCCACGTCGATCACAACAGCACCTTCCCGGACCATATCGGCTTTGAGGAATTGGGGGATGCCCAGCGCGGCGATCACGATATCCGCCTGCCGGGTGAAGGAAGGCAGATCCGGCGTACGGGAATGACAGACTGTAACGGTTGCATCGCCGTTGGGACCTTTTGCCAGCAACAGGGCAGCCATGGGACGTCCCACGATGGTGCTTCTGCCCAGGACGATGACGTGTTTTCCGGCGGTGGAGATCCCGCTTTTTTCCAGGAGGACGGAAACGCCCCACGGGGTACAGGGGAGGAAACCGGAGAGATCACCGAGGAAAACTTTTCCCACGTTGGCGGGGTGGAAACAGTCCACATCCTTCATGGGGCTGATGGCATTGACGACGGCCTGTTCGGAGATTTGTTTCGGGACGGGAGACTGCACGAGGATGCCGTGGATCTCGGGATCCTGATTGAGGTCGTCGATGACCTTCATGAGTTCATCCTGTGACGTTGTTTCCGGCAGGAGGATCTTCCGGGAATTGATATTGAGTTCTTCACACATTTTGACTTTGCGTGAGACATAGACCTGGGAGGCGGGATTTTCCCCGACGAGGATGACGGCGAGGCCGGGTCTGACACCGTACTGCTGTGTGAGTTTTTCCACTTCAGCGGCGGTTTCGGCGTTGACATCCCGGGAGATGAGATTTCCATCGATACGAATAGCAGACATAAAATAGCGTGTCCTTATTTTTTGGCGGGAGCCGCCGGTGTTTTTTTCAGGGGAAGTTTTTCGATTTTGGAGTCCAGAAGGCGCAGTTCCCGATCCAGATCGCGGATCGCGCGTTTGTTTTCCATGATGACAGCCAGTTTTTTATAGTTCGCCATGATCTCCGCATGAAGCCGTTTCGCCTGTTGATCCGTTTGCAGAATACGCTGACGTTCCGCAATGAGTTTCTGGATCAGTGCTTCCCGTTGTTTGATGAGTTCAGAGGCCTGAACCTGATCTTCAAATAAGACCGGGTTCAGATTGGTACGGAAAACGGGCTTGTATGGAGGGGGAACGGGCTTTGCAGGAGCTGCGGGCTTTGCAGGAGCTGCGGGCTGTTGTTTTTCGGCGGCAGATAAACTGACAGCGAAGAGCATTACGCCGGCAGTCAAGAATCTTGCGATCATCATAATAGACACCTTGAAAAGTTAAGAGATTAATACCATGCGTAAATATAGACGAAAAATCCTGGATTTCAACCTGTGAAATGAAAAAGAATGAATGAAAAGAGGAAAAAATTCAAAAAAAGTGATTTTGTGAATGGTAATGCGCGTGAAGCGTGCTATATTAGGGCGTTGAACCTAACGATTGAGGATTGATAATATGAAACGATTTTTTCTGCTTTTTACGGCTGTACTGATGCTTGCGCATCTGGTGGCGTGCGAATTTTATACGCGGGAAGAACAGCTCGCCATGCTTCGTTTGAACGATGATGATTTTTCCCATCCCTCTGATTTGAGTGTCAAACAGATCATCGATGCCATGCAGCGCGCCAACGATCCGAAAAAACAGTTCATGAATGCGGACCGCTACATCCTCAAGCAGAAGGCGATTTCTGAAAAACAGGTGGAAAACCGCCGGACATCCCAGGAATATGTTACGGAAATCAAATTCTGTGAGCCGGATATGATCCGTTGGACACATATCCGCAATAACAAGCCGTTCCAGATCAATATCTGCCGCGGCGGTTCCGTCTGGTCTGTGGATCCTCACAGTCTGAAATCAAAAAAGCTCAATGAAGGACTGGAACTCAACATGTTCCGGACGATGATCGGGCTGATGAATCCGCAGAAGACATATCTTGATGTGTTCAAGACCGTATCGGTGGATAAAGTTTTTGAAGAAGAGAAGACCTGTTACCGTCTGATCTGTCAGGCGCATGATGATGAGATTCCGCCCTATGTGGTTTATGTGGATGCCAAAACATTTCTCACGTTGAAAGTGGAAACGATCAAGTATCTGGGCGATGGTTCCCAGTCCATGTATATCTCTGTCCCGCAGGAATATACCTGGTACGGGGATGTACTGATGCCCCGTGTCACCAGCGTTTCCACGTCCCAGGGGACCGATTTCAGTTTTATTACGGAATTTGTCATCAATCCGAATATTCCCGCCTCTGATTTTGAATTGCCGAAACGGTTCGAGATCAATCTGAATGGTGAACCCACTCTGAAATAAAAAATGACCCCGGCGATCGGTGAACGATGCCGGGGTTTTTCTTTGGGTGTCAAACGATCATTTCAGTTTGTCGACTACCAGTTTTGCCACTTTTTCGCCGGAGAGCAGCATACCGCCGAAGACCGGGCCCATCCGATATCCGCCTGCTGTGTTGTTGGCACTCATGCCGCAGGCGAAAAGCCCCGGATAATATTCCCGGGTGTTGGTGACGGTGGAGGCTTCGCCGCTATCCACCCACATGGGACGTTCGCCCAGGATCTTGCCGGTTTCCGTATCCAGAGAGATATGAGCCTTTTCAGTGGCGAGTTTGATGATCTCGCTGGGGTGTCCGGTGCCATCCACCACGACTTCGGAAATAACGGTGAGAGGATCCACGTGCATCCCGAGCCGTTCCACCGGGGTCCAGTTGATGACCAGACCATTGACTTTCCCGTTCTTGAAAACGATATCTTCCACGCTGACGGCGTTGAAGATCTTTGCACCGGCGGAGACGGCACCATAGATCAGCGCGCTTGCCATCTGCACGGAATCCAGGGTATGATATCCCTCTGCATCGGGAACGGGTTTGTGATCGATACCGAAGGAATCCAGAATATGAAGTGCGGAATCCTGAACCACGACTTCATTGAACAGCATCCCGCCGCCCCAGGTCCCGCCACCGGGTGCAAGTTTCCGTTCAAAAATGGCAACGCGGAGTCCGGCTTTTGCCATATCGCGGGCGGCGACGAGTGCGGAGGGGCCGGCACCGACCAATGCCACATCCAGGATCAGGGATTCTTCGAGTTTTGCACTGAACGTGCGGACGATCGCTTTTGAGATGAGATTCTCACTGCTTGACATATTGCTTTCCTTTCGTTTATGGAACAGGAAAGCAGGAAACGACGAAAACAAACTCCAACTTCCCTGCGCCGGTATTATCCGTATCAGGTTTAACGGGTTTATTCTCAGCCGTACGGTTCATCCGCACAGCACCCCGGTTACTTGTTTGTGTTATTACTATACATCGGCATTGTGGAAAATGCAAATGAAATTACCAAAAAAATCAGGAAAGCTCCAGTTCTTCCGCCACAATATCGGCAGCCATTGCCACCAGATCCGCACAGGGACGTTTTTTGTAATACTCCGCTGTGCGTTCTTCGGAGACAGCGGAAGCGTTTTCCCCTTTCTCCAAGCCCAGAAGCACACGGCACACGATGGAGCCGTTCAGCGAACGGAACCGTTCCAGTGGTTTGCGTACCCGGGCGTAATGGGCATCTTTCGCCTTTTTGTCCGAAATGTCATCGGGTCCGGCGAGCATATTCATGACCAGGACCATACCGGATACTGCGCCGCATACTTCCCGGAGTCTGGCGACCCCGGCACCGAAACCGGATGCCATGCGGAACGCCGTTTTTTCATCCAGTCCACATTCCTGATGGAACGCGGCGAATACCGCCTGTGTACAATTTGCCCCGGAAAGAAAATATTGGCGTGCCAGATCACCTTTACAGCCCATTGTCATACCTTTCTGTTAAATTTCATCGGTCAGGAGGCGGAGGATCGCATTGACGTATTCTTCTTTTTCTGTTTCCCGCAGCAATGCGCCCAGTTCCAGACAGAATATACCATAATCCCGTTTCAGGGAACGCAGATTCGCTTCATATTTTCGTACGTTTTCCCCATGCTCTCCGGAAGCCGGCATGGGCGTGGAAAGCAGTATACGCCGTATATTTTTTGTGTTGCGAGCCTGTTCCAGAAGATACGCCAGACAGCGCAGTTCCGTACGCATGGAGTGGTTCATCGCCCGCGCGATGGAGGGCGGTACGAGCAGAACGGTGTCGGCTCCGGATTCCCGCATGGCTGTGGAAAGCCGGTACAGAGATTCCGGAAGTGGACTGCCGGAGCTTTCGTGATCTTTCAGAACGGGCGCATATATCACTTCCACGCCATTCTGTTCCCATTTTTCCAGAAGAGCCGCGCGTACCTCATCCGGGAAGTCGCCGACGAGGAACAATTTCTTTGTTTTCTTCAACCCGGCGGAAAGATTTTTCGGCAGACTCCAGGTGCGCAGTTCATGCAGTTCCGGACGGTGCAGGACCATTACGATCCGTTCTCCGTTTTCATCCAGGAAATTGCCGTTGCGATAGAGGAATGGAGCCGGATCCCCGGGGAATCGGAACGAACAGGTAACGGAACTCACCGGGAAATCCGCGATCTTCAAGTCGTAACGGAAATCCCCGGCGTTATCATCGCCACGGGCAATCAGCGGAAAATCCCGTTTCAGTAGAAAGTCCGGACTGAAACGATCCATATTTTCATCCTGATGGGCGGGAATATGCAGAAACTCATCCATCGTTTTGCTGTTCCGGGTCAGAGAGAGACACGGCGTCACTTCAAAGGGAAGACGGGAACGTATTTCCATAGTTCCGTTCAGTCTTTCATCGTCGTAAATGAAATCGGGCAGGTGCAGACCGATGCGCAGAGAGAGCGGAACGGTCAGGCGTTTGCTGCGGCGTTTGTGGTCATGGATTTTCATTGGGGTAAGTTCCGGGTTATCCGGGATGATCTCTATGCCGGAGACGTCGGTTTCCGTAAGGAATACATTTTGCTCTTCGGTATAATCTTTTCCGTTGAAACGGAATTTTACATCTCCCTGGGCGGGAACTGCATTGTTGTAGATCCGTACCGTTTTCCGGTCACGTTTCCCCGTGAAAATCGCGATCTTATCGCTGAAAGTCACCATGGGGTACCGGATGCCCGACTGGGTTTCCAACTCCAACGGCTTGACAGGGAGTCCCGGCGCAAAATTTTCTTCCGCCAATACCTGGAAGAAGGGATTACCGGGCTGTTTCCAGGATGCTGCGATCCAGGTTCCGATATGTTTTTTCTGATATCCGAGAATGAAATCATGGAGTCCTTTTTCCAGAGTGATCTCTGTATCGGTGTGCATATCTCCGCTCCGGTCAAGATCCTCGGTGAACCGGCGCATAATACATTCGCCGTCGATGGAGAGCAGGTGAGTGGCATTGGAACTGACTCGGAACGTATATGATCCGGTTTCCGGCACATAAAGCGAACCTTTGAAGTAAAGGAGAGAGCGTACGCCGGTATCGGTGGGCTGCCGGGTGAGAGAAAGTTGTGCATATTCCCATTCCCCGTGGACAACCTGTTGCCCGATGTGGAGAAGTTGATCCTGCAATCCCTGTGCGGGATCGGTATCCAGGATTTTCCGGATCGCGTTTTCTGTTTTCCTCTTTTCTGCGCTGTAACGGCGGATCGAGGTTTTCTGCCGGGCTTCAAAACAGGTATTGTGTTTCGCCGGGAGCAATGCAAAATCCGGACGGAGCAGTAACCCGCGGCAGCAGGTGATCCGGAACCGGAGCAGGGGATCCTTTGCCCAGAGCAGAGTTTTTTCGCTGTGATACCGGGCGATTACATTCCAGGCGCAGAAAGGAAGCAGCGCATTTTTGCACGTTCTTCCCAGCTGAAGGATCGTTCTGCACTTTTTCGGATCACAGGGCGGACAGGGTTTGATACCGCCAGTCCGCCGTTTCAGATTGTTACGCTGTGCGTTACATTCCACGTTGTGCCATTCCGCCACCTTATACGCCGGCTGATGAGGCGAACGGTACATCGCCAGCCGTTTGTTTGTCTTTTTGCCGGGGAATGTACTGCGTGGCAGTTTCTTCTGATAGCCGAAATACAGGAAAAATGTCTGTTCCCGTAATGTGGCGGGGATCAGCACCGCACCGCTTTCCCAGTCATGGACCGGGATGGTGTTGCCGTCGGTGTCGAATACCCGGACGCCGTTGGCAAACGAAACGGGCAGACAGAGCATCCGGTCATCGATGACGCCCGGTTCTTCCGCGCTTGCCTGCCGGAATTTCAGGCGGCAGGATGCCTCCGGATCATGCCAGAGGAAGCGTGCATCTTCCTCTGCCGAAAGGAGAAGCGGGAGACACAACAGGAGCAGAATACGGAAGAGTTTCATTTGTCAGCTCCTTTTGCCGGGTAAAGTTTGAACGCGATATCAATGAAAAACCGGGGCACGGGGAAATACCGGGGGAATCCATCCAGTTGCACTTCCTGTTTGAGAATACTTTTCCCGGTGAGCGTACTGTGCCAGTCCAGAATGTAATCCCCGGGCTTCATCGGAAGATCCAGATAGACCAAAGCACCGTATGAAAGAGACTTTTTCGTTTCGTCAAGCGGGTAATTGTGGAGTACCCGGGGACGGAATACCCAGCCCAGGGCACGTTCCTTGTCGGCAGTGTATAACATGGCGCGGGTGCTTTCCGCGGGATTGCCGCCCGGGAGCGGTCCGGCAAGGAGCTGATGGTGGAACGGGGGGATTTTTCCCCGCAGGAAACCGGGATCTTTCTGTGCTTCGGGCGAATTCAGGATCTTTTCCGGGAGAAGTGCGGAAATCGTTTGTGTCCGTTTGAATACGGGTTCTTTCCCCGGATCTTCCCCTTTGAGAAATTCCGAAAATGCTTTGTAATGGTTGTAGTAATTGTTGAAATGGATCACGTCATGCCACCAGAGAGCGGGAGAAGCACTCTGCTGTGCAAAGAAGGACGCCCAGAGTCCGCTGTGGATGTCGCCCATGATCAGCGAGGAATTGGACCCCATGGAGGTTCCCCCGAATTCAGTCACTTGCGCCGGTTTTTCGAACGGGTTCAACAAGTGTTCGTGAAACAGCAGTTGATCGAAAAAGGAAATCGAGGGACTGCGGTATGCGTCACTTACGATATGCGTAAAACGTTCCGGTTCAATACAAACATCACGCCAGTAATGCGTGGTCGCGGCATCACTGCATGTGTGAGTCGACATCAAATGCTGTCCGTAATCGTTTTCCCGGGTCGCATCGGCAGCCAGATTGTGCCACAACATCAGAAAACCGCTTCTCCGGTGTCTGTCACCCGCATTGACCAGATTGACTTCGCTCCAGAATTCATAGGCAAACAGGTGGGGACTGGCTCCCCAGCGGGCGGCGATATAACGGTTGCGGTTGTAAGTATAACGGTAAACGTCCGGGTGAGACCAGAATTCGTCCGGCGTGGCGAGGAACGCCCCGTTTGCTTTTGCATACCAGGCGTTTTTGTTGAACGGATTGTCGTCCCATTCCTGGTCGTTTGAATAAGAAAGTTCGCCGTGGGGCGCAAGGACCAGGTTGATGTATACTCCATTCTGTTCCGCAAGCCGGAACAGGTGATCCAGACGCCAGGCGTTTTCCATATTGTAACGTCCTACGCCGTAATACCCTTTCCGTGCGCTGTCCCATTCCAGGGCGCAGGTCCAGGATGCCATCCAGATTTCCAGCAGTGTGATCCCGTTTTTCCCACATTCCCGGAAATATTCATCGTAATCATAGGTCCCGGAATCGGGCAGCAGTCCCCATTTGAACTGACGTTCACTGCGCCGGTCAATGTTGGTATGGATGTTCAAACTGACAGGGAAGAAAAATTCACCGTTGGAAAATTCAAAATAACGGGGATTGTTTTTGCGTACACGGACAAAGCCCGGCAGGTCGGAGTCGATCACCTCGATCGTACGCCACGGACTGACAAGTACTTCCTCCTTCCCGCTGCTGCGGTCTGTCACACGCAAACGTACTCTGACCGGGCCCGGTTTACGGGGCGTCATGCGGAATGCCCAGTTACTGTGTCCTTCCGGGGTCAGGAGTTCTTCCGTGAAATGTCGTGACCGGCGGAAATCGACAGTGTAAAACGCAGGGAATATAACGGGACCCGGCGGCTGTGTGGTCCGCTTCCACCGGTTTGAGACGGGGAGTGCTTCATGGAACGGGAAAAACTTTGCTGTGAGCTGCCGGTTGGACCATTCCGGCGGTATATCCAGTTCATAATCCACCCGGATCTCCTCCGGATCAAAGGGGTTGAAATAATCTCTCGACAGAGCGAACCGGGATTCGAACATACGGTGTTTTTCCGCTTTCTCCGGCAAATCCCAGTACAGGATCTCCAGTGGCGGTTTCTCCCGTTCACCTTCCAGAACGGGACCACGCAAAATCAGTTTGCCCGAGACTTTCTCCTCACTGTAAAGAGAGACACCCGCCTCAAACATACATGCGGCTTCTTCGCCGCACCAGATCTTGCCGTGTCCGGAAGGCAACATGGCTCCCCGTCTGTCAATGCGTACCTGCAGGATCGCCGGTTCCCCCGGATACAACTTGTATTCCTGTTCCGTCTGATACCACAGACCATCTTTGTTTTTGACATAGATCCATGCCTTCACGGGCTGCCGGAACGCACCCTGTAATTCCGCTTCAAATGTCAGATAACGGGCATTGAACTGGGCGGGATCCGCCCGGAAATACTGACGGTCCCTCGTCCGGTAGACACGGCATCCGCCGGGGAACGCCAGAGGTGCGGAAACGATGCCGTCCTCCTCCTGCTCAAGGGCGGTTTCCAAGCCGTTGGCAGCGACTGCGTTATAAAACATCTTTTCTGTTTTTTCGGCGGAAAAGAGCAGTGCTGCCGGAAGAAAAGCAAGGACAAGCAGAAACTTCAAATGTCTACACCTTTCTGCCATTCGGATTTGCTGCCGTATACGTTCCCTGTACTGGAAACATTGTAAAACGGACCAAGTTTATCTTCGCCTTTTCCCTTGGCGTGCCATCCGCACCGGATCATGGGCAGACGGGAATCCAGATTGATTTTCATCTGTTTGCAGTATTTGAGAAGCGCGACTTTCATGGCTTGCCAGGAAACACCTGCCTGCGCATTGATCTGCACGTCCTCATAGGAATCGGATGCCCAGCCGGAGGGCCATAATCCGCCGCAGAACTCGTAAACATAACTCACATGAGACACGTCTTCCGTCGGTTCAGAAAACCCGACCGCAGTGGCAGTGCCGGGCGCATCAAACGTGGTGGACATCTCTGTGTAATTATCCAAACCCTCTTTCCGGTTAGCGGAGCGTACACCTTCTTTTTTGTCGGAAGGACACAGGAAAACTTTTTCATCCCTGCATTCGTTGAGGTAAAGATTGGAAAGCCAGGAAGGGTATTTCTCTTTCCAGCTGTCTCTGTAACTGGTGACTGCCAGGTGCATCTGTTTGAGATTGTTGATACATTGTGTCTTTTTTCCACTGCTCTTGACTGCACCCAGAGCAGGCAGCAGCATGCCCGCAAGCAATGCGATGATGGCGATAACAACGAGCAGTTCGATCAGTGTGAAATGTTTCTTCATGGCAAATGTCTCCTTTATTGCGGTTCGGGCGTATCAAGCCCATGTCTCGTTTTTTCCCAATGGAACGGTTTGTAAAGAAATTGCAGGACACCTTTCCAGGCACCGATGGAGATCAGAACCCAATAGAACGGCATCAGAAAAGCCCAGGGGATCAAATCGTAAAATTTCCGTTTCCAACATGCCGCAGCATGTACCAGGATCAACAGAAAATTCATCAGGAATAATGCCAGACTCATCACAAAAAAGATTTGCGAAAGACGGGAAAGGACCGGGTCTTCCAGCGGTCCGCTGTATAACAACGGCCACGCTGTAATGTGCCAGGCTCCGATATGGAAGCCAGAGTAAAGCGTTTCCGCAGTCCGGGGTCCGACCAGAATGGACATCAACGGTTCCCCGGCGATCAAGGCATCACCCAGCAGAAAAATATACAGCAGGATCAACGGCCAGAACACCAGGTTCATCATCATCATCAGGACAGATGCCCCCACAAAGGAATAGCACCCGAAGAACCCCCAGAGTCCAAGACGGCGGATCGTGCCGAAGGGATTCCGGTAATGAACCAGGTGTGATTGCAGAAAACCTTTGACCCAACGGGATCTCTGACGGATCCAGTTGCCCAAATGCGGATTGGCTTCTTCCCAGGTGGTGGATTCCACCACAGCAGTCCGGTACCCGTGTTCGTAGATGCGGATACCCAGGTCACAGTCTTCGGTCACGTTGAAGGGATCCCATCCGGCAAGTTCGCGCAATTCTTTCACCCGGAAATGATTGGATGTTCCGCCCAGAGGAAGTGGGAGATCATATTTGACCAGACCGGGCAGCTGCATGTCGAAGTTTGTACTGTATTCAATGGTGAAAAGACGGGTCAGCAGATTCTGCTTTGCGTTATAAAAGTTCAGTTTCGCCTGCACACAGATCAGTTTCCCGGTGCGGTCCTGACGGAATACAGCCAATGCTTTCCGCAATTGATCGGATTCCGGCGCATCCTCGGCATCATAGATCACCAGAAATTCCCCCTTCGCCGCTTCCAGACCATAATTGCAGGCACGGGGTTTGGTCCGCGGCGACCCGTCCGGCACTGTGACCACAGAACACCATTCCGGGATCACTTCCCGGGCGAGCGCGGACCGTGTTTCATCATCGTCGGCTTCCAGAAGAAGTTTGACATCCAGCTTGTCTTTGGGATAATCCAATGCGCCCAGACGTTTCAGGATCTTGCTTGCCACCGCTTCTTCGTGATACAGCGGGACCAGGACGGTATAAACGGGCAGATCGGAATCGGGAACAGCGGAGAGTTCTTCGGGGGTGACACGGTATTCCGCGTGTTTCCCCAGGGAGCGGACAGCCGATGTGAACCGGAGGAAAGCCGCCAGTGCATAAATAAGCATCAGGTACACACTGACTGCAAACAGGAAGTAATCCCAACGGTACATCAGGAGCAGGACAAGCGGGATCATCAGCAGGGAATAATACACCTTCTGAAAAGGAGTCGTGGGGATGCAGGCACAAATAGAACCATTCTGCCGGATATATGCGACAGTCAGGTAATCCCCCTGTGTCCTGTCCGTGTGTTTCATAATGGTGTCTCCATCTACGATGCGTTTGTTATTTTCTTAATCCATATAATATATACACCGGAGACCCGTTTAATCTTACACTTGTTCCGTGTTGTTCGCGGATTTCTTTACGTTAATCACCAAGGTATTTATCCGGAATAAGATAATGGATCACATCATCTGCCACAGCTTCCTGCAGCGAGCGTACCGGTTCATCGAATCCGGCGGCACGGAGCTTGGTCATATCCGCGCAGGTGTAATACTGATATTTTGCTTTCAGATGTTCCGGCATATCCACATATTCGATCTGCACGGGTTTATCCATGGCAGCGAACACCGCTTTCACCAGTTCGTTCCAGGTTTCCGCCTTCCCGCTGCCAATGTTGTAAAGTCCGTTCAAGTCATTTCGGCGCAAAAGGAAGAGTACCATCCGAGCAGCATCCTTCACATAAAGGAAATCCCGTTTCTGTTCGCCGTCGGCATAATCACTCCGACAGGACTTGAACAACTTGACCGTTCCGGTATCCCGGATCTGTTCAAATGCCCGGATGACCATGCTCCGCATATTTCCCTTATGGCGTTCGTTGGGGCCATAAACGTTTGTAAACTTCACACCTGCAATATGTTTGAGCATTTCATTTTTCTTTGCCCACAGGTCGAACATCTGCTTGGAATAGCCGTACATGTTGAGGGGACGGAGCTGTTCGATCTGGGATTCATCGTCTTTGTAACCACATTCGCCATCGCCATAAGTTGCTGCACTGGAAGCGTAAATGAACCGGATATTCTTTTCGGTCGCCAACGCTGCCAACTGCTTGGTACATTCATAGTTGTTATGGATGAGATACGTTGCATCCGTTTCCGTGGTTGAGGAACAGGCTCCCATGTGAATGATGCCTTTTGTTTCTTCCGTAATGGCACCGGGTTCCGCGATCATGGCGTAGAAATCATCTCTTTCCATGTAATCGGTGAATTGCAGGGCACGGAGATTTTTCCATTTTTCCGAGGTATTTCCCAGATGGTCCACTGCCAGAATATCCGTTTCGCCTTCTTTATTGAGTTCGCTGATGATCGCACTGCCGATCAACCCGGCGGCTCCTGTTACGATGTACTTCATGATCTGTATTCCTTTCTTGTGGTATCTCAATAAGTTCTGTCACGCAATAATGTTTCGCTCCGCCGCTGTTCACTGGGCGCACGCCACGGAAATACACTGGGCTGCTGATCCGGTTCCAACTGACGGGAAACATCGCCCAGCCGTTTCCGTTTTTCCTGACTGGGACGGCCCGTACTGAAACTCTCCACCAGTGATTTTGCCCGGGGATCCTGTTTGCGCTCCTGCATTTCCCACTGACGTTCCCGTTCCTGGGCTTTTTTTGCATGATATTGTTTGAGTTCCTCCGGGGACATTTTCATGATATCCTCTTCGGAGAGAGTGGGTTGTACCGGACCCGACTGCTTGTTGTCCTGCCGGATCAGCGAAGAACATGCCGACAGCAACAGTGCGGCGCAACATGCCGTGATACATAATAATATCATCTTCCGCAATTTCATCGTTCGTTCCTTTCTCTGCTTATACATGCCGGATGATGACCACAGTCTGGTCATCCGCCTGTGATGTGGGATTCTGTGAAAATTCGTCGACGGACCCCATGACCCGTGCAATGGAATCCCGTGGTTCGTCATGTTCGTTGCAGGACTTGACAAAGATCCCTTTGATCCGTTCCACACCGAAATATTCTCCGGCGGGATTCGTTGCTTCATTGATCCCGTCTGTGAAAAGCATGACTTCCATGCCCGGGGTCATTTCGATGCAGAATACATCAAACTCTGCCATATCCGTGGGAAGCAGTCCCAACCCGGCACCTTCCGGATAAATACTGCGGATATGGTCGCGGACATAGATCAAAAGTTCCGTGTGGCCTGCACGCATATACTCAATGGTGGATTCCTTCCGGTTGATCAGACAGGCTCCCAGCGTGATGTATCGTCCGTCACCCATGTCATGGTTCAAGTTGGAATTGAGTTCCATGATCATTTCCCGCAACGTGGTGAAGCGGCTGGCATTGGATCGGATAAAACTGCGGGTCATTGCCATGATCATACAGGCGGGGATCCCCTTGCCGCAGGCATCGCCGATGACTACCAGCAGACGGTCCTTATCGATCTCCACATAATCATAAAAGTCCCCGCTGACTTCTTTGGAAGAACGTGAAATGGCATCGATCTGAAACTGTCCCCAGTCCGGCATATCTTGCGGGAGCAATGACTTCTGCAATCCCTGGGCAAATTGCAGTTCCTGACTGATCCGCTGCTGTTCACTCAAATTGGAATAGACTTCCATAATATTCCGTGCCAGTACAACGTGGGACGACATGAATTTCATACGTCGGAAAAGATCGCGGTCGAAGGGCAACGCCTCCCGTTTCAGACGGTTCACTGCGCACAACGCACCGATGACTGCACCATCTGCTGTCAGCGGGGCAGCCATGAACGCGCGGACCGGGTAATAGGGGTCGGTATCGACTTCCAGAAGGTATATATCCTGTCGTGATTCCACAAGGATCTCTTCCCGGTCATAGATCACAGCTTCCAGCATATTGTGAATACGGTGTCCGTCTTCCGGATCCTGCGCACTGCCTTCCGGAGAGAGGATGTGTACGCCGTGTAAACTCTGTGGAATACGTCCTGCCGACCCTGCAAGCCGGAGTGTAACGCCATCTTTATCAAGAAGATAGATGCAAAGCCCGACCGCATCGACGGCATCCGCGATATGCCGTGCGGTGACGTTCATCCAGGTTTTTGTATCGTTGAAATTGCGGATATTTTTGGAGAAGAGATTGGTGAAGACGTTATTTTCGGAATCACTTTTTTTGATACGCTGCAATTCGTTGCGCAAGATCCGGATACGGATCCGGGCATACGCGGCAGTCATTACGGCGATCGCTGTGATCACTGCCAGCAGAATCAAAATTGTGTAGAAAAACGGCATATTTTTTCTCTTTCCTGCGTTTGTATATAGTAAAACACCGTAAGATACGCCCAAAACCCTTATTTTTCAAACGCATTTTGTAAAAAAATCATGCCTTTTTGCAAAAAAAATCTTCCCAACAGCGAAACATCGGCAGCCTGTATCCACTTTTTCTTGGATTTTCGGGAACATATTCCCTTTATTTATGGATAATGTGATACATTTTGAATCAAAGGAAAGGAGTATGTAACATGGATCTGGAAAGTGTATTGTCCGGCGTGACCGGCGCCCTGACTGTGGCTGTTTTTGAATTTTTTCTCCTGCGGCGGCAGGGAAGACTGGAGGATCGCGTCAACGTCTTGGAAGAAGAAAAATTCGCCAGTCTGGAATCCAAAGTGGAAAAACATCATGATGCAGACCGCAGTCAGGAGATCCTGACGGAACTGCGCAGTCTCGGCGGTGCCGTTATGCGCCTCTCCGATTCCACGGCACGGTCCCTGGAAAATATCGCAGAACAGAACGCAAGACTTTCTGCGCACGATCTTATGCTTTGTCATCTTAATGACTTCGCATCCGAACATGTGAGGGTGTATCATCATGGCAAGCAGTAAACAATTCCGTATCCGGCGGGCGATCATCCGCACCATTTACGATTATACCTGCGGACAGGATCTGGAGACCGTCCTGTGCTCCCCCGAACTTCTTCTGGAAAACCCGGCGCCCGAAGCCGCGTGGGCAGAATGGATGACGCTTATCGAAACCGGACTGCTCGTGCCCATCCCCGGGTATGAATCCCGTGTCTGCAAACTGGCTGTATCTCTCCGGCGGGATATGGATGCCGCAGACGGCGCATTGCCGCCGCACCCCGTGCTTTTCGGTCCCAGGGTGATGTGATATGGCGCGCAATCCCTATTACGATCTGCCGTGGCGTTTCCGGAGCCGGATCCTGGAAATGCTGTTGGCATCCTCCACTCCGGAAGAGATCCGGCGGGATCCCGGGATCGCCGCCGCACTGGAATCCAAACAACGTTCTCTCTCTGACGAACAGATCCACGCCATCCGCAAAAGTCGCGAGTATATATTATATAAGGAAAAAGCAAGCCGGGATGCAGACAGCCGGTCCGCCGAAAAAATCGCCGCCGCCGTTATCAATAATTCCTCCGCACTGTATGATATTACCGATTCCGCGCGGTATGAATTGGCGAAGATGATCCGGGAACTGCTCCCCGGTACCGGCGAACTTACGGATATCTCCGAAAAGATCAAAGCGGTCCGGTCGCTGGCGTTGTCTCTTTCCTCCATCGGGACCGCTGCGTTGATGCAGAAGATCAATCAGAGTGCCGCCGAGATCCTGGAGCTGAAACAGGCATTGCTCCGGAAAGAGGAGGAACTCCGTCTCTGGCAGGCACGAGCCAGTGAGAATGCCGCCGGACAAGTCATAGAAAATCTTAACAGGCAGGTGGGATTATGAGATTCCTTCCCTATCAGAAACGGTGGATCCTGGATGATTCCCCGTTGAAACTGTATGAAAAAACAAGGCGTGGCGGGATCACCTATGCCACCAGTTATCGGGCTGTCATCAAGTGTTTGAGCCGCGGAGATGGTTACGTTCAGTGGGTGTCCAGCCGTGACGAGATCACCGCAAAAGAATTTGTCACCGACTATGTGGCAAAATGGGCGCGGCTTGCCAATGCCTCCGCAAAAGGGCTTTCCGGTGATTGTCTCGAAGTCATCGACGAAAAACACGGCATCTCCGCCTGTACCGTCAGGTTCCGGAACGGGGCAAGGATCGTTTCGTTAAGTTCCAATCCTCTCGCCTTCGCCGGAAAAGGGGGCGACGTCCTCGTGGATGAGTGGGATCTTCACCCCGATCAGGCCGCCGTGTATGACATGGCGTACCCATGTATCACCTGGGGCGGACAGCTGGAACTGGTCTCCGCTTACAGCGCGTCCGGGTCCGATCAGACGGAATTCGCACGATTATGTCGGGCGTGCCGCAATGGAGAACGCAATGACATCAGTTTTCACCGGACCACCATTCTGGATGCCGTGGAGGAAGGATTCGTGGAGACCGTGAACGAAGTCAAGGCGCAACGGGGTATGCCTCCGCTTTCCCGGGAGGAATTTATCGCCCGTCTGAAACAGGGGTGCCGTTCCCAGTCCGCCTTTGACAGTCAATACATGTGCATTCCCAACCGGAGCGGCGGGGAACAACTGATCGCTCCCGATGACCTGCGCCGGAGTCTTTCTGATCATAAGATCCTGCGTTTTCACGCATCGAACAGCGAAGATGTGCCGGCGGATTTTGCCGATCCCGTATTCTGGCGGCAGTGGAATGATCTTGTTTTCGGTTATGATATCGCCCGGACCGGCGACCTGTCATCCGTGTTTCTGGCAGAAAACCGTAACGGTGTACTCCATACCGCCGCTGTCATCACCATGAAAAACTGTCGGTTTGAAGTACAGAAGAATGTGATCCGTGCGATTCTGAGATCCGATCCCGGCATCCGTGCCTGTGCCGACCGTACCGGAATGGGGATGGCAGTCTGCGAAGAATTGCAGGAGGAGTTCCCGGAACAATTCCGCGGGTTGAACTTCGCTTCGGAAAAGTTTTCCATCGCATTGGGGCTGAAAGCCGCCTTCGAAAAAAACAGACTCCGTCTGCCTGCCGATTGTCTGGAACTGCTCAGTGATCTCGCCGGAATACACAAAACGGCTTCCGCCTCCGGGCGGATGTACTTCACCGAATCAAGAAATCCCCATCTGCCGGAAAGTCATTGCGATCTTGCCTGGAGCTGCGCTCTGGCTGTCGCCGCCGTCCCACGGGAAGAGGAACATTCCTCCGTTTTCACCGACCTGATCGATATCAACCGCAACACAGAAAGGATATGACATCATGACACATCGCCCGGAACTCTCTCCGGAAGATCTCCGTTTTCTTGCAAACGACGAAGATTTTCAGCAGATCATTGCATCCGATCCTGAACTTGATCGGTTGGAAGCGATCCAATATGATGAAGATATGGAACAACGTCTCTTGCGGGAAACGTTGGGACTGCCCATCATGCTCGGCAAATGCCGCATCCGATCGCTGACCCCGGGGATGTGGGCTTATCTCTGGAGCCGGCAGAATCCCTACATCTGCGGCGGAGAGGTGAAGCTCCATCATTTGACCGAAATGCTTTCCGTACTTGCCGCCGATGACCTTACCCATATCGTCTCTATCGATCCCCGCCGTACCGGATTATCCCCCGGCGAACTGCATGAAAGTTTGACTGCGATGATACGCGAAACATTCTCCCCGTTACAGCTTCTGCCGCGAAATAAGGAGTCTGAAGCCGTGAGCCGTTTCGATTCCGATTGGCTGCTCCGTGTCTGTTCCATTGCCGCAAAGGAAAGCTGCACACCTCTTAATAACATTATTCATTCCATGAGCCTTCATACATTATGCCGGCTTTATGTCAATTGGCGGAGAACGTTCGACCGGAATCATTCGATCCGGCGCCGTCCGGCATCTGAAATTGCACGAAAAATCCTGGATCGTACCCTGGAACTGGGGTATATTTACCTGAAAAGAAAAGGAATTTAGTGGAAACTTTCAATTTTTCCAAAACATTTTCTTGAAATTTCGGTAATGACGTGCTATAATAAAAATACTCCGGAGTGTCTCCGGAATTTTGTGTGTTGAAACTTTTAACTTTAAACAGGATTTTGAATTATGTTATCAGCTCTCAGTGTGATCCTTTACGGTCTCGCCGTCCTCGTCTCCCTCTTGCTCATTGCACTCATCCTTGTCCAACCGTCGAAAAGCGGCGGTTTCGGGTCTGCTTTCGGCGGACTCGGGGAAAGTGTATTCGGTGCACAGGCAATGAGTCATCTCTCCAAACTCACAGTTGCTTTCATTACTGTGTTCTTTGTTGTGACTCTTCTCCTGGCTGTCGTCGCCAGCCACAGCAAGAATGAAGCAGCCGGATCCGTAATCACCGCAGAAGCCGAAACCGAAGCAGTCGCCCCGGATGCTGTTCCGGAAGCAGCTGCCGTGGAATCGGTGGAAGTGAAAACGGAGACTGTTGCTGCCGAAGCGGCACCGGCGGAAGTGAAGGTGGAACCGGCAAAGGTGCCGGAAAAAAAATAACAGTTTTACAGCAGGTCAGGTCTAAAATACAGTCTGAAACTATGAAAAAGTGAAAAAATACCAACTTTTTTTCACATTTTTTCACTTTCTGACTTGAAAGTCGGGGGTTTTGATTGTATTTTCCTGAAAGTTGCTTTGTTTTAAACGAGAATTTGAACGAAAGTTAGCAGGTGATGAATATGAAAAACAGATCCGTTTGGCTGTCAATTATGCTCATGATGTTTTCGGTCAGTGTTTTCGCACAGACCAAGTCGCCGATCCCCATGCAGGGCGATAAGGGCGATTCCAAAAAAATGGAAATAAATGTGCTCGTGACCCCGCCTGCTTCCAATAACAGTGACGATTATCTCTTCGATAAATATGTCTCAAAACTCCCGGAACGCTCCTCAAACAGCTGGATGTTTATTGATGTGGCTTTCCCCGTTTTGAAACCCGAAGGAAAAGCCGCCTGGGGTGAATGGCTGGACGATTTGGAAGTCGTTGTCGAATACGCGATCCCCGGCAGAAGTCTCAAAGGGAAAGCACAGTGGATCGTTCTCGCCGGACGTCAGCCGCTGAATCCGGTTCAGGCAGACGGTAAAGTTCATCATGTCCGTTTCTTCATCCCTCCCTACGCGTTGATTCGTTATGCCTTGGGTAAAGGAGATAAAAAAGAACTTAAAAAGTTTGCGGAGGAAATGCCCATTCTTGCCACTATTTACTGGAAAGATAAGCCCATCAGTATGATTTTCCGCGGCGGCAAAAATATGGTCCGGTCAAAAGTTGTGGAAACATTCAGCTCCCTGCGTGACAGCCGGAGCGGATATTTTGAAAATGTGATTCTTCCTGCGGAATATACTCCCTGGGCAGGACGGAATCTTGAGCGTTTTGAAAGTATGAAAATCGAACAGCAGAGGAGGAGATAAGCACCATGGCTATTTCCGAGGATTTAATTCTTTGCATCGATATTGGCGGTACTTGCATCAAGGCTTCCCAGTTCTTCTGTGCGCCGGACGGGAATCTTGTATTGGAAAAATTTGCCTATCTTGAATACTCTGTTGAGAGTGAAGATGCCAATACGGATGCCATGATCGATGCTTTGGTCGAAGTGATCACAGCCAACAGTTTCGATGCGAAAAACACCTACGTTTCCGTTTCCGGACAGAGTTCTTTTACCCGATTTATCAAAGTTCCCGCGGTCAGCACGGATAAGAACAAGAGTAAAGAACTTATCGCCTTCGAAGCCAGACAGACCATCCCGTTCCCCATGGATGAAGTCGTGTGGGATTCACAGGTGATCCCCAATGACGGTCAGGAAGAAGGTGCAGAATTTGATGCTCTCCTCGCTATCGTTAAGAACGAAGTCGTCAATCCCATCGTTGACTGTATCGAAGGTTTGGGCAACGATGTGAAAAACGTGGAAGTCTCCGCTATTTCCACTTATAATGCCGCCCGCGCAAATAACGTGGGAAATGAACAGTGTGAAATGATCCTCAATATCGGCGGTAAATATTCCTCCCTGATCTTCGTGGATGGAAATAAGATCTTCGTCCGCAGTATTCCCATCGCCGGTGTCACCATTACACAGCAAATCGCAAAAGAATTCAACATCCCCTTCGAAGAAGCCGAAGAAATGAAACGCCGTCACGGGTTCGTTGCTCTCGGCGGTGCTTACGAAGAACCCGAATCCGAAGTCGCAGCCACGGTTTCCAAAATCGTGCGCAATGTTATGACAAGACTGCATGCGGAAATCAACCGCTCCATCAATATTTACAGAGCGTCTCAACACGGACGCAAGCCGGAAAAACTTTACCTCTCCGGCGGTAGTTCCATCCTCGCTTTCACTCCCCGGTTCTTCTCGGAAAAACTCCGCGTTCCCGTGGAATATTTCAACCCGTTCCAGGTCGTTACCCTCGGCGAAGATATCGACAAAGATATGTTGCGTGATGTTGCTCACCTCTTCTCTGAAATGGTTGGACTTTCTCTCCGTCACATCGGGAATCCCCCGATTGCGATCTCTCTGATTCCGGAAGCAGCACGGAAACAGCAGATATTCAAATTGAAACGTCCTTTCTTCTATGCAGCGTGTGTTGCCCTGTTGGTTTACCTTTGCACTGCTTACTGGGCATTCTCCAATCAGAGCCGTGACATCGAAGAAAAATATGTTTCGATCCAGCGGATCCTTGATGCCAAACGCAAAACAAACCGTTCTGTTCAGACTGCCAATACCAATTTCCAGCAGCAGCAGGATGTTTACAATAAAATCGTGGATATGCTTCAGTATCGCGAAAACTGGATTGATTTCTTCGATCAGTTCCAGACCTTGATCCCGGATAATATCTGGTTCTCAAGAATCTCTCTCGATACCAAACCCAAAGTCGAAGGTGCTGCCGGTGCTGCGGCACAGACAACAGCCGATTCTTCCATGATGGATGATATGGGAGGGTATGATGACGGCAGCGGTATGTTCGGCAGAGGCAGAAGCCGCGGGTTCTCCTTTGATGCCGTTCCTCAGGAACAGCCGAAACAGGAAACAAAGATCTCCGCTGTGCAATGGCTCAATATGGAAGCATTTATTTTCTGCGAAAAAGGCAATTATGACAAGCTGCCGGAAACAAACCATGCGATCGGGATCTTTACCGATATGCTCCGCAGTTCCGGTCTCTTTGTGGATGCAAACCCCAACTTCAAACAGGACGTCGCGATTTACCGTTACAATATCACGGAGTTCCGGTATTCCATTGAGTTGAAGAAACCCATCAATTCCATCGAATTTACGAAGATCCTCCGTGACAAGGAGCGTCTTGGTAAAATGAGTGCCATAAAGAAGGATTAATTGCCATGAATACTCCTAACGTTATCAAGAAAAATAAACCTCTGGTCGTTGTCCTTGCGGTTTCTCTCCTTATCACCTGCTTTATGATTTATGAATGTATTTGCGTTTATGCCCATGTGCAGGAAACTATGCAGAAAATCGAAGAAGCCGATAAAGAAATCCAGAAAATCAATAAAAAGTCCAATCCCAATCCGGTGCGTGACAGTGCTACCATCATCGAAGGAAATACAAAGGTCCTTCTGGAAAAAACGATTGCTCTCCAACGCAAAATCGGGAATCCTTATCGCGATGAACTCCTCGGTTTTATCCATAATCTGGAGTCCGCTGCATTCCTCCGTTCCGGTCAGACTGTTGCCGCCGTTAAGCCTGAAGCTGCTCCTGCGCCTGCCGCAGAAGATGCTGCCGCAGAAGATGAAGATGAAAACAAGATCACCAAGATCAGTGATGTGATCGTTCTTAAATACACAGAAACAGATATCCTTGATCTTTTCAAAACGGTCTATGATGAATACTATCAGGACAGAGCCAATCAGGGCGTGTCCAGAGATAACGATGTGACTGTGGATGAACGTAATGAGATCTTCAATAACTTCCGCGAACGTATGTGTACTCCTTCCGAAGATCTGGTGTTCGAACCGGAAGAACTTAAAGCCGCGTGGATCGAAGCTGCAAAGAAATCCTTCGATAAAGCGATGGCAAGATTCAAAAAGAATATCTCTGAAGATACTCTGGAAGATGAGATCACCGATGAAGATGCCAATCATATCCTGATGCAGGCGCTCGGCCTCCCCCGTACCATGGCAAGTATGAAGTGTAAATACTACATCGACGGTATTCAGATCAAGATCAGCAAAAATCCTGATATCATTCCCGGATTGAAAAGTGCCGTCAATAAAGATGGCAAACCGGTCGAACCCGATGCCGCTGAATTGCAAAAGTTGATCCCCAATTTTACTTTCAACCACAATGATACTCTTCCCCCGCCCGGAAACGTGGTGCATATTATCCGCCATTACCAGATCATTGAGGACCTCTTCAAACGGATGCGTCTCGCAAAGATCAGCAAGCTCGTCGCGATTTCTTCTCCGTTCAGCGCAAAGCCCAGCGGCGCACTGGAAGGGGATACGGTCCGCTACATGGACGAAAACAAGAAGATGGATGAAAAGGAATACAAGAAGTTTGTATATGAAGTGACTGTGGAATCTGAAATGGATCAGATCCGCGCATTCGTGAACATCCTGCACAAAGCATACGAGCAGAACCGTGTTTATGAAATCGAAGAAATGAGCTTCATGCGCGATCCCAAGTTCAATGAAGTCAGAGATGGTAACAGTCACGTCAGTACCTTGCTTTCGTCTTCCAACGAAAACAACCAGAATGTGGGTGAAGAGGGGCGTCCCGTTCAAAATGATAAAGCTTCTGCAGAAGTGGATAAAGCGAAAGAGGAAGATCGCCTCAATCAGATTTACTCCGCAGAATCTTATGGCGCTCCATTGATCGGACAGCACAAACGCGTTGTCGTACGCATCAAATTGAACTATCTGGTTTATATCGGCAGTGTTTTGGACAAGAGATAAAGATAACAGGTAAAGGAATATAACGATGAATTTTTTCTCCGCTCATTATGAAAAAGTAATCCTGGCTTCTTTGCTTGTCGTATTTGCTATCCTGTTGGTCCTTCAGGTGAACTTCCTGCAGGATGTGCAGAACAAACGTGTCAATGCGATCTTGGAAAAACAGGAACCGGCAACGGACCAGATTGTAAATGATTTCTCCAGCGAGGAATATAAGGAACAAAGCATCTTCTACGGCGATACCGTATGGAGTCCCAGTTCTTATCGCGATGATAAGACAGATGCAAAAACCGACCTCTTTGCCTGTTTCCCGCTGTCTATCTGTCCCTTCTGCCGGAATCTGATCAATCATAAATACTTTCCCGCCCCCGGTTCGAAAAATGCGCAGAAATGTCCGATCACGGACTGTAACCATGCACTCCTGGGAAAACAGAAACGTATTGAAATGAATGTGGATTCAGAAGCAGGCGACAGTGATTCTCCTGATAAAAACCAGAACGGTGTTCCGGATGAATGGGAAAAACAATACAATGTTTATGCCGATTCTGCCGATGAAATCGATAATGACCCGGATGGTGACTTCTTCTCCACACGCGAAGAATATGAGTTCAAAACTGATCCCAATAACCCGACATCTCATCCGAAATACATCGACAGTATCGCCGTGCGCCGGGTTATTGTCAGTGAGTTCAAAAATCTCCGTTTCCGCGGCGTTGATGATTACAGCGATCCCGATATGAAAAACTGGAAACTGAAACTCGAATATCAGGCTCCGGATGAAAGAAAGCCTCAGATCAAAACCCATCAGTTGGGTGATACATTCAAACATGGTAAAGATACTTTTGTCATCGCGGAATGTGTGCCGGATAACAAGGATCGTCCCGGTGACAAGACTTATATCCTCATCACCCGTGAAGGCTCTGATGTCAAAATCAAATGCGAACGCATGAAGAAGGTGTTCGATCCCATCGAAAATGTTATGCTTTCCAATGCACATCCCAAAGATACTTTCAGTTGCAAAGTCGGTGAAAAATTTACCCTTGGAAATTCCAAAAACGGCGTCGAAAATTATACGTTGATTTCTGCAAAAGGCAGAACGGCACAGGTCAAATCTGATTCCGGTGAAATGATTACCCTTACCGGTAAAAAGAAAACACCTGATGTCGAAAAACGTGGCCCGTTGACTGGCGATGAGCAGGTTGAACCGGAATTTTCGGATGGCGGTCTTTCCACCATTGAGATCCCCCAGGACCAGCCCAGACGTAAAGCCCGTAAACGTAAGTGATGATAAGTATGAAATATATTCAAAATATAACAATGAACAAGGATAATGCTATGAAGAGGTATCCCATTGAATCCCGGCAGTCGCGTTTGGCAGGTATCATACCTGTTTTTGCGGCTATCAGCATGTCTCTGGTAAGTACAGCATCTGCACAAGATGTTGCTGCGGCAGAGACAAAAGGTGCAGTGCCGCCGCCCCCTGCTGCAGGTGCGATCAAGACGGAAGCGGAAAAAGATTTTTCTGTGCAGGAAAAGTATGTGATGAGCGCACTCGCGCAAGCCAGCGCTGCCATGGAAAAGGAAGCATACGAAGATGCGTTGGAAATCTTTAAGGTCACGGCTGCGATATTGGATTATCATAAACAGACCCGCTTGACTCCGATCACTGGCGATTTGAAGGCAAAATGGGATTCTCTCTTTGTCGCTTTGGGCGCAAAACAGTATAGAGAATGTCAAACGATCATTAAAGATATTGCGGATGCAACGAAGGATGTTCCTGTTGGACAGCCCACGAAGTTGATCGTAAGTCTTACGGAAAAATATGAAGCACTGCGAAAGGTGTGCTGTGATGCCATGGCGAACAAGATTTATCAGGAAAGCCGTGACAAACTTATCAATATTCTGGCAGAAAAAGATTTGCAGGCGGCTGCCGCACAGGGTGCCGACATCAAAGCAAAACTCAATGTCGCCAAATTCATCTATTATCTCGGCGTAAAAAATGCGGAAGAGCAGGAACTTGCCAATGCTATCAAGGCAAGCAAGGACCCCGATTTCGCAGAACGGGTTGACAACCTCATTGCACAGTGCAATAAGATCCATGATTACAGTGACTTCGTTGATAAAACAAGTCTGGAATCCAAGGACCCCGGTCTGAAAGACAGACAGCTGCAGATCCAGCAGTTGTATCGTCAGGGCGAACAGCTTTACCGTAAGCGCAGATACACGCAAGCCCGTGATAAAATGGAGCAGATTCTGATTCTGGATCCCTATAATGACAAGGCGATCCAGGTTCTCTCCCGCATTTACCGGAAACTTTACTTCATTGCTGATATGCGTCAGTACAATGAACTTCTGCAGGAACAGTCTCTTATCGAATGGCGTTGGGTGGAAAGCGTGCCCGATACTGCAAAAACGGAACAGGATAATATCGTTCGTGAATATGAAGACACGAACAATCCTCTTTACAACAAATCCAAAAACCTGATCATTCCCTCCATCAAATTCGAACAGTACACTGTTCGTCAGGCTGCTACCGAATTGATGGAAAAGAGTAAACAGCTTGACCCGGAAGGGATCGGGGTCAATATTCTGTTGATGGGCCCGAAAGAAGGCGAACAGGGGGCTGCCCTTAACCTTTTGGATTCTCCGGTTACATTCACTCTGCAGAACGTTCCTCTTCTGGAATGTATCCGTTACCTCTGCCTGCACGCCGGTCTGAAATATCGTATCGATGAACAGAAAAAGGTGATCGTGCTTGGTGATGCTGAACGTATTGCGGAAGGTAACACCATGGATAAGGTGGAAATTCCGATCCGTCGTGCGACCGTGAACCGTATGATCGGATTCAAGATCCAGACAAGCACGGAAGACGGTGGCAAAGACAAAGAAGGCGGTTTTTCCGTGGAAGATGCGATGGATGGTATGAGCGTGGAAGACACATTCGATACCGGTGTCGCAGCTGCAATGGCAACCCGTACGAAAGGTCCTGACTATTCCACGAAGCTCCGCAGCTACTTTATTGACCTTGGGTTCTCCTTCCCGGAAGGTACGACATACGTTGCTTACAACCCCAAGACAAATCGTCTGGAAGTGAAGAATACGCCGGAAGTCCTCCGTAAACTGGAACTTCTGGTTCGCGAAATCGACATTGACACTCCCCTTGTTCTGATGGAAGCCAAAATCATGGAAATTGCCATGAATGACTTGGAAGAACTGGGATTTGACTGGACTCTTTCTCACCAGAACACCAATATCCGTTGGTCCTTCGGAATCGGTTCTCCTGTGCGTAAGCCTCTGAACTATGAAAAGAGTGTGCTGATCAATAACATGAACATCCTGCCCAACTTCGGCGGTGATAATGTCTGGAATGTGTTCCTTACGGTCTATGCACTTGATCAGACGGACCGCTCGGAAGTGCTCTCCACTCCGAAACTCATGACGAAGAACGGGGAAACGGGTACGATCCGTATGGTTCGTGAAATGTACTTCCCGGAAGACTGGGAAGAACCGGAACTCGGAACAAGCTGCGGTTCCAGTATTACATTGGAACCCTCTATTCCGGAATTCGGCGATGCAACAGACGTTGGTGTGATTTTCACGGCGACACCTGTGGTGAGCCCGAACAACTATACAATCAATATTTCTCTTGCACCTTCCGTTGTTGACCTTGTTGGATGGTCTGACTACAGTTATGAAATCGTGTTCGGTAAATTCGGACGCGATGCAAATACCGGCGCTTCGGAATCCGGTAACGGCGGTGCAAAAGTTACTTTGAAAATGCCTGAACTTTCCAACCGTGCGGTGGAAACACAGGTGAAAGTATATGACGGTCAGACGGTTGTTATCGGCGGTATGCTGGTGGACCATCAGGCACGTCGTGACGATCGTTGGCCCGTCCTCGGTGAAATTCCGTTGCTGGGACGTCTTTTCTCTGTGGACAGTAGCAATTCCCAGAAGGATAACCTGCTGATTTCTGTCACATCCCGACTGATCAGTGGTGACGGGACTCCGTTGCGAGCCAATCCTGCTCCTGGGCTGCCGGACTTCCGGCGTTGAGTTTGAGGAGGAATATAGAATATGAAACTTTATAATAGATCAGATCGTAAGGAGTCAGACATGTCTCTTGCTTCCCGCCGTCCCGTAACACCGCTCTTTGCTTTGGTGCTTCTTTCCGGCATGACTGTTCTCTCAGTCACTGCGGATGATGATATTGCAACATTGAAGGAAAAAGATGCCGCTCCTGCCAAGGTCTCGGCAGAGTTTTCTGTCGCACCCGCTGCTGATGCGAAACCTACGGCACCTGCCCCGGCGGCAGCCCCTGCACCTGCGGTCGTTCCGGACCGCATTGTTGCTGAAACGATGATTGCAGAAGACGAACGGATCAAGCAGGTCGATGAATATTTCAAGATGGCTTCCATCGAATATCAGCACAATAATTACCGGAAATGTATTGATCTTGCGCTTCAAGCCAATGAAATTCTTCGCGGCAAAGGCGGGGACGACAAGCTTTCCGAGCCGTTGCAGGAAAAACAGGAAAAGATCCGTGCGCTGCTTGGTAAAGCATATTACCATTGCGCGTTGGAATTGTTCTATGAAGCAGAGAAATCTGCCAATGCCGGGGATTACGACCTTGCTATGAAGTACAGCGATGATGCGATCGCGCATTATCCGCTGTGCAAAGACATCATGGAAAATATGAAGAAGAAATATCAGAAGCTGAAAGAAGCCGCTGAATTCAATCGGAATATTTCCGAGGACGAAGTGGACCCTGATGGTGATAATCGCGAGCTTATTATTGCCCGCGAACTCCGTATCGGTCAGAATTTCTACAAGAGCAAACAGTGGGCGAAAGCGCGTGACCACTTCAATGTGGTACTCCGTCAGGATCCCTATAATGAACAGGCGATTGAATGTTTGCGCAAATGCTATGAAAAACTGGCTGAAGTCGGTAAGAGAAGAAAAGACCTGATGTCTCTGGAACGTTCTGCCGAAGTCGCATGGAGCAGCGTTTCTCCTGTTTTGACGACGGTGGATGATACAGACAATCCGCAGGATCAGTTCTCCCCCCAGGAAAAAGTGGATGCTACGAAAAACATTCAGTCCAAATTGAAATCCATCGTGATTCCTTCTCTGGACTTCGAAGACCGTGCATTGAGCGAAGTGATCCAGGAACTGCGTGATCGTTCGCAGGAACTTGACGTGGAAAAGAATGGTGTGAACATCCTTCTGCTTTTGAGCGACAATATTGCCGGTCTTGCTGCGCAGGAACAGAAAGCTGCAGAGACTGCTTCTGACGATGAGTCCGATGAGGAAGATGAGTCCGACGAAGAATCGGATGAAGAGTCTGATGAAGAGTCTGATGAAGAAAGCAGTGAAGAAAGCAGTGAAGAAAGCAGCAGTGAAGAAAGCAGCAGCGAAAAAGCTAACAAGTATGTGATCGACTATTTGAAAGTTGAAAATGCCAACTTGCTTACTGCAATCGATCTGGTCTGCCAGGCTGCCGGTGTCCGTTACCGTGTGGAACCCCATGCCGTGATCATTGCGGATGCGAAAGTTCCTCTGGAAGAATATGAACACAAAGTGTTTGTTGTGGAAAAAGAAGCTCTTGACATCATGATTGAATCCACCGGCGGCGGCGGAGACGGCGAAGGCGGCGGCGGAGATGATGAGTCCGGAAACAACAGCGCAAGCAGCGGAGCAGTGAAACAGTACTTTATCAATCGTGGTGTTCCGTTCCCTGCCGGGACAGCACTGCGCGTGGATGAAGCGGTGAGCCGTCTGGTTATCACCAATACACCCGAAAACCTGGCTGAAATCTCCGAAATGTTGGAGCAGCTGAATACGGAACAGACGACCCAGGTCATGACCCAGGTGAAGTTTGTTGAAGTCGCGCTCAATGACCTGGAAGAACTTGGCTTTGAGTATGTGCTTTCCCGTTCCACCGATGGTAAGCATACTATTACCTCGGAGCAGATTGAGTTTGTCAAAGAAGATGAAGATGATGAAAGTGGATCTGCTTCCTTTGTTGCCGAATACGATGGTTATGTTTACAAGAAAAAACTGTATAATTCATCCAGCGAAGGTGGTATCGAAATCCAGAAACCGATGTCCGGAGGCTACACCGGCGAAATGGTTGCCGCTTTCGAGAAGGGGTCTACTGTTCTGATCGACAGTGAACCGGAAGAAGGTTATGCGTACTACAAAGTGCCGACCAACTTCACCTCTGTGTTCGGCAGTTCTGTGACCTTTGGTGCGAACTCCCAGTTGGTGCGTAACGCGATGGACGATCCTTCCGCCTTCTTTGCGACCGGTAATGCCAATAACAATGACGTGGTGATCAACTGGTCTCACTCCAACAAGAAGGGCTATGATGTCAGTGCAAAGATGCACGCTTTGGATCAGGCTGATTCCACGGACATCCTTTCCACCCCCCGTATCACGACTCTTGCCGGACAGTCCGCTGTTATCAAGATGGTGACGGAAAAGTACTACCCGGATGAATGGGATGATGCTACTTTGGAAACGGTTTCCGGCGGCGACAACGAAGAAGACATTCCTGTGTTCCAGCCGTCCATCCCGACGTTCGGTGATGCAGTGGAAGAAGGTATCGTTCTGAACGTTTCCCCGCAGGTGGAAGATAACTACGTCATCACGCTGCCGATGACTCCTGTGATCCAGGAATTCGTTGGCTGGACGGACTATTCTTACGAACTGCCTCTGGAAAACGATGGCGAAACACGTTACTATCCCAACACATTGAAGATGCCGATCATCGAAGCGAGAACAGTGGAAACGACCATTGTCAGTTTCGACGGTGAAACCATTGTGCTTGGTGGTGTGATCAAGGACCGTATCAATATCGTGGAAGACCAGTACCCGATCCTGGGCGATCTGCCGCTGGTGGGACGTCTCTTCCAGTCCAAAGGCCGTGGTTCTGAAAAGGTCAGTCTGCTGATCTTCATGACCAGCCGTCTGATCAAACCGGATGGTTCTCCGATCCGTGAAAATCAGGAACGTGGTATTCCCTCATTCCGTTATTGATGTATGAAATCAGAAGGACAGGCAAGTTTATGATTCCTTTTATTGATTTGAAAACACAGTATAATCTGATTCGGGATGATGTGAAGGCGGGGATCGACCGCATTCTGGAAGCGGGATGTTTCATCCTGGGACCGGAAGTGAAAGAGCTGGACCAGAAGCTGGCGGAATATACCGGTGTGAAATACGCATTGAGTTGTTCCAGCGGCACGGATGCTCTTCTGATGGCGCTGATGGCGATGGACATCGGGCCCGGTGATGCGGTCATCACCACCCCGTTCACATTCTTTGCGACACCGGAAACGGTGGCATTGTGCGGCGCGACGCCGGTGTTTTCCGACATTGATGAACGTACTTATAACATTGACCCCGTGAAACTGGAAGAAACCATTCTGAAGGTCCGTGCGGAGGGCAAATGGAATCTGAAAGCGATCATCACGGTCGACCTTTTCGGGCAGTCTGCTGATTATGCTGCGATCCGCCCACTGGCGGAAAAATACGGAATTAAGATCATTCAGGATGCCTGTCAGGGATTCGGCGCCACGGATGCGACCGGTGCGGTCGCGCCTTCCATGGGTGATATCGGCTGTACCAGTTTCTTCCCGGCGAAACCGCTTGGGTGTTATGGTGACGGCGGTGCGGTATTCACCAATGACGATGCGCTCTATGAAAAGATGTACTCCATTCTGGTCCATGGCCGGAGTGCGGACGACAAATACAACAACGAACGTCTCGGCTTGAATGCGCGTCTTGATACGATCCAGGCGGCAGTGCTGTTGGCGAAGATGAAGTTGTATCCGCAAGAACTGGATATGCGTCAGGAAGTGGTCCGGATGTATATGGAAGAACTGGATGGGTTGGTGACACTGCCTTATGTGCTGCCCTCCTACCGTTCCGTGTGGGCGCAGTTCTGCCTGCGTTCGCCGAAGTTTGCGGAGATCCAGGAAGCGTTGAAACAGAATGACATTCCGACGGGCCGTTATTATCCGATCCCGATGCACCTCTTGAAAGCGATGGAATATCTCGGATACAAGGAAGGTGATTTCCCGGTAACGGAAGCCTGTGCGAAAGATATTTTTGCCTTGCCGATGCATCCTTATCTGGATCGTGATACGATCCGCAAGATCGGTCAAGTGGTGGCATCTGTGGTCCGCTGACCGTTTTGAAACGACACAAAAAAAGCCGCGTAAAATTGCTTGCGCGGCTTTCTCATTTTAAATGGATGATTGCAGGGGATCAGTATTCAATGGTCACGCGTTTGTGTTCGCGCGCGGAGCGGTAGGCGGCTTCCATCACGATATTGCGGTCTGCGGCTTCATCGGCAGTGATAAGGAGTCCGTCGTTGCCGAGAACGCGATCGATGAACCGTTGGAGCGGGGAGGGCAGCGATTCCGGGAGTTGCGTCCATTCTTCTCCCTTTGCATCTTCTCTTCCGCATCCGAAGAGATAGAGTTTATCTTTGATGATGGCGGCATGACCATTGGTCCCGCTGATTTCGAAGGAGACGGGATTACAGTGATCGACCCACCCGCCGGCAAATGTTGCGACCGCACCGGAGGGGAATTCCAGCAGAGCTTCCCCGGATTCATCACAGTCAGCACCATAGCGTCCGGTCACGGTATGAATGGAAGCGGTAACGGCATCGGGTCGTCCCATGAGCCACATGATGATGTCGAGGGAATGAGTTCCCAGGTCGCCGAACGCACCGCATCCGGCGATAGCGGGATCCGCCATCCAGCGCCATTCATCATCGAACCAGCCGCCGATGGACCCTCCGTGACAGTTGGAGTGACGGATCCGTGTAATGGTACCGAAGGCATTTTCTTCGATGAGCTGTTTGATAAAGAGGTAATGGGGGATGCCGCGCATAAAGTATCCGGTCTGGAAGAAAACGCCGGCTTCCTTGATGACTTTTGCCAATTCTTTGGCATCATCCGCGGAGAATCCGAGAGGTTTTTCCACGAAGATATGTTTCCCGGCTTTCGCCATCATGGTCGCGAGTTCTTTGTGGCGATTGGTTTCGGATGTGATGATGACTCCTGCGATTTCGGGATCATCAGCGATTTCCTCCGGTGTCTGACAGACGGCGGCGGAGAGTTTTTTTGCGTTATCTTCAGCGCGTGCGGGGGCATGATCCCAGACTTTTGCGACTGTTACATTTGCACTGCATTCATTGATGACTCTGACGAATGAAGGTGTATGAATGTGAGCGCATCCTGCGAAAGCGATTTTTTTCATGATAAAGATCCTTATTTATTGGAGTTTCTGTACTATACACTCATATACAAACAGTGTCAAGCGGCAAAAAATAAAACTTGGGAAAAAACTGTGATTACCGGATTGAAAATGTATGATATATGTACTATATTACGGGAACACAGCGGAACATAAGGAGAGAAAGAAAATGTCGAAACTGCCGTCATTGGTCGAAAGTTGGAAAATTTATCTGAATGCAATATTGGCGGGTCTTTTCATCGGGATCGCGGGAACCGTTTACCTGGCTTGTCCGATCACCGTACTGGGGGCATTCCTGTTCGGTTTCGGATTGTTGACGATCGTGTGCAACGGGTTCAAACTTTATACGGGCGCGGTGGGTTATCTTGCGGTCCAGGGACGTAATTTCCCGTCTTATCTTGTTGTGTTGGCGTTGATCTGGCTGGGGAACCTGACGGGCTGTTATGCCGTGGGCGCAGCGGTCCGGTCCAGCCGTTCTTTTGCGGCACTCGGTATTGGTGAAAAGGTGTCAAAGATCTGTGAAGTGAAGATGGCGGACGGGTTATGGAGTCTGTTCATCCTGGCATTTTTCTGCGGGATCCTGATGTATCTTGCGGTGGAAACATTCCGTCGTGAGGAACTTGCGCCTGTGATCCGTATGACCAACGTATTTCTCTGCGTGGTGGTCTTTATTTTGAGCGGGTTCGAACACTGTATCGCCAACATGTATTACTTTTCGGCGGCGGGTGTATGGAGCTGGCATGTTCTGGGATTGACCCTGCTCATGACATTAGGCAATTCCGTGGGCGGTATGTTGCTTCCGGCTGCCGATATGCTGCGGAAATGATGTAAGGTCTGCGCCGGTCATGCTTTTGCAGAACGGCGCAGGAAATGTCCTCTGGTTTCCGGGATGAATGTGGAGCATATCACGGAAATGGTGGTGGGGATCAGCAGCAGTACAAAGAGCGTGGTGTACGCGGACGCGGGATAGATGACCGCCTTTCCTTCTGTCAGCATTTCCGGGGTGATATACTGGTCCAGGAACAACCCGATGAGCTGTGAGAAGATGGCAACGGAAAGATAGTTGAACATATTGATACATCCGGCGGACTGCGTGATGGTGTCTGCGGTATTGACTTCCTGATTCGCGATGGAGAAAATGGCGGAGAATCCGGAAGCGAATGCGAATAGAATATATCCTGTGACAAAGCAGAACGCGGGCAGACGGAAGTATGCCGCTGCCAGCATCAGAACGGTGGAGGCAAGACAGGAACTGCACGCAAAGATCAGCAGGGGTTTCCGTCTGTTTCCGATCATCCGGGTGAAGATGCCGCCGCCGAGGAGTGTAAACATACACACCAGCGTGAGAGAGAATACGGTGGTGGATGCTGCCGCCGCCGACATACCGACGAAGTCCTGCAGGAATTTCATGCCGAACACGGTCTGGATGGTGAAGTAGCAGCAGAAGTTGACCGTTCCGCAGAACATGACGAGCCAGGAATAGGGATTTTTGATCAGGAAATAAAGCGGACGCAGGGAAATGGGTTTCGGTGCGATGGGTGCAGCCGGGATATTCCGTTTACTCAAAAGGAAGACCATATAGAGTCCCAGGGAGATGAAGCCCACCAGAATGAGGATGCTGTTCCAGTTGAAATGCTGTTTGAGGATGGCATAAGGCATGGTTCCGAACAATCCGCCGGAATACCCGGTAAAGTAAACGATCCCGCTCATGACGGCGTAATTTTTCCGTCCGAAAAGCCGGTCCGTTTCTTTGACAAGACTCAAATAAAGCGCGCTTGATCCCATTCCGCACAGGAACCGGAAGAAACACATGGCGATGAGATTTCCGCAGACGAAGGGAAATCCGAGCGCACCGACGACGAAAAGGATCCCGGCGAAGGTGACGACCCGCAATCCGCAGTATTTATCGACCAGCATCCCCATGACGAGCTGGAAGAACGCGTAGATGTAAACGTAAGAGGACCCGAGGCTGGCGATCTGTGCGGCGGAGAAACCGTATTCCGCCTGGAAATCATTGAAAAGAGTACCGGGGATGGATGTCCGTTGGAAATAAGATGCGGCATACAGGATCATCATGGAAATGAACAGCGGGAGGAACCGTTTCTTCTCCGCAATATCGTGAAAAAAGTCTGACATAATTTCTTGCCTTCGTTTATATTACATGCCTTCGGGAATATCTCCGTATAATGTCATTGCCGTCGTCCGCCGGATCGTGACAGGGACGATATCCCCTTCCTTTACCCCGGGCGGGGGCAGGAACACCACGTTTTTGAATGTATCGGTACGCCCCTGCCAGCGGTTGGGATTGCGTTTGCTGGGGCCTTCCGCCAGAACATCAAAGGTTCTTCCTGCCAGAGACGCGTTCCGTTTTTCCAGGGAGGCTTCCATATCTTCCAGGAGGATCCGGTTCCGTTCCTCTTTGACTTCCTGCGGGACATCATCTTCCCATTTCGCGGATCGTGTACCTTTGCGGGGAGAGTATTTGAAGATGTAAGCGTTATCGTAAGCGGCTTCCGCCATGACCCGCCTGGTTGCTTCGAAATCTTCCTGCGTTTCCCCGGGGAATCCGACGATGACATCGGTGGAGAACGTGATTTCCGGGACCAGAGCGCGGAGCGACCGGATGACATAGAGATATTGTTCCGCGGTATAAGGCCGGTTCATCCGTTTGAGTACGGGATCGGATCCGGACTGCAGGGGAAGGTGAATACATTTGCACACCTTGGGCAGTTCCGCCACGGCATGAATGAGTCTGTCATTGAAGAACGCCGGATGGGGCGAAGTGAAACGGATCCGTTCGATACCTGCGATGGCATTGACGGCTTCCAGCAGTTCGGCGAAGGGTGAAACTCCGGGAGGCGGCGGGGGCGCGGTATTATCCATGCCGTAAGCGGCAACGTTCTGTCCCAGAAGTGTGATTTCTTTCACTCCACGTTCCGCCAGCATCCGGCATTCCGCCACAATGGAGTCCATGCTGCGGCTGCGTTCGGGTCCGCGGACGAAGGGTACGATACAATAACTGCAGAATCTGGAACATCCGCGCATGATGGAAACGAACGCGGAATACTGTTTTTCGCCGGGGACGAACCGATGGGAATCGATGCCCGGGGTATCCGCGCCGCAACGGTCGCCGCTATAAACTTTTTCCCGTTTCTTCCGGATGTCTTCCACGAGATCGGGGATGGTATGGATCTGATCGGTCCCGAGTGCGAAATCGAGATGGGGGATGGATTTGAGCAGTTCTTCGCCTCGACTCTGCGCCATACAGCCCATGATACCGAAGATCATGGCGGGCTTCTTCTCTTTAAGCCGTTTCATGATGCCCAGTTTACCGATGGCTTTGCGTTCTGCCTGTTCCCGGACACTGCATGTATTCATGATGAAAAGATCGGCATCTTCTTCGTTGGCGACACAGACATGTCCGGCGGCGTTGAGAAGCGCAGCCGCGGAATCGGAGTCCCGCTCATTCATCTGACAGCCGTATGTTTTGATATAGAATTTCATAATCAGTGCACCACAGCCAGAGAGTTCCGGTGAATGATCTCTTCTTCCGCATCGCAACCGAGAATGCCGCGGATCTCATTGCTGTGACATCCGGCGAGTTTTCTGCATTCGGCGGAAGAGAAGTTGGTCTGCCCGCGCGCGATGACGTCACCGGCGGAATCCCGGATCTCCAATACATCCCCGCGTTTGAATGTGCCTTTCACTTTCGTGACACCGGAGGGAAGCAGACTGCCGGCGCGCCGTTCGATGGCACGTTTTGCCCCTTCATCCACGGTAAGCACTCCGCTGATTTTGGAAAAGACGGCGATCCAGCGTTTCTTCGCTTCCAGTTTGTGGATCCCTTCGGCGGGCAGGAATACGGTCCCCACGTCTTCGGCGGCGAAGATCTTCTGGAGGATATCAGGCATCAGACCGGATGCGATCCAGAGTGTATCGCCGGATTCGTTCAGGATCTCTGCCGCCCGGATCTTGGTGATCATGCCGCCGATGGAGGTGTTGCCGTCATCGGTCCCGGTCGCCATTTCCCGTTGTTCGCGGGTAACACCCTGGACCAGCGGGATGCGATCCCCGAGTGTCCCGTCGGGATTGGGTTGCAGCAACCCGTTCACGGTTGTCAGGATAATGGTGAGGTCGGCGCGGACCATACTGCCGAGGTAGGATGCCAGGGTATCATTATCGCCGAATTTGAGTTCATCCACGGAGACGGGGTCATTTTCGTTGATGACGGGGAGGATATCTTTGGAAAGCAATGCTTCGATACAGTTCATGGCGTTCAGATGCCGTTCCCGGGAACGCAAATCATCCGCCGTGAGAAGAAGCTGTGCCGCCCGGAATCCGTATTTCAGACATTCTTCTTCGTACATGGACATCAGTTTGACCTGTCCCATGGCGGCAAGTGCCTGGATCTCGGACAAGTGATGGGGGCGTTTTGTCATGCCCAGGAGTTTCATACCCATGCCGACGGCACCGGACGAGACCAGGATCACCTGTCTGCCGGATTGCCGGATGGCGGCGATCTGTTTGACGAGCGCGGGCATGGATTGGGGATCCGTGAGGAGTCTTGTCCCCGCCTTGACGACGACACGTTTGCAATTACCGATCAATTTTTTCCGGATCATATCCGCCATTTTGCACATTCTCCTTCACAGATTTACGCTGAAAAATACATCCTGTTAATTTACAGCATGTTTGCCGTTTTTTCAAGTCGTTTTCGCAAGAATTACAGGAAATCAGATGTTTGTTCCGTCTTTTTTCTGTTCCTTTGCATCGGAGCCGGGACAATAATACTGCCAGTCCTTGAATTTCCAGTTGAAAGGGAAGTCACTGCACTGTTTCGGCTTCACTGCCTGGATCCGGCACAAGAATGTCTCCGGATCGTAATAAATGCAGGAGCCATCGGCACGTTCTTTCAACGAGAGGGAACGGCGGTCTGCGGCGAGGATCGTATGTTTTTCCAGAAATTCCGCTTCCGGGATCTGCAAATATTCCGCGATCCTACGGACTTCTTCCGCCGTCACGCGGACCGGGCCCTCCCAGCGGCAACAGGCACCGCAACAGGTACAGGCGAAGTCATCGGTTCCGCCATCGGGAAAGTGGTAGGGATCGTCTTTTTCCACATCTTCCGGGAACAGAACGGAGGAGCCGCAATGGAATTTCCGCCCGCTCTTGACGAATGCGGCGATGGCTTTCTGCAGTCCGGTGGTGTGAGGGACGGCATCCACCCCGTGATCCACAGCCTGTTGTCCGAGACACCGCCAGATGGTATCGGCTTCTCCTAAATCGCAGGGGATGAGGTAACTCCGTTTGCGGTACACGGCGATATTTGAGGTGGGGGAAAGGATCTCGTTCAGCTGGGGATCCAGGAGCCAGGATTCGCAAAAGAATGCTTTCCAATGATATTCCGGGAGATGTTTTGCGAAAAATGCGGCAGCACGGCGGCGGGAATCCAACACCATTTCCGGCGTCATGGGGCCGGCTTCCGGAATGTGTGTGTTGATCACCGGATCGCCTTCTTTCAAAATGATCTCCCAGTCACGTTTCGTCAGCGTGGCTTTGTGGGGAAGTACATAGCCATCCGGCTTGATGGGGTGTCCGATCCAGAGAGCATCGGTTTCCTGCCAGGTGGTGTACCAGCAGTTCGGGGAGGGTTCTTCCTGGAGATCGTCGGGGAGCCCGGCGGCGGTGAAACGCTGTTTGTCATTGGAAACGAGCGCGAGGATGCGTGACGTCTTTTTATTCCGGAAGAAGGTGATCCCTTCGGGCATATTCATGCTGACATTGAACTGGAGTCTGCCGAATCCCACGAGCGATAATTTGAGGTGTCCGGCGAACCAGCCCACGATGGTCCAGGTGAGCCCGGTGTTCCCCGTGTTGCGTTTATTGTGTCTGGACCAGATCCCCATATCCCGGAACGTTTCCCGGCAGATGGTGTCATCCCAACCTCTGCGCTGATATTCCGCGATGGTCCAGGGAAGTCCGGAGAGGACGAGAAGGAACAACATGGTCCCGGCGATATTTCCGCCGAAGGTTTCGATGAGTTTCGGGTTTTCGGGGAAGACATCCTTATACGCCATTTTCTGCTGGATGAACCGTTCATGATACTGTTTGATTTTTTCCAGTGCGTCCTCATTGGCGATGAGCTGTTCTTTCCAGTAAATGATCTCATCGGTCAACGCTGTATCAACGGAGGCGTATTCGCAATATTTACGGATAAAAGAATCTTGCAGATATTCGGGGAGTTGGTTCGCCATAATGGTTTCCTTTTCAATGTTAAGTTTGTGTTGATGTAATATAAATCGTAAGCGTAAAAAATCAAATCGGAAACAGAAGAAATATGAATCGTTTCCGTGTTTGCCCGGTGGAAAATGCTTGACTTTTTCTGAATTTATGGTATAGTACCGGAATACCGTAAGCAAATCATCAACAGGAGTATTGTCATGGGCGAATGTTCCGGAAATTGCGGCAGCTGCTGCGGCAGTTGCGGCGGAGATAAGAAATCCCCGCTTCTTGATATCAAACATAAACTTTTTGTGCTGTCCGGGAAGGGCGGCGTGGGCAAGAGTACCGTCGCCGCATCGTTGGCGATCCTTCTTGCAAAAGCAGGGAAGAAAGTCGCGCTTCTGGACGTGGACTTCCATGGTCCCAGTCAGCCCACCATTTTCGGGATGAAAGATATCCGTTTGAACGGGAGCGAACTGGGGATCATCCCGGCGGAAAAGTACGGGGTGAAAGTGGTCTCCATCGGCCTGCTCATGGAAAATGAAGACGATGCCGTGATCTGGCGCGGACCCGCAAAGATCGGAGTCCTCAAACAGCTTCTGGAAGAAGTGGACTGGGGCGGAGATCTGGATTATCTCGTGCTGGACTTCCCGCCGGGAACCGGGGACGAAGTCCTCTCTGCCTGTCAGACCATCCCCGGGGACAAACGTGCGGTCATGGTTACGACTCCGCAGGAAGTTTCCCTTGCGGACTGCCGCAAGTGCGTGGATTTCTGCCGTCAGGTGGAAGTGCCGGTGGCGGGCGTGGTGGAAAACATGAGTTATTTTGTCTGCCCCAACTGCAACGAAAAACATGAGATCTTCCTCAATGGCGGCGGTGCCGCTCTGGCTGCTGCCAATGGCGTGAAAGTCCTGGCGCGTCTGCCCCTGGATCCCAAATTCCTGGCATCCTGCGATGCCGGTAAGATCGCCGACGGGATCGAAGCGAACCCGGTCCTCAAGAGTGAGTTGGAAACGGCTGCGGCTGAACTCATCCGCACCGAACAGGAAAATCCGGCTCCCTGCTGTTGCAATTGATCTCAATCACCGGGCAGCGTGTATTGAACGAAGGACATCAATTCTTCGTTTGACATCTCGGTCAGCAATTTTTCCCCGCCGTCTTTCAGGAACAGATCCGAAAGACGGCTTTTTTCTTTCAGCATGGCATCGATACGTTCTTCCAGCGTGCCGGGACACACAAACTTGTGGACCAGTACGTTCCGGTGCTGTCCGATTCGGTATGCACGGTCTGTCGCCTGATTCTCCACCGCAGGATTCCACCAGCGGTCAAAATGCACCACATGATTCGCCGCCGTGAGAGTCAGTCCCACCCCCGCCGCCCGGAGCGAAAGAACAAAAAACGGTGCCCCGGTTTCCGATTGGAAATCGGCGACAGCCCGCATCCGTTCGGGGACCGGTGTCCCGCCGTGAAGCATGAGTCCGCTTCGCCCGAAAACGGGGGTGAGCAAGTCATGGATGGGTTGTATCATTTCCCGGAATTGAGTGAAGACCAGGAGCTTGTCATTGCGTTCGGCGATGGTTTCCGCCAATGAGGCAAGACACTGGAATTTCCCGCTCCGTTCCACGCCATATCCGCCCAGTCCGGAGAACTGACCCGGATGATTGCAGATCTGTTTGAACTGCATCAGCCAGGAGAGAATGACACCGCGCCGGTGTTCTTCTTCCGACGCATACAATTCTTTCCGGAACTGTTCCACGGCACGGTGATACATCTTGATCTGCACATCGGTGAGATGACAGTTCACCCGGATCTCCGATTTGTCAGGCAGGTCACGGATGATGCTGCGATCCGTTTTCAACCGCCGCAGAATACAGGGGCGGATGAGATCACGCAGAGGACCGTATCCGTTTGCGCCGGAATCCATTTCCCGTACAGCGGACCGGAATGAGGAATAATTCCCAAGAAATCCGGGGATCAGGAAATCGAAAATGCTCCAGAGATCATTGACACTGTTCTCCAGCGGCGTTCCGGTGAGTGCAAACTTGCGCCGTGCGTTGAATTTACGCAGAACTCCGCTCTGGCGGCAGGCGGGATTCTTGATATATTGCGCCTCATCCAGAAGCAGGACCGGGTATTCCTCACCGGCGAGTTCCGGCAGACGCAATGCCATGCCGTAACTGGTGATGATCAGATCGTGTTCCGCAAGAAATCCAACAGGATCGGACCGGAACGCGGCAAGTGTCCCGGCGGAGGGATGAAGGACCGTTGTTTTGAGTTCGGGCGTAAATTTTGCGGCTTCCCGGTTCCAGTTTTCCAGGAGAGATGCCGGGACAACTGCCAATGCTCCCGGACGGCAATCCAGTTCTCCGCGACGGCGGAGCATTTCCAGAAACGTGAGGACCTGGATCGTTTTGCCAAGCCCCATATCGTCCGCGAGACATCCGCCCAGGCCCAGTTCGCCCATTCGGTAAAGCCAGCGGACTCCGTATTGCTGATAGGGGCGCAGCGGGATGTGATCCGGGATCGGCGGGATCTGTGTTTCCGGGAATCCGTTTTCCAGTAATTCCTGTAAGCCGGGCCCGGCTTGTATTTCGCACAACCCCTCCGGCGCGGGCGGCAGAAGGTTTTCTTCCGATGTCATCCGGATGCCGGAGATCATGCGCAATCCGTGAAGGAACGGGACTCCGGCAGATGCGGCAAGCCCGGCGGCACGCTGCCATTGTTCCAACAGTTGTTTGATCCGGGCGGTATCGGCTTCCACCCATTCCCCGCGGACACGGATCAAACCGCCGCCCGTTTGCAGAATGGCGTTCAGTTCCTCTTCGGTGAGTTTCCGGTCACCCAACGCGGCGGCAACCGAAAAACGCAGGATCGTTTCCGTAACGGGTTGTCCCTTACGCGGCGTGGGCGCATCCAGTGTGATATCCAGTTTCAAACGGGCGGGCCGTTTCCCCGATTCCCGGTTCAATCGGACCGGAATACCTGCCGTCTGGAAATGCGGGATGTCACGCACGAACAGAAACGCCTGTTGGGGTGTCCACACGCAGGGACGGAACAGGGAACGGTCTTCCAGCATCTTGGCGAGGAACGGGCTTGTTTCTGCGGCATTGCGCAGTGGGGAAAGCAGATGATCCAGTGTTTCTTTTCCGGCGGCGGCGTATTGTTTCAGCGCGGATGCCAGCGGAAGATGCCGTACTTCCCCGTTCTCGCCTGTATGATCGGGATACGTCGCCAGAAAAACAAAGGGGTGCCGTCCGTCAGGATCCTGTCTGTTTTCCGCCAGATGAAAGGTGATGCGCCCGATCTCTTTCCAGGCGGGAACTTTTTCTGTCAGATACTGCCGGAGATCGTTCTGCTGTTTCAGGTGCTGAAGCAGTTCCCCGAATAACGATGCCAGATCCTGTCCGGAACAACGTCCGCCGCCCGCCATGGGGGGCGCAGTCCGTTCGTATTGAGCATAAAGATTTTCATCGGGCATGGCGCGTTCGGGATCGGAATCATTGCGGAGGATCTTCTGCAGAAAATCGGTGGTGATGCGGCGGAAAAATTGCTGTGCCGGCGTCATATTCTGTTCCGGTGCCGTGATGAGTGCGAACAATCCTTCGGCGGCGGAACGGGCAAAGGCCGCTGCCGTTTTTCCTTGATCCCGGCAGACCAGTTTCCCCGATTCCGTGAAAAACATGACTTCGTTCATGATGTGAAGTGGATGTGTATGGCTTCCGGCGGACAGAATACGCGGATGGGAAACCAGCTTGTACCGATCCCGGAGGAAACGAGGAGCGGCATGTTGGACCGGGGAGAATAATACATGCCGTTTTCAAACCGTTTCCATACGATCGTGGAACCATACAGTGCGCCGAACCCGGGGATCCTGACCTGTCCGCCGTGGGTATGCCCCGCCAGCATCATGCCATTGTGCTGTGTCAAACGCAACGGCAGAAGAGCGAAGGTGTCAGGGTTGTGGAAGAGAATACAATGGAACGGGGCATCTGGCAGTTCCTGCGGGAAAACAGGGGTCCCCTTTTTGAAATCATCAGCCCCGTAAAACCGGATCCCGTCAAGCAGGATCCCTTTGTTCTGCAGAAAATGGAACCCGATTTCCTGATAGGACTTGTGCCAGAAATCACCGTTCAGCCATTCCCTGCGCAGATCCCAGTTGCCCGGGACGGCGATCTTCTGCATTTTGCCGGGGAGATCACGGAGCAGTTCCAATGCTTCCGGGATCATGCACGCATCTGCGGTCAGATCGCCGCCGAATACAAAATAATCCGGCTTGCATTGTCCCACCGCATCATAAAGCACCTGCCGGATCCAGTTGAGACCGGACCAATGCCGGAATGCGGGCAGTGACCAGGCGGTTTTTGTTTGCGCGTGAAGATCGCTGATAAAAAAAAGACTCCTGCCCGCGAGGGGCGGACAGGATATCTCATATTCCCGGATACGCAGATGATGATGAGAGGAATCCCGCCTGCGGATATTGCAGGGGATTCCTTTTTTCCAATCCGCGCCGGCTTTGCGGAGCATCATTCTCCGGCAAGCTCTTTCCGGAGATCTTCGGAAATCGGCAGGATCTCTTTGATGGTGAAAGAGCCGGCTTCGGGGATATCCACCGTATCACCGACTTTCTTGTTCAGAAGGATCTCTCCGATACGCGCCTTGTATGCGATCCGGTTCTTTTCCGGATCACTGTCCCAGGCACCGAGAATGGTGTATTCACGGTCCCCGCCTGCGGAAGAGAGTTTGACCACAGAACCGAGGACGACCCGGCCTTCCACCACCACATCCTTGAAGTCGGTGCTCTGTGTGGTTGCGATATCTTTTTCCAGTTCGGAGCGGCGTTTGTGAAGGAATCTTCTGCGTTCTTTTGCGGCATCGTATTCTGCGTTTTCGCGCAAGTCACCATAACTGCGTGCGAGTGCCACAGCCGCCGCATTTTCCGGGATCAGGACACTGATCAGATTTTCCAGTTCCGCCACTCTTCTCTTGTAGGATGCAACAGAAGTCATGGGAACCTGAACGCCGGAATCATCCTCATTGCCGCCCATCATGTTGCGGCCTTCGCCCATTTCCAGACATTCGGTGAGATCCGGGGAGAGTGCGGCAAGACGCACGATCAAAGTCTGCTGTTCACTGCCGATGAATCCGCGGCAGCGTTTGATCGCAGACAGAATGGAGGGCATATCGCCCTGTGCGTTTTCGATGAGGAACTTCTGGAAATCTTTCTTTTCGTAGGTGTATTTCTTGAGATCACGCTGTGCCGCAGTCCATTCCTTCGGAAGACCTTCCACGGAAAGGGCATTGGAAACGCAACCCATATCGATCCCTTCGGAAAGACGGGGCAGCACGGTGCTGCCGTTTTTCCAGATCCAGAGGATCAGGTCGGAACTGAGCATTTTGACTTTCAGGATCGTTTCATTGACCACATCGGGAGAGATCACAGACATGATCGGGGAAATGCAACGCTGCGGAAGACGTGTGGCGATGAGTGCCAGTTCTTCCTGGGTATACAACAGTTTCGTTGCCTTGATGATCCCGCCCAGAAGTTTGACGGAGATATGACCCCAGTATTCCAGTCCGGCGAGAGAAAGTTTTTCATCCACGACAGCGGGCCAGAAAGGAACGACCCCGCGGAGAGGAGCAAACATGTTTTTCAGCAGTTCCGCATCGCTGTCCGCTTCTGCGATCAGGGCGACACACTCCATAAGCATGTTGACTTCTTTGGTGGGGATGCCCTTGCGAGTACGGGCGAAAAGTTTCTGCAGTTTTTCGGCATCGGCCTGTGTCAGGGGTGCGACCACCTGATCCGGATTGTGTTTCGTGCCGGGGAGCAGAGTATAGAGTTCGAGAATACTGCGGGAGTCGGCATAGAACCGTTTGTTCCCGGTTTGAGCGGCGGCAACAGGCTGAGCGGTCCACCAGGCTTCGAATGTTTCATTGTTGAGACATGCGGGAACCATCAAATGGAACACAATGTCGCGGATCTTGGCATCGGAGATTTCGGTCAGCGCATTTTTTGCGAGGACCTTACGGTATTCTTCCGAGGGGACTCTGGCGAATTTATCGGGATATAGCAAATTGAGGAAATCCGGAGTCAGATTGAAGAAGAGAGAGGTGATCACCGCGGATGCAATGGGCACGGAGGAAACGCTGTTGCTTTCCAGTGCGGAAACGCCGATGGTGCCGGTGAGCTTATCGATATTGGCGATCTTGCCCCACTGATGTGTTTCCTGCTGATAAACAAGAGCAGTAGACCGCAAGTTCTGGAGCTTATGGAGTCGTTGTGCAACTTCGCGCACGGAAACGGCAGTATCTTTGGCGCCGATGGCTTTTGCCACGTTATTGCCGGCGATGTAAGGCGGGATGAGTTTACGGACGGAAAGACAGAGAGCGGAACGGAAGTTGGGTGTTTCAGGGAAACCTTTATCGGCAAGTTTGACACAGATTTCTGCTTTTTCTGTCGAATTGGCGAAATCATTGTTCCAGGATTCCAGCAGAGCATCAAAATCTGCAGCCTGCGCGGCGAGTTCCTGCGGTTCTGCCTGTCCGATTTTGTCCAGAAGCATGAAAACGATCTCTTCATTGCCGGATGTTTTTGCCGCTTCGATCATCTCACTCAAGTTCATACCATTCACTGCCATCGCCTGCGTCTCCTTACTAAGTTTGTATGATAGGTTTCCTGCATAACTGAATAATATACCATTTCAAATGCGATTTTTCAAATAATATCTGCCGTCTATGCGCAATTTTTTCCAAAAAAAATTAATATTATTGTGTGATTTTTCCTTTTCTCTGACTTGAAAACGCGTTGTTATATGCTATTGTTACTCCATAACACCAAAGAGAAAGGATAGACTATGTTTACATTCGCAGTGTTGGCACAGTCCGGTGAATTCCTCGCCGGAGATACCGCAAGAGCTATCTATTGGGCATTCGCACTCGCCGGTACGGTGTTGTTTGCGATCTCCGCTGTGACCCTTATGTTGGGCGGAGGTGCAGAAATGATCGGGGGGGATGTGGACGTGGATATGGATGGCGATATCGATATCGTTCATGCCGATACCGGGTTGTTTGATCTCAAATTCTTCTCCTTCCGGACCGTACTGGCGTTCTGTACCATGTTCGGTTGGGGCGGACTCGTTTTCCGTGAATACGGCTGGGGCGGACTTCTCGGTGCGATCCTCTGCGGGCTTGCCATGATGTTTGTGACTGCCCTTCTGATCTCACTTCTTCTGAAATTGCAGCAGTCCGGAAATGTCTCACCCGCACAGATCGTGGGAAAAAGCGGGACCGTATACATCAGTCTGCCCGGCGGAATGGATAAGCCGGGGAAGGTCATGGTGAATCTCGGGGACTCCACCCGGGAGATCCAGGCGGTGGCAGAGGAAGCGTTATCCACCGGTACCGTGGTGCAGGTCGCGAAATACCTGGGCAACCGTTGTTATGTCGTAGAAAAACAATCATAATAAACCATACATAAACAGAAAGGAACAAGTAATTATGAGTCAATTCCTCCTTCTTGCATCATCCACCGGAACAGCCACTGCGGCCGGTCTCGTGGCTGTCTTCATCGTGGTCGTTCTGACCCTGACCTTCATCACCCGTCTGAAAAAGTGTCCTTCTGACCGGATCCTTGTGGTCTTCGGGATGACCGGCGGGAAACGGGCAAGTTACTGTCTGCACGGCGGATCCAAGATCATCTGGCCTGTGATCCAGGATTACGGATTCCTTTCCCTGCGTCCGATCCAGCTGGAAGTGAATCTTTCCAATGCTCTCTGTAAGCAGAATATCCGTATCAGCGTGCCTTCGATCTTTACCGTGGGTATCAGCACCGATGAAGCCATGATGGGGAACGCGGCAAACCGTTTGCTCGGACTGGATCAGGAAGCTATCGGTGAGTTGGCGAAGGATATTATTCTGGGACAGCTCCGTCTGGTGATCGCCTCCATGACCATCGAACAGATCAATGCGGACCGCGAAACATTCCTCCACAATATCGAAGAAAACGTGGGCGAAGAACTCAATAAGATCGGGTTGCAGCTTCTGAACGTGAACATCACCGACATTACCGATGAAAGCGGTTATATCGATGCCATCGGGAAACGCGCGGCTGCCGAAGCCATCAACAAAGCCCGTGTGGATGTGGCGGAAGAAGAAAAGAAAGGGGGCATCGGGGAAGCCGAAGCCCGTAAAGTACAGCGTATCGCCGTTTCCGAAGCGGAAGCACAGGCTCTCTCCGGGGAAGCCAATGCCGATAAGGAACGCCGTATTGCCGTGAAACAGGCGGAAGCCGCTGCTATCGACGGGGAAAACCTTTCCTCCATCGAGATCGCGAAATCCAACGCAGTCCGTTCGGAAAAAGAAGCGGAAGCCATGCGTCTGGCGGAATCCGCGAAACGTGTTGCGGAAGCCATGATCGAAAAAGCGGGCTACGAAGCCGATATGGAAGCGCAGAAAGCACGCGCACTCATGGAAGAAGAAAAACAGCGCGCTGAAACCATCGTCCGCGCCAGAATCGAAAAAGAACAGATCGTCATCGCGGCGGAAGCCGAAGCCGAAAAACAGGCTGCCGAAGCACGCGGGGAAGCCTCCGCCATTTATCAGAAATTGGAAGCGGAAGCAAAAGGGAACTTCGCCATCCTCAAAGCAAAAGGCGAAGGGTATCAGCAGATCATCACAGCCTGCGGAAACGATCCGGATGCCGCCAGCAAAATGCTCCTGGTGGAAAAACTGGAAGAACTGGTCAAACTGCAGACCGAAGCGATCCGCAATATCAAGATCGACAAAGTCACTGTCTGGGATGGTTCCGGAAATGCAGACGGCAAGACTTCCACTGCCAATTTCCTCAGCGGCATGATGAAGAGTCTGCCTCCGCTGCATGATGTGGCGAACATGGCAGGCGTGGAACTGCCCGCTTATCTGGGTAAAGTCGAAGACAGCGCAAAAAGTGCGCCTGCCGCAGAATAATTTGCAATCATGAATCGTAAGGTCATTGAAGTTGTCGCCGCCATTACCATGCGCGGCGGCAATTTTCTCGTTTGTTCCCGTCCGAAACATACAGACTTGGGAAACTTCCTGGAATTCCCGGGGGGCAAAGTGGAACCCGGGGAAAGTCAGCGGGATGCGTTGCGCCGTGAGATCCGGGAGGAACTGGGCGTGGAGATCATCCCCGGAGAATGTTTCTGGCGTCTGGATCATGATTACGGGGATAAGTATGTCCGCGTGACGTTCTACCTCTCCACTCCCGCCCATGATGAGTTCGTTCCTGTACCAAAAGACAATCAGGATATTTACTGGGTGACCGGGGAAGAAATGGCGGAACTGCCCTTTCTTCCGGCGGACCGTCCGCTCGCCTGTGTTCTGACATTTTTATCAAAAAACGGGGAAAGTATACAATAAAAACGCGGGATGCAACGTTATACGGTCAAATTGAACAATCGGAATGACGGAAGAAACATGGCACAGGGAAGCAGCGACACGGAACTGATACAGGCGTATCTCGCCGGAGATGCCGAATCGTTCAATACGTTATACGACCGGTATAAACGCCAGTTGTATGCGTACTTGAACCGGCTGCTGAACGGTCATACTGCCAATGCAGATGATCTGTTTCAGCAGACCTGGCTGAAGGCGATCGCCAATCTGGAAAAATACCGTGACCGCGAACTCTTTCTCGCCTGGCTCATGCGGATCGCTCATAATCTGACCGTGGACTATTTCCGGCGTGCGGAACGGCGCGCCGAAGAAGTCTTCGACGAGGCGTACGCGGACAAGCCGGATGGAACCCTGTTCCAACGGACTGCCCGTTCCCCCGGCGAAGAGTTGGAGGAAAGCGAACTGGAAAAAGCCATCCGGGATGCCGTTCAGGAATTGCCGCCGGAATTGCGCGAAGTGTTTCTCCTTCGTCAGGAAGATGTTCCGTTCCGCGAAATCGCGGAAATACAGAATTGTTCCATCAATACATGTCTCGCACGGATGCGGTATGCACTTGATAAATTGCGCGCCAGATTACAAGTCTGGACCAAAACGGAAAGCAGGTGAATGATATGAAACGTTGCACAGAATTGGAAGAAAAAATTCTTTCCGGCGACCGGAACGATCCGGAAGTCCGAATGCACACGGCGGAATGTCCGCAGTGCGCACAACTCCTCGCCGATGCCGAAATGTTCCGGCTCCCCGCCGGTGATATGGCACCACCCCCCGCATTGGATGCATGCATCCGTCAGGCGGCGGCAGAACGTCTTACACGGAAACAGCCCATGCGTTTCCGTCGTGAATGGTTCGGTTATGCAGCGGCTGCAGCAGTGGTTCTCATTGCTGCATTGAGCGTGGTATTTTCCGGTATTCATAACGATGTGCAACCCCCGGCGGTGGCATCTGTCACCATTCCGGAAGAAAAGACGGTCCGTTATTCCGCGGATACCGAAATGCTGTACGGGAGTGATCTGGATCAGGAACTCTTAACACTCTCCATGGAAATCGACCGGACCGATCGTTACTATACATCCATAAGTTCAGTCCGTAACAGCTTGTATGATTATTGAAAGGAGCTGGTGATATTATGAGAAAAATAGCAAGATTGCTCGCCGTCACAGGTCTTACCGCCGCATTCATTGCCACGTTGTCTGTGGTGGATCTGACTGCCCAGGAAAAAACGGGAAAACCCCGTCCGCCCCGTAGTCCCCGTGAAGAAATGCGCGGTGCCGGAAAACGGAATCACCGGAAACCTTTTGAAGATTTTCTTGCCTCTCTTCCGGAAGCGGATCGTGCTGCCATGAAGAAACTTGCCGAAGAAAATCCGAAAGAATTTTATAAAGCGGTATTCCGCCGGATGGAAGCAGAACGGCAGAAAGAAGTGGAAAGTCTGAAGAAACTGCGTAAAGCGTATTTTGATGCGCCGGAAGGTGCGGAAAAAGAAGCCGCACTTGCCGCATTACGGAAACGGGTCGAAACAGATATCGCCAAACACGAACGCCGTTCCGAACGCCGGATCAAGGGCATGGAAGAACAGTTGGCGCATTTTCAGAAACGCCTGGAAGATGCCAAAGCCAAACACGAAGATATGAAAAAACGGCATAACGGGATCGTGGAACAGGTCATGAAAGATTGTACCGATCCCGCCAAAGATTTCCCCCCACCCCCGCCCGGAAAACGTCATAACCCCAGATAAGAAACTCTAACAGAAGGAATCACTGATATGAACAGAAAAACCTGGATGACTCTCGCCGCCTGTATGCTTACTGCAACCTTCGTTTTCGCACAGGATGCACCCCCCACCGAACAGAATGATGGAAACCGCAGAGGTCCCCGCAGAGAACGCGGTGCCTGGGGTGGTCGCGGTGGCGAACGCGGTGGCGAACGCCGTGGCGGTCGCGGTATGGGCATGGGTATGATGCGTGATATGCGCGGCGAAGCGGAAAAGCAGCTTGCGGAAAAATACAAAGATGAATATGCCGTGCTGTGCAAAGAACGTCAGGAAAACGAAGCGAAGTTCCAGGCATTGGCGAAGAAAGCCGAAGTGAAATTGCCGGAAGCCGATTTCACACGCCGTGAAAAATATGCCGCGTTCGAAAAGAAATATGAAAAAGAACTCAAAGAAATCAATGAACTGGCAAAAAAAGATTTCCGCGCAGCCATGCAGAAACGTATGGAACTCATGAAAAAAGAAGGGTTCGAAATGCCCTCTTTCGGCGGCGGACCGCGTGGTCCCGGCATGGGTATGGGCCCCGGCGGTGACCGCGGACCCCGTGATGGCGCACCGGAAGCCCGTCGCGGCAATCCCCGTCAGCAGATGGAAAAAGCAATGAAGGAAAAATTCCCTGCGGATTACGCAGAATACGAAAAGCTCAAACAGAGTGATCCCAGTGCCGCCCGTGACAAACTCCGTGTGATGGCGCAGAAACTGCGTGACAGTGAAAAAGGCGGCAATCCTCCGCCGGCGAAATAAGCAACGGAGTGTAAAGTATGCGTATTGCCGGACATTCCGAATATACCGTGATCTCCTTTTCCGGACATGGGGCTGCTGTCTGCCGGTTCCGGAAAAGGAAACAACAATTCCGCATCATCGGATCCGCCGTTCAATCGGTGGCTGACGGTGATCCGGCAGATGCTGTCCGTGCCGCATTGAAGCGTGCGGGCGGTGCCAGCGGATGCGTGATCCTTGCCGGAACGGTCAATGATGGCGGATATTTCCGTTGTCCTGCGTTGGATCTTCCGGGTGTCCGGGAGCAGCGTGCAGCATTGGAATTTGAATTGCCGAAAGGTATGATCCGGGTTCCGGATGACCCTGTGATCCAGTTCATGTCAGCCGGGACCGGGCCGGATTCCCAATGGAATGTTTACGCATTCCCGCGGACCGGATTTTTCTCCATTGCCTCTCTGCAGGATGTCTGCCGGTTCAAGGCGGATGCGTTTATTTATCCGTTGCTCGGGGTACAGGAAACGGATCCCGATATTCCCTGCCGTGTACTGGAAAAAGAGTATGTGTTTTCCGGCGGACAATGGCGGAAGGGAGAGGAAAAGGATTTTGTGTTGAGTGAATACTGGCAGGATGAATTCCGCCGGCTTTTTGTGTTCCCGGATGACTTCAATGCCGTAGATCATACGGAATGTCTTCTTGTCATGCGCCTGATCATGAATCCCGTATTCCGTCAGTCGGAACGGTGTGTGCGGATCCTTCCTGCGCGGTTGCGTCCGAAACGGCTCCGTTTCCATGCGGCGATCGCGGTGATCCTGTTGTTGTGTCTGGTCGGGATCCACGCGAAAGATTTCATAGTGGATCGTTCCGCGCGTTACAAGGAATACCGTACGCTGGTTCAGGAACGGGATAATTACCGCCGCAAGACGACGACCCTGAAAAGTTCGTTAAAAAAGCGTGATAAAGAGAACAAAGAGATCCAGCGTATCCTGCAGTTGGAAGCAGGGGACCCGGATCTTTTGAACCGGTTCGCGGAATTGAGCGAACGTTTGCCCCAGGATGCGTTGGTGACCAGTCTGCGGTTCAGTGAAAAGACCGTGGATCTGGTGATCCAGACGGAATCCGCGAATCTGAATATGCCTCAGTTGGTCAAACAGCTCCCGTACTGGAAGATCGCCCAGCTTCAACAGCGTAATCTGAACGGGACTGTGAATATGATCATTGTGAAACTTACGAGAGCGGAGGACGAAAAATGAGCGGTAAAACCATACATTTTCTCCGTACGCCTTATGGAAAACTCATACTGGCTCTCGGCTTTATGGTCTTGAGCTGGCTGTTCCTGCTTCTGCATTTCAGTTCGGATATGAAGAACCTTCTCCCCTCTGCCGAATCCGTGGAAAAGATGCAGGAGGAAGTCCGCAGAGAAAAGAAAGAATTCGAAACGCAGGATGCCAAAAAACGGGCAGCCGATGCACTGAAAAAACAATACGATGCCCGCCTGAATGAGTTCTGGCAGGAAGAGAAAGACGGCGATGTGGAACTGGGACTCCGTCAGCTGGTGGAAGATGCCGCCAGGACTAAAGACGTGAAACTGGACAGTCTGGGTTCCGTCCGCACAAGCAAGATCAACAATGAACTTTACTTCGCGGAACTGGATGTCACGCTGACCGGGGAACTGTCTTTGATCGCCACGTTCCTTGCCGCTGTCAAAGAGACGACCCCGGTCGTTTACTGGAAACGCGCCGATATCCGCCCCTGGATGATGCGCGGCGGACAGAATCAGCGGAACAATCAGCCCCAACCAAAGTCCACGGTGAACAATCAGCCTGCGCGGACGACCAATACAGCCGCACCGCAGACGGAGACGACAGCCGGCTTGCGTTTTTCCGGGACGATCCGCGTGATCTGTTATGCGGAAAAGGAGGATGAAGAATGAAAATCCTGTTGATCTTATTGAATTGTATTCTCGCCGGCGGGATCTTCTGGAGTGTTCTGGAAAACGCAGGGAAACCCGCTGGCGATGAGGATGAATACTTCATCAAACGGACACCCGGAAAGAAGAAAGCAGCATCCCAGAATGTCACACAGAAAAAGAAGGCAGCCGTTTCTCTGGAACCGGCTGAACGTCCCGCAGAAGAACTGGCTGCCAGCGTTGTCCGCAGAAATATATTTGACCCGGCACGGTGTCCCAATGCCCGTGTTATCGGCCGCAGACCGGGGGGGAATGCCCGTGTGACCATGACATTGGTCGGCACATTTGCCATCGGGGATGTTTCCGGCGCGATCATTCTGCAGAAACAGCAGAACCAGCAGCGCAATATGCAGTTCCCCATGATGGGCGGAATGCCCCGCATGATGCCCGGACAACAACCGAATCAGCGCGGCGGTAATCAGGTGATCCGTCAGCGGTTCCAGCCGTGGACCGGGATCCCCGGACAACAGCAGAACCAGCAGGAGGAAATCGTTGTTTACAAGCAGTATGTCCGTATCGGCGAAACAATGGCAAACGGTTACAAACTGGAAAGCGTTTCCCGTACCGGTGCGGTCCTCACGAAAGGATCCGAACGGATGGAACTGACGATCGTGGAAGCTTCTGCCAATGCCGGCGCAAGCAGTACCGGAAACCAGAATAATATGAACCCCTGGATGATGCGTCCCCCCTGGATGATGCCCGGCATGAACAACCGTGGCGGACGTGGCCCCGGCGGTATGCAGGGTGGCGGCAACTGGAACAATAACCGCGGCGGACGCGGCGGCAATATGCAGCAGGGCGGCGGCAACTGGAACAACAACCGCGGTGGCGGCAGACGTTAAATGATTGGAGAATGAGAACAATGAAATATAATTTATTATCCCGAAAGGACACCATGAAACATCGAATCGGTATGGCGCTGCTTTCCCTGTTTATGCTGGGATTCTGCGGTTGCGAACTTCTGGATCTGGCAAAGGAAAATCACAAGAAAGAACTGGAAGAGGAAGCAAAGGATAAAAATAAATTCCCGTTCCTGCAAAAAGGAGCGGAACAGACTGCGGATAAAAAAGATCCTTCCGAGGAAGTCCCGATGAAATCGGATGTGCAGACCGGAGTCACCGATCAGACCTTGAAGACACTGGAACAGCGTAACCGGAAAGATGCCCCGGCAGTCCCGAAGGTTTCCGGCAAACAGGCTCCGTTCTACGAAGATTTCATTGTGTTTGATGCGGATGATTCCGTGGCGGTCTCTCTCGTATTCAACAGTGCCCCGCTGCTGGATGTGATCCCCGCTTTTGCCGATGTATTGGGCTTCAATTTCCTGGGGGATCCCGATCTCAAGGGAACCGTCACGCTCAATATCAACTCCAATATGACGAAACGGGAATTGTGGCAGACATTCGACCGGATGATCTCCATGTCCGGGGCTGCCGTGCGGGTGGATAACTCCATGCTTCGTATCACGCCGGTCTCCAAACTGGCGCAGCAACCGGACCTCTCCGTAGAAAGTCTTCTGGGGCGTGAAGTGTGTTATTATCCGCTGAAGAACACGACGGCGAAAGACGTTGTGACCCAGGTGAAACCTTTCTTGAGCAAAGATGCGGCAATCTCGGAACTGACCCGTCCCAATGCGATCCTGGTCAGTGATACCGCTGACAATGTACGGAAACTCAATCAGATCCTGGATCTCATCGACCGGAACGGAAAAAATGCCTGGCCCCGTCTGGTCATGCGTTGTGATAACATTCTTCCCAGCAAGATCGTGGATGAATTGAAAACCGTGTTCCCCGTCCTGGGATTCTATGTGCAGCAGACCACCGACCGTACCGAACAGCCCGGTTCCGTGCAGCTGACCGCCATCGACCGTTTGCAGTTGATCATCGGGTCCGCGGCGACCGAAGAAGCGGTGGAAGAGATCCGGGAATGGGTGCGTATTCTGGACAGCTCCCAGTCTCTGGATCAGGAACGGGTGTTTGTGTATAAAGTCCAGCACGGGAAAGCAGACCGTCTGCTGAAAGGACTCTCCAACATTTACAATACCACGGGACAGTCTCTGACTGTGGACAGCGATACCGGGAACGAACGTTCGGAAAACGTGACGACCCAGAACAACAGCAATACCCGTCGTACCACCACGAGTTCCAGCAGCAATTCCCGTACCAGTACGAACATCGCCAACAACGCTGCCAATACGGAAACGGATCAGTCTTCCAGTCTGTTTGAAACCCCGGTGCGGATCTTTGCCGACGGGGAATTGAACCGTCTGGTGATCCGGACGACTCCCCGGACGTATGCTTCCATCAAGGCTCTGCTGGATCGTCTGGATATCGTTCCGGCGCAGGTTCTTCTGCAAGTTCTTGTGGTGGAGGTGACTCTGGATAAATCCACGGAATTCGGACTGGAGCTTTCGGCAGCCGGTTCCATCAACGGCAACAAGTTCGCCATCGGGAACAACTATTCCAACATGAATCCCTTCACCACCGCATTGAATGCAGATGGATCGACAACCACCGCGATCAATCCGGAACAGGGCGGCACGGCTTTGTTCTACGATCCGAATAACATGAATCAGAAGTTCGGGTACATCAAGGCATTGGCGAAGAACGGGAACCTGAAAGTGGTCTCCAGTCCCCAGGTGCTGGTTTCCAGTTACAAGGAAGCGGAGATCTGGGTGGGGCGGAAAGTCCCCTATGTGAGTTCTGCGATCACGGATACGGCATCCACCTCCGCCAGTTCCACCACCTATAACGCCTCCGTCTCGTTTGAAGAGATCGGGATCCGGTTGACCATCACGCCGGAGATCACCAGTACATCCTTCATCGCGCTGGATGTGAAACAGGAACTCTCTGACATCGATGATACGACCACCTATTCCAATGCCACCAGTGCCCCCGTGTTTTCCTATCGCACGGTGGAAACGAATATGACCATCCAGAACGGGAAGACCATGGTCATCGGCGGCTTGATCAAGGAAACGAAAAAGGATTCTCTGGAATCGCTGCCCATCATCGATTCCATCCCGTTCCTCCGGAGATTGTTCGGTTCCACCGATGCCTCCGCCCAGCGTTCGGAGATCCTTCTGCTGATTACCGGTACCATCGTGAACGAAAAGAGCGAAGTGGAAGATATGATCCGGAAATATAACGATGCGGTGAAGACACTCCGCCGGTTCGACGAACATCTCGGTGACGGCGAAAAAGCCGGTGAAAAGTTCCGTATTTTTGAGAAGGAGGAACTCTTCTGATGATCACCCGGAACGAAATCCTGGAACAAACAGCGGAGAAACTTTCCGTATATCCCTCCTGGCAGCGGAAAAGCATGTCACCGGTGGATTTGCGGAATGCGGACTTCGCTCTGGTGCAGGAAGGCGTATGCACGGAACAGCAGCTGGCGGAATGGTATTCCGGTATCTGCGGCAAGGAACTCCCGGATGAAAATGAGATCCGGAATCCGGAGATCTTCCCCGGCGGTTCCTCCGACTTCTTCAATGCCAATTACTGCATCCCCTATGAATGGGACGATGAATCCATGACCGTTCTGATCACGGATCCCTATTCCCTGGACCAGTTTATTTATCTGGCGGACAAACAGTGGCACCGTACGCTGGACTTCCGTTTTATCCGCCGGACTTTCGCGGAACGCCTGCTGGCACGTCTGAAAAACGAAGAAACGGCGGAAGATGATGCGTTCAATCCGGATACGGGGGACGAAAATATGCTGCGGACCATGGCGGGAGAAGCCCGTATCGTCCGTCTGGTCAATGATATATTCACCCGTGCCATGGAAACGGGTGCCTCGGATATCCATGTGGAACCGGGGATGGAACAGGTCTCGGTACGATGCCGGATCGACGGTGTATTGCAGGAGATCATGACCTGTCCGCTTTCCCAGTTTCCCGCCATTTCCTCCCGTATCAAATTGCTGGGCGGATTGAATATCGCGGAAAGCCGTCTGCCCCAGGATGGTCGTACCACCATCCGTCTGGGACACGCGGAACTGGATATGCGTATCAGTACGATCCCCATTCTGACGGGGGAAAGTATTGTATTGCGACTGCTGAATCAGGAGGCATTGAGCTTCGACCTTCATACGCTTGGCATGTCCGAAGAAACACTGGAAAAATTCCGGAAACTCATTGCGATCCCCCACGGGATCATTCTTGTGGTGGGGCCCACCGGCAGCGGGAAGACCACCACACTTTACAGTGTCATCAACATGCTGAACGATCAGAAAAAGAAGATCATTACGGTGGAAGACCCGGTGGAATACAAGACTCCGGGACTCTGTCAGATGCAGGTCAATCCCAAGATCGGCGTGACCTTCGCCGCCGGATTGCGCCATATCGTCCGTCAGGACCCGGATATCATTCTGGTGGGTGAGATCCGTGACCGTGAAACGGCGGATATCGCCATCAACGCGGCACTCACCGGGCATTTGGTGTTGAGTACATTGCACACCAACGATGCGGTGGGCGCAGTGACCCGTCTGCTGGATATGGGCGTGGAACCCTTCCTGGTCTCGTCGGCGTTGTTCGGCGTGCTCTCCCAGCGTCTGGTGCGGAAGATCTGCCCGGAATGTCACGGGGATCCGGCGAAACAGGAATCCTGCCGTCGTTGCGGGAAGACCGGGTACAAAGGCAGAAGCGGGATCTTCGAACTCCTGCTGGTCAACGATGAATTGCGCGGTGCCGTCAATCGTGCGGCGGACAGTGCGGAACTGGAAAGCATTGCGGTCAAACACGGCATGACGACCCTGCTGGAAGATGCGGCGGAAAAAGTCCGGCTGGGTATCACCACACAGGAAGAAGTCCGGCGCAGTACCGCTGACGCCACCTGACCGGAGGATCTGTTATCATGGCATTATACCGTTATCTTGCAGCCGAACGCGGCGACACCCCCCGTGAGATCCTCATGGAGGCGGAGAACCGGACGGAAGCATTGAACAAACTGCGGGGCAGAGGCATGATCCCGGTCCGTTACCTCGGGGAAGCGGGGAGCAACGGCGGTATGCAGGGCTTTTCGTTCAAACGTACGGGGATCGACACCTTTGCGTTGACCCGTCAGCTTTCGCCTCTGTTGAGTTCCCATGTTCCACTGGAACGTGCGCTTGCCATTATCGCGGAAGGTGCGGTTCAGCCGGAACAGAAGAATTTTGTCAATTCCCTGCGTCAGGGCTTGCATGAAGGGAAGAAATTTTCGGAACTGGTGCGTTCCCACGGTGAATTGTTCCCGGGGTATTACGCGAACCTGATCGAGAGCGGCGAGGAAACCGGTTGTCTGCCGGAAGTCCTGAAACACCTTTACAAATTCATGGCGGAAAGCAAAGACCTGCGCAGTTTCATTGTATCCAGTTCGATCTATCCCTGCGCGATCCTGGCGGTGACGATCCTGGTGACGATCCTCATGTTCACCGTATTCGTGCCCAAGTTCGCCAATATCTTCCTGGATATGGGCAGGGAACTGCCGCCCTCCATGACGTTCCTCATGACCATGAGCGATGTGGCAAAAATGCTGGTCCCCGGCGTGCTGATCCTGCTGCTGGGACTTTATATTTTCCGCAAATACATCGGGGAGGACCGGTGGCAGACGGGGAAGAGCCGTTTCATGCTGTCCCTGCCGTTATTCGGGCGGATCCTGGCGGATCTGGAAATGTGCCGTTATCTCCGCACGCTGGCGATCATGCTTGCCAACCATGTGGAGATCATCCGGACTGTTCGGATCGCGGAACGGATCATCCGGAATCCGGTGATCGCCCGTTCGTTCCGTGGACTTGCGGATAAGATCCGCGGCGGTGCGAAACTTTCTGCTGCGATCAAAGACAATCCGTTTGTGCCCGGGGAGATGGCGCCCATGCTGCGTGTGGGTGAGGAATCGGGTACCGTGGGGGAAATGCTGGGGAACATCGCGGACAATCTGGAAGCGGATACGCGTATGAAGATCAAACGTTTATTGAGTTTGTTCGAACCGGCGGTGATCGTATTTCTTGCGGCGGCAGTCCTGATCGTCGTCGCATCAATATTTATGGCAATGATGGATTTGAATGCAATCAACTCTCAAGGAGGTCCCAAATTATGAGAAGCAATCGCAAGAAAAGAAAAAATCCCTTCACCCTCATCGAAGTCGTTGTGGTCATCGTGATCCTGGTCACCCTTGCCGGTATCGCCACGCCCATTTACATGAACTATGTGAAACAGGGCAAGATCGGTACCGCGCAAATGCAGTTGAAACTGCTGGAACAGGAACTGGATAACTACAAGATCCAGGTGGGACAGTATCCCAGCGAACTCCGCGGTCTTGTGGAAAATCTGGACGATCACGAGAAGTGGGATGGTCCCTACATGAAGAAGATCCCGCTGGATCCCTGGGGCAATGAATATCAGTATGTCTGCCCCGGCGAACACAATGAAAAGAGTTTCGATCTCAGCAGTCTGGGCGCAGATGGTCAGACCGGCGGCGAAGGGGAAAACGCCGATTTGACAAACTGGACCGAAGAATAAGATCGTTCTGCCGTGAAACGCAAACGCCGTTTCTTTACTCTGCCCGAAGTCGTGGCTGTCATGTGCATCATGGGCTTGCTTGCCATGATCGCGGTGCCCTTGCTGCGCAGTCCGTCGCCCGCTTCCGTTCTGGAGCAGGCGGGTCTTGACTTTTCCACGTTCTGCAGCCGTGTCCGGTATCAGGCAATGGAATCGGGCGCGGACCGGATCGTTGCGTTTGATCCGGAAACCCACAGTTTCATCATGCTGGAGCCGGGAGCATCGGAAGAGGAAGAGACTGCACCGGAATTAAAATGGAAAATGCCGGAAGATTTTGAGTTCCATGACGAATCACAGGCGTTGGATCCGGAGTCTCTTTATACCGAGGTCTTCCGGTTCTTTCCCGATGGCGGCGCATCCGGGATACGGAAACTCCGGTTCCGTTATGGAAAATTCACGAAAGAATTCCAGGTTTCCCTGCTGACCGGCGTTCTGGATTCCCGGGATATTGCGGATGGGGAGGATGGGTTATGAGACGGTACCGGTTCACCCTGCTGGAAACGGTGATCGCCGTTGCCATTCTGAGTATGTCTCTGGCGGTACTCTTTCAACTGTTGGCTTCTTCCCGGAAACGGATCGCGCAAAGCGTTGATGCCTGGAATAACACCCATCGCATGATGGAAGCAGCGGAATATGTTCTGCTGCACAGCAACGCTACGGAAAGTATCCCGGTCACCTTTTTTCCCTACGATGATGTTCGGGTCTATATCGAATGGGACGAGATCTCCGATATTCACGAGGAATACGACGGTTCCATCGACGGTCAGAAGGAATTGCAGACCTGTACCATCACTCTGGTGCGTGCGGATGACGGCGAAACATTGGACTCGTGGAAGATCGACCGGATCTTATACGATAACGGATTGACGGAAAATGAATAAGAAACGTTACTTCACCCTCATCGAATTGATCACTGCCATCACGGTGGCGGGATTCATCGCGTTGATCGTGGGAACGGCTTCCGCCACGTTCTACAACTCCTGGCGTATTTCCGTTCAGCAGACGAATAAACTGCGGCAGTATCAGAAAATCGATGTGGTCATGGATTCCTGTGTGCGGAATATGGTCCCGTTCAACTGGACCGATGAAGATAACGATACCGCATCCGACCTCCTTTTTGACGGTGAAACGGACCGCATCTTCTTTACTGCATTGCGCCGGAATTATTCACAGGGCGCAGGTGCATTGCTCTTCATCCGCATCCGGATCGATGAAGAGGACAACCTCATTGCCGAATACAGCGAGTATCCCCGGTTCCCCTGGGTAACGGAAGGCGAGGAAGATCCGGATATGCCTTACACCCGGGAAGTCCTGGCGGAACAGGTGGAGTCCGTCACGTTCCTTTACGCGGAAAAACGTTCCGATCTTTCGGTGGAATGGCTGGAGGAATGGGATCGTGAGGAAGACCCCTATCTTCCGCTGGCGGTCCGTATGACCATCCGCTGGCAGGATGGGACCGAAGAATCCTGGCTCCGGCGGACAGCGGGGAGCGGGTCAAACAGTGTATACGGAGACCGGGAGGAGGTGATGGGCAATGCGCAGAACGGCACACAAACGCAGACGCGGTGAATCGGGTTCCGCTTTGATCCCGGTGTTGGCATTGATCCTGGCGTGTTCCATGATCGTGACCGCTGTCATTGCCATGTCACAACTCAATGTTTACACCATGACTGCCCATGTGAAACAGCAGAAAAGCATGTATCTCTGCGAGGGTGCCGCGAACCGGATCCAATGGCTGGTGGCGGCGGAACGCAATCTCAATCCCAACGTCTCCTACGATACATTTGACTACGCCGATTACGAATACGACCGGTTCCTTCCCGATGGCGTGGAACACGAAATGGATTATCACGGCACGCCCGTCAAATTCCGGATCACCGATGCCGCCGCCGGACTGGATTTTTCCAGAACATTGCGTTTGAATACGCTCAACCGTCTCAAAATGAATACCGCCACCGATGCCGAATTCACGGACACCATGACCACGCTGGATAACCAGTTGCGGGACTACACCGATGCCGATGATGTCGTCACCGATGACGGCAGAGAGGAATCCGGGTTTCAGCTTCTGGGACAACTCCCGCTGCCCCGGAACGCCGAGTTCCAATACCGGGAGGAACTGTTCTTCATCCCGGAATTCACGGCACTCTTTCCCCCCGATGAAAACGGACGGCTTTCCGCTATCCGCATGATACCCCCCGAAAGCCTCCGCCGGATCACGGTCACGACCACCGTTCAGCAGAGCGGCGGACAACGTCCCGGCTTCGGGATGCAACAGCAGCAACAGCCGCAACGGCGTACGCAGACCACGAATCTGTTTGTAACACAGCCCAATATCTTCGGTGCGCCGGATCTCTATTTGAGCAATGTATTCGATCTGGAGGAATCCCAACTGTATGACATCCGGGAGGGGATCCGCCAGTATCAGACCGAACGGACTCCGCTGGAAGATGTGATCGACAGTACCGTATTCCAGGCATTGAAGAACCGTTCCTATCTTGCCTGGACACCCGGGCGGGCTTATACCGTGATCGTGACTCCGGCGAACGGGGAACCGGCGAAACGGCTTGCGTTCACCTGGATAAATCCGGATCAGATCTCGGGTCCGGAGGACGGCATTGTGCGTTATCTGGAATGGATGTTCTTCTGACGGTTTGAAAAAACGGGATAAAAAGTACAAAAAAAGCATATTTCTTCTTGTATTTGCGGGATATTGCGGTATATTTTCTGCAACCTGACAAATTAACAGAGGTGCTATGATCATGGCAAAAAAATTCACAGTTCTTTTCCAGGGCGATTCCATTACGGATTGCGGTCGTATGTCCTGCGGCGGTGCAGGATTCACCAATGAAAACATGGGACCCGGTTATCCCGGTATGGCGGCTGCACGGCTCCTCTGTGACCGCCCGGAGATCGATTGGAGTTTCTTCAACCGCGGGATCAGCGGTAATCGCGTGGTGGATCTGTATGCCCGTTGGAAATGTGACGGGATCAATCTGAAACCCAATCTGGTCAGTATCCTGATCGGCGTGAATGATACCTGGCATGAAGTCGGCAGCAAAAATGGCGTGGAAGTGCCCCGCTATGAACGGTTCTACCGCGAGATCCTCCAGTGGACCAGAGACGAACTGCCCAAAGTCAAATTCATCCTGATGGAACCCTTTATTCTGGATGTGGGCACACTCCCCCCGGAAGGCGTGGCGGAAGTCAAAGAACGCGCCATCGTCACGAAGAAACTGGCAAAAGAATTCGGCGCGGCATTCGTGCCCTGTCAGTCCATCCTCGATAAGCAGCTCAAAACCACCAAACCCGAACATTGGAGCAAGGATGGGGTTCATCCCACCGCTGCCGGACATCAGCTTCTCACCGATGCCTGGCTGAAAGCGGCGAAAGATCTGCTCCCTTGAGGTCGATTCAAAAGTGAAGACTGTTTCCGCTGAAACTATGCGGCGTTTGGATGCCGGGACCATCCGGAGCGGATACCGTTCCGGCATGGAACTCATGTCCCGCGCCGGACAAGCCGTGGCGGAAGCAGTCATCGCTCATTTCCCCGGGAATGATCCGGTCGCGATCCTTGCCGGGAAAGGGAATAACGGCGGCGATGGATTCATTGTTGCCGATCTGCTTGTGAAGACAGGGCGCCCGGTACGCCTCTTCACCGCCGTCAGCCCCCAGGAATTGCGGGGCGATGCTCTGACTGCTTTTTACCGGATGACGGATTCCCTGCTGCTGGAACGCTTTTGCGTGTGTACGCCCGAAGCGCTTTCCGGATGCGGTGTCATTGTGGATGCCATGCTGGGAACCGGATTTTCCGGTGTGCCGCGTGCTCCCTTTGCGGAATGGATCGCCATGGTGAACCATTCCGGGATCCCCGTGATCGCCGTGGATATTCCCTCCGGAGTCACGGCGGATGACGGCTCGGTGACCGGGGAGGCTGTGACGGCGGATCTGACCGTCACATTCGGTTTGCCGAAAGCCGGACTGTTGACGGGGGAAGGATTATCCCGTGCCGGACGGATCAAAGTTGCAGAGATCGGGCTTTCTCCCGAGTTGTTGGAACAGGCGGAATCACTGTTGGAAGTCACGACGGCGGAAGATATCCGTCACTGTTTCGGAAGGGAGCCGGTGACGACGTACAAAAACAGTCGCGGACATGTTCTGGTGATCGGCGGGAGCCGGTGGTATACCGGGGCGCCGTTTCTTTCGGGGATCGGGGCTTTGCATACGGGATCCGGACTTGTCACGGTGGCGGTGCCGGAATCGTTGCAAAGCGATTGCCGTGTGCCGGGTTCCCTGATGATCCATCGATGCAACGATGAGGGGAAAGGTTATTTTACTGCGGAAAGTCTCAACGATCTTTCCGGACTGTTGGAAAAAGCGCAGGCGGTCGCCATCGGACCCGGAATGAGTACCGGCACCGGACTGGATGACGTCCTGGCGGAACTCATCCGGACGGTCAAAGTCCCGCTGGTGCTGGATGCCGATGCACTGAATGTGTTGTCATTCCGGCAGAATGCGCGGCAGGCATTGACGGAACGGCGTGCCGTAACGGTTCTCACCCCGCATGAGGGCGAAATGAACCGTTTACTTCCGGTCGGCGGCACCCGGGAAGACCGTACGAAACGTCTTGCCGCAGAAATGAATGTTTATGTTGTATTGAAAGGTCCCCGCAGTATCGTTGCGGCACCATCCGGAGCGTGTTATTATAATCTTTCCGGTTGTACGGCGTTGGCGACCGCGGGAAGCGGTGATGTGCTTACGGGGATCCTGGCATCATTGCTGGGACGGGGCATTGACCCGTTGACGGCGGTGCGTGCGGGTGTATATTTACACGGGCTGACCGGGGAACTGGCGGCTCCTTTGCCCGGTTCGGGCAGAGGAGTCACGGCGGACCGTCTGCTGGAAGAGATCGTTCCGGCGATGCGTACGATTTCCCCGTTTGCCTGAAAACGATCAGGAAGGAAGAGAAGAAATGACACTGACCGAAGAGATTCTGGAACTGAAAAAGCAGCGTAATGCGGTGATTCTGGCGCATAATTATGTGGGTGGCGATGTGCAGGATATCGCTGATTTTACCGGTGATTCCCTGGAATTGAGTATCCGTGCCAAACAGGTGAAGGCACCCGTGATCGTGTTCTGCGGCGTACGGTTCATGGCGGAAACTGCCAAACTGCTTTCCCCGGAGTCCACGGTCCTGCTGCCCAATCCCGATGCCGGTTGTCCCATGGCGGATATGGCTTCGGCGGAAGGTGTCATTGCCATGCGCAAAGAGTTTCCCGATGCCGTGTATTGTGCGTATGTGAACAGCACCGCGGATACGAAATCGCAAATCGATATCTGCTGTACCAGCGGCAATGTGGAAAATGTGTTGTCTTCCATTCCCGCAGAGAAAGAGATCGTATTCCTCCCGGACCGCAATCTGGGCGCGAATATGAGCCGGAAACTCAACCGGAAACTCCGGCTCTGGGATGGATGCTGTCCTGTACACGATGCCGTGACTCCCGACGTCATCCTGGCGGCAAAAGCGGAACACCCCGGCGCGGAAGTGCTGGTCCACCCGGAATGTCGTCCGGAAACCCTGGCAGTCTGTGACAAAGCCATGAGTACGGGCGGGATCCTGCGTTATGTGCGGGAATCGGAAAAAACGGAATTCATCATTGCCACGGAGTACGGGATCCTGCACCGTCTGGAAAAGGAAAATCCCGGCAAGAAGTTTTATCACATCCAGCCCGCCATCATCTGCAAGGATATGAAGACCATTACACTGGAACAGGTCCGGGATTGTCTCCGCGACGGAAAGACAGAAGTCCTGCTCCCTGCGGATGTGATGCGTGATGCCGTGAAACCCATTGAGAAGATGATCGCATTGCCCGCAAAATGAAAATCGCAAGTCTTGATTTTGAAACGGCAAATGTGTTCCAGGGAAGCGTCTGCTCGGTCGGGGTCGCCCTGTTTGAGGACGGTAAGTTGATCCGGACCATGGATCAGCGGATCATGCCCCACAGCGACTGCCGTTATTTCAACCCGGAATTCACTTTGATCCACGGGATCCGGTTACGGGATGTCATCGGCGCACCGGAATTCCCGGCTGTTGCGGATGAACTTTTCGGTCTTCTGCAGGGCGCGTTCGTGATCGCGCACAATGCGGCGTTCGATATCAATGTTCTGCGGACCGTGTGCGAATTGTACGGCATCCGTTATCCGGAGATCGAATATTTCTGTACCTGCAAAGCCGCACGCCGGTTATGGAAACAGTTGGAGAATCATAAACTCAATACGCTGTGCCGTTATATCGGACATGATTTCAGGCATCATGATGCCGCCGAAGATGCCGTCGCCGCAGGTAACGTATTCCTCGCCATGATGGAAAGCGCAAAATGCAATACGCCTTATGAACTGGCGGACCGTTTACAGATCACGCCGGGCAGATTCGATGGACTGGATCACATCCCCTGCCGCTGTAAGCCATTGCGCAAAACACGAAAGGCGGTATCATGCTGAAACGGATCAAACAGGAATTCACCGGGTGGAAAACCTGGGAATGGGCGTGGCTTATCGTCAGCTGTTCCGTGATCACCGGCGTTTCCCTTTACCTTAACGATACCTGGCTGGGCGTGACGTCAGCCGTTACCGGGACCCTTTACGCTTTGTTCGCGGGAAAAGGAAAGATCAGCTGTTACTTTTTCGGGATCATCAATTCCCTGCTGTACGGGTGGATCTCCTGGACTCAAACACTGTACGGGGAAGTCATGCTGAACTGGGGATGGTATTTCCCCATGATGTTCGCCGGGATCTTCTTCTGGCGGAAAAACCTCAAAGAAGATATGGTGATCCGCAAAACACGGCTCACACACAAAGGACGGATCCTCATGATCCTGCTGTCCCTCCTGGCGATCGCTGTCTATGCAGCCGTCCTTGCCCGTCTGGGAGATGCCCGGCCCGTTCTGGACAGTACCACCACGGTTCTGTCCGTGACTGCCATGATCATGACGGTGAAACGGTGTATCGAACAATGGATCCTGTGGACGATCGTGAATGTGGTTTCGATCTGCATGTGGTATCTTGTTTATCAGGCGGGCGGACTGGCGGCGGCATCGCTGCTGATGTGGATCGTTGCGCTTGCCAACGGGATCATCTTCTTCCTGCAGTGGTACAAAGAAGCAAAGGAGTCTGAAGAATGAATACTGTTATCCTCGCAGACGGGGATTTCCCCGCCTCCGAACGTACGCTCACCATGCTCCGGAACGCAGACCGGATCATCTGTTGTGACGGGGCAGCCGTTCCGCTGCTTGCCGCCGGATTGATCCCGGAACGGATCGTCGGAGATCTGGACAGCCTTCCGCTGGAACTCAAAGAACGGTATGCGGACCGTCTTCTGCAGGAAAGCGAACAGGAAAGCAATGACCTGACGAAAGCGTTCCGGTATTGTCAGGCGCAGGGGTATGACTCCATTGTGATCCTGGGGGCGACGGGGAAACGGGAAGATCATACGCTCGGGAACCTGGCATTGCTTGGCGATTACGCGCTTTCCGTGCCGGAGATCAGCATGGTGACGGACTATGGGACGTTTTCGGTGGCACTCACCAGCGGCGAGTTTGCCTCTCATCCCGGGGAACGGATCTCGCTTTTCGCGTTGGACGAAGGGACTTATGTTACCAGTTCCGGCTTGAAATATCCCATGGATTCCCTGCATTTGCGCATGTGGTGGCAGGCATCTCTCAACGAAGCGGAAGGGGAATCCTTCCGATTGGATTTCACGACAGGAAAACGTCTGTTGATCTACCGGATCCACCCGGAAACGCTGTATCGCAAGGAAATGGCGTAAGAAAAGCGTGAAAAAATCGCGAATAGTTGAAAAAATCATTTGAAAAAACGCGTTTGTGTATTACCTTATAGAGTCAGGAAGTCTCTGCAATAAGGGTATTACAGCGTTGTTCCTGCGTAATAAATTGAATTGTAAGGTTTTTTGATGGTAATGAAAAAAGTTCAAATAGTCTCTGCACTAGCTGTCATGGTGTTGGCTCTTCTGCTTTGCTCATGCAAAAAGGAGGAAGCTCCCGCTGTCCCCACGACCCGGTGGAGAACGCTCAACCGTCTTTTCCTGCACCTGGAAAAGAAGCAGTACCGGGAAGCGTTGAAGCAGGTGGAGCATTACCAGACACTGGATGATACCAACCCGTTCCTGAACGAAATGACAAATATTCTGCGGACCAATATCTGCATTGCGGAATCGGAAAAACTGGCGGCCGCCGGGAAGCTGGATGAGGCTTGTGTGTATCTGGACGAACGGGAAAAGGAATACGGGGAATTGCCCGGGATCAAGGAAGCCCAGAATATGTATCGGGAACTGGCGGAACTGCAACACAAACTGGATGCATTGAAAGATCCTGCATCCATCGACCGTGCCGGGGATAACAGACGCAGTGCGAAACGGCCGTACAGCGAAACTATGTTGGAAGATGCCCGCTGGGTCGCCAATTATGCCGCCAGAAAGAAAAATCGCGTTCTGCAGAATTTCGCAAGAAAAAAAATACAGCAGGTACAGGCAATGCGCCAGATGGAGTCCGATCGTGCCGGGTTGCTCCTGTATGCTGATACCATGGAAGCTGTCAATGCGCACGATCCTTCCATGGCTTTTACGATGACTTCCATACTCCGTGCGAACCGGAACTATCATATTCCGCTTGCAAGGGTACAGCACGGTGGTCTGTTCTTTGCCCCGTATATGGAGGAAAAATTGAAAAACGAGGGGGACAAACGTCCTGAAGCCGATAACAGAAAATAACAACATAGAAAGGTCACAAACATGAAGATCAATCTCACAAAAACTCTTGTCGCCGCAGCTCTTGCTGTCGCGGTCATGCCCTGTCTCTCTGCACAGGCTGCACCCGCTCCTGCACCCGCAGCGAAACCTGCTGCTGCACCCGTAGCGAAACCCACACTGGAATCCCTGCTTGCATTCCTGCCGGATACTCTTGCCGAAATCAACGGCAAAGAGCTCACCAAAAAGGAATTCATTCAGATGATGGCGGACAGCAATGTAGCGCCGGAAATGCTTGCCCAGTTCCCCCAGGATCTGCTGAAAAACCTTCTTGCTCAGCAGGTCAATGAAATGGTGGATCAGATGGTCTTCGAACAGCTGGCGGAAAAGAACGGGTTCAAACCCTCTGCCGAACTGGTCAAAAAGGAATTAGACAGGATGTATGCAAAAATGGATCCCCAGCAGAAAGAAATGTTGAACAGCCAGTTCAAAGCACAGGGTAAGACTTTCGAAGCATACCGTGATGAAGCCGCCAAAGATCCGGGAATGCAGAAACACGTCGCCATGCAGGCGTTCCTCGCTTCCGCGATGGAAAAGGTCAAACCGGCTGTCTCTGATGCCGATGTGGAAAAATTCTACCGTGACAATCAGAAAACGCTCTTCGTCAAGCCCGGGATCACCGTTTCTCACATCCTGGCAAAAGCCATGCCCACAGATGATAACGGCAAACCGCTTTCCGCGGAAGCCGCGGCAAAACAGGATGCTGATGCAAAAGCAAAGATCGATGGCATTTACGCCAAACTCAAACAGGGCGCAAAATTCGAAGACCTGGCTGCAAAGGAAAGCGATTGTCCCTCCGGCGCACAGTCCCAGGGGAAACTTCCTTCCTTCGATGAAAGCGGCAGAATGGCGGAAGGCGGTGCCATGGATCCCACATTCGTTCAGGCATGTCTGAAATTGCAGAAGCCCCAGGAAATCTCCGAACCCGTTAAGACTCCCTTCGGTTATCACATCATCCGTCTCGAAGAAAAGAAGAGCAATCAGTTCATTCCTCTGGCGGAAGTGAAAGATGGCATCAAAGCACAGCTCACCAATCAGAAAGTTGCCGGAGAGATCCAGAAGATGGTCGAAAATGCCAAGAAGGAAATGAAAGTCAAAGTGTCCGTGCAGGCTGCTCCTATTGCTCTGCCTCCCGCTCCCGCAAAATAAGACTGCGTTCATCGTCAACATACAGCGCCGGACTGCCTGACCGGTCCGGTGCTTTTTTGTCCTATGGATCATAACGGTTTTTTTATCACATTTGAAGGCGGCGAAGGGTGCGGAAAATCTACCCAGATCAAACGTCTGGAAGAAGCGATCCGGAAATGGTATCCGGAGCGCGAACTGGTGGTTTCCCGATCCCCCGGCGGACCGCCTGCATCCGAACGGATCCGCGGGATTTTGAAGGAACCCACGCCCGGTGATGATCTTGTGGCGAAAACGGAACTGCTCCTCTTTGCCGCCAGTCACGCCCAGATGTGCGAAAAATTCATCCGTCCCGCACTGGAACGTGGAGCTGTGGTCCTGATTGACCGGTTCACCGATTCCACAGAAGTGTATCAGGGGTTCGCCAGAGGACTGGACCCTGCGGATATCCGCAGCGTTGATGCCTTTGCCTGCGGAGACATCGTGCCGGACCTCACGATCCTGTTGGATATCGATCCGGTGGCTGGTGTAGCCCGGACCCGGAACCGTGCCGGACAGGATGCTTCGGACCGGTTTGATACTGAAAGCATGACATTTCATCAGGCGGTGCGGTCCGGATTCCTTGCTCTGGCGGAAAAACACAAAGCGCGTTTTGCCGTTATTGATGCCGCACCCGATGCGGAAACCGTGCATAATGCCATATTGGAGGTAGTCCGTGAAAGACTGGAACACCTTTGAAAAGCAGTTCCCGCTGCTGGCGCAATCTCTCCGCCACGCGGTCCTTGCCGGACGACTGTCTCATTCGCATCTTGTTGCCACCGCGAACCCGGATTTCCGGTTGGCGTTCCCCGTCCTGCTTGCCATGCTTGCGGCATGTACCGACCGGAAAGAGGATGGCGCGCCCTGCGGTGTCTGTGAGACCTGCCGGTTATTGAAGAACGGACTTTACCCTGATCTTTTTACGCTGGCACCCATTTCCAAATCCCGTCAGATCACGGTGGGACAGGATGCCGCGGATCCCGATACTCTGCGCAGTTTTGAGGCTGCATTCCATCTGGGCAGCGTGACGGCATCCGGTTGGAAGATCGGGATCATTCAGGATGCGGACACCATGAACGTGGAAGCGCAGAATGCGTTTCTCAAAACGTTGGAAGAACCCCCTGAAAAATGTCTGTTCGTCCTTGCAACAGGACGCCCCGGCGCACTTCTTCCCACGATCCGGTCCCGTTGTCAGCTGATCTCGTTGACGGATAACATTTGCGTATATGACATGAAATTATTCGGGAAACTTTCCGATATCCTGCTGGAATATACATTGAATGGTCGTAATGACTTTGCCGTTTCAGAGAAATGCGTCAGTGAGATCCTTGACGTGCTTTCCTCTCTTGCCGGTGTTGCCGAGGAAGTGGTCCAGAAGAAATGGGAAGACCGCTTGAAGGAAGCGGAAAACCTGGAATCGGCAGGCGTGAAACTGTTGGAGAAACGGATCGCCGGGGAAGTGAGTTGTGAATACCGCCGTCTCCGGGAACACTTTATCAGTTATATCCATTCCTGGTTTGCGCAGCTGGTGATTTTGAGTGCGAATCCGGACCGTGAAATGCTGCCGAATCCGGAGATCATGCAGGTCTGGTTTGACCGTGAGGAAAAACCGAAAGTCCGGGAACGTGATATCTTTCATCTTCTCACGGAATCGGAAGAACTGCTCCGTGCATTCCGCACGAACGTCAACGAAGAACTGGCACTGCGTTCCTTCTTCCTGAACGCCTCATTCCGTTGATCAGTCGAAAAAAAAACGCGAAAAGCGCGATTTGAATTTGCATATTTCATATTATGGGTGTATCTTATTGGATATATTTACACTCATTAACTCAGAAGGATGATCAGCATGAGCAGAAACTACAAAATCGCAGTTCTGCCCGGCGATGGGACCGGTCCCGAAGTCGTGGCGGAAGGTATTAAAGTCTTGAATGCAGCCGCAGCAAAATTCGGGTTTTCCCTGGATTACACGACCTATAACTGGGGCGGCGAACATTACCTTGCCACCGGGGAGATCCTTCCCGACGATGCCTGCGATCAGCTCCGCCAGTACAATGCCGTTTTCCTGGGTGCCATCGGCAGTCCGAAAGTGAAACCCGGGATCCTGGAAAAAGGGATCCTGCTGAAACTCCGGTTCGAACTGGATCAGTACATCAATCTGCGCCCCGTGAAACTGCTCCCCGGCGTGGAAACTCCCCTCGCCAATAAAAAGCCTGAAGATATCGACTATGTGGTCGTCCGCGAAAATACCGGCGACGTGTATACGGGTATGGGCGGCTCCGCTGCCACCGGCACGCCCCAGGAAGTCGCTGTGCAGGAAATGGTTTACACCCGTGCGCAGGCGGACCGCTGTCTGAAATACGCCTTTGAACTGGCGGCGAAACGTCATACGAAGGAAAATCCCTGGAAGGGACTTTCCGCCGAAGATATTGCAGCGGGTTATACTTCCCAGCTGACTCTGTGCGGCAAGACCAACGTGCTGACCTATGTCTGCGGCATGTGGGAAAAAGCGTTCCACGAAATGGCGAAGAACTACCCCACCGTGAAATGCGCATATTGTCATGTGGATGCCACCTGCATGTGGATGGTCAAGAACCCGGAATGGTTCGACGTGATCGTCACCACCAACATGTTCGGTGATATCATTACCGACCTGGCAGCCATGACGGCCGGCGGTATGGGTATTTCCGCCGGCGGCAACCTGAATCCGGAAGGGGTCAGCATGTTCGAACCCATCGGCGGTTCCGCACCGAAATACACCGGGCTCGGCGTGATCAATCCCTGTGCTGCGATCCTGGCGGCAGCCATGATGCTGGAATATCTGGGCGAAACGGAAGCGGCAGCAGCGGTCGAAAAGAGTGTGGCGTACTGCACCGGCAACAAACTGCAGTCTCTTTCCGCAGGCAAGATGGGGTACTCCACCTCCGAAGTCGGCGATCTTATTGCCGCCAATCTTTGAGAAAGAATATGCCCGATCCGGTAAAACTGCAACGCGTTCTGGGGTTATCCTTCCAAAATCCGGCTCTGCTGGATGAGGCGCTGACCCATAAATCTTTTGCCGCCGAACATCATGTCCCTTATGATAATCAGCGGCTGGAACTTTTGGGCGATGCAGTGGTCCAGATCATTCTCACACGGTACCTTTATGACCGGTATACCGATTTGCATGAGGGCGGATTGACCAAATTGCGGTCTGCCCTCGCAAATCAGGATTCTCTCGCCCGGATGGCGCGCAGTATTTCTCTGGGGGAACATCTTCTCCTGGGAAAGGGTGAAATGGAACTTCACGGCAATGACCGGGATTCCACCATTTCCGATGCGTTCGAATCTTTCATCGGTGCCATCTATCTGGATATGGGGCTGGAAGTAGCAGGAAAATTCTTCCTGCATATCCTGGAAAAGGAATACCCGGACCCGGCATCGTTGCTGCAGGACCTCAATCCCAAGGGCGCATTGCAGGAATATACCCAGTCACAGGGCGCAGGCGTCCCGGTGTATAAAGTTCTTTCCGTGACCGGGCCCGATCATGATCCGGAGTATTCGGTGGAGGTGTATATCCGACAGAAACCCATTGCACAGGCATCGGCATCCAGTCGGAAACAGGCGGAACGGGATGCGGCAAAAGCGGCACTGGATCTTCTGTTGAAAGATGACAACTGCGGAGAATAACCGCGTTTGAAAATTGAAACGGCTGCTGCAATTTGTTTTGAAGTGACCCCAAAAATTTGGACGGTTAAAATTACGTGGAATGGGTTCGGTATTGTACCGGACTCATTCCTTTTAATGTTAAAGATACTCTCTCATTGTTGAAATAGC
>JAZNVL010000054.1:0-3320 GCA_045592785.1 Victivallales bacterium | reverse complement strand
TTCTGATTGCTGACACACGTTGCCTTGTTCCCTGCTTCTTTGACTTTACTCAACGCAGGCAGCAGCATCCCGGAAAGAACGGCGATGATGGCAATAACGACGAGAAGCTCTATCAAGGTGAAGCTGTACAGCTTCACCTGCCCTTGGGCAGGTGAAAGACCTTCTTCTTTGCCATAAACACGATCACAGCAGAGATGGGATCTTTTCGCCAGCAGTTCGATCAATGTAAAACGGAATTTTTTCATTTTTTTCCTTTCCAGTAAATAAATTCATTGTTTTGTATAATTATACTATGTTTTTTGTTATTTGTCAAGAGGGGAAGTGAAAAAAATCATTTTTTTTCCATGCGTAACAGCAATTTCTGGATCTCGCGCGCGGGATAAACGGAATCCAGACGGAGCATATCCCCGTTTTTTGAACGCACGATCACATCCGCCACGCCCGCAACGATGGGCAGCGCCGGGGAATCCAGCTGGACCGTTGCGATGTCATCCAGCAGGATCCGGTCCGTTTGTTTCCGGAAGAGTCCATGCCGGGCGGAAACGGATTCTGCCGTCACCGTGTAAAACCGGGAATTGCGGTAAAGATAAATGGCAAGGAACAACAGCAGTCCGGCGCCGAAGGCATAGAGCAGGATCCCCGCGAGAAACAGATAAGGGGAATAACTCCAGTAGGAAGGCTTCCCCGTCCAAAGGATTTTTTCCTGTCCGGGCAGCAGCAGTGTTTCCTGTGATTCCTCCATGGGTCACTCTTCTTCCATGCAGCCGATAAAGGGGAAATGACGCCCCCATTCGTTGTAATCGAGTCCGTAGCCCACCACAAAGAGATTGGGGATACGGAATCCCGTCCAGTCGCACTGACACAGTTTCTTCGCCGGATCATCCAGGATCTTATCCAGCAGGACACAGCTGCGGACACTTGCCGCGCCCTTCTCCCGGAAGAACCGCATCAGACGGTTCATGGTGCATCCGGTGTCAAGGATGTCATCCACGATAAGGATATGTTTTCCCGCCGGATCGTTTTTGAGTTCGGTACGGCATTGGATCTCGCCGGAGGATTCGCTCCCGGTGTAACTTGCGACCGCCACGGTATCCAGGACGACATCCAGTTCCGGATCCAGCGCGCGGACAAGATCCGCGCCGAAGATCACGGCACCATTGAGAAGCAGCACCACATGAAGCTGTTCACCGGCATATTGACGTGAGATCTCTTTACCCAGTCTGGCGACGTGCTGCGCGATGGTTTCCGCGCTGTATAATTCCCGGCATTTCATTCCATATCGCCTCTCATCTTCTGAATGGTATTCGTGGTGGAATGACCGGGAACAAAGGGGAGGAATTCGATCATTGCCTGCACCTGGAACAGAGCTTCCCGTTCTTCCGGGTTGAGTTTTTCCACGGTGTAATCGGCGCCCTTCACATACACATCCGGAGCCAGCGCGGTGATCTCTGCCGTACAGCGTTCCGCCGTAAAGACGATCACCATATCAACGAAAGAAAAACAGCTCAAAAGGAATGCCCGGTCGTACTCACAGTTGACAGGGCGTTCCGGTCCTTTGAGACGGCGCACGGATTCATCGGCATTGATCAGCACGATGAGTTTATCCGCCTTGGAACGCGCCCCCATGAGATACTCGGCGTGTCCACGATGGAGAATATCAAAGCATCCGTTGGTGAGGGCACAGGTAATGCCCTGTTCTTTCCAGAGGTTGCGCTGTTTGACGGCTTCTTCCAGAGTAAAGATCTTGGAAGCGGGAGGGATGATCGCAGAATCCTTCATCTTGTTCACCTGTATAAATTGGATGTATTTTCCGGGCTGACGGGCATATATACGGTATCTTCCAACACATAATTGCTGGTGGAGAACAGTGTTTTTATGATCCCTTTCAATGACTTCAAGTGGCGTTTCCCCAGCGGGTCGCTTTCCTGTTCCCGGGCGTGTGCCAGTTCCGCCGCCGCAAGGAAAAGATTGTTCGGCGCAAATTCACGGGCATAGTTGTTGTCAAGCGGGATATGATCCAACGTCCCCGATGCCGCAAGCGATAACGCTCCCGTATTATCCCGCATCTGTTCCGTGAAAACATCACCGGAGGTATTGGAGCCTTTCACCCGGGCATCATCGGCGGTGAATGCCAGTTCATCTTTGCCGTAATCCCACTGACGGGTGAAAACGGCATTGGACTGGCTGCTGACTCCGGACCGAGCTTTCTGGTCCGCACTTTCCCGCGCCTCAATGATGTTCCGCACGTTTTCCGTGCCGAGCGCAGAGACAAGCAGGAATCCGCAGAACACAGCAAGGAGTCCGACCAGTGCGACGACCAGTTCGGTCAATGCCTGTCCGCTTTCCCTGCGGAGAATTCTCCGCTTCTGTGTCATGGTCAGCCGTGTCATTGTAAACTCCATTGTTTAATCTTCCGGGAAAAGGAACAAGTCTTCCGGCATACCGTCTTTGGCATATCCGGCAAACCGTTTATCAAAGTTGATCATGGTGGACCAGTCCGGACCGGAGATCTCCAGTTTCGGAATGAGATAGAAATCGCTGTCCGGTGCCTTCTTCACGGATGCGATCTCCAACGCGCGCCACGGTGTACCTTCCACATTCCCGCCGGGATCCGCACGGTACCATTGGACTTTCATGGGGAAGAAATAGTCGGTACTGATGAACACCCGGGCGACCTCGCCATCTTTCGCACCTTTAAGCACGAACACCCGGCAGGAAAGGGTTTTCACAGATTGGGGCTTTTCCTCCCGGACCAGATCCTGATACAGGAATCCGAGGGTCAAGTCGGAAATATCGATCCCGTACAGCGGCAGTTTGGGCTTGTGTCCTTCCGGCACTCGCATATCCTGCGTGGAGACGGGCGGATCAAAGGATTGTCCCAGATCATAAAATTCCTTGCTGTCGAACACCATCTGTGCCACGATCCGGGCGGGCGTAAAACGGATGCCCAGGCGGATGGGAGCCTTGATCCGGCGGGCGCCCTCCCGTTTATGAGAGGCGGATCCTTCCATCTTCGCCCAGGTCTCCTGTCCGGGGACATGGCGGACGATTTTCAGGAAGTCGGCGGCGGAGAGCTTCATGGGGTCGATCTTTTCTTTTCCGTGAAGAAATGCCACCGCACCGAACAATGCGAACAGCAGGAACAGCTTTTTCATTTTTTCTTTTCCTTCTTTGCTTTCTGTTAATGTCAAAACCATTTGACATTTTTTAGTTAAATAGTTCTAAAAATCAACATTTTATCAAAAAATATTGATTTTTCCTTATATTTTTGTTGAAAAAAGGGTAACAAAAGAGTCTCTTAATTGAAGGTTATCCTGTCC
>JAZNVL010000053.1:0-27081 GCA_045592785.1 Victivallales bacterium | reverse complement strand
TATTATATTCACGAAAACGAAAAGGATTTGAATCGATGAAAAACAAAATGCCCCCGCATGCGGGGGTAAAGCAGGAGTGCTTTACCCTTATTGAATTACTCGTTGTAATTGCTGTGATCGCCATATTGGCCGCCATGCTTCTGCCTGCCCTGGGGTCGGCAAAGGATGCCGGCAAACGGGCATTGTGTGTCGGCAATCTGAAAAGTATCAGTACGGCAACCATGATGTATATCGATACTTACGATCAGCATGTTGTTCCTTACAATGCACCGTATCAGGATGGCCGCCTTCAGGGAAATGCAGCCAAATGGCCGCAACAGCTGTTGTTTATCACAGGGGAAGCCAAGACGATCAAAAACCTGATGTGGACCTATTGGCGATCCCCGAAATGGCTGAAATGTCCCGGTGTTCTTTTCGGTCACAGAGAGATTTTGAGTAATGCCAATTACCAGATGACGTATCCCAAAAATCTGTGCTATGACCACCCCAACGAATACAAACAATACGGTTTTTCAGATTTTCCTTCGTATTTGAAGGATCAGCGTAAGATCTCAAAATTCCGTACACCTTCAAAAACTGTTATGATTTATGAAGGCGGCAAGCCGGGGCATGTGTATAATCAGGCTTATCTCCCCGGTACCGGGGCGTATTCCGCTCAGTTCGGCGGAAAAAGTACGCCAAATCTCTGGGGAGTGTGGATCAATTCCGGCGTCTGCTCCGGCTATGACAACGCATTCAACTGTCTGGTCACCAACTTTAATGGCTTCAATGAATACTACGACAACGGCGGCGATCCGAATCCCGTTCCCAAGAAACGTTACTTCGAGGGAATGGCAAAAGACTTCATGAAGGGAAGACACGGAAAATCCAACGTCGGTATGTTTTATGACGGACATGTGCAGTCTGCTCCCAGTTCGGAATGGGGCAGGCACTATTACATCCTTCTTGGCAGCCGTTCCGGCTGGTTCTGGACTCCGCAGCTCTGAGTTTTATACGATCACATCTGCCGTATAAATAATATCCGCACCCGTACCACGCCAGTCGGCGAGCAGTACGTCACCCCGTTTCGCCCCTTCCGTCACACGCAACGCGTATAACTCATTGAGCAGGTCCGGGATCAGTGCAAAGGGGACCGGTGCCGTGCTGCGGACCGGGGCGCAGGGAACTCCATCCACGCCCGAAGGGATCACTGCGGTAACGGTCCGGCGCGGGTTTTCCGCTTCCTGGATCCCGTACGCCTTTCCCCGGGCACAGAAATTACCCGTGACTTGCGGGGAATCGCCGTCGGTGGTGACTGTAAGACGGCATCCTCTGGGACAATTGATGCAGATGATCTGTTTCATGACAAGTTCTCCGAAAGTGTGAATGTGATATCCTGTGCCGGAGTTTCCAGTTCGATCTGGATCATTTCCGCCGGACACACAAAGTTCTGACGCCAGGTTTTGAGCACTTCCCCGTTCCCTGTCGCAGTGAGGACCGCTTTCTCCCTCGTGATCACCGGACGGAACCGGAAGTGGACTTTTTCCCCGGAAGAAAATTTCGCCGGGGTGACATACCGCAGGTTTTCCCCTGCCGTCGCCCGATGACAGGGCGTGGATGCGCAGCCTGTGAGCTTCCGGACCACGGAACGGCCCGTTTCCGCCGCTTCCTCCGCCACGAAGTCAACCAGGTCATGAACATGTCGCACATTGCCCGCACTGAAGATCCCTGCCACCGAAGTCTCCCCGTTGGAGTCCGTGACCGCACCATTGGTCACAGGATCGATCTCCACGCCCAGCGGGATCACCAGTTCGTTGGAGGGGATCAATCCCACCGAGAACAGGATGGTATCGCAATCGAAATGGACCATGCGGGCAAGATCGGGCTGACCGTTCACCAGCGGCGCGGCATCCAGTCCCGTCACCCGTTCCGTCCCGTGGATCTTCACCACGGAATGAGAGAGGAGCAGGGGGATCTGAAAATCTTCCAGACATTGTGCGATATTGCGGATCAAACCGGAGGGACGGGGCAGGATCTCAATGACTGCTTCCACTTTCGCGCCGCACCAGGTCAAACGTCGCGCCATGATCAGGCCGATGTCGCCGGATCCCACGATCACCGCTTTCCTGCCCGGCAGTACGCCTTCCACGTTCAGCAGTTTCTGCGCCGCTCCGGCTGTCCAGACTCCGGCGGGACGGTGTCCCGGGATCGCCAGGTTCCCCCGGTTCCGTTCCCGGCATCCGGCGGCAAGGATCACGGCACGGGCGGTGAGGATGGTGACGCCCCGTTCCCCGGAATAAAGTTTCAATGTGAAAACGCCGTTTTCTTCTTTCACGATGGATTTGACCGTGGTCCCCAAGCGGATCTCCGCCCCGGCAGTGCGGGCTTCTTCTTCCGCTTCGGCGGCAAATTCGGGCCCGGTGAGTTCCCTGCCGTAACAATGGAGTCCGAACCCGTTATGGATGCACTGGTTCAGGATTCCGCCGCACCGCATTTCCCGGTCGATGACCAGTGTGGAGAGATGAGCGGCTGCCGTTTCTTTTGCGGCGGCGAGCCCGGCGGCACCGGCACCGATGATCGCCACATCACGGGAAAGATATTCAATCATGTTTCATTTCCTTCACTTTCAAGCTGCCGAGACGGCCCGCAAGAAGATAACTTGCGCCGCCTTTTTTCGTCAATTCCTCCAGCGGGATCCCGCTTTCACGGCTGATGATCTCCATGATCCGCGCCTGACAGAATCCGCCCTGACAACGGCCCATGCCCGCCCGGGTGTAGAACTTCACCCCGTCCAGCGTGGTATGACCGTGCCGCACTGCTTCGATGATCTCGGCTTCCGTGATCTTCTCGCACCGGCAGACGTAAGACGTGACTTTTCTGTTCTCCTGATACAGCCGGTCCGTTTCCTCATCGGTGAGATTGCGGATCTCCGGAAGACTGGTGAGCATGACCCGCTCCGCCGTCTTTTCCGTGAGAGAAAGTCCCGCCGTTTTCAAGAGGTCTGTAATGTATTCGCCCACCGCCGGAGATGCCGTGAGACCCGGAGACTGGATCCCCGCCGCCTGGATGAAACAGGGGACTTTTTCCGATGGCGCAATGTAAAAATCCTCGTTCTCCATCACAGGACGGAGTCCGGCGAAGGAGGAGATCACATCTTTCTGTGTGACCGCGGGGACGATTTTCTGTACCAGAGAAAGGATCTTCCGGAAGTTTTCGGCAGAGGTGGCGGTGTCGTCTTTGCTCTCCACCATGTCCGCAGTGGGACCGATCATGGTCGTGCCGCCCACCGTGGGGATCACCAGTACCCCTTTGGAGTGTTTCGAGGGGGCAGGGAAGAGTACACGCTGCGGTTTCGCCCTGCTTTCCCGGTCCAGAAGGTATTCCTCTCCCTTCCGGGGCACGATCCTGAATTCCTCCGCCCCGAAGGCACGGGAGACTTCATCGGCGAAAAGGCCTGCCGCATTGACCACATAACGCGCTTTGATCACGTCCGGTCTGCCCGCGATCTGCAAGTGCCAGACCCCATCGATGTATTCCCCTTTTTCCACTTTCGTATCAAAACACAGATCCGCTCCGTTCAGCCGGGCGGATTCCAGAAGACGCATCCCGTATGCCGTCGGCTCGATCACGCCGCCATCGGGCGCAACGAATCCGCCCAGCACGTTTTCCGCCAACAGCGGTTCCAGCGTACGGAGACTTTCTCCCGTATGCCATTGGAGATTGCCGATCCCGTTGGCTTTCCCCTGTTCGAAAAGTTTCCGGCAGGATGCCAGTTCCTCTTCCGTAAACGCGGCGACAACGATCCCGCAACGGTGGAACGGGAAATGCAATTCCTTCTGCAGTGCATCGAACATGGGGATCCCTTTGACTTCCAGTTTCGCTTTGAGCGACGTCACCGGATGATGAAATCCCCCATGCACGATCCCGGAATTCGCTTTCGAAATCCCAAGCGCACCATCACAACATTTTTCCAGAAGAACCGCTTTACATTCGTAGTGGGATAAATGCCACAGAACGGATGCACCCGTCACACCCCCGCCGATCACTGCCGCATCATAGATCATGATAATGCTTTCTCCCACAACGGGAGCAATTCTCCCAGATTGTCAACGGTGATATCGGCTTCCACGCCGAGTACAAAGGTCGTATCCGCTCCCGGACCTGCCACGCGGCAGGTCATGGCGCCCGCCTGGATCCCCAGACGGATATCCGTACTCAAACGGTCGCCCGCCATCAGCGTTTCGCCGGGATCCGCTCCGCAACGGGCTGCCGCCGCACGGAGAAAACCGGGATCCGGTTTGCCCAGCACTTTCAGCTTGCATCCCGTGGCTGTTTCCAGACAGGCGATGAACGCCCCGCAGTCCACCAGAAACGTTTCCTGATCCGTCGGACAGAATACGTCCGGATGTGTGGCGAAACCGGGCAATCCTTTTTTCATGAAATAAGCGGCACGGCAGAGACGTTCGTAGGTCAGCTGACGGTCGAATGCCACGATCACGGCGTCCGGATCTTCCTCCGTCACGGTGAACCCGGCAGCTTCAAATGCCGGGTAAATGCAGGGCATACCCAGGACAAACACCCGGCGGATCTCCGGGTGATTCGCTTTCAGATAGTCAATGGTGTAATCCGTGGAGATGTAGAACATATCTTCCGTTGCCGGGATCCCCAGACGGTTCAGTTTCGCCGCGTATTCCGCCGTGCTGAATGATGAATTATTGGAAAGAAAACGATAGCCGATGCCATGTTCTTTCAGAAACGTGAGAAACGGGATCGTCGTGGGGTAAAGATGTCCCCCGTGATAAATGGTCCCGTCCATATCGAGAAAAACCTGTTTTACTTTTGCCAGATCCAATGCCATGATACTCTCCTGGTTTAGCCTTGTGTTTAGTAATATAAAACTGTTTTATGAAAAGTCAAGCCCTTTTTCAAAAAAAAATCCGCCTTTCCCGGAGGAAAGACGGATCTTTGCGATTGCTGTTGTTCCGGATATCAGAACATGCCCAGCAGAACGATGGCGAATGCCATGACGAAGATGGCGACGGTTTCCACGATCCCGAGAGCCATCAGCTGGTTGGTGAAGCCCTTCCCGGTTTCCGCAAAGGCATCCGCAGCCGCTGCGGCGGAAAGTCCCTGCCAGAGAGCGGAGACACCCATGGAAATGCCGGAGAGGATCCCGACCATCATGTAGACGAACCAGATGCCCTGTTTTTCCAGATTGGCACCCATGATGATGAACATGATGATCATCCCATAGATGGTCTGGGAAAGGGGAGCCCCGGCGAAGATCAGCAGCTGGAAGGGAGCGGGCTTGTTCTGCATGTAACACTTTTTCCAAGCGCCCATGGCGGCACAAGCGGCAGAACCCGCACCGTATGCAGATCCGATGGCGGCGAAGCCGATGGAAGCGAAAGCGGCGGCGAAGACCAGCGCTTTCTGAGCGGCATCGGGCATGACCTTTGTTGCAGTTTCCGCGACAGCGGGGGCGGCAGCGGCAGCTTGTGCAGCCGCATCGGCGAGAGTAAGCATCAAACTCATTGTGTACTCCTGGTTGTTTATGATTTTATGTTGTTGGTTTCTGTATTTTCAGGGTTGGCAAAGGGACGGAACTTGATCCCAGCCCATTGCATATCGACATGGTTGGAGAATTCCAGCGTGTTGAGACGGATCCCGTGGACCATCACACCCAGGAAGCCCAGGGCAATGTTCAGAATGTGTCCCACCAGCGCCACCAGGATCAGCAGGACAACGCCCGCGATGACCCAGTAACCCGGTAATGTATCCATGAGCATGACGCCCATTTTGTTGAAGTTTTCGGCGATATATGCGCCGGAAAGCCCCACGGCGAACAAACGGATATAACTCAATACGTCCACAAAGCTGTTGATCAGCGCAAAGGGCAGGTTCATGAAGGAAACGCCCCGTGTGGTGATCAGGATCAGCACAATGCCCACACCGTACAGCGTGAAGCCCGTCGCTTTCGGGAACGTGCCCGGGAAGACGATGAGGTTCGTCGCCATCAGGAAGTTCGCCACGATGAGACAGCCCCAGCCCAGATTGCCTACCGCAAGCCAGCTGTACCGTACTTCATCCACAAACTTGAAGATGCGGGCGGATCCCAGATGCAGTGCCGCAAGGAAGAAACAGAAGAACTGCACAAACTTGTTGGAGAGTCCGCTGTATACCGCCATGCGTTGCGCTTCATCCATTTCCGGCGTGATCAGGTGCAGTGACTGCGCCAGATTGCGTGCCGTTTCGTTGTTCGCAGGATCCGCCAGAAGGGACCACCCGCTCATCCAGCCGGGGAGAATATTCTTGGGAATACCCAGCCAGGATCCGTTGAGCCAACCCCAGATCAGGGAGGCACAGCTCAACAGAATGAACAGGTTCAGCGGCAGACGCGCCGCCGGTTTGTTCCGGAAGATCTGTTTGCAGATCATGGCGATCCCCAGGAAGAGTACGGCGTACCCGGCATCGCCCAGGATCATCCCGAAGAAGATGGGGAAGAAGACCAGGAAGAACGCGTTGACGTCGTTTTCCCGATATCCGGGCTGCACACCGATGAAGTCGAACAGCGGATCCATGATATTCAGGAACGCGGGCTTTTTGATGTAAGTGGGCACTTCATCATCGGGACCCGGGTCTTCGATCTGCAATGCCCACCCATGATCCAGTGCGGCTTTCCGCAATTTTTCCAGTTCGGTCACGGGGACGAACCCGCAGATCCAGGAGAGTGCGCCTTCGTTGTTCATGCCGTCACGGGCGGAAGCAAATTCCAGAGCGGCGGCCGCTTTCCGCTGATACGCCAACGTCTGGGGCAGGGCAGCTTTGAACGTGACCAGTTCCGCATTGATGGAGTGCAGTTTCATCTGCAGATCGCTGATGGTTTCCCGGATCACGTTCAGGGATTTCGCGGGGAGCTGTACGCTGTCGGCAACGGGTTCCGCAGGTTCTTCCGGAGAGATCAGGATATAGCAGACCTGACGTTTGTCTACGGAAATGACTTTCACGGTCACGTTATCGGGGAGCGCGTTTTTGCGTTCTTCGAATTGCGCCGGGAGCGAGATGCAGAACGTGATATGGATGTTCTGCTCTTTGAGCTTCTGCAGGGAAGCAGGGGAGAAATCGCCCCAGGGGAGGAGCAGTTCCTCCTCTTTGCGTAGAGCTTCGAGTTCCTTCTGCGTATCGGACTGCAGTTCGGCGAGTTCCAGCGTACGGGCAACGATCTTGCACCCGTTGGCACTGAAATTCTTTGTCGTAGTGTTTTCTTCTTTTTTCTCCGGTTCTTCCGCCATACGGATCAGGTTGATCGCTTTTTCGATATCGGCGGAGGTTTTGGAGAGCTGGGCGACGTCAGCGGTTTCCGGTGTCTTTCCGGCGGTAAGCTGCATGATGCCCAGTCTGCGGAGTTGTTCCAGCGAACCGGTTTTATCCTGCTCCAGGCAGAGCAGAGTGATTTTTTTCATGGGAATGATCATGCTGCCGGTTCCTCCTGGAGTTTTTTCTTTGCGATCTTGGAACGGACAACAGCGGAGGTATCGGCATCACCGATGGCGATATTGATGAGCCGTATGATCTCTTTTGTTTCCGGGATTTTGACCTTTTCGAAGAGATTGACACGCTGGGTAGTCACCCGCAGTTCCTGTGCGATACAATCATATTGCCGCCGGATGATCTCCCGTTCGGATTGCAGTTCCACGATCTTGCGGACTGCGCCCACGGCATCATCCAGCCACGGATCTTCCACAAAGAGGTCGTAAGGGACCTGCATGAAGTCCACGCCCTGATAAACGGGCACCTGCACGCCGGCGATATTCATTTCGGACGTACAGATGGAATTGACACGGAGCACGGAGGCGATTTTTTCCGCCGACTCCGGGTCACCGAAAATTGCGGTCCAGTCCGCCAGTTCTTTTTTGGATTGGGCTTCCCGCACTTCATTTTCTTCGATCCGTTCCAGGCAGAGTCTCATTTCCAGCTGAAGCTGCTGTTTTTTCAATTGAAGGGTAGGCAGGAACCGGGTATACTGCTTGAGAGCATCCCGCTGCCGCTTCAATTCTGTTTTTGTCAGTTTTACTTTTGCCATGGATCACACTCCGCCTTACTGGTTTTCGGGCCAGTGCTGTGCAATGATATCCGATTTGATCCCGGTTTCTGTTTTGGTGAAACAGTCTGCCATGATCTTCCAGCCAAGATCAAGTGCATCTTCCAGCTGGATATTCACGGAAAGGTCCATCATGTGCTTTTCGAACAGATGTCCGTATTTCAGCAACTTTTCGTCCCAGGAACTCATTTGGAAACCCATGGACTGCTTTTCCAGCGTGTCTTTGTAATCCGAATAGAACCGGATCATGGTATCCATGACCGCACGATGGTCACTGCGGGTCTTCCCGTTCACGTTCTGTTTCAAACGGGAGAGGGAGCCGAAGGGATCGATGGATCCGCTGTGCAGATAGAACTGCCCTTCCGTGATGTATCCGGTGTTGTCCGGGATGGGATGTGTCACGTCGTCGCCGGGCATGGTTGTCACCGCAAGAACGGTGATGGATCCCGCGCCGTCGAAGTCCACCGCCTTTTCATAACGTGCGGCAAGCTTACTGTAAAGGTCGCCGGGATACCCGCGGTTGGAGGGGATCTGCTCCATGGTGATGGCGATTTCTTTCATGGCATCGGCGTAGTTGGTCATATCGGTGAGGAGGACCAGTACCCGTTTGCCGCGGAGTGCGTATTGTTCCGCCACAGCCAGACACATATCCGGGACCAGCAGACATTCCACCACGGGGTCGGATGCGGTATGAACGAACATGACGGACCGGGGAAGTGCGCCGTGTTCATCGAGCTTGTTTCGGAAGAAAAGATAATCGTCGTATTTGAGACCCATGCCGCCGAGGATGATCACATCCACTTCCGCCTGCATGGCAATACGAGCCAGCAATTCGTTGTAGGGTTCACCCGCCACCGAGAAGATCGGCAGTTTCTGGGATTCCACCAGCGTGTTGAACAGGTCGATCATGGGGATCCCGGTACGGATCATTTTCCGGGGGATCACGCGTTTCGCCGGGTTGACGGAGGGACCGCCGATCTCCACGGGATCTTCCGTGATCTCCGGACGGTTGTCGCGGGGCACACCGGCACCATTGAAGATACGGCCCAGGAGGTCATCGGATCCGGAGACCTGCATGGGACGTCCGAGGAAGCGGACTTCGTCCCCCGTACTGATCCCTCTGGACCCTGCGAAGACCTGGAGATATACTTTGGTATCCTGCAGACGGATGACCTGTGCCAGGGAGGTTCCGGAAGCACTGATGACTTCCGCCAGGTCATTGTATGCAACATTGTCGGCTTCCACCGTGATGACGTTGCCGGCGATCTGTATGATTTTGTGATAAACTTTACGCATGGACGGCTTTCTCCTGAATTTTGGCTTCGATGATCTTTTCCTGCGTGTTGAACTTTTCTTCCTTGTAAGGCATGTAGTTCCATTCCGTGAATGTCACACGCAATTCCTGGAAGAACTGACGGGCTTCTTCCTTTTCCGCAAAGGCGAAGTCCGTTTTCAACACTTCCGTGACCTTGTCGAAAACATAGTTCTGACGTTCCCGGCTGCTGGCGGAATCCACCGCATCAAAGGTGTTCTGCTGCAGATAAACGAAGTCCAGGAACTCACTCTTGAGGTAGACCACAAAGTCTTCCGTATTCGTCCCTTCTTCGCCCACGACTTTCATCATCTGGTTCACTTCCTGCCCCCGTTTCAGGGTCTGACGGGCAAGTTTCACTTCGTCGGCAGGGATGATACTCTGGTAATGACTCCAACTGTCAAGCGGGTGGATCGCCGGAAAACGGCGCGCGGAGGAACGGTCACGGGACAACCCCAGGAAGCAACCCACCACTTTCAGTGTCGCCTGGGTCACCGGTTCTTCAAAGTTACCCCCGGCAGGTGACACCGCACCGCCGATGGTGACGGACCCTTTGGTCACGCCGTCGTTGAGCAGGACCAGCCCCGCCCGTTCGTAGAAACTGGAAATACGGGATTCCAGGTAAGCGGGGAACGCTTCTTCCCCGGGGATTTCTTCCAGACGACCGGACATTTCGCGGAGAGCCTGCGCCCACCGGGATGTGGAGTCCGCCAGCAACAGCACGTTCAAGCCCATCTGACGGTAATATTCCGCCAGGGTCACTGCGGTATAAACGGAGGCTTCACGGGCAGCCACGGGCATGGAACTGGTATTGCAGATGATGATGGAACGGTCGATGAGGGTCTTCCCGGTCCGCGGGTCTTCCAGTTCCGGGAATTCACGGAGGATCTCCACGACTTCACCGGCACGTTCCCCGCAAGCCGCCACGATCACCACGTCGGCTTCCGCGTACTGACTGATGGCATGCTGCAGAACGGTTTTTCCTGCGCCGAAGGGACCGGGGGTACAGAACGTGCCGCCCTGTGCCACGGGGAAGAAGGTATCGATGATACGCTGCTGTGTGATGAGCGGTTCCACCGGCATGAGTTTTTCTTTGTAACAGGAGATGGGGATCTTGACGGGCCATTCCTGGATCATGCTGACGGTCCGCGTTTCGCCTTTTTCGTTGCGGACCGTGGCGACGGTGTCACAAGCCTTGTATTCGCCGGGGGCATTGACACTTTCCAGAGTCCAAACGCCGCGGAATGCGAAGGGGAGCATGATATAATGTTTGAAGATCCCTTCGGGAACGAACCCGATTTTGTCGCCGGCGCGGAGTTTTGCGCCGACTTCCGCCAGCGGCGTGAAATCCCACACCGCCTGGAAGTCGAAGGCATCCAGATAAACGCCGCGCTGCAGGAAGAACCCGGATTTTTCCGCCAGCATGGGCAGCGGGTTCTGCAAACCGTCGAACACCTGTTTGAGCAGACCGGGTCCCAGCGTCACACTGAGGAGCGATCCGGAAAATTCCACGATATCGCCCACTTTGATCCCGTCTGTGCTTTCAAATACCTGCAAGTCTGCGCGGTTCCCCCGTACGCGGATGACTTCCGATTTCAGGCGCAGGTCACCAAGGATGACAAACGCCACTTCATTCTGAATCACGCTGGTGTCGAATTCCACCGTCAGGAGGTTTCCATTGACACCTACGATCCGTCCTCTGTTATGTTCCGGCATTCCGTTCTTCTCCGAATTTGATTATGTTATTTACTTAATTATTTTCTGTATTTACGGCGCGGACAAGTTCCGCAGCCCGGTCCAGGTTTCCGGCGGCAGCTTTTTCGTTGCGTTCCGCCCATTTTTCTGCGATCTGCAGTTTCAGACAATAGGCGCAAACGGCATCGAAGGAAAACCCGTGCAGATTGAAGATCCGCGCATATTCATCCAGCTTCTCCCAGCGTGCCCGGTCCAGGATCCGTTCCCGTTCCAACGGGTTCGGAGCGGCAAACGCCTCCTGCACTACGCGATCGGCATCTGCCATATACCCGCCATCCAACCGGGCGGCGGGTCCCATTTCGCCCTGTTTCCATTTTGCAGCCCGGACTTTTGCGATGCTGTTACGCAGCGCCATTTCGTACCGGGTATACATACGAGCCAAGGAACGTTCCGGGAACGACCGTGTGATTTCGGCTTCGAAGGAGCGGAACGCCATGTCATAGACACTGCCGTCCGTTTCCATTTTTCTGCCGGAGAGCTCGGTGAGACCTTTGAGGATCAGGGATTTCTTGTCGGACGTTCCCTGTCCGGGTACGAGCGTGAGCCGTTCCAGCAGCGCCATTTTTCTGCCGTGGAAATAAGAGGAACAGAAATAGAGAAACTTTTCGGATGTGATTGCCGGTTTCTCAAAGAGTTTGAGATAGGGCAAAGATGAGATCAGAGAAAAAAGTTCCACGTTATTCTCCTGCGTTCGTCAACCCTTCAGGATGGCGGAAAGTTTCGGTCCGGCGTATGCACAGATGATGTCAGCCAGTGCTTCATCGGAGAAATCCAGAAACACATCACCGTCACGGAATCCGATCTGGAGTCCGCCGTTCATTTCATTTTCGCCCAGGATCGTGGTACGGTTCCGCAGATCTTCGCCCAACCCGGCAAGGATCCCGTCGGAAAGATATTTCACGGAAGCCGTAGGGAGCAGGACTTCGATCTTATCGGCGGGATTGGCGGCGTAGGAACGCGCCATTTCCAGGATGAGACCAGCCATCATTTCGGGGGAGAGAGCCTGTCCGGCGCACCCCTTGACCACATTGCGGAGCCGTTCCTGCATTTCGCTTTTGAGAGCGATCTGGATATCCCGCGCACTCTGCCGGATGGTATCAGCGGCTTTGATCTCCAATGCTTTTGCGGCTTCTTCGGCGGCTTTCTGATAATCGTCGGCTTTTGCTTTTGCATCGGCGATGATCCTGGCTGCTTTTGCTTCGGCATCGGCAATGATGCGGTTACGTTCTTCTTCGGATTTCCGCAATCCGTCTTCCTGGATGCGGTCCAGTAATCCCTGTAAATCTTCTGCCATGGGGCTGCTCCGTTCTCTTGTTGGTGTTGATAATACTTAAATATAAGGGCTACTATACCCATTTTTTTGAAAATATCAAGTTTTTTAACACAAAAAAAACAAAAAATATTTTTGAAAAAACGCGGGATCATCAAAAATAATTTTGCGGGCAGAAAAAAAACTGCTGCAAAGCCCGATACTCTGCAGCAGTCACTTCGGATATAAGACCGGATCCGGTTTTATGTTACGAAATTGCGTCTTCGTAGTTCTTCAAAATGGTATCGCAGTTCGCGCCGATCGCGGCTACATCCGCTCCGCAGTTTACATAGTCATATCCTTCCAGATAACACTGTTTCAACGAAGGCACGGAGACCGTGCCTGCGAATTTTCCGTATTTGTGCGCTGTCTCCACCACAAGTTTGCGGACACGGTGGATCTCCGGATGATCGAATTCCGCCGGATGCCCGATGGCGTGACTGAAGTCTCCGGGGCCGAAGAAGATCATGTCGATCCCCGGCAGTTTGCATATCTCATCCAGCTGTGACAAGGGTTCCGGGTCTTCGATCTGGACGATCACAAGACGGTTTTCATTCATGAACTTGATGTATTCCTTGAAATCGAACTTGCAGTACAAGCCGTCTGCATTGCCGCCATCCACGGGACGCAGTCCCAGCGGTTGAAAGCGGACCGTATGGACGATCTCTTTTGCTTCTTCCAAACTCATGAGGTGGGGGATCATAATGCCGGAGGCATCCGCTTCCAACGGGCGGATGTAATCACTGTAACATCCCTTTGCCACGCGGACGATGCAGTCGCAATCGTATGCCTTTGCCGCCAGGATTTGATTGCACATGGTACTCTGATCCGTGGGAACATGTTCCTGACAGATCCAAACACCGTCGAATCCGGCTTGTGCGGCGATTTCAACTGCACGGGGACAACCCAGATTGACTTTATAGGAGATTGCTTTCTTTCCTGCACGGATCTTTTCCAGTATCCGGGATTTGCGTGGTGTTATCATGGGTGATTCCTTTCGTTCAGATCATGATTTCTTTTCCGTCATTGGCGCGACTTTCGATCCCGCCGATCACAAGACGCATCAATTCCTCTGTATGGCTGAAGGGGACCGGAGGCTCGCCCGTACGGAGATACTCCACAAACTTGACCAGCTGGGTCCGGAACGCATAGTACGAGTCATGGACATTGATCTGTACTGTTCCGCCCGTTCCCTGGATGGTCAGCGGCGCACCGCTGCAATCGTAAATATTGGAAATGATGACGTCAAACTCATTTTTGTGTTTGAGATGGATGATATTGCGGCGGTCACTGCCCGTATTGCGGATGCTGATGAAACCCGGCCCGGTCAGCGCAAACACCGCTTCCAGTGCATGGATTCCGTACGTTTCCCATTTCTTCGGCATGGAATAAGTGATGAGACGGGGCTTGCCCACTTCGTGAAAATGTCCGTTGAGGTAAGGCGCGAATTCCTTACAGTAACGCAAACTGCTGGAGGAAATGATCTTCGCTCCGTTGGCGATGGCGTTTTTGAAAAATTCCAGGTCTTCCCGGTTGTCACATAACGGCTTGTCGATGAATAACGGGATCCCGGCTTCGATAAACGGTTTCGCACGTTCCACATGTTCGCTGCCGATATCCGTGGCGATGATCACCGCATCCACTTTCCCGATCATATCTTCCGGTTTCTCCACGATCTCCGGGATCAGTGAACACTGCGCCACATGTTCCGCATCCTTGCGGTCGTTGCAGTAAATGACTTCGATCTTCGCCCCGGGGATACCCATGGTGTCGTAGTCTTCCTTGTTGAGGTAAACCGGGATGACGGGGAAGGGACATTCCGCGGTCATGCGTTCCTTGTCGTACCGATTGAACATGGCACTCCAGGAGTAGGGGTGACCATTGCCTTCTGTCATTCCGATGATCCCGATCCGGATCCGGTTCACATCTTTTATAAGCTGCATAATAAGTTCCTTGATAGCAAGACTAATACAATGTTACGGTAATATAAGCCTCCTTTTTTGCATTTGCAAGTCCGGAAACAAAGTTTTATTAAATATTTATCAAATTATTTCTGTGCTTGTTTTTTTTGGCACAAAAACGAATAAAAATGGCAAAAAAAAAGATTGAAAAATACCCTGCAATGATTATTGTAAGTGGTTGGATACTGCGACAGAACAGCGCAGAAAATAAAAACAAACGCAATAGAAGGAGTCATTTTTATGGCAAAACTTTATACCGCAGGACGTGTCGATTTCAACAAGACCATCGGCAAGATCAACAAGGAACTGCACGGCAGCAACAGTGCCCCCATTCTTTCCAGTCGCCGTTATCAGAATTATGACGACGAGTTCCTGAAACTGAATTTCCAGAGTACCCGTACGCATGACTGGGCTCTCTGGAACAATGGACAGCGCATGGTTGATACCCACTTCGTCTTCCCGCTGCTGCATCTGGATGCCACCGATCCGAAGAACTACGTTTTCGGTCCCACCGATGCCATGATCAAACAGGCATTGGACTGCAATATGAAGATCTTCTACCGTCTCGGTACCAGTATCGAACATACTTCCAGCACCAAACAGAATCATTTCAATACCCTCGTTCCCGAGGACTTTGACAAATACGCCGAAGCCTGTGCCGGGATCGTCCGTCACTATACCCGCGGCTGGGCGAACGGGTTTGAATACAAAGAACAGATGCAGTATTGGGAAATCTGGAATGAGCCGGACCTGGGTGCGCCGTGCTGGGCAGGGACGCAGGAAGAATTCTACCGTCTCTTCATCACCATTTTCAAACGGCTGAAAAGCGAGTTCCCCGAACTTAAAATCGGTGGTCCCGCCATCACAAGACCCGATGGCGCGCGCATCAAACCCTTCCTGATGGCTTGCAAAGAAGCCGGCGTGAAACCCGACTTCTTCTCCTGGCATTCTTATTCCGGCGAAGCGGAAAGCCTGATCCAGCAGCCCATCGGCATGCGTGAATTCGTGGATGAACTCGGGTTCACCGAAATGGAACTCTGTATCAATGAATGGCATTATATGGCTTCCTGGGACGGCGTGCAGGGCGGTGACGTCACCCCCGAACAGAAGATCAACGCACTGAACCGTTCCACCGGGATCACCTCTGCCTGCTTCAACCTGGCAGTCCTTACCGGATGGCAGGATCAGCCCCTTGACAGCGCGTTTTATTACGGTTCCTCCTATGTGGGCGGCAGTTTCTCCTTCCGCGATACCAACATGCGGGAAAACAAGTGTTCCTTCGGCATGAAGATGTTCGGGAACCTCATCGCAGAAGTCTCCAACCGTGTGGCAACGGAAAACATTCAGCGGAAAAAGACCGTCTATCTTCTGGGCGGGCTGGCGGATGACGGGACCGGCGGACGTCTCCTTGTGACGGATTATTGCGGTAATGATGTCACCATCGACCTGGAAATCAACGGGATGGAACACGCGAAACGTGTTTCCGCTTTCATGATGGATGAAAAGAATGACCGTACTCCGGCGCAGGTCCTTTGGGATGGACACAATCTCACCCTGATCAAAAACGGCCCCGGATGCGTTGCATTCTACGTCACTTTTGAGTGATTTATCTCTTGACAGAGCTTGTTTTTTACGAAAGAGTGAGTATATTGGTGACAATACAAGGAGTAACCTGTCGTGCTGGAAACCAAACTTTACACATTGTGGGGTAAAAAACGGCTCTTTCAATTCCCATACCGGATCGCTACGCTGGGATGGATGCCTCATCATTATCATGAGCACCATAATGCCGTCCTGGAGAATTGCTACGTCTGCATTTCCGCAAACTGGGAAGACTCCGTTATGGAGGCGGTGGTCAACGGAACCCGGCATACGATCCGGGTGCCGGACTCCAAAAAATTCTCGTTCGCCATTCTGAAGCCCGGGACAACGATCCAGTCCATCCGGACGACGTATCACGACGAACTGTTTTTCTCTTATCCGCCGGAATGTTATGAAAAGTTTCTTCAGCTCTTCCGGGATACACTTCACGACGAACTGTATTTTTATTTTGATGCGATGCCCTCTGCGATCGTGACAAAGATCCGGGAGGAACTCAATGATCTGGAAGCCCCGGGCGCGGCGGACCGGCTGGATCAGCTTGCCATCCAGCTTTTCACTGCCATCATCACCGATCATGTGCTGTTGCAGGAAAAGACTTTTTCCCGCAACAGTATCAAGATCTATTCCATCGCCGGTGAATTGGGGTCCGGTGTACCCCTGGATGACCTGCTGAAAAAGTATGGTATCAGCCGCCGGACTTTTTACCGTGAATGGGAATATCATTTTTCCGTATCGCCGACCCGGTACCGTTTGCAGGAACAGATCCGCAGGGCATGTCAAATGTTGCAGAATACCGCCATGTCTCACGGCGAGATCGCTGCACTCTGCGGCTTCAAAACGGTCAATTACTTCTACCAGAAATTCAAACAGGAAACCGGAGTCTCCCCCGGAGAATACCGGCAAACACCGAAAATGTTCTGAACTTCATTTGCCAAATCCCGGGTGGCGGTGTATATTATATGCCACTTGACAAGGATGATGCGGCAGAATGAAAAAGAAAAAGATCGTTCAGGATTTCACCAAAGGACCATTGCTCAAACGCATGGTCTTTTTTGCTGTCCCTTTCATGCTTTCCAATGCATTGCAGGTTTTGTATTCCCTGGTGGATATGGCAGTCGTCGGACGCTATGTGGGCAGTCACGGGCTTTCCGCCGTCTCCATTTCCAGTCAGGCGTTTATGTTCATCGTCATGATGTGTCTCGGCTTTTCCACGGGCGGACAGGTCTACATTTCCCAGCTGATCGGCAGCGGGGAACATCATCGTCTGAACCGTGCGATCGGGACTCTGTTCGGCGTGATCCTTGCGCTGGGTGTGGTGATGACGGTACTGGGGCTCATCTTCTCCCGTACGTTTCTGGAATTGCTGAAAACACCGCCGGAAGCCTTCGCCGATGCCATGGATTATATGCTCATTTGCAGCGGTGGAGTTATTTTCGCTTACGGATACAATATGGTCTCTGCCGTCTTGCGCGGAATGGGCGACGCACGGCATCCTTTCCTGTTTATTGCCATCGCTTCGGTGCTGAATGTTCTTCTGGACTTCCTCTTTGTCGCCGGATTCCGTATGGGTGTGGCGGGCGCGGCTCTGGCAACGATCCTGGGGCAGGGGATCTCGTTCCTCTATGCCGTCTGTTTCCTCTATCGCAGGAAAGAGGAATTCGGGTTCGATTTCAAATGGCGCAGCCTGATCCCGGATCCGGCAGTCTTCAAAGGACTGGTCCGGCTCGGGGTTCCCTTTGCATTGCAATGCTGTGCCATCAACGTTTCCATGCTCTATGTGAATACGCTGGTCAACAGCGTGGGATATCTGGCGGCTGCCACTTTCGGTGTGGGCGTGCGGCTGGATGACCTGGTCAATAAGATCTCCCAGGGGATGACTTTTGCGGTGTCCAGTGTGGTCGCCCAGAATATGGGCGCACGGGACTTCGACCGGGTACGCCGCGGTGTACGCATCAGCTGGCTGTGCTGTACCGGACTTTTTGTGATCTACATGCTCTGTCTGATTTTTTTTCCGGAGATCATGTTTGCCTTTTTCACGGAAGATCCGGGCGTGATGGAACTGGTCCCCACCTTCGCCGCCGCCATCATCTGGCAATTCCCTGCGCTTGCCATCATGCGTGGGACACAGGGCTTTATCCAGGGGGTGGGCAATGCCAATTTCGGACTCATCATTGCGCTGCTGGACGGCGTGGTGTTCCGTATCTTTCTCTCCTGGTTCCTGGGGATCTACTGTGAGATGGGACTCTATGGATTTATCCTCGGATTCTCACTGGCGACCTACGGGACAGCCATCCCCGGATTGATCTATTATCTTTCCGGCATCTGGACTGGCAGAAAACTGGTAACAGAGACTTGACAACGTAAAAAAGCAGTGTATATTACTTTCATTCAAACAACCTGTATCTTCAAAAAGGTACACAACATAAAGGATTTTATATCATGAAGATTCAATTCGGGATCGGTCGCAGATGTACTACTCCGCAGGAACCTATTTCCCTCGCCGGGTACTTCAACAAACGTGTATGGGATCATGTGCTGGATGATCTGGAAGTGCGCGCTGTCGTTTTCAAAGACGGCGACAAACTTTCCGCCATTTTGCATTTCGACATCATCTCCATCAACTACAAGCTCTACGGTGCCGTGCGTGAAGCTCTCACCAAAGCCGGTTTGACTCAGTTCGATGAAAGCAATCTTCTGGTCGCCGCCACCCACACTCACACCGCGCCCGATACCTACGGTCAGCCCAATTCCCAGGCGTATAACGAGTTCGCCGCCGCCCGGGCTGCCGAAGCTCTTGCCGATGCCGTGAACAATATTCAGGATGGCGAACTCTTCGGCGGTATGGCTGCCGATGCCCGTTTTATCTTCAACCGTCGTTACTGGATGAAGGCGGGACACGTCATCACCAATCCCGGCAAGCTCAACCCCGACATCATGCGTCCGGAAGGCGATATCGACCCCGAGATCCCCATGCTGGCGGTGAAAACTGCCGACGGGATCAAACTGCTGATCACGTCCATCGTCAACCACACCGATACCATCGGCGGCTGCGGTGTTTCCGCTGACTGGCCCGGGTTCTACCGTCGCGCTGTCGAACCGAAACTGGCACCCGGCGCCATGGTCGTTCCCATGATCGGTGCATCCGGCAATATCAATCACTTTGACGTCTCCACCGATATGGATCAGACCTGTTACGCCGAACCCGAACGGATCGGTAAAGGTTATGCAGAAACGGTTCTCGCCGCTCTGGATTCCCTTACCCCTGTCACCGGTTCCGGTATCGTGGTCAAATCCCGCAAGGTCGTCACCGCTCCCCGTAAGATCGATGATGCCGAGATCGCAGCGGCACAAGCCATCGTGGATAAATATCCCGAAATCGATGTGGATAATGCCGGTGCCGCCAAGGACCTGACCAGTGAAGACCTGGCAAAGGGTACGCCTTTCGCTCTCAAATATTTCGCAAGTCACCTGATCCGCCTTGCCAACAATACCAATGTTCCCGAATTCCTGCTCACCGGATTCATGTTCGGGGATTCCGCTGTGCTGGCTTCTCTGCCCAGTGAACCCTTTGTGGAAATCGGATTGCAGGTCCGCAAGGGCGTGTTCAAAGGCAAACTCTGTCTGGTCACCTCCCATGGTAACCGCAACGGCGGTTTCGGTTATGGCGGCGGTTACATCCCCAACCCCTGGAACTACGGGCGTGGCGGATACGAAGATACCCCCCGTTCCAGCGGATATTCCACGGATACCGCGGAAAAACTCATTGCCGGCTGGATCGAACTGGCGAAGTAAAAACGCATTTTGAGTGAGAGATCGGGGCTGTTGCAGGACCGGAGGCCTGCGGCAGTCCCGTTTTTTATTTCTGCCGGGACGGGAGCTGGACCAGGATCACTGCCCCCAGGATCAGGGCGCATCCAGCCAGATTCTGGATGGAATAGGTTTCATTGAGCAGCATCCAGCCCCAGATCACGGCAAACACCGATGCCATACTCAAAATGATCGATGCCGTTGCCGGATGCACATATTTCTGTGCCGCCACCTGGACCGTACAGGCGATCCCGATGGCGATCAGCCCGCAATAAAGCAGCGGTCCGGCAGTCGCTGTGATATTCTGCCAGGTGCATTGTTCTCCCGCGATGATTGCGGCAATGCCGGAAATGAGGGCGACTGTGATGAACTGGACCGCCGCCAGGTGGAACGCATCGGCTTCCGGCGCAAATTTTGCCAGAGCAATAAATTGGAATGCAAAGAACAATGCGCAGAGCAGGATCAAGCCGTCTCCCGGATTCCCGAAGTCACGGATCGTTCCATCCGAACAGAGCAGATACGCTCCGGCGACCGAGACGAGTGAGGCACACCAGATCTTCCAGTCCGATTTCTTTTTTACAAAAACACCGATCACGGGGATCATGATGACATAGAGTGCCGTCAGAAAACCCGTTTTCCCGGCGGACGTGTAGAGCAGTCCGAACTGCTGCAGGATCTCACCGCCCGCCAGAAAAAATCCGCACGCCGCGCCCCCGATCAGGATCTTCCGGTCGAATTTATGCCGTTGAAATGCAATCACAGGGAGAAGGATCAGTGTCCCCAGCAGATAACGCAATGCCACAAAGATAAGCGGCTGCATATTCTCCATGGCTTCCGCCTGCGCGGAATAGGAAAGACCCCAGATGACTGCTGTCAGCAGCAGGGCGACAACAGCGATGATATTGATATGTTGCATTTTATCTTGCCGCTTCCCATGATGTTGATTCCCCACGGACCAGCGGCGTGATCTCTCCGGTACAGCCTGTGAGATCCACATTGTTCATTTTGAGATGTTTCACATATTTCAGGAAAAGCGGCGTATCATTTTCCACAGTCCCTGTCACGTTGTCAAGCACGATGTCTTCGATGGGGGTCCCTGCATTGCCCCGGAGCTCGACTGCATACCCGGAACGGATCCGGATATTGCTGAACGTGAACCGTTTGAAAGCGCGGAGAATGATGCCGTCTTCGCAGATCAGCCGGATGGGGTACCCGGCGCAGTCGATATCGATATTGTCGAAAAGAATGTCATGCACATTGAGATAACCGGTGCAGTTGCTGCTAAGATAACGGACCGGAGATTCACAGTAGATCCCATTGCAGCGGCCGGAGATCGTCAGATTGCTGAATACACAATGACGGATCGTGTCGTCACTGGGACATCCGATGCGGATCCCCTGACAGTGGCTGTCAAGCGTACAGTTCGTCACGGTGATGTGTTCGCAGATCGCGGCTTCCTCTTGGTTGTGACGGAGCGCACGGACCACGATGCAGTCGTCACCGGTCCGGATCGTACAGTCGCTGATATGGACCCGGCTGCATCCGTCCAGGTCGATCCCGTCGTTATTGATCATCTGCTGGCATCCGGCGACGGTGACTCCATTGATCTTCACATTGTCGCATTTGGTGAGCAGCACGCTCCAACCCGGAGAGTCGATCACGGAAACATTTTCGATAAACACATTCTGACAGTTGTATAACTGGATCAGACGGGGACGGGGATGGGGCGGTTTGTTGAAGAAATTGCCCGTCGGTACGTTGGTATCATAAAACGCAGGACCCTGTCCGTTGATCTCGCCGTATCCGGTGATGGCGATATTCCGGCAGTTTTTCGCGGCGATCAGACACTTCCGGCTGTTTTCGGGAGCAAAATCAAAGTGGGGCAGGTCGTTGAAATCATCGTAAAGTTCCGGCGTGGGATGTCCCAGAAGAACCGCACCCGCTTCCAGATGCAGTTCCACGTTGTTTTTCAGATAGATCGTGCCGGAGAGATACGTCCCGGGCATGAGTACGACACGTCCGCCGCCGTTGGCGGCTGCCGTATCGATCGCATTCTGGATGGCATTGTTTTCGTTGCAGGTGATGAGATGATCCATACTGTAAAATCCTTTTTGCTTACCTGTTGATGACACCGAGTCCGGCTTCCGGAATGATGCCGGGATTGCTTTCTCTGCCGTCGGGTGTGTAACAGATCGCACCATCCAGAGACAGTGCATCCGGGGAGAGATTGCAGATCCAAATCCTGCCGGAACACTTTACCAGTGCTTCGGAAAGCCGTGCGCTGTCATTCAGAATGAGGATGCTTTCTTCCGGGGTGTTGCAAAGTGCATACGCAACCGCGTTGAGATGATACCGGACATTCCATTTGCCCAGGTTTAATGCGTTCCGGTGTGCCTGATAGAAATCCAGCCAGAAACGGATGATGTTCTTTTCCGTTTCCGAAAGTGCAGTCAGTTCCATGGAGATCATCGGCACGCCCACCAGGGAGGCGATCATGTGACGCGCGGCATTTTCCGCCGTTTCCGCCGGATGCCAGTATGCCGGGTCCGCGTGGACCGGTACCCCGTCACCCATACTGATGCGGATCTGACAGAGCCGCTGAAAGTTGTCGATGTAGTCGAATGGCACGTCCCCGGCGCGGAACTGCGTTCCGTAGGGTATCATCTGTATGGTGGAATAGGATTGGCGGAATTCGATCAACGCTTCCGGATTCACGTTGCGGATCTCCCGGGAGAGTTCACGGATGAAATCCAGCGTGTGCATCCCCCGCGGAGTTTCCTGACTGGGGCGGATCTCATCCAGAAAGTCCACTTTCAAGCCGTCCAGTTTGTAGTCTTCGATCACATGACGGAGCTTGGCTATGACTTTTTCGCACGCATCTTTGTGACTGCTGTCAAACAGATAACGTCCTTCGTGATACGTTGTCCCGAGGGCATGACGGATCTCCTGACAGAGTTCACTTTTCGCACCGATGAGGAACGGTGTCACCCAGAGCATGTATTTCATGCCCATCGCCTGTACCCGCTGACGGTGCGCATCGAAGTCCGGGAACTTTTCTTTGGAGAGTTTCCAGTCCCCGATCTGTTCATACCAGTGTGTCAACGTTTCCGGCGAGACCCGTTTCTTCTCATCAAAACACCAGCCGTCATCAATGATCAACGTCTTGAAGCCCAGTTCGGAGGCACTTTTGCAGTTCGCTTCCACCCAGTCCTGTGTCATTGCCGCATGAACGGCGTACCAGGTGCAGAACACGGGTTCCCATGCGCCGGCAGGGAATTCCGGCAGCGGCATATCCCCGCCCGCGGCAGTACGCCAGTCCGCCAATGCTTCCGTCCAGAGGACCTCGCGACGGTCGATGATGAGATCGAAATCCTCCGAGACACCGGATAATGTCACATCCACTGTGATTTCATAAATGCAGGATTCCTGATTCATTTTTGCGGTGATACGGGTATCGTCAACAAGGTTCGTGGTCCCGATGGAGAACCGGTTGGTCTGCCCCAGATTGAAAAAGGAGGCAAAGGGATAATAACTCTGAGCCGCGCTTTCCGCAATGATATTCCAAAGCAACCGGATCCCCGGTGTGCGGAGCTGTGGAGTCCAGTAGGATTGAATATCCCGGATCGGAAGCTGAAGTGTGAACGTCATCTTTCCTTCTTTTGCGGGGATCTCGATCTTCTGTCGGAAATAATCCCCGTCAACCGGGAAATCCCCTTGTGCATTTCCATTGTGAAAAACTGAAATATTCATTGCTGAACTCCGTTGTGTGTGGCTGTTTCCATTTATTGCGGCATAAATATACACCACCTTTCCGTTTTTTCAAGTTCGGAACGCCGATAATTCGGGAAAATCCTGCGTACGTTATTTCAAAATAAAACATTACACCGTTTGACAAAGCCGGAAACCGTGCTACATTAAGCCGCAGCAAAGACAAGGAGTTTTTTATGAAATTTTATGGTAATATCGTTTGCCCCGATGCCGCCGGATACGGATATGTCGCGATCTCCGGCGGAACGATCACGGATGTTGTGCTGGAAAATGAGGTCCGGCAGGACGAAAACTGGATCCTGCCCGGGTTCATCGATACCCATCTGCATGGCTTGCTTGATGGTTCTGCCTGTGAAGAAAAAGTCGCGGTGATGGCGGAAAAGGCTCCCTCCACCGGAATGGTGCGGTTCTGTCCTGCTCTGGCTGCGGACACCCACGAAAAGTTGATTGCTTTCCTCAAACGCGTGAAGGAACTTGTCCGTGCCCCGGAGAAAAATACGTCTCTCATTGCGGGCAGTCATCTGGAAGGACCGTACATTGAGCCCGTTCACAAAGGCGGTATGAATCAGGATCTGATCCGTATGCCCGATCCCGATGAGTTCGAAAAATTCCTGGATGCCGCAGACGGTACACTGAAAATCATGACGATCTCCCCTGAACTGGAAAACGCGGATCTCATCATAGAAAAAGCGATCCGGGCGGGTGTCATCATTTCCGCCGGACATACCGGGATGAGCTTGGAACAGGCAGCGCATTTCGGCGATATCGGCGGACGCGGCATCTGTCATATTTGTGATACCTGGGACGGCAGGATCGTAGATGGCGGGGTGACACAGCCCAGCACCATGGATGCCGTGCTGCTGGATGACCGGCTTTTTATCGAAATGATCCCGGATGGCGTGCATGTGCCGCCCCTCATGGTCAAAGCGGTTTATCGTATGGCGGGCGCAAAACGGATCATCGGGATCACCGATGCCCTTGCCGGGGCAGGGGATCCTCACGGCATTTACAGGATGAACGACGGGATCCGCAGTTTCCAATGCAAGGATGGCGTTTTCCGTCTGATCGGGTTCAATGAGGGGATCGTGGGCTCCTGTCTGACGATGAATATGGCATTTGACAACCTTACGAATGTGTTCGGGTTCTCCCCGGTGGAAAGTGTCTGGATGACTTCATCCAATTCCGCCCGGTATCTCGGTATCGATCATTTTACCGGACGTTTGCAGAAGGGTTTGAATGCGGATATCGCGATCTTGAAGAATGACAGGAAGACCGTGGAGAAAACGATCCTCGCCGGTGAGATCATTTACGAAGGATGACGTTTCGCTTTTTTTTATGAAAAGGAATCAATCTGTTATGAATAAAACGGCTTTTTCGGATGTGAAACTGTATCTTGACCCGGCGGCTGCTGGTAGAACGATCTCCCCCATGCTTTTCGGATACAATGTGGAGATCACACGTCTCGGCGTGTGGAGAGGTTTGAGCGTAACTGAAAACGGGAAGCCTATCGCAAGTTTCAATTATCACAACGACGGGCAAATCGCTCAAGCGATCCACAATGGCAAATCAGAAGATTTTCTCTGGGATGGTCTTGCCCTGATCCATCGCGGTGAAACATCGTTTATCAATGAACCTTATGTCACCGGCGGCAACCCGATTTTGAGCAGCAAAGACGGAGTAATGTTCAACGATATGCTCGGTTCCACACTGAATATTGGCGGCAAAGCCATTAATATGACTGCTTTCGGAGAGAGTGCCGATAGCAATGCGATGTACACCGGCAAACCCTACATCGGTGAACTTGGGTATGCCTTCCTCTTCCGCAATTACCGTTCTGATTACGGAAAATGGCAAACAACCGACCCTCTCGGCTATCCCGATGGATGGAACAATCTGGCGTATTGTAATAATGAAGTTGTTAAATCTATTTAATGATATAACTAATCTTTTTAATCTTATGATATCAAGATCTCAGGATCTTTTCAACGAAGCATACAATTATATATTCTCAGGAGGATTATTGGAATGAAAATTTTATTATTACTTTTTTGTTTTATATGTTACTCTTGTTTCGGAGTTGATAATTTAGCGTTAGCGTTGCGCTTTTACAAAGGTAATCCGTATTTAAATAATCCTGAAAAATCCTTGTTCAGGCAAATTGACATTGCAGAAAAAAAATATGCAAATAACAAGATTAAATTATCATTGATTTATTATCTGAAGGGATTGGCCTGTGAACGTAAAAATGACATTAGTAATGCGGAAATCAATTATTTGAAATCGCTGAAAAATAATCCGACATATATAGATGCGATGCTTGCATTGATGAGAATAAAAAAACAATTAGGAAAAATAAATGAATATAACAAAATACATGAATCTGCAATCAGCGCAATTACACGAGAAATAGAAAACATTGATAAAGATAGTTTTTTTGAGAAACATATTCTTTCAGATCCGCATTTTAGGTATGCCGTCGAAAATGCTTTAATTTCAAGTATATATAATGAAACGAAAGTCATTATTAAGATAAAAAGACATAATATCAAACAGTACTTGAAAAATGCATTAAAACAATTAAACAAAAATCAATAAAAATGGTGTCATTCTATGGAAAGATATATAAATTAATACTTTATGATTTAATTATTCCGTCCGCTAAAGGATATTTATATGATACGGCTGTTGCTAACTATGATATTCTTATTTCCGCTGTTTCTTTCTGCGGAAACAATCGTTGTCAAAACGAAAGCACCGCAGAATAGGAATGCTGTGTTTCAGTACCGTGTTCCGAAAGGATATGACAAGAACCGACGGGAGATGTATCGGGTATTGGTGATTTTCGGCGGCAGGAACTGGCAGGGAAGATCAGTAAGAGCATCAGCACAGAAAAACTCAAACAGTCATTGCCCATATTATGGGAAGACCAGAAAAAGATGTTTGATATAGAATAATGGGGTATCCGTTTGGCGGTGGGAGAAATCTTGCCGCTTTTTTTGCGTTTCAAGGTAAAAGTTGAAAAGAATAAGATGTTTTTTACAAAAAAATCCAAAACAGCTCTTGACAAAATAATATTTCTATGATATAGTACGCATGGACCGTACGATAACAAAATATCAGGAGTCTTATTATGACAAAGAGGTTCTCACTTTGTTCTGCCTTGCTCTCCTTCTCGTTGTTCGCAGATACCGTAAATTTTATTTCCAAACCGATGAGCGCCGGCAAAGCCTCGCTTACCGAAAATGCTTATTCGATTTCCCGGCTGTTGGATACGGCGAATTTTTCCCCGGAATTGAAACTTCCGGTGCAGCTGGTCTATAATTCATCGGTTGAAAAGAGTGGACTATTTGGTTTTGCGTGGTGTTCTCCGCAGCTGGAAAGTACAGCCTATTATGATAAAGATGGAGTTCTTTGGGTAACCCCTTGGGGTGAGAAGATCAAGTTTTTCTCCAAAAAAGAGGAAACGCCCAAGGATGCGATCAAGATA
>JAZNVL010000052.1:0-23789 GCA_045592785.1 Victivallales bacterium | reverse complement strand
CAAAGGAATAAATACCCTTGAGAATTTGTAAAATAAGCCATAATTTTCTCCTATTATGACTTATTATACCTCCAATATTCAGCTCAAACAATAGAAAAAGGCTGTTGCTCACCTTTTTTGAGGTTTTGCAACAGCCCCTTTTGTTATGAACCGGGAAGCAATTACTGAACGTCGACATCATTACCGATCCCTTTGGGATTGGGACCGTATTGATTGGGACCGACTTCAGAATCCTGACACAGGTACACAATCAAAATGATGGGGCCGACAATGGGTAGCAGCATCCAAAGCCAATTCCATCCGCTGCGCCCGGTATCGTGCATACGGCGGCAGAAAACTGCCATACCGGGAATGAGCACTGCCAACGCCCAAACCCAACCGACAAAGGGGATGTAACAGAAAATGTTATTGATCAGCGTAAACAACCAGTATTCCGATCTGCGGGACCGTCCGGAAAACTGTGCATACTTGGTCAACGGAGTAAAAGGATTCACTTTTTCTGCGGCACCTGTCTGAGCAAATTCAGCCATTTTTTCTCCTGGGTTATTTTTTTTATTCAGAAAACGGTTTCAAGCGTTCTCTACTTGAAAGCTACTATACCACTCGTTTCAAAAGTGTCAAATAAATATCCGTATTTTTTTGAAAAATAATCCGTTCAAACTTCTCTCCGTTATGATCATTTGACCGGTTTCACGGTATCTTCGAAGCCGTAATCACGGAGAATGGAATCTTTTTTCAGCGTGAAATCAAAATGTTCCGGGTCTTTGAAACCGGGATCCACAAACAGGGAATGACGGTCCATGCCCGCTTTCTGCCATTGATTCAGCGTAAAGAATCTTGCAACCCAACGCTCCGGTTCGCGCCGGTACCTTGCAAATTTCTTCGGGATCGTTCCGGAAATGTCGTAATAGATGTTGCCGTCCAGAAAGAATCTCTTATTCGTGACCAATTCTTCGAACTCGACTGCGAAGGGACATTCTCCGTCCATCAGGATCACATTGTTGATGAATGAGATCGCTTTGCCATGGGATTCCCCGGGCAGTTTATAGCGAAGCAGATTGTCATGCGTGACCATCAGCCCGAATTCCTTGTTGAACGCAAAGATGTTCCAGCGGACGATGTTCTCTCTGCCGTAGTGCTGGTGATATCCGCTGCGGTCACACTGGTACACCACATTCCGTTCCAGAACGATATGGCCGGATCCTTCATCGGTATACAAGCCCCATCCGCCATAGTAACGGCTGGTAATATGATGAATGGTGTTCTCCCAGACCCGTGTTCCGGGCTGAATACCAAGCAGATAGACCCCGCCCATATCACTCAATACTTTTTTGCCCAGGTCATGAATATGGTTGTGGTGGATCCGGTTTTCTTTTGCGGCGGAAGGGGCATATCCCCAAACCCAGCCGCAGGAAATGCCGGAGTAATACAGGTCATGGATGTGGTTGTCTTCCAGCAGACATCCCCAGGCATGTTGGGAAATGATCCCGATGGAAGCGTAAAAAATGAGTCCGCAATCATGGATGTGATTCCCTTTGACCACGATCCGGTTGACTTGAAGGGAGGAGTCTGCCTGCTCTTTTTCGTAAGGGACACCATTCAGGATAACGCCACCGCCGCCCATGTCGTGGATGTGATTGTTCCGGAAGGTCAGGCGGTGACATGCCTGATACGCCTGGATCCCGTACCAGGAACAGCCGGAGATCTCACAATCCTCAATGATGCAGTCTGACGCGTTATGGAAGAACAGGACCCCGGGAAGGTGTACGCTGCCCTGCCCGCTGGAATGGATCGGTTTTTTCCAGGGTGTATCCGGTGTTTCGCTGATAAAGGGAATCGGGGCGAATCCGTTGTCATGCAGATCGATAACGGGATATCCGGCAAGCCTGCTGTTACCGAGAAGCGGCATATAATTTCCGCCGCAACGGAAGGAAAGCCCCTTCAGAGTGATCCAGGATGCACCGGAATCAAACCGGGCAAGGGTTCCCACAACAGGCACTTCCGCAATGAAATTTTTCTGTTTCTTTTCCGGGATGTAGAATATTTCGCGGGTGTTGCGGTCGTAATAATATTCCCCTGGTTCGGAAAGAGCTTCGCGGACATTGGTAAAATAAAATTCCGTATTTTTCTTGCGGGGGGTATATATGATGGAATCCGCAGTCACGATCTTCCGTTCTTCCGTATCCACCGATTCGATCCGCAAACTTTCGCTGACCCAGAGATGGGTCATGACGATCCCGATATTCTGCAGGTCGTACCAGGAAGGATCGAAGGCACCTTCCTCATAATGGAAGTTGTCATGATTGTATTGATTCGTGACGAATGAAGTACTGAGTTCATCCGTCACCCGGAACAGATCCTGTTTCGGATAGCGGGCAGGCTGCGCCAGTTTCCCGTTGACGTAGAAGAACGGGAGTTCCCGGATCTCCGGCGGCAGAACGGTGCGGAAAGCGGAAATGCCATTGATCCGGCAGGGTGTCCAGTCTGTGAGCTGCATCGCCCCGGAAATAACGGGTTTTTCCTTTTCGTATGCTTCGATACTGACGGGAAATGTTCCATCAAAATGCAACGGGGAAGTGATGTGATAGGTCCCGCCGTGAACAAAAATCTTTGCCGGCTGTTCCAATGCACATTTTGCATGGAGGTCCGCCATGGCATTGTATGCCCTCTGAATATTGTTGAACGTGGTTTTACTTTCCTGACATTCTGTGTAAACATGAAATTCCATTATGAAAACTCCTTATCCGGTTGTTATGTTTGAAATATAATACCTTATCTCATCTTTTGCAACTTTTTTTCCGGTAAAAATTCAAAAAAAAAAGACCGCCTGTCCTGCCGGACAGACGGTCTGCTTTTTTATGAGGAGGAAATCAGAGTTTGTTGACCAGACCGCGGATGTACTTGACCGCTGTCATGATGTCTTTCGCCTGTTGTTCGCCGGCGATTTCCCGTTCGATCACCAGTTCACCGGTGAAGCCCAGTTCGTGAAGTTTCGGAATGATCCGTTTGAAGTCCACTTTCCCCTGCCCGATGGCAGTTTCCGAACCCAGATTGTGTCCGTCCACCGGGTAAACGCCGTCCTTCACATGGAGATTCTTCACATAAGACCCGAAGACATCCAGAGAATCCAGCGGATTGCCTTTTCCGTAAAGGATGATGTTTGCGGTATCCAGGTTGATCCCCAGGTTGTCCATTTCGGAATCCTGAATGGTGCGGAGCAGAGTCACGGGAGTTTCCTGCCCGGTCTCGAACCAGAATTCCAAGCCCAGTTTCTTACAGTAGGAAGCGATATCGCGGACCGCATCCAGAACATCCATGTAGAGATCGCATTTGGGTGTTTCCGGAATGAAACCGAAATGAGTGATAATAGCGGGCGCACCGATCTCTGCCGCAAAATCCGCCCCGGCTTTCAAATCATTGAGCCGTTTTTTCCGGGTATAGGCAGGGATCATACCCAAGGTATCGGGACCATCGATCAGGTTCCAGATCACAGTACCGGAATACCCGGTCCAGAGTCCCGCCATGCGGACACCGCTGGATTTCAGATCTTTTTTTACCTTTTTGGCGTTTTCTTTCGTCCATTTGGACATATCCCAGTTGCAGAGCTGCGTTGTGGTCACGCCGTAACGGGCAATGACATCAAAAGGATTGACGTTGGGATCTTCGGAGAACGTGGAAAGCACGCCCAGTTCCATTGCTTTTTTTTCTTTTTTCGCCATGATCAGGCCTCCTTATGATTGTTTTTTTCGGTCAGCAAGAAAAGATTTGAGTTCCGCAAGCGTACAGCGCGTATTCCGCAAACGGTAGGGGAATTGACAGGTGGCACGCATCCGGGCACCGTATTTTTCATTAAACGTCTTCCGGCTGGAAATGAATTGTCCCCAGAACCCGAAATGCCATTCGATCTGGGGCTCCGGTTCACTCATGTTTTCCAGCCAGGACGGCGGAAAATTACGGCACCACAGCGGATGATCGTTCAACCAGGAAGAACAGGAAATATATTCCGCATGAAGTTTTTCCGCATAAGCAACGACCTTTTCCAGACATCCGGGGATGTAGTCCGGGTCTTCAAAAGGAGAACGGGGCGCAATGTCATTGGCAATGTGAATCGACAATGTCTTGCCGTCCGGCTGCAAAGCCTGTTCCGGAATGATCGTACCGAAGGGTCTTTCCTGCGGAGTCCAGCAGACCTCATAATCCAACGGCGCACGCTCGCGGAGACTTTCACGGAATACTTCAAACGCTTCCCGTTCAAACGCCGCACGGTCATCTTTCGTACGCAGATAAACCGCTTCCGCCGCATCTTCCATCTTCTGCCAGCGCGGATCTTCAAAATTGGGCTCCGGACACAGTCCATGGATCTCATTCAGCGCGGTCTTGCGGTAAATATCGACCCGTCTGCGCAAAACATCACGGAACGATTCCTCCGGATGGGTTTCCAGATAATAATGGAGAAAGAACAATTTCAGCTGAACGACCTTTTCCAGATAGTCCAGATGTTCTTCCAGCGTCGGTTTTACTGCATTCTGTGCCATTTTTGCCGTTTCCTTACTTTGTTTGTATCGTTTTTTCCATTATTCGTATCGAAATATCCATTTCCTTTCCTTCTGACAGACCCCGGAACGACCGGGTTATCTTATGGAAGACTGAATATTTTCTGCTCAAACAAAGTACTATAGCACGGCAAAAGCATTTTCGCAAGTGAAAATTGAAAAAAAATCCATTCAATTTGCCGGATACCTCCGGATGCAAACCCCGGGAAAGCTTATGTCCGGGAATCCACGGAATTTTCAAATGACGGATTTGATTTTTCCGTTGAATGTGCTATATTACAGAATATAACGGAGAATTGACGATAATATGACGGATAACATTATAGAAACAGAAACGCTGGAAGCATTGGCAGGATCCGGGATCACGGAGGTCTGCATCGCCCTCGGCATATTTGACGGAGTCCATGCCGGACACCGTCATTTACTGAAACGATTGACGGATATGTCGTCAGAAATGGGCTGTACTCCTGTGGTCGTCACATTTTCTCCGCATCCGAAAGTCATTGTAGATCCGGAACATGCACCCGTCATGCTGCTCTCTCCGTCAGAAAAGGCACACCGGCTGGCAGAGTGCGGAGTCAAAGCAGTCGTGACGATCCCCTTCACCCGTGAATTGTCATCAATGACGGCAGAGGAATTCCTGGATTCCGTCATCATGACGGGCAGGACAAAGGTCAAAGGACTGTGTGTGGGACGTCGTTTTCACTGCGGACGCGGGGGAAAAGGGACGGTGGATATTCTTTCCCGGTATGCCGGGGAACACGGAATCACATTTTCCTGGGAAGAAGAATATTGTATCGAAGGGGAAACGGTGAGTTCCAGCGCGATCCGTACCGCTGCCGGGCAGGGAGATCTGGAAAAAGTCTTGCGTTTTCTGGGGAAGCCTTTGACGTTATGCGGGAAAGTGGAAAGCGGATTCGGCATCGCGGGAACCAAGTTGGAACATCCCACCGCCAATGTGATCACAGAGTATGGCGTATTGCCGCCATGCGGTGTATATGCTGCTTATACGCAAGCAGATAATGCCTGGCACGAGACGGCATTGCAGATCGGGAAGGCACCGACATTTCTGGAAAATGGAACGGTCCGTGTGGAAGCGCATCTGCTGGATTACACCGGGAATCTCTATGAAAAAGAAATCACGATCCGGATCATGGAAAAAATCCGGGATGAACAGAAATTTTCATCGGCGGAAGCTCTGACGGAACAAATAATAAAAGATGTGAAAGCAATACGGAATATACTGAAAGGAAAGGAGATCGGAAATGAGTGAAACAAAGTTTTACACCGTGATCGAATTAGCGGAAAAAGTAGGCGTGCCGCGGACAACCATCAATGACTGGCTGGGGAAATATTCCACTTATATCGATTACGCCATGCAGGGAAAACGTCGGGTTTACAGCGAAAATACACTCCAGATCCTGCTGAATGTAAGCAAAATGAGGGAAGGGGGCATGTCTTCCTTCGATATCGAAAAGAAATTGGCGGAAACCTGTGCGGTCCACCCGGAGCCGGAACCGGAAACTCCGGCAGCAGCTCCGGAACCGTCATCTGCGGAACCTGCTTCGGGCAAAGGTCTTGTACCCGTAACAAATCAGAATGACTCCGAAGCGTATGCGTTGATCGCTCAGCAGCAGACGGAAGAGATCACGAATCTTCTGGGCGAACGTTTCCGTGACATTTTAAGCAAGATGGACTCCATGGAAGACAAGGCGCACAAGAATGCGGTGCGGGCGTGGTTTTTCTTTGCATTGACCTCGATCCTGATCATTCTTCTCTGCATCGGCGGGTATTTTGCCTGGCAATTTGCTCATGATATGGAACAGGCATCCCTCCGGAAAGATCATTCCATTGAAGAACTCCAAACCAATACTGCCAAACTGCAGGAACATTCTGCCAATTTGACCACGCAGATGCAGGAACTGCTCAACGAGATCCCGGAACAGAAAAAAGCATTTGATAAAGCCCTTCAGGAGAATAAGGCGAATTACGAAAAACGGCATGAGGCAGAACTGGCGGCAGAACGGGAAAAGTTTGCCGCGGAACAGCTTGTGAAGTTGAAAGAAATGGAGACATTGAACCTGAAGATCCAAAACGCAGAACAGCAGAAGGCGGCAAAAGAACAGGAAATCAAGGCTTTGAACGCGCAAATCCAAAACGCGGAACAACAGAAGATCGCGCAGGAAAAAGAAATGAAAGCTCTGCGGGATGAAATGAAAAAACAGCAGGCGGCAGACAAAAAGCAGCAGGAAGCGATCCTGAAAGAAATCGCCGAACTGCGGAAACAGGCGGAATCCGCTCGGAATGAACGGAAAGAAATGAGCAGAGAACCGGTCAAGAAACCGGTAACATCCCCGGAAAAACCTAACAATGCAGCTCAAAAATAATCCTTTGGAAATTCCAGGCGAATTGACCAATGTGCATCCCCGTCCTTCCGGTGACAGTATGCCGCAATTCAACCGGAACTACGGATTGTGGATCTTTTTCGCGGGCACGAATCAGTGTCATTCCGACTTCAACAGCAGACAGAACCGTTATTTTGAGTTCTATGCGCTGTCGCACATGTTCGATGGAAAAGGATTTCTCACCATCAAAAACGGTGTGTCACAGGAAATCAATCCCGGAGATTGCGTGATCATTCAACCCGGCACGATCCATTGTTACGGCAATCTGCCGGATGAAAATTATTGCGAAGATACCGTCAACTTTTTCGGTCCTGCGGCGGATATGCTCATGCGGTCCGGAATTCTGGTGAACGGATTGTATCATATCGGGACTTTGCGACGTCTTCTTCCGATCATAGAATACGCGAAAAACCCGTCAACAGAATCTCAACTGCGTGCAAATATCGAATTGCAGCATTTGCTGGTCAATATGTATTTGGAACGTCAGGCATCGAATCCGCAATATCCTTTATTTGATAGACTTCTGAATGAGGTTAAGTCCCATCTTTCCTATCGTTGGACGGTGGAGGAAATGGCGGAATGTTGTAATCTTTCCGTGGATCAATTCCGGCGTGTATTCCAGCGTTTCACCGGGGAAACACCCAAACAGTATGTGGATCACTTGAAACTGCGACGGGCAGAAGAACTGTTATTGACGACCGATATGAAGATCCCGGATATCGCTCATACGCTGGGGTATCCGGATGTCTTTCATTTCTCGCGCCGGTTTAAAGAACATATCGGGGTCCCGCCCGGCGCAAGACGAAAGAATAAGTGAGTTCAGTTTCAGGCAAAATACAGGAAAAGACTGAAGAGCAGGGCGTTGATCAGCAGACTGTCCACCAGGTCAAATACACCGCCGATCCCCGGGATCACATGTCCGGAATCTTTCACCTGACACGTCCGTTTGAACGCGGATTCCGCCAAGTCGCCCGCCATACTTCCGAAGAAGAGAACGAACCCGGAGACCGGAGGGAACCATACGGGCATATCAAATTTGCAAAGATAACAGAGCAAATAACTTAAACCGATTGCGCTCAAAATTCCGCCCACAGCACCTTCGTATGATTTTCCGGGGCTGATGGAAGGGATCATCTTGTGATTTCCGCCTTTGGAAAGCGCATTTGTAATGGTTCCGACGACATAGGCACCGATGTCAGAAACTTTTGTCACCAGCACAAAATACAGGAAGATCAGCGGATCCCGATTGTAAATCCCGATCATAAATACAATGGGAATGGCGAAGAGAAAATATCCGGCGGTACTGTTGAGAATGGACCGCATGGCTTTTTCTTCATTTTTTGAAGTAAGGAACATTGCCCATTGATGAATGATAAATACAGCAGCGATCCCGAGACAGAAATCCTGTTTATTAAGCAGGGCGAGTATGGCTGTCAACGCTGTAAATACCGGAGTGACAATGGTATTCGCCGGGTTTCCGGAGGATTTGAGGATCGTTGTGAATTCCTTGACTGAGAAGTATGATAACAGAATCACCAGAACGCCGAACACATATTGCCTTATGTTATCGGGTCCGAAAATGGCTGTCAGGAATGCGGACAGCAGGATCACGGTTGAAAATGTACGTTTAAAAAAGGTCTTCATGGCCTTCCTCCAAATCTACGGTTTCTATTTTTATATACATTGATCGCCTGTTCAAATTGCTGACTGTCAAAATCCGGCCAATAACACGCCGGAAAATAAAATTCAGCGTAGGATAACTGCCACAGCAGGAAGTTACTGATCCGTTCTTCTCCACTGGTCCGGATCATAAAATCGGGATCCGGAATATCGGGGAGATAAAGATGTTGCGCGATGGTTTCTTCGGTAATCGTTTCGGGTGAAAGAGTGCCGTTTTTCACTTTTTCCGCCATAGAACGCATGGCATCGGTCAGTTCCTGTCTTCCGCCGTAATTGAGCGCAAGAATGAGCGTGTATTCGTAATCAACAGCCGTTTTTTCCAGCACGGAACGCAATTTTTCCACACATACGGGAGGAAGTTCCTCCATACGCCCTGTGACCCGGAGCCGGATCTTGTTTTCCAGCATACGTTCTGCATTTTCCTCCAGGAATCTGACCAGGAGTTCCATAAGAAAATCCACTTCTTCCTTTGATCGTTTCCAGTTTTCCGTGCTGAACGCATATAAGGTGACAAAGGGGATCCGATACTTATGAATATCGTTCATGAGATCAAGGACCCGTTGCGCGCCGGCGGAATGACCTTCCGTTCTCGGCAAATGATGCTGTTGCGCCCATCTGCCGTTTCCATCCATGATAATGGCAATATGTTTTGGAATTGCAGGGTCAGTTTTCATAGAAGAAGGATTCCAGCATGGCACAAAGGGTATGATATACCGGCAAATGATATTCCTGCACGCGGAATGTTTCTTTTGCCGGTGCTTTATAAATCACATCAGCATATTTTTCACAGATCCCGCATTTTTCGCCGGTGAGCAGAATGGTCTTCATACCCAATCCACGGGCGGTACGGAAACATTCATAAATGTTCTTTGCGCCGCCGGAAGTACTGATCCCGAGGACAACATCTCCTTCTCTTCCCAGCACATAGACCTGTTGTGCATAACAGTAAAGCGGGTCCACATCATTGGCGAAAGCGGAAGTGAGGGCAGGGTGTCCCAACAGGGAAATGGTACGGAGACCGGGTTCAAGCCGATCCAGGAGATCATCATCGCCGAGTCTTTCTTTAAAAGCAGCGCGGAACGACCCGGAAACTTTACGTTTTACGAGGAACGACTTCAAAAGTTCGCCGGAAATATGCTCACAATCGGCGGCACTGCCTCCATTTCCACATAAAAATAAGGTTTTACCATTGACAAATGCGTTTTGCAGTGTACTGTATACCTCATAGAGGTTCTCTGCGGTCTTTTGAAGCTCCGGATAGTTCCGGAAGAGTGTCTCTGTGTGTTTATTGACAATTTTGTTGATACCCATATAACTCACCTGGTTGATTTGTTTATGAAACGGAAACAGTGTTAATAGAACACCAGTTATTGAAAAAGTCAAACCAAAATATCAACAACTTTTAAAATATGTACGAAATGAGGTAGGAAAAATGAGGTTATTGACACTATTGACACCCATATTACTACTACTTTTAAAACTTTTGGACTGGAAATTTAAAAATAGTGAGCTATATTACTTTGTTCACAAGGAAGGATAAGGTGCAAATATGAAAATTAAAGTGAATCAGGAAACACTGTGCAAGGCACTCCAGAAGGTGACCAACATCATCGGGAGCCGGACGACTCTTCCCGTTCTGGCGAATGTCTGGATGTCAGCGGAAGACAACAAATTGACGATCGCGACGACGGACCTTGAGATCCGTTACACGACGGAAGTTGCGGCAGAAGTCATTGAAAGCGGTAAAACCACGCTTCCTGCCAAGAAACTTTTGGGATTGGTATCCCGTTTTCATGGAGAGATCTCCATTGAAAGCAATGAAAATTATCATTCCACGATCCGTTGCGGATCTGCAGAGATCATGCTTCTCGGTCTGAACCCGGATGATTTCCCCACCCAGACCCAGTTTGATGTGATCCGTACCATTCAGATGAAACAGGCTGATCTGGCTGGATTGATCGAACGTATTTCCTATGCAGTCAGCGTGGAAGATTCCCGTAAAGTGCTGCAGGGTATCCTGCTTTCCATCAGCGAAGGCAAGATCACGGCAGTTGCGACCGACGGGAAACGTCTTGCACTGACCGAAAAGATGCTGGATAATGTCCCGGAAGGCGGCGACGGCGCTATTATTATTACATTGAAATCCGCGCAGGAACTGAAACGCGTGATGGAAAAAGAAAATGATGTGATCATCGAGATCGGTGAAAAACTCATCACGTTCCGTCTGGGCGAAACAGTGATCACTTCCAAGCTCATCGAAGGGGTCTATCCCAACTTCCGTCAGGTGATCCCGGCATCCTTCAACCGGAGCATTACGGTACAGTGCGATCAGTTTGTTTACGCGCTGGAACTTTTGAGTGTGACACTTTCCGATTCCACCAGTCCGCTGGTGAAACTTACATTCGCAGATAATCAGCTTCGTTTTGAAACGAACAGCAACATTGGCGAAGGCAGCGAATCCATTCCGGTGGAATACGATGGCGAACCCATGTCTGCTTCCTTCAATCCTCATTACCTGCTGGATCCCTTCAAACATCTTCCCAATGACCAGATGTTCCTGAAGATCAATGATGTCGTCAGCCCCATTGCGCTGGAAACAGCCGATGGCTTCCTGTACGTCATCATGCCCATGCGGAATAAGTAAGCACTGACTGATTCCAGGAGAAAACGGGTGATACAAGCCCGTTTTCTCTTTCTTTTTTATGATCACTGCTCTGCAACTACGGAATTTCCGGTGTTTTCCGTCGCTGGATATGCAGTTCGACCGAAAACACATCATCCTTTCCGGTCCCAACGGACAGGGAAAGTCTTCTGTGCTGGAAGCGGTCTTTTTCCTTGCGAATCTGCGTTCTTTCCGGACCGCGCGGATCTCTGACTTGTTCCGGATCGGAGGACCGCAAAGTTTTCAGCTTCACGGAACGATTCGGAAACATTCTTTTGAACAACAGTATCTGATCGAGCAGAACGGTTCATCCCGCCGGTTGAAGATCGATGGCGAACCGATCGCGCGCGCCAGTGATTTCTGCGGACCGCTCCACACGATCGCTTTTCTTCCGGATGATCCGTTGATCCTGACCGGTTCATCCCAGCAGAGACGGCGTTTTTTTGATATGTTCATTTCCATGATGGACCGTGAATATTTCCGTTCGCTGCAAAAATATTCCACTGCGTTGAAGACCCGTAATCTTCTTCTGCGTGAAACGGTTTTACGGAAAGATGTGATGACTGCCTGGGATGAAGTTCTTTCCGATTGCGGTTCGAAAATCATTTCTCTGCGCAGTGTTTATGCTGATATGCTTTCCGATTTCATGCGGAATATTCTGGAACTGTTGCGTCCGGAACTGGCTGATTTCCGTATTGTCATGCGGTCCGGAAAAGAAACAGATACAAAAGAAGGGTTCGCACGCCGTTTAACGGCACAACTTTCCCGTGACCGGGTGGGTAAATTCACATCCTGCGGTCCCCACATGGATGATTTTGACTTTATTTCCAATGGAAAATCGTTGCGGGTATGCGGTTCCCGGGGACAATGCCGGATCGTTTCCTTTGCGATGAAACTGGCGCAATTGGAGATCGTGAACAGCAGCCGGAGCGGGGAAACGATCGTTCTGATCGATGATGCGGCAGCGGATCTTGACCGTCGTGCCAGGGAATCTTTTTACGAAAAAATCGAATCTGCCGGACAGATCTTTCATGCATCTGCGGAACCGGACAGCGTTTTATCATCCGAGCAAACACAAATCATTATTCCGGGGAACGTACCGGTGAAGGAGTGAATCATGTTCAATCACATTATCTGCCGATACAATGAGATCGCAACGAAAAGCGGAAACCGCGCCATGTTCGAACGGCGTCTGATCGATAATATGCGGTCCGCCTGTTCCGATCTGGAAACAAGATTGCGTTTCACCCGGATCCGCGGACGCATTGTCATTTTCCGGGATGAAGATACCGAATTTACGGAAGCAGAAAAAGCAGCAATTTCCGAACGTCTGGAACGGTGTTTCGGTCTGGATTCCTTCTCATTCTGTCTGGAAGGGGAAAAATCCATGGAAGCGATCGAAGAAATGATCCGGAAAACTGTGCCGGAAATGTTTGCTCCCGTGCTGAAAAAAAACGGGATCGTTCAATTCCGCACCCGTGCAAGACGTGCCGATAAATCTTTCCCGGTCAAATCAAAAGATATCGAGATCGCGGTGGCATCCATGGTGGAAAACCTGATGGGAGAAGGAAAAGTCAAGGTGAACCTGGATCATCCGGATGTCTCCATCGGGATCGAAGTACGGGAAAAAAGCTCCATTCTCTATTACGACAGCGCAAAAGCGGCAGGCGGTCTGCCCGTCGGTTCCAATGCGCCCATGCTCGCCCTGCTCTCCGGCGGGATTGATTCCCCGGTCGCATGCCACATGACAATGAAACGGGGGTGTCATGTGGATTATCTTACGTTCCACAGTTATCCATATACGCCGAAAGGGACCGTGGAAAAGGTGGAACGTCTCGCAAAAATGATCAACCGTTACCAGAATCCGCCGGGCATTCTCTATGCCTGTAATATCTCTGAAATCCAGAAATTGATCCGGGATAACTGTGATCCCAGATACCGTACCGTCCTTTACCGTCGTATGATGATGCGGATCGCCTCCAAACTCTGCCGTGACCGGAAACTCCATGCGGTCGTCACCGGGGAATCCATCGGTCAGGTGGCGAGCCAGACGGTGGAAAACATGTCTGTTATCGAAAAAGCCTGCGATCACCTGATCGTGCGTCCGCTCTGCGGTTTTGATAAAATGGAAACGATACGCCGTGCGGAAGCCATCGGCACGTTTGAAACTTCCATTGAACCGATGCCGGACAGTTGTACTGTATTTGCGCCGGACTCCCCCATTCTTCATGCCAAGCTGAAATTTGTGGAATTTGAGGAATCCAAGATTCCGAATATGGAAGAAGAATTGCAGAAGGCGTATGACAGCATGGAAGTATATTTGAAAAAATAAATAAAACTTTTTTACGATACCCTATTGACAAAACGCATTTTTTGTGGTATAATTATAATACCAAAAGGTGTTTTTTGATTTTTTTAACTGAAAGGAACCGGAAAAATATGAAAAATCATTACAGAAAAAGTTATTTCACGCTGATCGAACTATTGGTGAGTACGAATAAACATCAATGCTCATCTGAAAATAAAAACAACACCTCCTTACTCCCGCAAGGGAGCACTTCACGTTTGCCGCAGGCAAACTCTTCACACCTTCACATCTTCACTCGATCAGCGTTTACGCTGATCGAACTGCTGGTCGTGATCGCCATCATCGCCATTCTTGCGGCAATGCTGCTCCCCGCATTGGGATCAGCAAAGGATTACGGAAAACGTGCCACTTGTGTCAGCAATACAAAACAGTTGGGTCTTGCCTCTTTCTCTTACAGTGCCGATAACAACGATTATCTGGTTCCTTATTCCGCTCCGTCAAAGGATCCGTATTCTTATAAAGTATCCAGTTACGGAAATTACAAAAACTATCCCGGTCCATTCACAGTCGATGACTATATTTGCACCTGGAAAGTATTGTTTTTTCCCTATGTGGGCTGGAATTACAACGAATATAAGAAACACGGCGGTTATGCTGTCAGCCCCGGCGGTTACCGCAGACACTGGCTGCCCAAAATCTATGCCTGCACCAACAGTTGGGTCACAGTGAATTCAAACACCACCACATCGGATTCCCCCACAGACTATGATTGTCTCACCTGGGTGTTCAATATTAACCATAATTCCAATTGTCCGGATATCATCTCCACCTACGGCAAAGTCAAAAAACCGGGGATCGCACTCTTCTTTTACGAAAAGGGTACCGTGAAAATCCGGAAAGACTTCTATATCAACGGCGGTTACATCCCCGGAAGCGGGGTGGGTTCCGGCGCATCCTCTGCCAGAGCTCTGCAGGACCGCGCAAAAGGCCGTCATAACGGGACCGTTGTCTGCGGTTTCCTGGATGGACACATTGAATGTATCAAGGGAACAGTCCTGCAGGCCGGCAAAGGGAACTCGAAAGCCGCCAAATACCGTCAGTATTGGTCAACTGACCCGGCGAAATAATGCCGCCTCCCTTTTTTCCGCAAACGGTCAGAGATACGCAGCAGCGGCAGATGCCAGCTCGCTGCGTTCGCTTTTCTGCAGCGTGATATGACCATGCAGGGGCAGTGTCTTGAACCGTTCCACCAGATAAGTCAACCCGTTGCTGGAAACATCCAGATAAGGACTGTCGATCTGGGTCGGGTCGCCGGTCAGTACGATCTTCGTCCCTTCTCCGCAACGGCTGACAATGGTCTTGACTTCATGGGGAGTCAGGTTCTGCGCTTCATCCACGATGACAAACTGCCGCGGAATACTTCTGCCGCGGATATAAGTCAATGCTTCCAGTTCCAGTTTTCCTGTGTTTTTCAGATTCTCGATCTGACGCATCACCTGCTGATGAGTATTTTTCTCATTCTGAAGCAGAAAATCCAGGTTGTCATAGATCGGCTGCATCCAGAGTGAAAGCTTTTCATCCTTGTCCCCGGGCAGATAACCCAGGTCTTTCCCCATGGGAACAATGGGACGGGAGACGAGCAGACGGTCATACAATCCGCTCCCGATCACCATCTGCAATGCGGCAGCAAGGGCAAGCAATGTTTTCCCGGATCCCGCCTGACCTACCAGAGATACCACCGGGATCTCCGGATCAAGCAGAAGCTGCAATGCCATACGCTGTTCCTTGTTCCGCGGGGAAATATTCCACACACGATCCGTCTTTCCATCGGGCAGTGTCTCCGCCTGCCCGTTATGATTCCAGGCGAGCAGACTGTGATTCGGATTGGCACAATCGCGGAAAAGAATGAACTGATTGGGATATGCCTGCACATCTTCCGGCATTGGCGCAGTGTGTTCCCGGTGAAGTTTATCCAGGAAGGAACCGAATGCTTCCGCTTCCATCACCCCGGAATACAGATCATCATACACGATCTTTTCCGTGTCATAATCCGCCACATCGATCCCGAGTGCATCCGCCTTCAAACGCAGATTGATATCCTTCGTGATGAACCAGACGGGAAGATCCTGCCCCGTTTTCAGCATCTTCGCCACATTGAGAATACGGTTGTCCGCCACTCCCATATCGGAACTGTCGGAGAGTTTCCCTTCGCTCACCATGATGCGCAGTTCCCCGCATTTCGCAGGATCCGCATTGTTGTCGATACGGACTCCTTCCGAAAGACGTCCTTTTTTCCGCAGAGAATCCAACAGGCGGATCGCGTGACGGGCATTCCTTCCCAGTTCATCCTGATTCCGTTTGAACTTGTCGATTTCCTCTACAACGGTCATCGGGATCACCACAATATTGTCAGCGAAACTTTCCAATGCCTGTGCGTTGTAAAGCAGTACGTTGGTGTCCAGAACAAAGATCTTTTTCATAACACACCTCCAATCTGTTGGTTATACCATAACATTGCCACTGATTTTTGAAAATGCAAGGGAAAAACGGGAATATTTTCAAAAAATAATTTGACAACGTTGGAAAACAGTGTAGATTATATTGGTTATAATGGTTGACCAGTTAAGAAATGAGGATGCAGATGGACAAGTCTAAAGAAAAGGTAAAGGATTACGTTTACTCGCAATTACTGAATCCTGACAACATCATGAGCGAACGCGTGATCGCCGAAAAATTCAAGGTCAAACGCAGCTGTGTCCGGGAGATCCTTCTGGGCTTGGAAGGCGGCGGGATCCTGGAACGGATGCCCCAACGCGGATACCGGTGTGTGGATTATCGTACTTCATGCGACATGGAATCCATTTGTGCGGTCCGGTTCACGCTGGAACGGGAAGCTCTGCGGGCTGCTATGGACTCCATCACCACCAATGATATTGTGCGTGCCGGTTTGATCCTGGAGGAAATGGACCGTCATCTGGAATTGAAAGATTTTACGAAATTCACGGAAGATGATATGAACTTTCACATGGCATTGATCCAGGCATCCTGCAATAATCTGCTGATCCAGATGTTCTCTTTCATGACTTCCACTGTATTCCGGATGCGTCGGCATTATGACATGGAAAGTTGCTTGATCACACAGAATGAACACCGTCAGCTTTTCCAGCACGTGAAGAAACGGGATCTGGAAGGCGCGATCGCTATACTCGAAACACATGTCAATACATGTTTGAATAAACAGGAACCCATTAAATTGGAGAATGAAAAATGAGTTTTTCCATCCGTGATTGCAAGGGCGTTTGGTCCGCCATGTCAACCCCCCTTAACAACGACAAGACTGTTGATACCGATGCAGTCGCAAAAGTCGTGGAACATCAAATCAAACTGGGCGTGAAAGGTCTGTTCATTGCCGGTACTTCCGGCGAAGGTCCCTTCCTGCCCGATCAGGAACGGATGCGCCTCGTGGAAGCAACAGTCCGCAGTGTCGCCGGGAGAATTCCCATCGCATTGCAGATCACCGATAACTCCGCAGAACGCATGATCGAAAACCTGGAACGCTATCAGGATACCGGGATCGATCTCGTGGTCCTCGCTCCGCCTTTCTTCCAGTGCCGCGTCACTCCCGAATATATCGTCGATCTCTACACAAAAGTCATCGATGCAAGCAAACTCCCCGTCGGGATCTACAACCGCGGAAAATATTCCAGTGTACTCGTGGAACCGGATACCCTCGGGAAGATCCTTGATCATCCCAAAGTCGTCATGGTCAAGGACAGCGCATCACAGGATGAATACACCGAAGCCATCCTCGCAGCAAAAAAACGCCGCAATGGTACACTCGCCGCCCTCTGCGGAAATGAGTTCGATTGCATCAAATACATCCGCGCAGGATACGATGGACTCCTGTTCGGCGGCGCATGTTTCAACGGCGCATACGCAAATGAGATCCTTCGTCTCGTCGCAGCTGGCGAATACGATCAGGCACAGGAACTCCAGCTCCATCTCAACAGCGTCATGTATAAAGTCTTCGGCGGCGAAAAAATCGTTTGCTGGCTCGCAGGTCAGAAAGAACTCATGCGCAGACTCGGCGTATTCAATACCTCCGCCACCATTATCAATTACACCGTCAACGATGAATGTTCACGCGCAATCGATGAAGTCATCCGCGATGAAAAGAAATGGCTGATCCCTGAAGCATAACAGAAGGAGAATATCACCCATGAAACCCGAAGAAATGCGCTATTGTTCCACCGGAAACGTACACCTTGATTTCCACGGAAGTACATACATCGGACTCCGTTTCCTGAAAGAAAAGTACGGAATGGATGCCGTCGATGAAGTACTCAATACCACCGCACAGAAAGTCTATAAATCCATTTACGAAAGACTCCAGAATGGCGATTCATCCGAATTGATTTGCTTCTGGCGCTATTACCTCGAACGCGAAAAATGCGATTTCACACTCACGGAAAATCCCGATGGTTCCGCCGTACTCGAACTCCGCGAATGTCCCGCACTCCGTCAGCTCGCCAAGGAAAATATCGACGACCGTCCCCTCATTTGCCATGCCACCGATCAGATGAATCACGCATGGTGCGATGGTTCCCCCTTCGAGATCAAAATCGAACATCTCGAAAAAGGATGCCGTCAGACGCTGATCCGCAAGAAATGAGGTGTCGTCATGATCCCCAGTGACCACTTTGTGAAATTTTATAACGAAATATTCAAATTCCTCCTCAAAAAAGGCGGTCAGGATGCCCTGGAAGAATACTTCCTCGAAATCAGCCGTCACCAGGAAACTCATTGCCTCGAATTGTTCAAAAAAGGACTCCAGGGCATGATCGATTACTGGGCTGCCATCAAGGAGGAAGAAAACTGCGACAGCGATAAGTTCATCGTGAAAGGAAAACACGGACTCATCGTCAAAAGCTTTATGAGCGGATGCCCCAGTCTTTCCAAAGTCATTGATAATGATGCCGGCCCATGCAAAGAATATTGCCTCCATTGTCCCGGTTGGGTACTCCCCCTTATGACAAAGGTCAATACTTATTATGTTTACGACCTCATTTCGCTGGATATGCCACGTTGTCAGGCCAATATCTGCGAGCATATCGAGGACGCCAGGGAGATCCTCAAAACCGTGCTCAAACGTCACAATGGCGACCGTACACTGGTCAAATGGAACTTCCCCGAAGAAGATTGAGTTCAAAATCACCCCGGTTACGGCAGCGTGACCGGGGTTTTTTCGCATAAAATACGCCTTATATGACTTATACGTCCTATAAAAAATGAGTTCAATTTCAACTTTTTTTCGATTTTTTTTGAATTTTCGTTTGACAAATAAAAAAACGATGATATATTAATGCACTGTCAGAAGGAAAACGACTGACGGTTCCGGTGGAAGCCGGGTGCTGCTTGAAAGAGAATGTGATCTTGTGATGAAATCTGAAAGGCATGCGATCCGTTGAGAGGCGGGTTGCAGATGTTTTCCGGCTTTTGCATGAAGCACGATGTTCTTCTAACAGTTTTTCGAAAAAGTTCGAAAAATTCTTAAAAGAGCATTTGACAAATGCAAAAAAGCATGATATATTAAACGATCGTGCGAAAACATGATGCTCTTCAAAAGTCCAGGAGGCATGAATAAGTGAGTCAGAAAAAATTTTGAAAAAAATTCAAAATTGGACTTGACAAACTGAAAATGTGTGATATATTAATCACCCATGCAAAACAAAGCATGTTGCTCTTACAAAAAACAAAATCTGCGGCTTGACGCAGATGCGTTTCAGATGGAATCCGGGAAACCGGATCACATAATTCAGAGACTGAAAGAAATCCCCAAAAGACCATTCGGTACGTTTTGTGTCCCCATGAGGAAGCGAACGCGACCGTGTGTTTTTTGCCGTCTCTGGTGTTCCTTGAAAAATTGAATAGTGCGATGAGCCCGTTAATAAACGAGTTTCAGTTTTTAAGACTGAAGTAGTCGAAGAAGCGTAACTTCGTTAAAAACACATTATGAAAAAGCAAGTCAGGCTTTTTCAGGCAAAAGATAACAATCGGCTTATGCCGGTTAACATTTTCTGTTTGGAGAGTTTGATTCTGGCTCAGAACGAACGCTGGCGGCATGGATTAGGCATGCAAGTCGAACGGTTCAAAGGGGCAACTCTTTGAATAGTGGCGCAAGGGTGAGGAACACGTGAGTAATCTACCCTCGAGTTGGGAATAGCTCCGGGAAACTGGAATTAATACCGAATACGATTGCGAGATCGCATGATCTTGCACTAAAAGCAGCAATGCGCTCGAGGAGGAGCTCGCGCCCCATTAGTTAGTTGGTGAGGTAACGGCTCACCAAGACAATGATGGGTAGCTGGTCTGAGAGGACGATCAGCCACATTGGGACTGAGATACTGCCCAGACTCCTACGGGAGGCTGCAGTCGAGAATTTTGGGCAATGAGCGAAAGCTTGACCCAGCAATGCCGCGTGCGGGATGACGGTCTTCGGATTGTAAACCGCTGTCAAGAGGGACGAAATTTGACGGTACCTCTGAAGGAAGCCACGGCTAACTACGTGCCAGCAGCCGCGGTAATACGTAGGTGGCGAGCGTTGTTCGGATTTATTGGGCGTAAAGGGTCCGCAGGTGGTTAGTTAAGTTTGATGTGAAATCCCGGAGCTCAACTCCGGAACTGCATTGAAAACTGATTGACTCGAGTATCGGAGAGGAGATTGGAATTCCAGGTGTAGCGGTGGAATGCGTAGATATCTGGAAGAACACCAAAAGCGTAGGCAGATCTCTGGACGATTACTGACACTCAGGGACGAAAGCATGGGGAGCAAACAGGATTAGATACCCTGGTAGTCCATGCCCTAAACGTTGTCAACTTGATGTGAGTGGATTTACTCCCATTCGTGTCGTAGCTAACGCGATAAGTTGACCGCCTGGGAACTACGGCCGCAAGGCTAAAACTCAAAGAAATTGACGGGGGCCCGCACAAGCGGTGGAGCATGTGGCTTAATTCGAGGCAACGCGAAGAACCTTACCTGGATTTGACATCGATTGACCGGTGTAGAAATACACCTTTCCGCAAGGACATGAAGACAGGTGCTGCATGGCTGTCGTCAGCTCGTGCTGTGAAGTGTCCGGTTAAGTCCGACAACGAGCGCAACCCCTGTTGCCAGTTGCTACCAAGTGATGTTGAGCACTCTGGTGAGACTGCCTGTGTTAAGCAGGAGGAAGGCGGGGATGACGTCAAGTCCGTATGGCCTTTATATCCAGGGCTGCACACGTGCTACAATGGCTGCTACAGAAGGATGCAATATCGTGAGATGGAGCCGATCCCTAAAAACAGCCTTAGTTCAGATTGCAGTCTGCAACTCGACTGCATGAAGCCGGAATCGCTAGTAAAGGCGTATCAGCCACGACGCCTTGAATACGTTCCCGGGCCTTGTACACACCGCCCGTCACATCATGGGAGTTGATTGCACCCGAAGCTGCTGACCGAACCTGCAAAGGACGGAGGCATCTAAGGTGTGGTTGACGACTGGGATGAAGTCGTAACAAGGTAGCCGTTGGGGAACCAGCGGCTGGATCACCTCCTTTCTAAGGAGTAGATCGAAGTTCAGCAAACATCAGACATGAAGTCATGATGAACCCATAACCGCTGAACAGTCGATCGAAGAGTAAACCCCTCTATGAGGGTGTAAGATTCCGAGAGGAATCCCAGGGTTCATAGCACTATTCAAAGTTTCAAGGAAATGCTCATTCAGAAGTATAGACAGAATGGAGATTCCAAGGGGCCTTAACTCAGCTGGCTAGAGTATCTGCTTTGCAAGCAGAATGTCAAGGGTTCGAATCCCTTAGGCTCCACCAGTGAATGTTACGGGTCATGCCGGGTTTTACCGGGATGGCGCACAATACCGGGCGTGTAGCTCAGTTGGTTAGAGCGCGTCCCTGATAAGGACGAGGTCCTTGGTTCAACTCCAAGCACGCCCACCATATTCTGGTATTAACGCTTTTAAGCGTGTAATATAAAACGGCGAAAGCCGGTGATCATTGAAAATTAAAGATGTTAGATGTTAGGGAAAAGCCATTTTTACATGGCAGGCAAAACAAATTCGTATCTGAAGCAATTCAGATGCAACACAAGAGATAACGAACAAGTTGAACAACCGGGAACGTGATAAGTTTCCGGATGCTGAGCATTACTAAGTCACAAGAATTTATTCTTGGTGGTCAAGCTACTAAGAGCACATGAAGGATGCCTTGGCATTGGCAGGCGATGAAGGACGTGATAAGCTGCGATAAGTCTCGGGGAGTTGCACTTAAACTTTGATCCGGGAATTTCCGAATGGAGAAATCCAACAGGGGTAATGCCCTGTTATTTCAAGATGAATCCATAGTCTTGAAAGGCGACACTCAGGGAAGTGAAACATCTCAGTACCTGAAGGAGAAGAAATCAACAGAGATTCCGCCAGTAGTGGCGAGCGAACGCGGAAGAGGCCAAACCAACCGGTTTACCGGTTGGGGTTGCGGGACCTTAACATGGCATCGTAGAGGTTAGTTGAATGTTCTGGAAAGGACAGCCATAGAGGGTGAAAGCCCCGTATTCGAAAACCGAAGCGAGCCTATAGGTATCCCAAGTAGGACGGCACACGTGAAACGCCGTCTGAATCCGGGGAGCCCACTCCCCAAGCCTAAATACTAGCCAATGACCGATAGTGAACAAGTACCGCGAGGGAAAGGTGAAAAAGTACCCCTGTAGGGGAGTTAACAGTACCTGAAATCATGTGTTTACAAAGTGTGGGCGTCCGTTTACGGACCACCGCATGCCTTTTGCATAATGAGCTTGCGACTTACTCTACGCAGCGAGGTTAAGTCATTGACGGAGCCGAAGCGAAAGCGAGTGTGAATAGCGCGTCACAGTTGCGTGGAGTAGACCCGAAGCTGAGTGATCTATCCATGGCCAGGCTGAACCAGCGGTAACACGCTGTGGAGGGCCGAACCAGTTCATGTTGAAAAATGTTTGGATGAGCTGTGGATAGGAGCGAAAGACCAATCAAACTCAGTGATAGCTGGTTCTCTTCGAAATATCTTGAGGGATAGCCTTGTGTTAAGTAGTTTGCGGGGGTAGAGCTCTGATTGTTCGAGGGTCCTTACCAGGATACCAACAACTGTCAAACTCCAAATACCGCAAACCGTATCACAGGAGTCAGACTGTGGGGGATAAGCTTCACAGTCGAGAGGGAATCAACCCAGACCGCCGGCTAAGGTCCCTAATATGAACTAAGTGGTTCGAAGGATGTGAAGTTGCTTAAACAGTCAGGATGTTGGCTTAGAGGCAGCCATCATTTAAAGATCGCGTAATAGCGCACTGATCGAGTGATTTCGCGCCGAAGATAATCGGGACTAAGTTCATAACCGAAGCCGCGGATAAGATTTTTCTTATGGTAGAAGAGCGTTGTATGCAGTTTGAAGCCGATGTGTAAACGGAGGTGGACAGCATACAAGTGACCATGCAAGCATGAGTAGCGAAAAACCGGGTGAGAATCCCGGTCACCGATAGACTAAGGTTTCCTGGGCCAGGTTCGTCCGCTCAGGGTTAGTCAGGTCCTAAGGCGAGGCCGAAAAGCGTAGTCGATGGATAGCCGGTTAATATTCCGGCACCACCTTATCGGAGTGATGGAAGGACGCGGTATGTCGAACGCAGTTAGCTATACGCTAATCTATTGTTCAAGGGTTGACAGGGTTAAATGACTGTCTGCATGCCTGAGAACCGTACGCGGTGGAGCCTTCGGGTGAAGCCGTTGCGTTGCGATTACGCCGACGAGAAAAGTTCCTAAACGTTGAGGATAGGGTGCCTGTACCGCAAACCGACACAGGTAGTCAAGGCGAATAGCCTGAGGTGCGCGAGTGAAACCACTTCAAGGAACTCGGCAAATTGACCCCGTAACTTCGGAAGAAGGGGTGCCCAATGGGTGAAAGCCCAGAGGGTTTCAACAAAGAGGCCGCGGCGACTGTTTAACAAAAACACAGCTCTCTGCCAAGTCGCAAGACGATGTATAGGGAGTGACACGTGACCAATGCCCAAAGGTCAAATGGATCTGTTAGCTCACGCGAAGCAGTGATATGAAGCCCGGGTGAATGTCGGCCGTAACTATAACGGTCCTAAGGTAGCGAAATTCCTTG
>JAZNVL010000051.1:0-58119 GCA_045592785.1 Victivallales bacterium | reverse complement strand
CCCACTTGGCTATCCCGATGGATGGAACAATCTGGCGTATGTAAATAATGGTAGTTTTGCGAATATTGATTTTTTAGGAGCTTGGACTCTTGTTGCGGATACTGGAATGCCACCCACACCCTCAGCCGTAACTTCGTCTATGCAATGGACTTTTGGAGAGAATTTTTCTGGATATGGCATATATTCAGTAACAACTTATTCTTGGGTTCAAATTGCTACTAATGGTGGTACAAATGGACAAGTATTATTGACGACTGCAAATGCTAAAACAACCTCAACGTCAACAATCAGTCAATACAGCACCTCCTTATCTCAGGCAATTACAACAACAGCAAATGCGAAGGGCAGCTTTGCTAGTATTGCTGAATTTTCAGCCGGAATATCAAATAGTATCTCAGGAACAATTTCTGCTGGATACAGTTTACAAAGTGGAACATCTGCAACAGAATCTGTTTCATTAGGGTATTCTGCAACAGCAGATCAAAATACTTACATTGAGATAATTGCTTATCAGCTTGTGGCAACAACGACTTATTATGCTAATTATATGCCTCCTTCCGAAGTTTCAGAACCTAATCCACCGATTCAATCTTTGGGGGCACTTGGGGTATTTACTGCAAATTTGTCCCACTATGGCAGCAGACAAAAATTTTATAAGGAGTGAATAAAAATGAAAATTATTATATATTTTTGTTGCTTTGTTATTATGTGCATTTCCTCTTATGCCGAGCATATAGAAAAACACATAATAAACGGACTGAAAGTTTCTCTATTACAAAAGAACAGTATAATTCCTTTTTCAGGTGAATTGTTTGGACACAATGTGTATCTCCCCAAAACTGCAAAGTGCTTGCAGAACTTGGTTGCAGGTAAAGTTAATGGTACTTTTATTATTGTTGATGAATCTGAGATTATTTGCTTTGCAAATAAAAAAAATGATATTTATGACGGGGAGGTATCTATTTATCCTGATGGTATATTTTCGGTGAATGCAACAGTTAAAGATGGAATATTAGATGGAAAATGTTATATGATTTTTCAACCATTTAAATATTCCTTTAATTCAAAATTATCCTCTGTGAGTAATTATGATATGAAAAAAATCCCTGTTTCCTCTGAACACTGGATACGTGATGGAAAACAAGACTTTACCATAAAAACTGAAGGTTGTTTTAAGAACGGGAAAAAATTTGAAGGTTCGTTTCTTAAAATAGAAAATATTATGGATTTGAAAATTGTTACTATACAGAAATACTCAAATTACAAACTTCTCTCTGTATCATCACCTACTGTTTTCAAGATCAAGCCATGGGTAAATGGTCATTAGTACTGCTATTAATTCATTCTATAAAGCATTAATCGGTGCCATTCTACGGAAATGTGTATTGATAAAGGAGTCGTAGTTAAATTATTCTTGTTACCCTATGGGTGTGTTCATATGATACGATTGTTGTCGATTGCGATATTTCTATTTCCGCTGTTCCTTACTGCGGAAACAATCATTGTCAAGACGAAAGCTCCGCAGAACAGGAATGCGGTGTTTCAGTACCGAGTTCCCAAAGGATATGATAAGAACCGCCGGGAGATGTATCGGGTATTGGTGATTTTCGGCGGCAGAAATACCGATGGGAAAGCCGACGCTTCCGGTCGTATGTGTTGAAAAAATATCTTTAAAAATAATATTTTTTAGTCTCGATAAGAAATAAGGACTTGACAAATCCAATGTTGTGGCTTATATTATTTGTAGGCATTTTATAGTTTGGTTGTAGTTTTTCTGTCTTTAGTGTCCCCATCAAACAAACTTAAATTAGGGATAAAAAATGAAACGTGCTATCACACAAATCTTTACACTGTTACTTCTGATCACACTGGCAGCTCCTGCATTTGCGGGGAAGGTATTGGCTGAAATTGAGTATTTCTATGCCGATGATGGGACTTTGACTGGCAAGGCATTCAACGGCAAGCGGGTAAATTTTGAGTATGACTTGCGTGGACAGCTGCTGGCAGTCAAAGATGCTTCCGGCAATGATTTGGAACGTTACACCTATGATCCGGCAGGCAATCGTCTTTCCAAAACAATCAATGGCTTAACCACAACCTATACTTATGATAAAGCAAATCAACTGGTAACTTCAACTGTCAATGGCGTAACCACTCATTACAAATATGATGCCGCCGGAAGAATGATTCAGGCGGGAGATAAGACCTATATTTATAACGGTCGGAATAAGGTTGTGGAAGTTCGGCAGAATGGAAAAACGATCGCCAAATTTGAGTATAACATTGACGGACAGATCGCCAAAGCAATTTACGGCAACAAAGTTGAAGAATTCATGTGGGACGGTCTGGCTCTCATTTGGCGCAGCGGTGTCACCTATATTAATGAACCATACGTCACCGGCGGCAATCCGGTCATGGCTGGTGATGATGTACTCTTCAACGATATGCTCGGCAACACCCTTGCTGTCAATGACAAAGCCGTTGAGATGACCTCATTTGGTGAAACAGCAGATAAAAACGCTTTCTTCACCGGTAAGCCGATGGTCGATGAACTCGGTTATACTTTCCTGTTTCGTAATTACCGTTCTGATTACGGCAAGTGGCAGACGACAGACCCACTCGGCTATCCCGATGGATGGAACAATCTGGCGTATTGTGATAATGGGGTGACAAAGACAATTGATTATTTGGGTGGATTGGAAGTTTATGTGTGGACATATCGAGGAAAAAATGAAGCTTGGGGACATGCTTCTATGAAGCTTGATGATGGGACTTACATAAGTTGGTGGCCAGAAGGCGAAACCGCGGATAGTATTCCCCTTGTTGAAAATATTTATACTGCTGATGCTATAAAAAATAGAACATTTGCTCAGGATGTAGTTGGGGAAGATGGTAGAATGCCTGATGTAACAATATCTATTAACGGTCTTGATGAAAATGCTATTGCTGTTTGGTGGAACCAATTCAAAAATGATCCAAACAATAAATGGAAAACGTTATCACAAAATTGTTCTACAACTGTAGCAGAGGCTCTTAAAACAGGAAATGCCTCCACCCTTTGGTGGGATTTTTGGAGTTCATGGAATATTGTTTGGACCCCCGCCGAAGTTGAAGAGTTTGCCCGTGCTATAAATAAAAAACTTGAGTGACGAGTATTATAAGTGAGGTTGTAATATGCGTATATTCTCTGTAACAATTATGTTATTTACAATTTTATCTTTATGTGCAAAAGACTTTTTGCCACAAAGATTGCAGAAAAGGAACGAATGGATGGATTCGCTTAAACATTTTACAGGAAAAGTTTCTCCGGAAAATCAAAAAGGAATGCCAATGAGTTTTTATATAAAGATTAGTAAAAAAGAAATCACAGCATTTGTACAAAAAGCCAGTATGCTCAAAATAGGGATGTCGGAACAAGAGGTTCTTAAATTACTTGGTAGACCCACATCAATACAAAAATCGGGATCCATTAAAGGAAATAAAACAATCATGATATTTTGGAATTATTATTTAATGAAAAAGGATGATAATGGTGTGAATGAAAAATATGACGCATATTTAATGCTTATTTTTTCTCCAGAGAAAATGGTTTTAACCAAGATTATTTTTTCCAAAGGTTCTGCCTATGACTGATTTTTGCTAAGTTTGTATTATAGTAATGCTATGAAAACATTCTTCTTACTTTTGCTTACAGTGCTAATGACAAGTTACATGAAAGGCCAGGAGATTTCCGGATTATCTTCGGATGACCTTAAGTGAGAGCTGTAAATGAGTAATTGGAAATATAAGTTTATTTTGAGAAATAAGGACAACTCAATAATTCCTACGAAGAGGATATTTATCCTTTTCTTATATTCTTTTTTTATTTTGTTAGTGTTATTCTTATATTTCTACTTTTTGAGGAATTGAAGATGATACAGGAGTTCTACATATGACACGATTCTTGATAACAATGATATTTCTATTTCCGCTGTTGCTTTCTGCGGAAACAATCGTTGTCAAGACGAAAGCTCCGCAGAACAGGAATGCGGTGTTCCAGTACCGTGTTCCGAAAGGATATGACAAGAACCGACGGGAGATGTATCGGGTATTGGTGATTTTCGGCGGCAGGAATACCGATGGCAAAGCTGACGCTTCCGGTCGTATGGGATGGGGCAAATGGTGTGATGATAATGGAATCTTCCTTGTCGCTCCCGGCTTGAAAAATGATAACTATTGGGAACCGGAAGAATGGTCCGGCAAGGCTTTGCAGAAAGCATTGCACCAGTTGAAGCAAAAGTATAACATCTGCACCGATAAAATCCTCTACTACGGGTACTCTGCCGGAAGTCAGGCAAGCAATCTTTTCGCTGAATGGCGTCCCGGCTCCTGCCGGGCATGGGTGAGCCATGCCTGCGGCGTATTTCACGAGCCGACCGGAAGAATGAAAGATACTCCCGGACTTGTTACCTGTGGCGATGCCGATCAGGCACGTTATATCATCAGCCGCAACTTTGTGGAAGCTTCCCGCAAAAAAGGCGTAAACATCATCTGGAAGTCTTTTCCCAATACACCGCACGATGTGCCGCCGGATTCTTTGGAACTTGCCAGAGCTTTTCTTGCCTATTATCACGAATTGAACCGGGATGATTTGATCGGTTTCGGCAGCCGCAGTAATGAACCGGAAACAGCCTATATCGGTGATGATCAGGAAGCCGTATATTACCCTGCACACTCTGCAAAGGCTAAAAATGTTCTGCCGGAAGACCGGGTGGAACTCCCCGACAAATCCATTGCCGACGCTTGGGGCAAAAAGGCAAAATGAAAACGTTCCTCTCTTTCCTGCTCTTTATGCCATTTCTGCTTGTTGCAGAAGTAATCAGGCTTGACGGAGTTGATTTCCATTACCGGATACCGCAAAAGTACGATGCAAAATCAAAAATCATGGTACTTTTTGGCGGCAGGAATTGGCAGGGAGAGAGAACATTGAAAACTTACAATTTCAATGCGATTGCCGATAAACACAGCGTTTTTCTGCTTTCCCCCTCATTCAAAGACCGTGACTACTGGGAGCCGGAAAAGTGGTCCGGCAAACTTTTACAAAAAGCGATCCGACAACTTGAAAAACGCTATAATCTTCAATCGCAAAAGGTTTATTTTTACGGTTATTCTGCCGGAGGACAATGTACTGCACTTTTTTATCAATGGATGCCACAAAAAGTTGCCGCTTGTGCTATCCACGCTTGCGGCGTGTATCCTGAAAAAATCAAATATTCCCAAGCTCCATTTCTCATTACTTGCGGGACAGAAGACAAAGAGCGTTTTCAAATCAGCCGACATTTTATTTACCGCTACCGGGAACACGGCGGATTGCTCCTGTGGAAATATTTACCAAACTTCGGACACGAATTATCCAAAGAGGCTTTGGAGTTGGCGAAACTCTGGTTTGATGATCTGCTTTCCGGTAAAAAAGTCATTGCTTACGGCGAGGATGACACCCGGCAAATCAAACAGCGGATCGACACCGAATTCCGTAATCCATTGTACTCTGAAAAAATGCGGGAGTGGTGGCAGAAATGATTGAGTTTACTTTTGACGGCATTGTCCGGCAGGGCTTCGGCTTTTACAATCCCAATCATGCGGCGGCTCTGATTTGTGCCTTCTTCCCTTTTTTGTGGGGATGGAAAAAATATGCGTGGATCGGGTGGATTCTGACTTTTCTTTTGACCATTCCTCTGGTTATGACCTATTCCAGAACCGGAGTTCTGGTTCTTGGCTTTGAGTTGGCAGCATATTTCATCATTTCCAAAATAAAAAACTGGAAATTGATTACTGCAATCGCCAGCGGTATTTTGCTGATTTTATTTATCGGCGGAATTTTCGGGCGTTTCGCCCTTGATAAAGCTGTGACCAACCGTCCCGAAATCTGGCTTGCCGGATTGAAACTTTATGCGGAAAATCCGCTGGGCGTTGGTTTGAGCAACTCCGGAATGATCGTTTCAAACTTTATGCTTGAAAACATCCAGTGCCGGACACTGGTCAATTCTCATTTGACTTTACTGGTAGAATTCGGCATGATTGCCGGATTTTTCTGGTTTTCATTTATCTTTTACGCTCTGTTTTCCGGAGTTAAAAAGCCCCGGACATGGTGTGCTGTTGCGGGACTTTGCATTTCAGCAACCAGTGCCAGCATATTTGACTGGGATCTGCTTTCCGATTTTCAGAATTTCGGAGAACTGCCTCTGCTGAACTTTGTTTTATCGTGGCTAATGCTATTACTTTTTATTTCTCTGACAATCTATTTGTTGTGGGGCAAAGTCAATTTGAAACGCTTGGGGATCGCCGCCGGTTGTGCAATATTTTGTGCAATTTTGCCGTTTTGTCTGTGGAAATCTGATACTCCGAAAGTGCAAAACAAAAATATAATTTATACATCCCTTGAAGCCCCATTGGTGCTTTACGATGAAGAATGGAACATAAAATCAATTTTGCCGTATTGCAAAGACGGCTATCAAATCCCATTGCAGCCCGGATTGATAAAAATTAACGCTGAAAAGATAATACTTTTCGGCAATGCCGCTGAATATGCTCCGGAATTTCCGGAAAGCAAAATCACATATATCAATCCCCCGGAGTTCTTTGAACCGGTCGCAAATACGGAAAAGATAATTCTTCCCCCGCACGACACCAGAGAATTTTTATTTGAAACTCAGCGTCATTAGTTTTTTACCTCCTTTTTGCGTTTCTGGGGGCGTGTCGCGGCGGTTGACGGTCAGGATAGGTAAACGGTTGGTTTGCTGCTTTCTCTTTGCCGTGTTTGGAGATGACGGCTTTCCGTTCAATGCGAAAATCAGAACCATTTTAGTGCCGTTTCTCCTGTTGATATTTATAGGATGCTGGACTTACAACAGAGAATTTGGCGTTCTCTATTTGTTCTCTGTTGGGTCGATAATTTGCTGTAAATACCTGTGGTTCTGTGGGTAAAATCAAGACACAAAAAAACCAGCCATAAAGGACTGGATCATAGAGAACCAAAAAAATGGTCGGCATTTTCGCTTAATTTGGAAAATTCTCCCAAGCTCAAACGGTTGCAAGTTAATAGAATATGCTCAACGCTTCAATAACTCGCGAAAATATCTCTGTTTTCAGCATTTTTGAAAACAGAGAAAATTTTTCTAATCAACCGAAAGGACTTTTGCTCCGAAACAAACGCAAAATGCCCCGAAAAATAGTCAAACCTGCGACTTATGTTTGAAATTAGTATATTTTATGTTATATTACTGTAACATCAAAGGAGAAACGTTTATGAAAAAATTCTGGATAAAACTTCTTTCCAATATCCTGTTCTTTTACAGCAAAGAAAAACGGAAAATTTACCGTGGCAAACACAATGACGCCACCATGTATAGCGCAAATTTGCGGAAACGCGGTATCTCTATCGGCAAATATACTTATATTGCCGACGGTGTCTCTGTCCGGGATAAACGCACTGTCATCGGAAGTTTCTGTTCCATCGCCCGCAACGTTTCCATCGGCACCGGCAGTCATCCGCTTACCGCACTGACCACCCATTCTCTTGTCCACCGGGAGTGTTACACAAAGGACGGTCCGATCGGCGTTGCTCCGGAACACCGCGTGGCGTTTGAACAGACCCGGCCGGTCACTATCGGCCACGATGTCTGGATCGGACTGAATGCAGTGATCATGGATGGTGTCACTATCGGAGACGGGGCGGTTGTCGGAACCAATGCCGTTGTTACCAAAGATGTTCCGCCTTATGCCATTGTGGTGGGCTTGCCGGCAAAGGTACTGCGTTACCGTTTTGACGAAAACACCATTGCCCGTTTACAAAAGAGCCGTTGGTTTGACAGGGATATTGCGTTTATAAAGCAGCTCCCGATGGGCGATATCGAACGGTGTCTGCAAATACTGGAAAACGAAGACCCCGGCAAATGAAATGAGCGGCGGGAAGAATGAAATTAAAATATTATTTTCAAGTCAACTGGTTGAAAACCATTTATTTCAACTTCAAAATGCTGCCGTTCAAAAGTGCAGTCAAACTGCCGGTTATGATATTTGCCAAAACGAAAATCAGTTCGCTCAAGGGTAAAATCAATATCACTTCCTCTGTTTCTCATGCCATGATAAAAATCGGAAGATGTGAAGTTTCCCATTACCGGACGCATTCAACCATACTTTCCATTGCCGGGACAGTCAACTTTTTCGGAAAAGCATCACTGGGACGCGGATCTGCATTGGAAGTCAAGAAAAACGGTCACCTTTCCATCGGCAGGCAGTTCCGCACCACCGCCGGGACCACCATCATCTGTGATCATGAAATCTCTATCGGTGATGGATTTCTTTCTTCCTGGGACAATCTGATCATGGACAGCGACCATCATGACATTATGGATCGCTCCGGAAAGATCATTAATCCTCCCCGGTCTGTGACTGTTGGAAAACACGTTTGGCTGGGCTGCCGCACCACATTGTTAAAGGGGTGCTGTCTTCCGGATAACTGCATAGTGGCAGCCGGAAGTGTACTGACCAAAAGTTTCTCTCAAAGCGATTCCATCATCGGCGGATGCGGCAGTGACCAAAGAATTTTACGCCGGGATACCGAGTGGAAGGAGTAACATCTTCTCAACTCAAACAGCATTCCCGGTAAAAGGCCGATGGCCGCAGACCGGAATGCCACTTTGTGATGTGCAGAGGCCCGAAATCAAAAACGGCTTTCAACTCAAACAAAAGTTTTTTCTGTTGAGGCAAAAGCCGTATCGAAAAATAACCGCACAGCCTGCGATCATCTGTATCCCATCACCAGAAGTGTGATGTCGTCGTTTTGGGGTTCTGAACCGGCAAACGCGGCCACTACGGAACGGATCAAATGCACCATTTCCTCCGGAGAGGCATTGCACACCGATTTAGAGAGAATTTTGCGTTCTCTATTTGTTCTCTGTTTGGGAGATGATTTGCTGTAAATACCTGTCATTCATTGGGTAAAATCAAGATACAAAAAAATCCAGCCATAAAGGACTGGATTGTAGAGAACAAAAAAAAATGGTCGGGATGATGAGAATCGAACTCACGACCTTTTGACCCCCAGTCAAACGCGCTAACCAGGCTGCGCTACATCCCGACTTCTTCCTTTTGATTGCATAATATATATCCCTTTTCCGGAATTTCAAGTCCGAATTGTAAAAAAGATCCTTTTTTTTCGTCTTTTTTTCGTTTATTCCTTGCGGCGGAGCAAGTCCGCAGCATCACAGAGTCCGGCGGAAATCGCAGGGTAAATGCCCGCAAGTATGCAGACCGCTATCGCAAGAAGATAACCGTAAGCGAGTTTCGCCCACGGGATCACCAGCGGCGGCGCAATAACACCGAAGACCGGCGCGAATTCCACCATTTCCGCCGCGATCCAGGCGTAAAAGAGTCCGAAGGAAAAACTCATGACACAGGCGCAGAACCCGATCAGCAGTGATTCCGCCAGGATCATACGGATCAATCCGCCCCGGGTGATCCCGCACGCACGCAGGACACCCATCTCCCAACGTCTGGCACGGACCGAAACGATCATGGTGTTCAATACCGCAATGACCGAAAGGATGAGGATGATCAACGGCATTTTCGCCATGGCGTCGATGACGCCGTCCGAACGGGAATTGAGGGAATTGTTCAGGCTTTCCACGGAGCTTACCTGCACATAATATTTGTTGATGCCGCTGTCCCAGAGCGTGCCGCCGGAATAACTCCTGACCGATGCCGTATCGGTGTTCGCTGCGACACCTTTTGCCACATCGCGCATGTATTGACTTAATGCGTTATATTCCGTGTCCGGGACCGTATCGAACCAGAAAAATTCCCCGTCCGGTGCGCCGAAATCTTCCAGCACGGCATCGTAAGGAACAAAGATCAGCCCGGCGGTCCTTCCGGCGGAGACCCGTACCCCGGCACATTTGGAGAGCCAGACCCAGGGGAAATCCACCACCCCGACAACGGTATATTCCGCATGATCCTGCGGCGTAATCCCCGCGGTACGGCTTGGCTTACGGACTTTCGACTTCGCCAGTTTCAGGGTGTCGCCCACATGAAGGTCACCGTGAACGGAAACGGTTTCCGGGATCACGCAGACCCGTGCGTTTTCTTTTGCGAACGCGTTACGGACTTCTGCGGGAGAGCCTTCCACGAATTTCAGCCGGAGCAGGGGATCTTCTGTCCGCCAGACGGTTTCCGCATCCAGTCCGAAGGTCACAAAGTTCGGAGCCATCGCGCCGCGCTGCTGCATTTTTTCTGCCAGTACGGGATCCAGTTGAGGTTGCGCCACCGCGAGCCGGAGAAAGTGTCCGCTCCGGATGGCGGGGTAAGCCCGGATCCCCTGTGAAGTTTCGGGTGAGATCACGCCTTCCTGGAACCGGACGATGGTATTGGGGATGGTGTCCGGCACGGTGAACATGGAAAGCATGGAGGAACTCCAAATGTGAATGGCGGTGAAAAGACCCAGTCCGATGGAGATGGAAATGGTGGTTCCCAGCGTACGCCATTGGTTTCCCGTGAGGACTTTCGTCAGGAACAGGCGGTGGAACCCGAAGAGCTTTGCCGTGACGGATCCGAAAAGTTTTTCCGTGATGACCAGAGTCCAGGGGAAGAACAGAAGGAATCCGGCACCCAGCAGGAATGTGCCTGCGGTGGTGAAAAGCAGGAGTTTCGTTTCCACTTCACAGGGGAGCAGGAAGACCATAACCGGGATCAGCGCAAGCAGAAGAAGTCCGGTCACACCGGAAAGGAACAGTTGTTTTGCCGTGAGATTCCGGTTCTTCCGGGTCATGGACTCCGCCGGCGCGATGCAGGTCGCCCGCCATGCCGGGAGGATCGAGGCGATCAATGCGCCTGTAATGGAACAGAGCAGGGCAAAGAGGATGCAGGGTGCGGTGAGGATCACGGGGACCCATGTACCTGCTTTCATGGTAAGGAGCAGTGTGATGAGCAGCCATCCGGAGAACAACCCGGCGATCCACCCGAGGAGTCCGAGTGCGATCCCCTGGATGAGGATGAAAAGCGCGACTTGTGTTTTGGTGAATCCGATGGTCCGGAGCATGGCGAGCTGACGGATCTTTTCGCCCACGCCCATACTCAATGTGGTGAAGATGATGAAGACCGAGGCGATAATGATCAATCCGATGGCGGACCATGCCTGTCCCAGAGCCATGCCGGGTGACATGTTTTCTGCGGAAGGTTCGGGCGGACGTTTGTCGAAGGTGCGCAGTCCGGCGTTTTTCAGAGTGGTCCCGATTTCTTTTTCCAGTGCGGCGTAATAATCCGTTTCCTTCACGCCTCCGGCGAGTTCCACATAAATGATGTTCAGCGAAAGATCATTGCCGGTGATCCGGTCGGCATCATCCAGCGAAACATAAACGCAGGGCTGCATGGGGGAGATCTGCACGCCTCTGCGGGAAGGACCTCTTCTGCGCGGCGGTTTCTGTGTTTGCGCGTTCGCGGCGGCAGGTTTCGGCGCGGGTTTCATTACGCCGCCGCCGATGCCCAGTCCGAACCCGAATGCAAACGTTCCATTCCCCTTGCCGCCCATCTTGACACCATCCGTGGATTGCTGTTCGAAGATCCCGGTGACCACCAGTTCCGATTCGCCCGGATCCGCCGAGACCCGGATCCGGTCCCCGATCTTGATTTTCCGGCTGGATTCCTCCCCGGGAATGGCACAGAGAAGTTTCTCCGCCGATTCGCCCACCACACATTCGCCCGGGTTGGCAAACCAGCGTCCGTCTTCCAGTTCAAAGGGGGATTCCGTGATCCCGATCCCGGTGAGCATGGGACTGCGCCGGTCGCCCATGCCGGAGGGTTTCAAGCCTTCCTTGAAGTCTTTGAGGTGCATGACGGCGGGCTTCTGTATTCCGTAGGAGATCCGGACTGCGCCGGGGAGTCGCCGGACCGCATCAAAGACGTGATCGGGGATGGGATCGTTGGATGCAATGGCGAGGGAGTATTTCCCCAGATAGCTTTCTGCGGCATTGCCCGCCATGGATGAGGTATCGAGACTGCCCACGAACCAGACAATGAGACAGCATACCGCGGCGATGGCAAGGAACGCAAACGAAAACATGGAACGCCGCCGGATAAAATCACGCCAGACCAGTTTCAGAAGGATCATGTTCACGCCTCCAATTTGTCCGCAGGAATGTCTTCCACTATTTTACCGTCTTTCAACCGGATGACACGGTCCGCCCACCGGGCAACTGCCGGTTCATGCGTCACCACGATCATGGTGTGCTTGCGTTCGGTGCAAAGTTCCCGCAGGAGCTTGCAGATGACTTCCCCGTTGGCGGAATCCAGATTGCCGGTGGGTTCATCTGCCAGCAGAAGCGTGCCTTCGGTCTCCGCGGCGTAATCCAGCAGAAGTGCCCGGGCAATGGCGGTCCGCTGCTGTTCGCCGCCGGACATGGCATCGGGATAATGATGACGTCTGCCGGTGAGGTTCAACCGTTCCAGCAGTTGATCCAGTGCGGAACGCAGTTTTTCTTTTGCAATATGGTGTCCGCCGCCCGCCAAAACGGGGAGCAGAATATTTTCTTCCGCAGTCAGCGTGGGGATCAGGTTGAAAGACTGGAACACGAAGCCGATATGATCCCGGCGGAACAACGTCTGCTTCCGGTCGGACAAGGTGTCGATGCACACGCCGTTGATGGTGACCGAGCCTTCCGTGGATGCGGTCAGCCCGGCAATGAGATGGAGCAGCGTGGTCTTTCCGGATCCGCTGGCACCCATGACAGCAAGAAATTCTCCCCGGGGAACGGTGAGAGTAATATCATTGACGGCATATACATCTTCATTCTCCCCGGAAGCCCGGTATACTTTTTTCAGATTTCGGATTTCAACATGATCCATGATGTGTTCTCCTGTTCTTATTTCCAGATAACGGTAGGGTTGTCCGGACAGGCGTGGACGTAGGCTTTTTTCGATTCGCCTTCCGGATTGAGTGTCGTATTCGCCGGACGGGGTCCGTAGGGAAATTCCTGGTTCAGCGGCGGATTCCATTGGTGTCCTTCCGCCAGATCGTGTCCGTGGTTCACCGTCTTGATCTCTTTGATCAACCGGATGGGCGCGGCATGACCATCCATAAACGCCGCGTTGGAGGAATTGCCGATATGACGGAATACATTGTTTTTAAGCGTGTCAGACTGTTTGCCTTTTCCCTGACCCGGGTTGATATACGCACCCGTAAGCACATCCGTGGAGGTCGCCTGATAATCGGTCCACGTCACCCGGTCCGCCGGACGGATCATCAGGGGGCCGATGGCTTTTACCATCATGACAGAGGGCCCTTTTGAGGTGGGCGAAGCCGAATTGGAGAGATTGCTCCCGCTCCCCCCGATGGAAACATACAGAAAATCATCCAGTCCGTTGTCCGTCTGATCGCATTTGCCCAGACGTCCCAGTTTTTCCGTGGAGTCGTCCGCCGGACACCGTACATATTCTTCCGGCGGCAGCCTGTCACCCTTCACGCCGAGGGAGGATGTAAAATCGCCTTCCGGCAGCAGATACGTCTGCACATCGGGCATGTATTGATCCCAGTTGGTATTGTAATTGGAGGTGGCAAGGGCATACTGCTTCATCAAAGACATGCACCCGTTGTTCTTGCTCGTTTCTTTCACTCTGCCTAACGCAGGCAGAAGCATGGCAGAAAGGATCCCTATGATCGCAATTACGACCAATAGTTCGATCAGCGTGAACGCTGATCGAGTGAAGATGTGAAGGCGTGAAGAGTTTGCCTGCGGCAAACGTGAAGCGCGCCCTTGCGGGCGTAAGGAGGTGTTGTTTTTATTTTCTGAAAAACAGTTTTTCCTTACACCAGCCATCCGAAGTCCGATCAGAGTAAAGTTCCGTTTGTTCATTGTTTGCCTTTCGTTTTTTGGTGTCTGTCTATAAAATATCACCAAAATTAACAAAATCAAGCAAAATTAACAAAATTTATTAAATTTTTCGTTTTTATTATTACGGATGAGTACGGATAAGTACGGATCGGTACGGAGGAACAGGCACGAACCGGTTCCTCCGTTGCTATGTTTCCGTAATAATAAATCAGAAGCCCAGATCCGGCTGGATCCCGAAATCTTCGTCACGATCTTCCGGTTCCGCTGGGGATGGTTCCGGCTTTTTCTTCTTCACGACGGGCACAGGAGGTACTTCCGGCGTTTCGTCTGCGGGGGCAGGGGGATCGGGGGGCACATCAATGAGCGGGTTTTCGCCGACAGGTTCATTTTCATCCAGATAACGGAGGAATGTCACCTTGGTGAGTTTCCGGTTGGAAATGGGGGCACCGCCGGCTTTGGGACCGCGTACAGGTGCATCCATAAGATTGAGTTCCTGGACCTGTCTTGCCTTGATGGGGGTATCCACACGGATCTCATACACGGCATTGGGTCTGGGTGTGATGAGTTCCAGTCTGGTTCCTTCGGGGCAGATGCGGTATTCCTTATCGGTGATGAATTTATCGATTTTCGTCCGTTTATAATAACTCTTTCCGGTCTTCTTATCGGAATAGATGATGCCGAAAACGGTGTCCTTGTCATACTTGCGGAACTCGTACAGCCGGTCGATAAAGATCTTTTCGGGGATGTTGATGATCTTGTATTCCCCGGTCCGTTCCACGCAGAGAAGGTGGTCGAACTCATTGCACATGATGCTGTCATCGCTCTTGACGTTGACGCCGATGTAACAGTTTTTCTTATCCCAGCCGACGCGGATATTATTGAGTGCGACCGCCTGTTTGTCGATCTTCTCGAATCCTTCCAGATGGATGGTTGTTCTGCGGGGGAAGAGGTCTCCGTACTTCTTGATCAGGTTCTGGATATACTTGATGGCGTACGCTTTGAGACGTTTGAGGTTCTTTTCGGCGGTATCCAGTGTTTTGTTGAGGAGTTCGATCTGTTCCCGGTTGGCATCCACTTCGAACGCGGCGATCCTGCGGATGGGGATCTCCACCAGATAATCGATTTCGGAATCCGGGATGATGCCCTGCGCCAGTTGTGCCAGACGGAATTCGGCTGCCTTTTCCATGGGCATGATCCGGGGACCGTTGGTGATGTTCTCATACAGTCTCTGAACGATAGGCTGCCATTCTTTTTTGAACTTATCCAACCCGGTGCGGACTTCCTGGAACATGGCATCTTTGCTTTTGCATTTTTCAATGCGGCGGTAAATACCTTCTTCGATGAAGATCTGTGCGAGGGTGCGGACCAGGATCTTATCCAGACACTTCCCGGCTTCGATCTGCAGTTCCCATTTAAGGTATTGCAGAAGCTTTTCGGTGTTCCGGCGGAGAATATCACTGACCGTCATCCGTTCCGGACGGTTATCGCAGATGACCATGGAGGAGCAGGAAATGCTCTTCTGGCAATCGGTATAAGTATAGAGAGCGTTGAGACACTTTTCAGGGGGATAACCGCGAAGCGGGACCAGCTGGATATTGACTTCATCGGTGGAGTAATCGTGGAAAGATGCGATCTTGATCTTGTTCTTGTTGACTGCGGCTTCCACGGTATCCATGAGTCGTCCGGTGTCGGTATCGGCGGGGATCTCTTTGATGACCAGATTCCGTCCTTCGATGTCGATTTTCGCCCGGATGACCACTTTGCCCAGACCGTCTTCGTAGTTTGTGACGTCCATATCGCCGCCCTGGGGGAAATCGGGATAGAGCTGGAACGGTTCGTTGTTCAAAATGGCGATTTGGGCATTGAGCAGTTCCACGAAGTTGTGGGGGAGGATCTTGGTTTTTGTACCCACGGCGACCCCGTCGGCCCCCATGAGAAGGAGAGTCGGGATCTTGGACGGCAGACAAACGGGTTCCTGATTCCGTCCGTCGTAGGAATCCACGAATTCGGTGATATCGCGATTGAAAAGGACTTCCCGAGCCAATCCGGCGAGCCTGCACTCGATATAACGTGCGGCTGCGGCGCGAGTACCGAGGATGATACTGCCGAAGGACCCCTGTTTTTCGATGAAGAGGTCTTTATTCGCCAGGTTCACCAGAGCATCGCCGATGGATTGATCGCCGTGGGGGTGATACTTCATGGTTTCGCCGATGATCCCGGCGACTTTATGGAAGGTCCCGTTATCTTTTTCGAAAAGAGTCCAGAGAATACGCCGCTGTACGGGTTTGAGTCCGTCGTCGATATCCGGGATCGCCCGGTCCTTGATAACATAAGACGCATATTCAATGAAGTTGCGGTCCATCATATTGCGCAGATGTGCATTGGCATCTTCGCGGTGAACGGCATCCTCTGCGGAAACGTCTTCTTCGGGAATTTCGATATTTTGTATTTCGTCGTCGATCATGCTTACACCAGATTATTTTGAATATGAGTCCACCGGGTTTCGTCATTTGCTCCCATGTAGAACCGGAGCATTTCCGCGATCCCGCGTGTATTTTCGATGGTCACTTTTTCCAGCCGGATATCCTTCCCGATGAACTGTCCGAATTCTTTGGGAGAGATTTCCCCGAGCCCTTTGAACCGGGTGATCTCGGCGGATTTGCCCAGTTTCTTTGCGGTGACATCCCGTTCTTCTTCGGAATAACAGTAGAACGTCTTTTCCTTGTTGCGGACCCGGAAGAGCGGGGTTTCCAGAATATAGAGGTGTCCGGAAAGGACCAGCGCTTCAAAGTATTGGAGGAAGAAGGTAATGAGCAGGTTCCGGATATGAAGTCCGTCCACGTCGGCGTCGGTGGCGATCACGATTTTTGCATACCGGAGATTTTCCACATCCTCTTCGATGTCGAGGGTCCGCATGATGTAGTAAAGCTCTTCGTTGGTGTAAACGGCTTCCAGCTTTTTCCCGTAGGTATTGAAGGGTTTCCCGCGGAGAGCGAAGACCGCCTGATAATCCGGGTTCCGGCTTTCCACAATACTGGAACCGGCGGAGTCCCCTTCGGTGAGGAAGATCATGGTTTCCTCGGCGAGCTTGCTGCGGTCACCGAAATGATGCTTGCAGTCTTTGAGTTTACTGTTCCGCAGACTGAGCCGTTTTGCCATATCCTTGCCTTTTTTCTGGACCTTCTGGATCTCCTTGCGGATCTCCTGATTCCGAACGACTTTTTCCAGCAGAAGGTTGGCATCTTCGGGATGCTTCAGCATCCAGTCGATCAAAGCGGTCTTGACGGTGTTTTCGATCCAGTATTTGACATCGGTATTCCCCAGTTTGTTTTTTGTCTGGGATTCGAACAGCGGTTCCTGGATCTTCACCGCCACGGACCCGATGATCCCGTCACGCAGGTCCTTGGCATCGAAGTTCTTGTTGAAGTGTTCGTTCACGGCGCGCGTGATGGCGCCTTTGAAAGCGGAAAGATGAGTTCCGCCGTCGGAGGTATATTGTCCGTTGACGAAGGAATAGTATTTTTCGCCGGTATCCGGGGTGTGACAGAACGCGAATTCCAGGGTGTTGTCCTTGTAATGGATCACGGGGTAAAGCCCTGCGCCCTCTTCCAACTTGTCATTGATGAGGTCCAGCAGACCGTTTTTGGAGTAATACCGCTGATTATTGAGATAAAGGGAGAGTCCGCTGTTGAGCCAGGCGTACATCCAGAGCCGTTTTTCCACTTCTTCCAGCCGGATCTGGTATTTCGGGAAAAGCGTGGCATCGGGGGTGAACGTCACCCGTGTCCCGTTCCGTTCTTCGGTGGAACCGCTGTATTCGTTCTGGAGTTTTCCCTCCTTGAATTCGGCGGCGCGGAACTTGCCGTCGCGGAAGGATTCCACTTTGAAATATTCGGAGAGCGCATTGACGGCTTTGGTGCCGACCCCGTTCATACCCACAGAGAACTGAAATGCTTCGGAATTGAATTTACCGCCGGTATTGATCTGGGAGACACACTCCACCAGTTTACCCAGCGGGATCCCGCGACCGTAGTCCCGGATCACGAACGTTGTCTCGTCAATGGCGATATCAATACGGCGTCCGCAGCCCATAATGAACTCGTCCACGGCGTTATCCACCACTTCTTTGAACATGACATAGATCCCGTCATCGGGATGAGAGCCATCGCCCATACGCCCGATATACATGCCGGGTCTCTGCCGGATATGTGTCAAATGATCCAGAGTCTGGATCGATTTTTCGTCATAATTGCCGCCTTTCCCGGAAGGGATGGCGAGCATATCCTCATTTTCTTCGGTCATTTCCTTGCACCATAGCTTCGCTGTATATAGATATTGATTAATCCCACAATATAACCCCGGAAATCCATTTCGTCAAGCGGAAAATCAAAAAAAACTCGAAAGTGTATGTATGATTTTGAAATGGAACGGGTTTAATTTTCGGGGACAGGGATGCGTTAATCCAGAAAGAGAGCCTCCGCCAGGTTTTTGACTTTTTCATCCTGGGCAAGGGAAGCGGCTTTCTTGACGAATTTCACTGCGTTGTCGTAATCGCCATACCAGTCACAGATCACGGCGGCGGCGATGAGCTGTCTTGCGGCATCATCTTTCATTCCGGCGGTTTTTGCGCCTTTGAGTTTTGTCTTCTGATCGGCATAATATTCACTCATCCGGGCGAGCTGAAGCGGGGTGATGGTCTCCCATTTGTAATCTTTTCCACGACGTTTTCCTTTGATGCGGAAATTATTTTCATTTGCCAGCGCGATGACACCCCGTTTGCTCCCGCCTCTGCGGAATTGTATGGGACCGTTGTAAGGATTCCGTTCCATTGCGCGGATCAGATTTAACTTGATGGAGGCGATCAGTTTGATCCTGCGTTTTTCTCTGGCGAGAGGCTTTTCCCCCTGAACGGTGGAAAGATACTGTTTGATCTGGGTATTTTCCAGATCAAAATCGGAATAATCGTTGAGGGCAGGGCGGTTCTGGAACTGTTCCCCGTGGGATTTTTTCAGAATATCCGCGGTGAGTGCGGCAATGTTCGGGGCGGAACGTTCGCCCTCCTGTGCCGGAAGAGCAAAGGGAATCATGAGAAGGAGCGCGGCGAATAAAGCGGAAAGAGATTTCATAAATACTTAACTTTCTATTGCATCAGGTTTAAGAATATAGCGGGTCAAATGGCAATAATATACGTTTGAGAGTGCAGAAAAGCAAGTGGAAAAGTAAAAAAATCATAAAATTTGCCGTCAACGGCTTGTTTTTTCGGAAAATTGTGGTACTTTATTAGAGTATCTGTTAACCCTAAAACAATCAAGTAAGGAACGAACATGTCTGAAAATTATCAGAAACTCCGTCTCGCCGCGGATACCATCCGCATTCTCTCCGCCGAAGCGATCCAGAAAGCAAAATCCGGACATCCCGGTATGCCCATGGGCTGTGCCGATTACGCCATGGTCCTCTGGTACAAGTACATGCGTCACAATCCCCAGAACGCATCCTGGCTGGGACGTGACCGGTTCATTCTTTCTGCGGGCCACGGCTCCATGCTGATCTACTCCCTGCTGCACCTCTTCGGGTACGGCCTCTCCATGGAAGAAATCAAAAACTTCCGTCAGTGGGGCAGCAAAACTCCCGGACATCCGGAATTCGGTCACACAGCCGGTGTGGACGTGACCACCGGTCCTCTGGGCAGCGGTTTCGGTTCCGCTGTGGGTATGGCGATCGCCGCCAAACAGTTCGCCGCCCGTATGGGTGCGGAAAGCGTTTTCGCCCCGAAAATGTTCGTGCTCTCCGGTGACGGCTGCATGATGGAAGGCAACAGCTCCGAAGCTGCTTCCCTCGCCGGACACCTGAAACTGGATAACATCGTTCTTTTCTATGACAGCAACACCATCACCATCGAAGGCAATACCTCCATCGCGTTCAGCGAAGATGTGGGTGCGCGTTTCGCTTCCTTCGGATGGCGCGTGATCAACTGCGCCGATGCCAATAACATCGAACAGGTGGATAAAGCTCTGGCGGAAGCGGTTGTTTCCGACGGCCGTCCCACCATCATCATCGGCAAAACCTCCATCGGGTTCGGTTCCCCCAACAAACAGGGCAAAGCCAATTCCCACGGCGAACCCCTGGGTGAAGAAGAACTCGCCGCAACGAAACTCAATCTCGGCTGGACGGAACCCCCGTTCACAGTCCCGGCGGAAGTCACCGATTTCCTCGCTGCCCGTCAGGCTGAACTCGTGAAAGAAGCCGAAGCCGCCGAAGCTGCTTTCCAGACCTTCGTCGCTTCCTCCGGCAAGAAAGAACTCTACACCGCTCTCACCGAAAAAACGGTCCCCGCCGACATTCTGGAACAGCTCCTTGCTGCCGCTCCCGTGGATAAGCCGGTCGCTTCCCGTGCATCTTCCGGAACCATCCTGCAGAAGATCGCGGAACTGGTCCCTGCGTTCACCGGCGGTGCCGCTGACCTGGCTCCCTCCACCAAGAGTGACATCAAGAACGAACCTGCGTTCTCTGTGGAAAACCGTGCAGGCCGTAACATGCACTTCGGGATCCGCGAACTGGAAATGGGTATGGCAGGCAATGGTATGGCTCTCTTCGGAACCACCATCCCCTACACCTCCACCTTCGCTGTGTTCTCTGACTACATGAAGCCCGCGATCCGTCTGGCAAGCATCCAGAACCTGCACCAGATGTATATCTTCACCCATGACTCCTTCTATGTCGGGGAAGACGGTCCCACACACGAACCCATCGAACAGCTCGCCATGCTCCGCAGCATCCCCGGCGTGACCGTGTACCGTCCGGCGGAAGCCAACGAAGTCGCACACTGCTGGGCTGCCGCTCTCAAAGGCAACGGCCCCGCCGCCATGATGCTGACCCGTCAGGATCTGCGTCCCTTCTCCCCCGAACTGGCGAAGAAGATCGACGTGACCAAGGGTGCATACGTTCTCTCCTGCGAAGAAGGTTTCGAAGTGATCCTGATGGCTTCCGGTTCCGAAGTGAACCTGGCTCTGGATGCCGCTGCGATCCTCCGTCAGGCTGGCAAGAAAGTCCGCGTGGTTTCCGTGCCCTCCATGGAAACCTTCGAAAAACAGGATAAAGCATATCGTGATTCCGTTCTGCCGCCCAGCTGCACGAAACGTGTCTCCATTGAAGCTGCCCGTACCGCCATGTGGTACCAGTTCATCGGTCTGGAAGGTCTGGCGATCGGTCTGGATCACTTCGGCGCATCTGCCCCGTACAAAGTCCTTGCCAAGGAATTCGGGTTCACCGCAGAAGCCGTTGCAGAAAAGGTTCAGGCATATCTCGGCTGATCCCTTTTCCGGAACGCAAAAAGATCTCAAAAACTGCCGCGTGATTGTTGCGCGGCAGTTTTTTTTCTTTTAAAATATCACAAAATGACAATAAAATGCAACAAAATTACAGTTGACAAACGGCATTATATGCACTAAATTGTCTCGAAATGAAAATACATAAATGAAAATCAGTTTTATTCAAAGAATGAATGGGCTTATAAGTCGAAAAATCCGTGCGTATATCTGGAAGCAATGGAAACGCATCAAATGCCGATTCGAGAACTTGCAGAGATATGGAGTTTCCCGCTCAAAAGCGTGGGAGTGGGCAAATACCCGTTTGGGCATTTGGCGTATAGCCGGTGTTTGGATAATGACCACTACAATCACCAATAAGCAACTTGAGTATCCAGGATATGACGATATCTTAAAACGATATATTACACTTCACTCAAATTGTTGAACCGCCGTATGCCGAACGGCACATACGGTGGTGTGAGAGGACGGTCGCACCAATAAGGTGCAACCTCCTACCCGATTTTTCAGTTATTTTATTCATGAAAAAAGTGATTGCGTTCATTGAAAAAGCAAATTCCTGCATTATGGTATGTTCCGGAATCCAAAACACTTATTTGAAGGAGAATCTATCATGTTTTTCAAAAACCTCTATTCTGATTTGAAATCCGTTCTGCTGGAACGGGAAAATATACCGGAGATCACCACCGTCGAAGTCGGCTGGGGCAAAAGTCTCGGGATCGGTTACGGTGTTGCCAGACAACCGATGTATGTGGGTGCGATCCTGTTTACGGACGGCTGGGGCGATCATGCCGACAGCAAACATATTGTCCGTGTGCCGGGCAGAGCGGTGAAGTTTGAAGCGCAGCTGGGGCTGACCAGCAATCCGGATGGACGTATCGTGTATTCTCTGGAAGATATGGAGGGCAATGTCCTTGCGAAATCGGATGTGATCCCCTGTCTGGATGATCCCGTCCCTTTTTCGGCGGAACTTCCCGCCTGCAGCGAATTTGTGATCCGCACCACCGCTGACGGTGCATCGGAGACCGCCTGGACCTATGCCAACGCAGTCTGGGGAGAAGTCCGGGTGACACTGGACGACGGCCGGGTACTGCGGAGCAATGAATTCCGCAACAATCGTTTTCCGATCAACACATTCGATTATGACGGTCTGCCTTTCCATGCGGCAGTTTCCACGATGACGCTTGTCAGTGATACACCGGATTTTCAAAAAATTATTACGGAGGAGACGACGGCGGATGGCGCATTGACCCTCCGTACAACGATCACGGCATACAAGGATTTTCCTGTGATCGAATGGCTGCCGGAATTGTTGAATACATCGGATAAACCCAGCAGGATCGTCAGCAATTTCAAATCACTTGATCTTGATCTGGATCTGGAGAAGGATACTTACGGTTATACAAAAATGAAGAGCGGTTTCTCGGCGCATTATCTGCCTGCCGGAGTGACACTGCGCCGCACGTTCGGCAGTCAGAGTCAGCAGAGCGATTTCGTGACGGAACGCGTGATGTTGCGTCCGCGTTATCCGGAGGATCATATCCGGATGGATGCGAATGAAGCCCGCAGTTCGGGGACCTGGCTGCCCTATTTCGGGATCGACGAGACGGAAGAGCAGGGCGTGAATCTGGCGGTGGGCTGGTCCGGAGAATGGTGCGCGGATTTTTATACTTCAAGTCACAACATCAATGTTCAGGCGGGGATGCCGGAAACCCATTTCCGTGTCCTGCCTGGGGAAACATTGCGGCAGGTCTCCATGCTTCTGCACCACCGGGACGGTTTGAGCGTGGCGGACGGGATGAATCAGTTCCGTCATTTCATGCTGAAATATCATACGCCGCGGAATGCGGACGGTACGGTGATGGATGTGCCCATTTCCTACTCCACCTGGGGCGGTGACAAGACGGAAAAGCATTTGAAATATCTGGATATGCTCGCAAGAGAAAAACCGGGATATGACATCTACTGGATCGATGCCGGATGGTATGGTCCGGACCGCCCCGTTTCCGAAAGCGAATTTGTCCAGAGCGACTGGGCACTCCATGTGGGGAACTGGGCCATCAATCACGGTGCCCATCCGGAGGGCTTCAAGCCGATCGGAGAGGCGGCACGGAAAGCCGGGTTGAAATTCATGCTCTGGTTTGAGATCGAACGCGTCATGCGGCAGACCCCGGTCGCGCAGGAACATCCGGAATGGATCCTCATGCCCCGGAATGTCAGCCCATCGACCCGTCTTCTTTTGAACTTCGGGATCCCGGAGGCGGTAGACTGGGCGTTGGAACAGGTGCGAACCATGTTCCGCGAACATGGACTGGAATATTACCGTCAGGACTTCAACCTCAATCCCCGCGATCACTGGCGTGACAACGATGCCCCGGACCGTGTGGGCGTGAACGAGATGAAACACATTGCCGGACTTTACCGGTTCTGGGATACCCTTCTTGCCGAATATCCCGGACTGCTCATTGATAACTGTGCCAGCGGCGGACGGCGTCTTGACTTTGAGGCATGTTCCCGGAGTATCTGTCTCTGGCGTTCCGATATGCTGGGACGTCCCTGGTATGATGCCTCCGAGACCAATCAGGTGATGAGTGATTCACTTGCCTGCTGGGTCCCGCTCCAGAGCGGCGGGACCACCATTGCGGACCGGGATGATTACGCCATGTTCTCCGGCATGATCACCGGCGGTTCCACATACAGTTTCGAGGATAAATACGATATCGATATGGACTGGCTGCGCCGTTCGCTTGCCACGGTCAAACGGACCCGGAAATATTATAAGGGCAACTGGTATTCCCTCACGGAACATCCGGAGATCCACCGGAATATCTATGCGTATCAGTGTGATCTCCCGGAATGCGGCGAAGGATATTTTGCTGCGTTCCGCCGTCCCCGGGGGGATGAATCCAGCCGGATCCTGTCTCTGCAGAAGATCGATCCCGCCGCACGGTATGAGATCGAGATCTGGAACGGAGAAACAAAGCAACTGACCGGTGCCGAATTGCAGAATTACCGGGTCGAAATGCCGTCACCCCGTTCCGTACAGCTTGTCTTCTACCGGAAACTGGATTGATCCGGTTTTCAGACAGCCTTATCGTTCTGCAGGATCCGTTCGATGACCGGAGCCATACGGCGTGAGATCATGTAAAAGCCCAGGTCTGTGGCGTGAATGCCGTCCACCGTACATTCCGTGGGATCGCTTCCGTACAGACTGGTGCCGTCCAGGAAATGGATGTTCATATCCCCGGCTTCCCGCTGCTGCCGGATGGCATTGAGATGGATTTCGGTCAGTTCGAACCGATCCTGATTGTATTCGAATTTCCCCAGTTCCCAATGGAAAGGCAGTTGGGAGACCAGCAGGATCGGCGTGACGGGGTGTTTCTCGCGGATGATCCGGATCACATTCATCAACGTGGCGCGGAGTCCGGGTACTCCGGCATTGGCATCATAATCCAGCACATACATGGCGGGATCTTCGATACTTGCCAGGATCTCTGCCATGGCAGGTTCCCCTTTGCCGCTCCCCGAAAATCCCAGGTTGATGAAAGGACGGTTCAGCATACGGCTCATTTGATTGGTGTGGCACATCCCCGGACGGGAGGCACAGCCGCCCTGCTGGATACTGGTCCCGTAGACGACAACCGGGCGGGAATCCTTCCAGGGGGTGGGCGGTTCGATAACGGCACCGGGAGTGAGCCCGATCCGGAGGAATTTCGGTGTTCCGTAGCAGGGGAAATGGATGGTGAACTCCTGCATTCCACGGTCTTCGCCGGGCTGATAGATCGGAGTTACATATTCCATATTCGCGGGATCATACATGGTGGCACGGCTGAAAACCTTTCCGTTCCCCGAGCCGATGTAAAGATCGAATCCGCCTTTGAGCAGTTCGGTGGAGTGAACGGAACGCCAGATGTTGGCGAGCTGTACTTCAATGTGGATCTCTTTCGTATTGCTTTTGAACCGGAGCATGGCACCGGCGGTATGCCAGGAAAGACGGGTGTCGACCTGTTCGGAGACAGGGGGCGCATCCAGCGGGATACGGCGGAAGGGATCCCCCGGTTTCCACCAGTAAAGACCATCCAGCTGGAACCCGGGCGTTTCCACGGGGAACCAGTCCAGCCCGTCCCGGTTGGAAACGATTGCTGCGAAATTTTTATCGATCTTGCTGACATCAATGGTTTCTGACATTGTATTCATCCTTCTGTTTTGTTGTATATGATTCCGCAAGGCGTTTCCCTTCCGGTGACAAGCCCTGCTTTTTCCATTCTGCGCAAATGTGTTGTGATGTGTGCGGCATCGATCTGCAGCCGGCTCGCGATCTCATCCGCACTGCCGGACGATTCCTGCAATGCCGCAAGAATACGGTTGTTGTATGTTTCCGCATCCCCGGCGGGCTCGACGCGTGTCTTCCCCTGACGGGTGATGATCTCTGTCTCGACTCCGGTCGCACGGAACCGCGCGGCGATCTCTTCCATGCGGTCCCGGGAGGGAACTTGGATCCAGGAGACTGCACCGGGCCGGTCCAGAGAATTGAGCTGTACTTTATGGGGCGCAAGTTGTTTCACGATGTCACAGAACCGCGCCAGGGATTCCGGGGAATCGTTCACCCCGGGGATGATGAAGATCTCCAGCCACATGGTCACATGGGGACACGCTTTCCGGAAAGAAAGACAGGCATCCACGATTTGCCGGAGTGTGAGTCCGGGACAGGGACGGTTGATCTTCTGAAATTCTTCTTCACAGGAGCCGTCAATGGAAGGCACGATGAGGTCCAGGTGTTCCAATTCCTTCTGCAGTTGGGGATCGCCCAGGAACGTACTGTTGGTCAGCAGACAGGTCTTGACACCCTTCCAGTTCGTCCGGAGATGTTCAATGATCCTGCCCAGACCCGTATGGAGTGTGGGTTCGCCCACGCCGGAAAACGTGGCGTAATCCGCCTTGACCCCGGTGGAAAGAATGGCATCGATCTCCTGCGGGACTTTTTCCGTCGGGTAATATTCCCTGCGTTCCAGCGTGAGATTGGTGGTTGCTCCACATTCACAGTATACGCAATCGATGGAACAGGTCTTGAAGGGAAGCAGATCGATCCCCAGGGATCGTCCCAGTCGCCGGGAGGGAATGGGACCGAAAACGGCCTTCGTCTTGCAGGAATGTGCCATGATCTTACGCTTTCCGCTGCGGTGGAGTTTTCCCGAATAACTTCATGACCATCTGCAAGTCCTGCCAGGTTTCCACCTTCCGGTTCGGATCACGCAGGAGAAATGCCGGGTGATAAGTGGGCATGACAGGGATCCCGTTCCAATCCAGCCATTTGCCACGGAGTTTCGTGATCCCCTTGAGATTGAAAAGATAAAGCAGCGGTGTCGCGCCCAGAAGAACGATGGCTTTCGGCTTTAACAGTTCGATCTGACGGAGCAGATAGCCGCGGCAGATCTCTGCTTCCGCCGGGAGCGGCGTACGGTTGTTGGGCGGACGGCATTTCACCACATTGGCGATGTATACGTTCTGTGTCCGGTCGAATCCCATGGCGGAGATCATACGGGTCAGCAGTTCGCCCGCTCTGCCGACAAAGGGACGTCCCTGTGCATCTTCATCGGCACCGGGTCCTTCTCCGATGAACATCAACGGCGCATCCAGAGGCCCTTCGCCGAAAACGGTGTTGTTCCGCGCCTGACAAAGTTCACATGCCCCGCATTGCTGTACCGCGGCACGCAATTCCTCCCAGCCCATGTTTGAGAGATCGGGGATCTCACAGCGGACGGGTGCGGGAGCCGGTGCCGGGGTGACCGGAACAGAAACGGGAGCCGGAGCAACGGGTGCTGGAGCAGGTGCGGCGGGAACTTCTTTCTGCGGAGCGGGCGTGCGAACGACATCTGCGAAGAGTTCCTGTGCGGTTTCAGCGGAGAGCGAGGTGTCGGCGAGGTGATTTTCCTTGAGGAAGAGGATGATTTCGTCGAAGATATCGGGTTTTCTTGCCATTTGATAAGTCCTTTATGTAGTTTGATGTAATGTAGCACAAAAAAAGGAAAAGGCAAATTGCAAATGAAAGAGATATTTCAAAAAATATCATTATTTTGTTTGAAAAAAAAGAAACAGATGGTATATTCTGCCCCTTGATGATCAAACAGAATGGATTTTTCAATATGATGACATTTCAGGATATTTTCGGCGATAAACGATTCAATCGGAAACTCGTTTCTCTGGCGTTCCCCATCACCATGCAGAATCTCATGCTTGCCCTGGTGGCGGCGGCGGATGCTCTTATGCTCGGGAAAGTCAGCCAGAATGCAATGGCGTCGGTCTCCCTGGCAACACAGATCCAGTTCGTGCAGAATATGCTTCTGGGGGCGATCGCAGGCGCTGTGGGGTTGCTCGGCGCACAGTATTGGGGAAAGAAAGATATTCCCGTGCTGGGTGAGATCTTCGGGATCAGTATCCGGGAATCCATGATCGTTTCCATCGTGTTTTTCCTGCTTTGCCGATGGATCCCGGAGAAACTCATGTGTCTCTTCGCCAGTGATCCGGAACTCATCCGCATCGGTGCGGAATACCTGCGTATTGCCGCATGGTCTTATCTGCTGACGGGTGTCTCCCAGTGTTATCTGGCGATCATGCGTGTGAGTGAACAGGCGAAACGATCCGCCTGGATCAGTTCCGGCGCGGTGATCCTGAACATCATTCTCAACTGCGTATTTATATTCGGCCTGTTCGGACTTCCGGCGATGGGCGTCCGCGGTGCGGCATTGGCGACGGTGTGTGCCCGTGTGATCGAATTGCTGTGGTGTATCGGTTCCAGTTACGGCAAAGATTTCATCCGCTTGAAATTGCGTACGGTGGTGCATTTCAACTGGCTGTTGATCTCCGACTTCTGGCGTTACGGTTTGCCGATCCTGGGCGCATACCTGCTCTGGGGAGTCGGGTTCACGGCCTATACTGCCGTTATGGGACACATGGGGGCGGATGCCGCGGCTGCCAATGCCATTGCGGCTGTTGTCCGTGACCTGATGTGCTGTCTTTGCAACGGGATCGCGGGCGGAGCCACCATCGTTATCGGGAATGAACTGGGGGCTGGGAAGCTGTTCCTGGGGAAACTCTACGGGATCCGGACCATGATCCTCTCCTTCCTCATCGGTCTGACTGCGACGGTATTGATTTTGGCATCCATCCCGCTTGTCTCCGGTTTTATGGATCTGACGGAACAGGCGCATGAGTACATGAAGGGGATGTTCGTGATCCTCTCGATCTACATGATCGGACGCTGTGTGTGTACGGTCGTTATCAACGGAGTGTTTACGGCGGGCGGCGACACGCTGTTTGACGTATACAGTCTTGCCGTCTGCATGTGGGGGATCGCGTTGCCCTGTGCATTCCTGGGGGCGTTTTACTTCCATTGGCCGGTCCTGCTGGTCTACGCCTGCACCTGTCTGGATGAAGTGGGGAAGATCCCCTGGGTGATGTGGCATTTCCGGAAATACAAATGGGTGAAGAACCTGACCCGTTGAGCGTTTTTTTTTCAAAAAATAATTATTTCCGGATTGCAAGGGGGATAAAGAGGGATTATATTACCACTGCAAACCATAGTTATCAATATATATCAATTCAAAAAGTAAAGGTAAATGAAAAATGAATTACGGAACGAATCTGCTTCGAATCGGGATCTTTTATGACGGGAACTATTTTTATCATGTAAGCAATTATTACTGTTATGCACACCCGCGGCGCGCCCGGTTGAGTATTCCCGGGATCCACGATTTTGTGAAAAAAGTCATATCCGAAAAAGAAAAGATCCAGGAATCACTCTGTCAGATCGTGGATTGTCATTACTTCCGGGGGCGTCTTTCCGCCATGGAAGCAAATGCCCGTCAGATTTTGTTGAACGAGCGTATTTTTGATGATATCCTCATGCGGGAAGGTGTGGTCACCCATTATCTTCCCATGCCCCGGGGAACGGAGAAAGGGGTGGATGTTTCCCTTGCACTGGAAGCGTTGGAACTTTCCATCTTCAAACACTTCAACGTGGTGGTGCTGATCGCCAGCGACGGGGATTATGTCCCGTTGGTCCGCAAACTCAATTCTCTGGGGATCCGCGTGATGGTCCTTGCCTGGGATTTTGAGTACATGGACGACAACGGCAATCTGCGTTATACGGGAACCAGCGGGAAACTGTTGAGTGAAGTCTCCTATCCCTTGCGTATGAACCGGATCATTGACGGCGAAGTCCGTTACGATAATCTTTCCCTCGACAGTCTGTTTGTGAACAATCAATCCGGCGAAGTGTACCGGGAAAAAGAACCGGAACGTTATGATACGCAGGAAATCGGAGAGGAATTGCCGGAAGAACTGGAAACGGCACCTGCGCCCGGAGGGATGAATATCCCCGGAACACCGGCGGATAACGTGCCCCGTTACAGGGGAGAGATCATACAGTTGAAGAGCGGATATGGTTTTATTGCGCCGGAAAATTCGACGAAGAATCTGTTTTTCTACTGGGGAGATCTTTCCAACGGAGATTTCAATCAGTTGCAGACGGGCGATAAAGTAGAATACGAAATGGGGACCAATAATCGCGGCGAATGTGCCAAGAATATTGTATTGCTGTAAGATGGAAACAGAACAGAACGCCAAACCGATCAGTATTTTTCAGCAGGTGGGGAACGCCACCGTTGATGTCTGGCATGACACGGTCAGCATGATCTCCTTTGTGGGGGAGGTGACTGCCGCATCGGCGGAAGCTCTTGCACACCCGAAGAAGATACGATGGCGTGATACCTTTGCCACTCTCAACCGGTGCGGTCCGGACGGTTTGCCCATTACCGCCATGATCTGTTTCCTGATGGGTGTGATCCTGGCATATCAATCGGCGGTCCAGATGGCGAAATACGGTGCGGATATTTTTCTGCCCGTGCTGGTAGGCTGTTCCATTGTCCGTGAGCTCGGCCCCCTGATGGCAGCGGTGGTGGCAACGGGTCGATGCGGGTCTGCATTTGCCGCCGAGATCGCCACCATGAAAGTCTCGGAAGAGCTCTCCGCATTGGAAACCATGGGGATCTCGCCGTACCGTTTTCTGGTGATCCCGAAACTGATCGCCATGCTGATCGCTTTGCCGCTGTTGACCATTGCCGGTGACCTGGTGGGGATCTTCGGCGGACTTGCCGTGGGTGCGATGGAATTGGATATGACTGTTCAGACGTATTTGCAGATCACCCGTGACTGGGTGACGATCCCCTATTTTCTGGAAGGCATCATGAAAGCATTTTTCTTTGCCTGGCTGATTACGGCGGCAGGGTGCTGGTGCGGATTCGAAACCACGGGCGATTCGGTGGGCGTCGGGCGTGCTACGACCCGTTCCGTTGTGATCGGTATTCTGCTTGTTGTGTTTGCGGATGCCATTCTGGCAAAACTGTTCACGATTCTGTATACCCTGTTGGAGATTTGATATGAAAACGGCGATAGAAGTACGCGATCTTACCATGGGGTACGGGACCCGTATCATCCAGCCCGACCTTACATTCACCATTCCGAAGGGGCAGATCGTCTGTATCCTGGGCGGATCCGGTTGTGGAAAAAGTACGCTGCTCAAACACCTGATCGGGTTGAAACGTCCGCTTTCCGGGGATGTGGAACTTCTGGGACGGAGTATCGTCAAAGCGCAAGGTGCGGAGAAACGGGAGATCATGCGATGTTTCGGGGTGGCATACCAGAGCGGTGCGCTGTTCCGCTCCATGTCTGTTTACGAAAATATCGCGCTCCCTTTGCAGGAATATACGGACAAAACGGAATCAGAGATCCGGCAGATCGTGTCGGATAAGCTCAATATGGTAAGTCTCGGAGGATTTGAATCTTATATGCCGGGTGACCTTTCCGGCGGGATGATCAAGCGTGTCGCATTTGCCCGTGCCATGGCATTGGATCCGGAGATCCTCTTTTTCGATGAGCCCTCGGCGGGACTGGATCCCATCAGTTCGGCGGAACTGGACCGGGTGATGCTTTCCATCCGTGAGCGGACGGGAGCCACGATCATGGTTGTCACCCATGAATTATCCAGTATTTTTACGATAGCGGACCGTGCGATCATGCTTGGGGCGAAAGCGGGCGGGATCATCGCCGACGGAACCCCCCGTGAGTTGTCGCAGTCAGAAAACGAATTTGTGCGGAATTTTATGAACCGGCATGTGTCGGAAAGGAGTTAATATTATGCAGGAGATCAATCGCTTCAAACTGGGACTTTTTATATGCGGCGGCGTATTGCTGCTTGTGGCAACACTGATCTTTCTCGGGTCACTGGATGCCTTCCGGGATAAAGCCTATCTGATGACCCTTGTTTCGGAATCCGTGCAGGGGTTGGAGCGCGGCTCGGATGTGAAGCATCAGGGGGTCCCCATCGGGAAAGTGACAGACATCACCATTGAAACGACTTCCAATCTGATCCGGATCGATATGGAGATCAACCTTTCCAAGATCAAAGTCCGGCACGGGGATAAAAACGTTCTCTGGTCAAAAGCCATTCCGGAAGATGAGTATTACGAAAGCCTCAAACAGCGGATCCTGGAAAAAGGCTTGCGCTGTAAAATCGCCGGGTCCGGTATTACCGGATCCATGTATATAGAGTTCGAATACCAGAAGGATCCGCAGGATAATTTTCTGCTGCAGCCCGGTCAGTTCGATGAAGACGGCTATTTCTATGTTCCCAGCGTCCCATCTGTTATGACCGGCTTGCGTTATTCTGTGATGAACATTCTGGAAAAACTGGAAGCCGTGGATTATCAGGGACTGGCTGAACGGATCGAGACTACGTTCGCTCATGCCGATACCCTCATCTGCGATCCCCGTTTCGGCAAAATTCTGGATAACCTGGAAGTCGCAACCAAAGGGCTGAATGATACCATGACCTCTCTCCGCACAACGATCACATCGGACCGCGTTCAGAAGCTGCTGGATAACAGTAATCAGACCATGACCGCGATCCGGCAGCTTTCCGATATGGTGAACAGTGAGATCAAGAAAGCGGAAGTAGGCGAAACGACAGAGCGCGCCCGGAATACAATGGAAGCGTTCCGGGAGTCCAATGCCCAGTTTGTTGAGACCATGGTCCGTATCGATAACGCGGTGGATGCGTTGACGGAACTTATTCAGATGCTCGATAATGACCCGTCCTCTCTCATCCACGGAAAAAGCAATACACGGAAAAGTAAATTCGCCCCGCATAAAAGAGAGCAATAATGAGCAAGCTTTCCCCCCGTTTATTCCCCGTACTCCTCGCGGGGATGCTCCTGTTTCTGTTGGCGGTGAATTTCTGTTTCCGGGCGATCATGCTGGATCAAGTCCCCTGGTATTTCCCGCTGGCGGCGTTTGCCTCTGACTTCTTTCTGCCCGGGATCCTGCTGGCTCTGACTCTGTTCCTGCGCTCAAAGATCATTCTCTGTTTTTTCTCCCTTACTTTCTTCATTTTCGCCTTTATCAAAACGGTGAATGTGATCCTGTACTTCAACATCATGGAGATCATCTCTTATGCCAACGTACAGCTCCTGCTCGTTCACACAGAACCCGAAACATTGCGGATCCTTTTCGGTCCCTGCTGGTTCCTCCTGGCGATCGGGATCGTTCTTGTTTGCGCAATGATCCCTGCGGCGTTGATTGTCACAGGCTGGCGTTTCCTGACCGTGGAGAATGTGAACAGCAGAACGGATATCGTCATGCGTTTTGCTGTACTGCTTCTGCTCCTCTGCGGTATGGCGGCGGATCGGCATTATAAAACGCAGAATGAGATCGTCGGAAAAGGGTATTTCCGTCGTGAGTTCGTGATCCGGCCTGTTATGGTCCAGATGGAAGAGTTGTATGACGACTGCCGCAAACAGCAGAAAGCAAAAGAAATCCCTGCCGGTCAATACGGCTTCTTCCCCGGTCTGATTTCGCCGGAATCGGAAACACTGCTCACACAATGGGGACTGCTCCCCCTGCAACGGAAGACGTTTCCCGTTCCCGAAGGTCCGGAGATCCGGAAGATCATCGTGATTGCGGCGGAATCCCTGAATCTGGATTACCTGCGCACGGAAAATCCGGAAATGCCGGAAGGGATCACGCCGTTCCTGGACCGGATCAACCGGGAATATGTTTCCTTCAACAACTATTTCACCTGTGCACAGCCCACCTCCTGGGCACTTGACTGTATCTTTCTTTCCCGCGTGGATTTCCTTGCCGATTTGAAAATGAAAACGGTCTCTCTCTGTGACTTGTTCCGGGAGAAAGGGTGGACGACTTATTATTTCACGCCTACCACGGAAATGTGTTTCAATGCAGGGAAAGAATATACCGCGCTCTTCCGGCCCGAACACGTTTATTTCCAGGAGAAGATATACGAACTCACCGGTGTGAAAGGGACGTATTACTGGGGATTGGGGGATTTTCAGATGTTTGATGCCGCGTATCGCGTTCTTTCGGAACAGGCACCGGAGCGTTTCTTCTGTGTCATCAGCACCATCGACCTTCACGATCCTTATGTGGTCAGCGGTCCTGCCGCGGATGAGCCCCCGACCGGGAATAAATTTCTGGATTCCCTGCGTGGAACGGACCGGAATCTGCAGATCTTTCTGGATAAAGTAATGGCAAGTCCTCTTTACGATGAACACACATTGATCGTTGTCACGGCGGATCACAGTGCCACATTCGGATTTAATTATACGAAGCGCAAGGACTTCATGCCTGCCCGGATCCCGTTGATCATGATTACAAAAAACAACCGGCTTGACGGTCTTTTCCCGGTGAAAAATTACGCATCCCAGATCGATCTCGCACCCACTCTGCTGGGACTGACCGGGATCCCGGTGCCCGAAACGTTTATGGGGAAAGACTTGCGCAGCGGAAAAAATTTTGCTCTGACCAAGACCGTGGATATGGTGTTCCTGCATCTTCCCGGGGAGGAAACGAAACAATATTATCTGCCGGAGAAACCGGTCAACCGGACGGAAAAGGCGTTATCGGAATTTCTGCAAACGTATTACGGGAGAACAGAATGACATTTGATGTGATCGTATGCGGTTCGGGTCCTGCCGGGCTTTCCGCCGCCGTTGCCGCCGGAGAGTCGGGGAAATCCGTTCTTCTCGTGGAAAAACAGAATGTGTTCGGCGGAAAATATCCTGTTTCCGGAAATGGAAAATGCAATTTTTCCAATACTCTTGACCCGGTCCCGTTCATGAACGCGTTCGGGCGTGCCGGACGTTTCATGACTCAGGCTCTTGCCTGCGGCGGAAAAGAATGGTTCTGTCAGTTCCTCACCGATCACGGTGTGCCGGTCAATACCCCCGATGGCTTCCATTATTTTCCCGTTTCGGAACGGTCTGCCGATGTGCAGGACGTCTTTTTTCGAGTTTTACGGGAACAGAATTGCGCGTTTCGCACCTCGCTGGCAGTGAAAGAAATACTCCTTTCCGACGGGAAAGTCTCCGGCGTTTCGTTTTCCGATGGAACATCTGCCGAATGTCGCGCTCTGATCCTTGCGTGCGGCGGGACCGCCATGTCTGCCGTGGGCGGAACGGGTGCCGGATTGCGCCTGGCGGAACAGGTCGGACACCGTATTGTGGAGCCTCTGCCGGCGATGGCACCGCTTTATCTTGCGGAGAACCCCTTTTATGCGTTGAGTGGCGTTTCGCTGAAACAAGCGACGCTGCGCTTCACCTGCCGCAGTGTGACGGAAGTCTGGTCCGGGGAATTGTTGTTCACTCACGATGGCTTGTCGGGACCTGCGGCATTGAGTATTTCGGGGCCGGTATACCGTGCCTGGCATACTTCCCCGGAGAAATGCAATCTGACTCTGTCTTTCGATCATACCATCGACTGGCGGAACACCATCGACCGTTTCCGCAAAGAGGAAAGCAATAAACTTTTCCGGTCCAGTCTGGCGGAATATCTGCCCCGTTCCCTGGCTCATTTTCTGGCGGCGTATGCCGGCATGGATGAACGGCGGAATCAGACCATCAAGGATGTGGAACGGGAGGACCTGGTCCGGATGTTGACTGCATTCCCACTGTCCATCGGCGCACTTTGCCCCATGACACGCGCCATGGCGATGTCCGGCGGCGTGACCTGGAAAGAAGTACGCCCGGAAACCATGGAAAGCCGTCTGGTGCCGGGATTGTATTTTGCCGGAGAGATTTTGGATCTTACCGGACCTTGCGGCGGGTATAATATCCAGTTCGCGGTGGCATCCGGACGTCTCGCCGGGTTATCCTCTACACGATCTTGACAGGTGCAGGATCCGGGACAGCCGGATATGTCACAGCGGGATATCCGAAAAGCAGAACGGCGCCGGGCTTGTATCCTTTGGGCAGATTCAGTTTTTTCCGGAGTTTCGGGAATAGATAGGAATAGAGCGCGAACCCGCACCAGCAGGTCCCGATATTACGGCTCTGGAAATACAGATCAAGATAACTCAATGCGATCCAGGGATCCGCTTCTTTGCACGGTGCATTCTTCGGTGTGGAGACCACGATGGCGTAAGGCGCATCCCGGTAGATCACATCTTTCCCGCTCAAAATCTCATTCAGATACCGTTTGTAATTGGGGTATATCAAGCGCATGATCCCCGTCCGGATCAGAAGACGGAGCATTTTCGCCGTTTCCACACGGAATTCCGCCAGTTCTTCTCCCTGCAGGATCCGGAAATGCAGCCGGTGATCGTTGCACCCCGTTGGCGAATAACGCAGCAGATCTTTGGCTTCATTGAGAATCTCATCCGGGATCAGATCCGGCTTGTAAACACGGATACTCCGACGTTGACGCAGAAGGTTCGCCATTTCGTCCGGTGAGGGCAGGGGACCGGGCTGCGGTGTTGTGCCGCGTGCCGCATGATCGATCGTCACTGCTCCCGCCGGGCAAACCGCAAAGCAATGCTGACAATGGAGGCAGTACGGCGCATTATGTGCCGGGAGGACCGGATAGCCGTCCGGATCCGGAACCAGACATTCCACGATGCAGTCCCGGATACATTTGCCGCATTTCAGGCACAGTTCCCGGTTCAGTTTCCAGGTGTTCTTCTGCATCAGGGAATTTCCAGTTCTTTCGGCATGGTACAGAAGTTTTCATATCCGTCTTCCGTGATGACGACAAGGTCTTCCAGACGGATCCCGCCCCAGGAGGGATCGTACAGTCCCGGTTCCACACTGACAACGTGTCCGGGGCAGAGCGGGGTGGATGCAGCAGGGGAAAGACGGGGATTTTCATGGATTTCCAGGCCGACACCATGTCCCAGACCGTGGATGAACCCGCAGGGGATCCCGTTGGCATCTCTTCCTGTGCGGAATCCGGCGCGTTCCATGACTTCAGCGGCGGTACGGTGAACCAGTTCTCCGGTGACACCCGGTTTCAGGATCGATAATGCGGCTTCCGATGCCGATTTGACCGCCGCAAACGCCTTGCGTACGATCTCCGGCGCAGTACCCTTCACAAACGTACGGGTCATGTCGCCCCAATATCCGGTGACATCACTTTGCGGGAAAATATCTGCCACCAGTGTCTCGCCCGCGCGGACAGGGCCCGAACCGATACAATGGGGTGCCGAAGCATCTTTTCCACAGGCGATGATAGTACGGTATGCGGAAAAACCTTTGCGTTTGAATTCGGCTTCCACTTCCGCCCGGATCCAGTCGCAGGTGAGGATGGAATTGTCGTACATGAGTTCTCCGTTGGTGGTGACCGTGGATTCACGCAGGTAATGTTCCACCCGTTCCATTGCCTCTTGTGTGGCTTTCATGGATTGCCGGATCGCCTGGATCTCGCGATCCGTCTTGATCGCCCGTTCCGGGTAGAAATCGCCGGAGGCACAAGTCACTGTGATCCCGGCAGCCCGGAGTTTTTCAGCTTTTATCAGCGGGAACCGTTCCGGCACGATCCAGTGGTGGATCCCGTATTTACGGCTGAGCAGGACAAGGAAATCCTGTTTGTATTCTTCTTTCGGGAAGGAACGCATGATCTCGAAACGGTCAATGACTTCCACTCCGGGCAGGACTTCTGCTTTTGCCCGCTGATATTCCAGCATAGAGACTACGGTCGCACGCATGGATCCTGTTTCAAAATACACAAATTCATCATGTGCATTGAAGCCGGATCCATAGAGAATATCCGGAGATTCCACAGATCCGGCTGCGATCAAACGTCCGGTCCCGGGTTGCAGATTGCGTTCAGACATCAGCACTTACTCCGCTTTCTTCCGGTTGAGTACCATCACTTCTTTCCGGACTTCGTTCAATGTTTCCACGAATTTTGCAAAGGGGCGCGGTCCCGCCTGACGGTTGACAGGCAGCATTTTTGCTGTTCCCAGATCGACCGCAGCAGGGAAGATAAAGCAAATGGCATCGGCACGGCCTTCCGTGGGATATGTGATCACACGGACAATGATCCCGGCGAGACGGCCTTCTTTTGCGATTACCAGGTCACCCACTTCCGCCGGAACTTCACTGGAACTGCGCAGAGAGTTGCGGATCAGCAGATAATGATCCTGATTCGGGCGCATGGAACAGCGTCCATCCAGCAGTGCGGATTCTTCACCGTACCGGTTTGCTTTGAAAAGAGTCAGGTCCTGCAAGCCGCGTTTGCGCAGTGCTGCTGCCGTAAAGACGGGCAGCGCACTATCCGCCTTTTCGCCCGGCAGCTCGATCAGACAGGCCCGGAGGTCTTCGCCCAGCATAAGGATGGGACCGGCAAGTGTTTTTGCCGTGTTATCCGCAGTACCCGGTTTCCGGATGGTGTATTTGAGTTCATTGACCGTGGTGTAACCATTCCGCTGATCGGTGAGCCCGGTAAGTTTTTCAAATGCGCCGGGGAGGAACACTTTTCCACCGAGCGTGATCCGCGGGAGATAATACGTTTCGTTCAAATCAAAAGAATTGAACAAACGGTCATTTGTGAGTGTGAACCGGACTTCCGCCGTTGCTTTTGCGTAAGAACTCAACGCATCGTTGCGGAGCAGCTCATTGGCTTTCTTCAGATCGGCTTCTGTCTTTGTCAGAGTCTGTCTGGTCTGCCGGATGACTTCATCCTTTGCCTGAAGTTTTGTCGCCGCTGTTTTGGCTTCTTCTGTCTTCATGACCAGAAGTTTTTCCTTATCATTGAGCTGTGCCTGCTGATTGTGGATGGTCGTTTTGTGTTCTGCAAGACTGACACGGAGTTCTGCACCTTTCTGAACTTCTTCCGCAACTTTCAAACGCAACTGCTGTACTCTCTGGGTCTGTTCCTGCAGCAGGACTTCCCGGGTTGCTGCACTTTTGCGGAGCGCATCATTTTCTTCGTTGAGCCGGGCGAGACGACCTTCTGCATGAGACCGTTCTTCCTCGGAGATTTCCAACAGCCCTTTGGTTTTATCCAGTTCCGCCGTGGCAGCAATGCGTTGTTTTTCGGTTTCCTCCAACTTGGTCTTCCGTTCCATGGCGAGAAGTTCCGCCTGGAATACCTGCGCCGTTTTTTCAGCAATGATCTTTTCATTTGCTTTGATGGCAGCTTCATGCTGTTCGACTTCCAGCAACGCTTTGGTCAGTTCCTTGCTGCGGTCTGTCAACGTCTGTTGGGATTTCGCCAGTTCGGCTTGTTTCTTCGCAAGTTCTTCTTCCGAAACTTTCAGCAATGCCTGCTGCTGCAAAAGAGTCATCTGCACTGTTTTCAGTTGCTTTTCCTTTGCATCCAGCTGTTTTGCCTGTTCTTTCATAACCTGTTGAGTACCGGAAAGCGTACCTTCGGTACGGGCAACTGCCTTTGCCAGTTCTTCCGCGCGCTTTCTGGCGGCTTCCAGTTCCAGTTGCTGACGGGTCATGGAATCGGTTGCGCCGGAAAGAGCTTTTTCCATATTTTCCAACCGTTTTTCCCGTTTCTCCAAATCCTCTCTCAAACGTTTGAGAGCATCGGTCGCCGCTTTGATTTCTTCGTTGAGTTTACTGTTTTCTCCGGCAGTTTCTTTCTTTTCCAGTAATGCTTTTTCCAACTGATCCAGGAGGAACGTATGAGTCACAGGACGTACGGATTCTGTGACCCCGGGGCCATGCGACGTGGTCTTTGAGAGTCCCATGGAGAGAGACATGGCGGACAGGACCAGGAAGTCGCAGATCACGATTAAGATGGATCTGTTCACGGTTCCGCTCCTTATTTACCGGATTTTGTCAGTTCAGCAATGAATTTCTGCCGGATCGGGTATTGCAGCGCAAGACGCAAAATCACGCTGAAAATGATCCCTACCAACGTGGAGGAATATGCCAGCAGACGGCTCACTTGCGGATTGAAGGTCATAATGATAAAACTGGAAACGGTTCCGAACAGACCGAAGTAAAGTGGCAAATCCAGGAAGAGGTCTGCATTTTCCAGTTTTTTGAGTTTCAGGTTGATATCTTCTTGAGATTTTTCCAGGTTTTTGAACACAATATATGCCGTCATAAATGCAAAAACCTGCAAGAGAAGGACAAACAGCATCACCCCAAAGGAAAGATTGCCTGCCGCCTGTGTGGCTGCACGGACACTTTCCGCGGCCTGTTCGGCGGAGAGTTCCGCAACTTCACCTCCGGGCGGTGTGATCCGGTCAAAAAACAGAGACTGGAAAAATTCGTTAAACCGGAAAAAGAGGTACATGATGGTAGAGATAACGACACCTGTCACCGCGTAGATGACAACATACTTTGTCCATGCTTTGTTGCTGTTCATTGTGGATTTCCTTTTCGTTGAGATTTATTATGCTTGAAAACGTATTTTTGCCAGTTCCCAGTAGTGTTCCCAGTCGAACAACTGCTGATCGTGCTTCCCGGACCGCAGATGATAACTCACATCCCCGGTCACAAAGGTCCCGGCGGCGGGCATCGTATCGGCGGGCAATCCTTCCGAACCGAAAAGCCGATAGACTTCTGAAACAGCTTTTGCCCCCAGAAATTCCCCTTCCGGGTCAGCCCACAAGTCTTCCGAAGCACTGGCAACACAAAGTTTCCGGGGTGCGGTGAGTGCCAGAAGCCAATGCTGATCGTAAGGAAGTACCGTTTCTTTGCCGACATACTGACGGAACGTGGGGACAAACCAGAACGGGCGTGCCGGTTGAAGGATCGTGATCGTTTCGCCGACATGATGTTTGTTGAGCGAGGCACCGCAACATCCGGAATCGTTGGAGATCACGATCTTGAACCGGGGATCGTTTGCCCCCGCCCAAAGTGCCGTCTTGCCCAAGCGGGAATGTCCGTGGACGATCGCCTTTTCCGTATCAATGGCGGGTTCGGTTTCCAACGCATCAAGCATCCGGGAGAGTCCCCATGCCCATGCGCTGATGGCTGATCCTTTTTCATGGATCTCCGGAACACTTTTCTCCGGGTAGAACAGATCATAAACACTTCTGCGGAACGCGACAGGATCTGCTGTTTCATCGGGGAAGATGTCATGATAGCAAACGGTGGCGGAGGCGAATCCGCGGCGGATCGTTTCCTCGAACTGCCAGCGGTGCGCCTGTTCGGCGCGCTTGCCGATCCGGTTCCCGTATAAGTCAGTCCCGGTCATGGTGACAGCATCTTCTGTTGCGGTTGCGTGATTGCCTTTGAAATTGAGTCCCACAAAAACGGGGACGGGTTTCGCGATCTTGTTGGGGATATAGACCAGCATGAGGAAACTGTGCTGTTTCCCGTTATTCATGCGGAATGTTACACGGATCTCCTTCCGGGTCGCGGCTCCGTCAAACACTTTGTCATTGTATGTGAGAACTTCCGTCTCCATCCGGTCCGGACGGGGCGGAAGATAACCATAAACCTCCCTGCGGAAGAACTCCAGAATCTCTTCTCTGCGCCGATTGACCCAATCGTTTGCAGTGATGACCGCCTTCCCGTCGTTTGCTGTCAACGGGGAAGGGAGATTGATGCAAATGGAATCGTTTCCGTCAACCTTCGACATGGGAAATCATCCTCGGCAGTAAGCTGCCACATCGTCAATGATCTGTTCCAGAGAGATTTCCGCTTTCCATTGGTGAGACTCCAGGATCTTCGTGCAGTTCGGTGCGCGATGGAGCATATCTTCAAATCCCTGTTCGTATGCTTCGGAATAGGGAACCAGCACGATCTTCGATGTACTGTTTGTCCGTTCGATCACCATCTTTGCCAAATCCATGATATTGATGGAACGGGTGCTGCCGATATTGTAAATATTGCCCGCTGCGTTCGCATCAGGAATCAGTTTCAGCAACGCACGGACCGTATCGAATACATGGCAGAAACAGCGTGTCTGCTCACCGGTTCCGTATACACGGATATCCTCGCCTTTGAGCGCGGCTGCAACGAACCGGGGAATGACCATGCCGTACCGTCCCGTCTGACGGGGGCCGACGGTATTGAAGAACCGGACTACGGTACCGGGCAGGTTTTGATTTCTGCAATATGCCATGAGCATGAATTCATCCAGGAGTTTGCTGCAAGCGTAAGACCAACGGGAATGAGTGGAGGGGCCGATGAGCAGGTCATCGCCTTCGGAGAACGTTTCTTTCGTCGATTTGCCGTAGACTTCGCTGGTGGAGGCAATGATACAGCGTTTGGAGGCAGATGCGGCTGCTTTGAGTACACGGTCGGTCCCGTGTACGTTGGTCATGATGGTGCGGACCGGATCCTTGACCACCAGTTCCACGCCCACTGCAGCGGCAAGGTGTACCGTGCAATCGGCATCCAGGATCTCTTTTTCCAGTTCCGCAGACGTGATGATGTCGTCCTGAATAAAACGGAATGAACTCTGCCCGATCACTCCGGCAAGATTTTCTTTTCTTCCGGTGGAAAGATCATCCATGGCGACAACGGAGTGTCCCTCTTTGATAAGAGCTTCCGCGAGCCAGGAACCGATGAAACCGGCACCGCCGGTGAGAAAGATCTTCATAATTCAGCCTCCTTGTGATCGGCGATATCCGGAACCATTTCCGGTGTAGGTTTCAGAAATCCGAGTTTAACCGCAAAGAAGGTGAGGGGACCCCAGATAACATAGCCATTGATCAGGATCAGCGGTACAATGATCGGATTATACATAATGCCCGTGACAAGCCATGCGGCAAGCATCAGGATCAGGAATGCCAGACGGCGTTTGTTCCGTTTCGTGGAAATGATCCATTTTGCGAAATGAACGTACGGAATACTGCTGACCATAAGCAATCCAAGAACTGCGGTGTACCACGGCAGATAACGCAGAAGCCGTCCCACATTGCCATCACGATATGCCACAAAGATTACCAGCGAGCAGACGGCGGCGGCGGCACCCGGCGAGGGCAGCCCGGAGAATTTCTCCCCGCTTTTCTTTTCCTGAATGGCGTGAACGTTATAGGTAGCCAGACGGAGTGCAGCGCAACCGAGATAGACGGCAGAAAGGATGCAGACGGGAATGAATCCGCGAACGGTATCGATGTGTCTCATGTGATGCGCCATGACCGCGACGAGTGTAGCAGGCGCGACACCGAACGTGACCATATCTGCCAGGGAATCCATCTGGATCCCGTGCATGCTGGCGGCATTGAGCAGACGTGCTGCATACCCGTCGAAGGCATCGAACACCATAGCGAAGAGGATCATACATGCACTCCATGCGAAAACGGAGGAAGCAGCTTTCGGATCATTTGCGTATTTGTATGCCTGAATGGTAATCAGAATGGAAGCGAATCCGCAGAGGGAATTGCAAAGGGTCAATGAATTGGGGATACCTTTGATCCAGCGGTTGTTTTCAATCATGGTACGGAAACGTTGTTTCATAATATATCAGATCCTGAAGTTGGTTCGTTGAATTTGGATTGTTCTATCTTCCTGCGGGATTCCGGGGAAATGTGTGCCAGCACAGTGTAACCTGCTGCAACACGCATCCCGACATTCGCTACTACTTCCAGACCCAGTCCGGCAGGCAGATATAACTCTGTACGGGAAGCAGAACGGATGATGCCGAATTGTTCACCGCATTTCAGTGTATCATCTTTGTCCGGTGTACACTGAATGAAACCGAAGATGTGACTGGATGCAAGATTCACGGCAATGGGATACGCAAGACCTTCGATCTGCGCCATCATGCCGAGAAGAAGATTCTCTGTTTTTTTGTTTGAATTGGTATACCCGCCCCGGGAGTATTCACGGAAAATGATCTTTCCTTCCGCGGGACTGCGGTTGATATGCACATTCAAAAATCCGGTCGCGATCCCGATCCGGACCATATCATGATCCTGAAACAGTTCTTTCAGCTGTTCGGATTGAGCCGATTCATGTTTGAGCAGCTCCACATCAGTAATGATTCCATCGGCGGGAGCCGGGATCCTGGTCTGGTCGTCTGAAACGGCACGGTCGGGATTCCGGAAAAAATACCGGTAACAGACGGCTGTAATGATCGCCAGAATGAGCAAAGACTGAAAAGAGATCCAGGTGATACTGTCAAGATAGATCGTAACAGGCAGCAGCACAACAATACAGAGTGCTGCCACAACAGTAGCAAAGATTCTTTCTTTTCTTCCGTAATGAACGACCTTCATTTTTCACCTGTCAGTTACGAAATGCCGGACTTTACACAGGATCCGGGATCCGGCATTGCAATTCTTTCCGGACCGCAAGCGAAGCATGGCAGAAAGCCAACGCCAATGCATCCGTTGCGTCATCCGGAATTTCCGTTATATCGAGAGAAGCCAGCGCGGCGAATACGGCTGCCACCTGCTGTTTTTGTGCTTCTCCATTCCCCGTTGCAGCACGCTTGGCTGTTTTCGGAGAGTACTCGTAGACCGGGATGTTCTGTTCAGCCAGTGAGGCGATCACTGCACCCCGGGCGAGGGATAGTATCATTGCAGTCCGGATATTCCGGGCTGCAAATGCGGTTTCTATGGATGCGGCTTCAGGATGGAATGTATTGACCAGTTCCCGCATACCTGCGGAAAGTCTCCGCAGACATTCACTGTGGGGCATCGTCTGTTTGTTCTTTATGATGCCGCAATCCAAAATTTTAAAAGAGCCGCCCGGCATGAAATCGATCACAGCATATCCGGTTTTGCGGATCGCTGTATCCACGCCGAGCACGATCATACGTTATCAGCCTTCCGCTTCGATCGCTTCGAGGATCTCCGGAAGAATATCTTCGTTGGAGTTCACAGACTGAACGTCGTCCAGATCTTCCAGCTTGTCGATGAGACGGAGCACCTGCTGCGCCACATTCTTTTCCTTGATCTCAACGGTGTTGTCCGGTTTCCGGACCAGAGCCGCTTCGGAACAGGCGATGTCTGCATCTTCCAGAGCCTTGGCAATGTCAGCAAAGTTTTCTGCCGGACCCCAGATTTCAGCCACTCCATCTTCCGCAGAGATGTCTTCCGCCCCTGCATCAATGGTGATTTCCATCAGCTTTTCTTCATCCGCATTTTCGCCTTCTACAACGAAATGCGCTTTCCGCTGGAACATCCACCCCACGGCACCGCTGGCTGCCAGATTGCCGCCGTTACGGTCGAAGACCTGACGGACTTCACCGATGGTGCGGTTCCGGTTATCGGTCAGACAGTCGAGAATGAAAGCGGTACCTGCGGGACCATATCCTTCGTAGACGATTTCTTCGTAAGTGACGCTGCCGAGTTCGCCTGCGCCCTTCTTGATGGCGCGTTCGATGTTTTCACGCGGCATGTTGGCTGCGCGGGCGGAAGAGAGAGCCATACGCAGCTTGATGTTGGAGTTGGGGTCTTTTCCACCCTGTTTGACTGCGACCATGATTTCTTTCGCCAATTTGGAGAAAGCCTGGCCTTTCTTCTTGTCACTTGCTTCTTTTTTGTGCTTGATATTTGCCCATTTACTGTGTCCGGACATTGCTTACCTCATATTGTTTTGGTTACGTTTTTATGAATAGCTTCTCCCTAATATAAACCCGAAGACGCAATTTGTCAATTTTTTTTTCAAAAAAAATGCAGGATTCCTTTGAAAGATTGACTTTTTGGTATTACATTATAGGAAAAACAATGGATTTTTCCACGGAAAGGCTGTTTTTTTTATGAAACGGGTCATTTGTGCCGCCTCACTCTTCCTCGCGTGCGTCGGACTTCCCAATTTGAATGCAGAGGAAACAAAACAAACGGAAACGGACAGAACCGGTATCGTGGAGCCGGAGGCTTATGCTTCCATGGCTGACTTTATCGGTGCGCTCGCCATTATCCGCTCTCATTATGTGGATGCCGATAAAGTTTCCTGGGATAAGCTTTTTCAAGCCGCTCTCCGGGGGCTTATGCGTGAACTGGATCCTTTCAGTCAATATGAATCACCGGAACTCCATAAACAGGTGCAGGAGGATGTTTCCGGAAAGAAAGTGGGGATCGGTGTCACCATCTCCAACCGTCTCCGCGGGGTGGAAGTTATTTCCGTTCTCCCGGATGGTCCTGCGGAAAAAGCCGGACTGCGCAGCGGGGATGTGATTCTGGAGACCGATGATGTACCCTTGAACGGAATGGATGCTTCCGAAGCAGCCAAGCATATCCGCGGGAATCCGGGCTCCGTCCTCAAACTGCTGATCTATCGCGGCAGTGAAGATGCGCGCAAGACCATACATGTCCGGCGGGACGTGATCAAGATCAAATCGGTAATGGGAGCAAAGATCCTGCCCGGTACCGGCGGGACCGCATACCTGCGTGTGGTTCAGTTCGGCACTGATACCGTTGCGGAATTTGATGAAGCCATGATGAATTTACAGAAACAGAATATGGATTCTCTGATCCTGGATCTGCGGGATAATCCCGGCGGATTGTTGTCCACAGCTGTCGCTCTCTGCAGCCGTTTTATTCCCGCCGGGAAACCGGTTGTTTCTGTGGAAGGACGTGATAACCGGAAGCTGATCCATTATTCGGAAAAAGGTGGTCCCGTATTCGGCGAGCTGCCGCTTGTCGTCTTGATCAATGGTAATTCGGCATCTGCTTCCGAGATCTTTGCTGCGTGTATGCGGGATTATAAACGGGCGGTCCTGATCGGAGAACGCTCTTTCGGTAAAGGTTCGGTGCAGACCGTGATCCCCTTCGGTTCGCAGTCCGGCGCTTTGCGTTTGACAACGGCAAAATATTATACGCCCGGCAGGACAGCGATCCACGGGAATGGTGTGGAGCCGGATATTGTCATTCCGTTGAGTGTGGCTGCCCGGCATCATATATCGGCGCAGTTGAACCGTCATCCGGGTGAGATCCGCCCGCTTGTTCCCAATCCGGTGCGAGACATCACACTGGAACGCGCTGTTGAAATATTGAAAGGTATGCGGATCTTCCGCATGAATCAGAAATAAACCAGAAAGGTATCCAATAACATGAAAAAGTTTACACTCCCCGCTCTTATGGCACTCGCCCTTGCATTCTGCGCTTCCTGCGCAAAAGACATCGTTGTGGAAGAGGCGTTGCAATTACCTGTTCACGCCACGGTGCGCACCGCTTATAATATATGGTATAACGACTCAATGGAAGTGGAATCCATCAATTATCTTTCCGGTTCCATCCTGCCGTTCGGCACGGAAGTCGTTATTACGCGTGCAACGGAAAAAGAGATCTTTTTCCATACCGTCGCGGATAACCGTCAGTTCCGGATCCGTTTCAACAAGGATCACCGTATGCAGACTGCCCGGGAATACATACAGACTCTTTTCACCGCCGATGATGTGGAAACGATCACGGAAGATATTTCCCCTGCCAATGTGGAAAAGATCCGCCGCGGTATCGTGGAAAAAGGCATGACCAAAAAAGAAGTCAGCCTGGCGTACGGTCCTCCGTGCCGGTTCAAGACTCCTTCCGAAACACTGGATACCTGGCTGTTCTGGACGGAAATTCTGATCAGCCGCCGCATTATTTTCAATGGCGGCAGAGTGGTGGAAATCCTGGTTCTCTGATGAAAGGAGTACAGGGATGAATCTTTACCGGAAAATCGTGGAGGAAAACGAAAACTGGGATGGCGTTGCCATTTATGACCGGGGACGGTCCATTTCTTATCCCGAGCTCATTCAGCGGGTGGATGAGTTGCAGATCATCCTGCAGAAATACGGTGTCCAACCCGGTGCCCGGATCGCGGTCCTGGCGGATGATTCCATGGAATACATTCTGCTGTCTCTGGCGATCCTGGCGTTGGATGCCATCATCGTCCCATTTTCTTCCCGTGCGCCCGAAGCGGAAGTGGATAACATGCTTTCGGAGATGAAAGTCAATATCCTTATCACATCAGAACCGTATCACAAAGACCGGGATATGGAGATTTCCTGCGGCAGATTGCTGCAGGACCGGGTCTATATCCGGGATATTTCCCTCGCAGTGGATCCCATTCAGCTGCCGGAGGGAAAAGTCCCCGCCTTCATCCGTTTCTCTTCCGGAACGACAGGGAAGAACAAGGGCGTGATCCTCTCTCACGACAGCGTGATCGAGCGGACAGATGCCTGTCTGGAACTGGGTGTCACCCGCGGGGAAAAAGTATTCTGGGTGCTGGATATGGCGTTCCATTTTGTGGTAACGATCCTGCTGTTTCTGCGGAAAGGGGCATGTATCGTGATCTGCCCGCCTCCGGTGGAATCCAATATGGCTTCGGTCCTGCGTGAACATGCGGTGAGCCTGATGTACGCCACGCCGTATCATTACCGGCTGATGACATCTTCCGAAGAGATCCTGCCGGAAATGCTTTCCGGGGTGCGCCGCGCATTTTCCACCGCAATGAAACTGGAAAACAGCGATGCCGCGGCATTCCGGGCGAAGTTCAATATGCCGTTGACCCAGGCTTACGGGATCATTGAGGTGGGACTGCCCTGCGTGAATGTTTCCGATCAGGTGGAGAAAACGGACAGTGTGGGGCGTTTGCAGAAGGCATACGAATTGAAACTGGCGGATGCCGATGCAGACGGGGCAGGGCGTGTCCTGTTGAAAGGTCCCGGTTTCTTTGATGCTTATCTGACCCCGTTCCGTTTGCGCAGTGAAGTTTGTGAAGACGGCTATTTCAATACGGGTGATATCGGCAGACTGGATGAGGATGGTTATCTGTTTCTCATCGGACGGGCGAAAAACGTGATCAACTTTGCCGGGATGAAGATCTTCCCCGCAGAAGTGGAAAGCGTACTCATGTCTCACGGCTGGGTGAAAGAGTGCCGTGTCTCGGCACAAGCGGCGGGCGCATTCGGAGAAGTGCCTGTGGCTGAAATCGTAACGGCGCCGGGCGTGGTCCTGATCGATGACTGGGATGAAGCATTGCGGGAATATTGTTACCGTCATCTCGCACCCTACAAGGTTCCGAAGATCTTCCGTCAGGTTGCGGATCTTCCCCGGACAGCCAGTGGAAAAATTCTCCGGAAATGATAAAAAAAATACAAAAAAAATAGAAAATCTGCTTGCAATATGAGCAAGTATGCTGTAAATTGCAGGATAGAGTGTTATTCTAAATACAAAAGCAAGGTAAGGTAGTGTATGAAACATGCAGTAGAGATCATGCCGTGTCTGGATATGCAGGCCGGTCGCGTAGTCAAGGGAGTTCATTTTGTGGATATCGCCGATGCCGGCGACCCGGTGGAATGTGCAAAAGCGTATTGTGCCGCTGGTGCTGACCAGTTGGCTCTTCTCGATATTACAGCCACAGTGGAAAACCGCCCGACTCTCGTTAACGTGGTTCGGAATGTCGCACCTGCTGCAACCGTACCATTCACCGTCGGCGGCGGTATTTCCGATTTGAAATCGGCGGAAGCAGTTCTCTCTGCCGGTGCAGATAAAATTTCCACCAGCAGTGCCGCATTCCGCAAACCGGAACTCATTCCCGATCTCATCCGGGAGTTCGGCGCAGATAAGATCACGGTCGCCATCGACGTTGACCGGAACGATGCGCTGCCCTCCGGTTACGAAGTGTATATCGACGGCGGTCGTACTGCCACCGGTGTGGATGCCGTGGAATGGGCAAAGAAAGTGGATGGATACGGTGTGGAAGTGATCCTGCCTACCAGCAAAGCCGGTGACGGCGCGAAAACGGGATACGAATTGCCTCTGATCCGTTGTCTTGCACAGTCTTGCAATGCCCGTATCGTTGCATCCGGTGGCGCAGGTACGATGGAACATTTTCTGGATGCCGTGAATGCGGGAGCTTCTGTTCTTCTTGCGGCATCGGTATTTCACTTCAACATGATTTCCATTCCCGAACTGAAAAAATATTTGCTTGCCAATGGAGTGAAACTGAAAAAACCATGAGGCGTTAAAACAGGAGTTGCTTATGACGACGATACGGAACGTATTGGTTGTTTTGTTGCTTGTGACACAAGCGGTTTGCCTTTGTGCGCAACAGAGCAAACGGATCGAAATCTTGAAAAGACTGGCGGATAAAGGCAGTGCTGCCAGTTGTTACCGTCTTGCCGAATTGGCAAAAGCAAACAAACTTGCGCCGGATGCCAATACCAATGCGGCGGAATATCTGCACTACATCAACAAGGCTGTGGAGTTGGGATACCCCAGAGCAAAACTGGAAGTTGCCGTTTCTTTCCTCACCGGAACGAATCTGAAAAATCAGCAGATGGCATATCCGATTCTCGACGAATTGGTCAAACTTCCCATCTCCGATGATTTCTCCAGAAAAGAATTGATCACGGCTTATTACTGGATGGGACACTGTCTCGAATGGAGCAAAGGGGTCCCTGTCAATGCGACCCGCGCCATGCGGTATTACCAATTGGCATCCATCGACAGTACCGAAGCCCGTTTTGCATTGCTCCGCCGTTATGCCCGTGAAAAGGATAAAGAACCTGTTTTGGATTTTCTTTACATGACATTTCTTGCGGATAATACCCCTGCAACCGCTGAAAAAGTCAATCAGTTTCTGTTCCGTAACAAACTGATGGAACAGTTTGCTGATTATCTGGATCGTAAATCCCAAGCCGGGGATGATATGGCGTGTATCATGCTTGCGGAAAACGAATGGAAGGGCGAACTCTTTCCTCTGCAGAGACGCCTTTCCATGGAGCATTACGACCGTTCCGTGAAATTGGGTAATCATTCCGCAGCGATGACTTTGGCAACGATCCATTCCTGTCTCAATTTCGAGAAGTACAAAATGGAAGGTGTTGAAGCCCAAATCAATTACGGTTACAATATCCGTAAAGATCTGGTCAAAGCTGAAAAATATGCCAGAATCGCCATGCAAAGCCCCCGGCTGCTCAATGATGCCGCGATCCTTATGGTATACATCACCGGTGAAAAAATCAAAGCCGCAACCGGAAAGAAAGACGAAAAACTTCTCGCCGCACTCCGGGAGGACATGTTCTATTTCCTGATGCTCAGTGAGCAGTATACCAAAGCCCGTGAACTCCTGAATAAAGAGTCCGGTGCCGAACTGCATGCAAAAGATATTTATCTCAAAGCAAAAGAGTTCAAAGCATCCATGTCTCACATGAATAAAGGTGCAAAAGAGCATTACAGAGACCGCATCCGCATGTCTGCCAATGCCGGTTATCCTCTGGCTGTGCTGGAATATTACACCCAGAAGGAATTCGCCAAAGGAAGAGTTATGGATTATCCCCGCATGATCAAAGCCGCTCTGGCTTTCCCCCAGAAGGATAACCCCGAATGGCTCTGGAAACTTGCACAGTGGCATATCGCTGACAGCCCGTCGAAGTCTTATCCGAAAGCTCTCGAATACATCAATCAGTCTGCCACTCTGGGCGGTCTGGATGCCCTTGAATTCCTGATCCAGGCTTACCGCAGAGGCGATGCCCGGTTCGGGATCAAAGCAGATGAAGCAAAGGCAACAGAATACTTCAATAAGCTTATCAGGAGTGACTGCAACCTCAAAAAGATCCGTTATTTCAGAGAATATCTCGCTTCCCTCAAAAGCAAGAAGGATAAAACAAAAGACGATCTGATCCCGCTGTTCCGTTCCATCGGGCGCAATCCCCAGGCAGACCGCATTTACTCCGATCTGCTGTATTCCGGTGACAAGGCGTTCGGGATCGAAAAGAACGTGGAACACGCCATGCGCATGCTTCATTTCGCTGCTCGCGGTCCTTTCATCCGCTCTGCCGTGGACGAGATCATCCGTCATTACGAGCAGGATATCAACCGCAGTGCCACGCAGGATGAACTTCAGCTGAATCAGGAAATGATGAAGCTGTATCAGACCATCCGCTGAGTGATGTCTTCCACGCCGGGTATCCCCCGGCGTTTTTTTTGTTTTTTCTGCATAAAAAAGGGCAAAAATCACTTGACGAAACGCCTCGGAGGGTGTATTGTATACGATCACAAAAAATGTTAACCTTTTTAAGAAAGAGAAGAACCTATGAAAGCCGTTGAACTCAGACAGAAATATCTGGATTTCTTCCGTAAAAACGGGCACTCCGTGATCCGGAGCGCACCGCTCATTCCCGAAAATGACCCCACTGTGCTTTTTACCACCGCCGGGATGCACCCGCTGGTCCCTTATCTGCTGGGCGAAAAACATCCCCAGGGCAACCGTTTGACCGACGTACAGAAATGTATCCGTACCGGTGACATCGATGAAGTGGGCGATCCCGTACACCTGACATTCTTTGAAATGCTGGGCAACTGGTCGCTGGGCGATTATTTCAAGGAGGAATCCATTGCATTCAGTTTTGAATTTCTCACCTCTGCCGAATGGCTGAATCTCCCTCTGGATCGTTTGGCTTTCACCGTGTTCGCCGGGGACGAAGATGCTCCGTTCGATGCCGAAGCCTATGCCGAATGGGTTTCCCACGGCGTGTCCGAAAAACGTATCGCGAAACTCCCCAAAGCCGATAACTGGTGGGGGCCCGCCGGTGTCACCGGCCCCTGCGGTCCCGATACCGAGATCTTCTATTGGACCGGTCCGCTCCCTGCGCCGGAAGTGTTTGAACCCTCCGACAAACGCTGGGTTGAGATCTGGAACAATGTGTTCATGCAGTATTTCAAGAACGCAGAAGGCAAATTCGAACCGCTCTCCCAGTGCAATGTGGATACCGGGATGGGCGTGGAACGCGTGACCGCTGTTCTCCAGGGAAAAGCCAGCTGTTATGATACCGAACTCTTCCAGGGACTTTTCGCGAAACTGGATTCCATCCGTGGCATCGCGGCGCCCGCTGAACGCTGCCGTTCCGAACGCGTGGTCGTGGAACACATCCGTGCCTCCGTCTTCCTGATGGCGGATGGTGTTGCGCCCGGCAATGTGGACCAGGCTTATGTACTGCGCCGTTTGATCCGTCGTGCCATCCGTGAAGGGATGAAGCTGGAGATCCATGATATCTTCACGCCTGCCATGGCGCAGGTCGTTATCGACGAATACGGCGCGATCTATCCGGAACTCGTTGCGAACAAGGACACCATTCTGGAAAATCTGGAACGGGAGGAAAAGCAGTTCGCCGCCGCTCTGGAACATGGTACACGGGAATTCGAAAAACTCATCGGTCGTGTCCCTGCGCACATCCAGAACAAAGTCGTCAGCGGCAAGAACGCGTTCTATCTCTACGAGACCTACGGGTTCCCCATCGAACTCACGGTGGAAATGGCGAACGAAAAAGGTTTCTCCGTGGATATGAAGGGCTACGAAGAAGCATACGCCAAACATCAGGCGTTGTCCCGGCAGGGTGCGGAACAGAAATTCAAAGGCGGTCTTGCGGACCACTCCGAAGAAACCGCCCGTCTTCATACTGCCACACACCTGCTTCATAAGGCATTGCGCATGACGCTGGGCGAACATGTGGCGCAGAAAGGCTCCAACATTACGGCGGAACGTCTCCGTTTCGACTTCTCCCATCCCGACAAGATGACCCCGGAACAGCTCAAAACCGTGGAAGATCTGGTCAATGAAGTCATCGCGGCGGACGTGCCTGTGATCTGTCAGGATCTTACGCTGGATGAAGCACGGGAAACCGGTGCCATCGGTCTTTTCGCCAGCAAATACGGTGAACGGGTGAAAGTTTACAGCATCGGCGAATTCTCCAAAGAGATCTGCGGCGGTCCCCACGCGACCCACAGCGGCGAGCTGGGACATTTCCGTATTCAGAAAGAAGAAAGTTCCAGCCGCGGCGTACGCCGTATCAAGGCTGTTCTGGAACACTGATCAACAGGGGAGACTGGCGTTATGGGCGAATTGCATATCAGCAGCCGGGATGGCGTTTATCTGGTGAAAGTGGAAGGGCGTGCCACCTTTGAATGTGCGCCCGCACTCCGGAATCTTGCCGCATCCCTGGATAAGGAAAACTTCCGCGAGATCCGTATCGATTTGGGAAAATGTGAGTGGATGGACAGCACGTTCATGGGCATCCTTGCCATGCTGGGACTGCGCGCCAAAAAGATCGGCGCTGTCATCTCGGTCCATTACGCCGGACAACAGAATACGGAACTGCTTTGCGGTCTCGGACTGAAAAAGCTGTTCCTTTTCGTGGATACCTGTTCCGATCTGGATGGCTGTCCGCTCCCGGTCGCGAACGGGGAACAGCCCAAACCCACAGCCGAAAATCATGCCCGTACCGTTCTGGAAGCCCATGAAACGCTCATGGATGTGGACGAAGGCAATGTGAAAAAATTTGATAAAGTCGTTGATCTGGTCCGGAAAGATCTGGAACGGGTCAGCGGACAGGATAAACAGGAGAATTGATCATGGTGGAAGGTTTCTGGCGGATCGAAAGTGACAGCATGGGCGAGATCGCCGTGCCGGAAGAACATTACTGGGGCGCACAGACACAGCGTTCCCTGCATCACTTCAATATCGGTGCCGACCGCATTCCGTGGGAAGTGATCCGGGCGTTCGCCATCCTGAAAAAGGCCGCCGCTCTTGCCAATAACGAACTGGGCAATCTGGCGGATAACGTGGCAAATGCCATCGCCGCCGCCTGCGATGAAGTCCTGGCGGATCAGATCTCCCGGGATGAGTTCCCCCTGAAAGTCTTTATGACCGGCAGCGGGACACAGTCCAATATGAACGTCAATGAAGTCATCGCGAACCGTGCCAACGAACTCCTGGGTGCCAAACGGGGCGTAAAAACACCCGTCCATCCCAATGACCATGTGAACCGTTCCCAGTCTTCCAACGATACGTTCCCTGCCGCCATGCACATCGCAGCCGCAGTCGCCGTGGAAGAACTGCTCCCCATTCTCCGGTCGTTCCGGGATGGTCTGGCGGAAAAGGAACAGGCATTCGCTTCCATCGTCAAGATCGGCAGAACCCATCTGCAGGATGCCGTCCCGCTGACACTCGGACAGGAATTTTCCGGCTGGCGTGCCCAGCTTGATCTTGCCATCAAACGGATCGAAGACTCCCGTGCCGAACTTTACGAACTGGCACTCGGCGGAACCGCCGTCGGTACCGGATTGAATGCCCCCGCCGGATTCGCAGAAAAATCCGCGGCACACATCGCCGCTCTCACCGGATTGCCTTTCCGGTCCGGCGATAACAAGTTTGCGCTTCTTGCCGGACACGATGCCATTGCGGCTGCATCCGGTGCGCTCCGTACGCTCTGCTGTGCCCTGATGAAGATGGCGAATGACATCCGTTTTCTTGCCAGTGGACCCCGTTGCGGTCTGGGCGAACTGCTTCTGCCGGAGAATGAGCCGGGCTCATCCATCATGCCGGGCAAAGTCAACCCCACACAATGCGAAGCCATGCTGATGGTTTGTGTGCAGGTCATGGGGCTGGATTCCGCCATTGCCTTTGCCGGCGGACTCGGCAATTTTGAACTCAATGTGATGAAACCGGTGATGATCTTTGATTTCCTGACACAGGTCAGACTTATTTCCGATTCCGTGCGGTCCTTCCACGAATTCGCCCTTGCCGGATTGCAGGCGGATACCGTCCGGATCAAGGAACTGCTGGATAAGTCTCTCATGCTGGTCACGGCACTTTCTCCCGTGATCGGTTATGATAACGCCGCCGCCATCGCCAAAGATGCCCATAAACATGGTTTGACACTGCGGGAAGCAGCTCTCAAAAGCGGACTGCTTACCGGTGAACAATTCGACGCCGCTGTGCGGCCGGAATCCATGGTGTGATCATCGCTTTTTGAGGAACGTATTATGAAAAAGATCCTGTTGAATTCGTCCTGGTCTCTGACCTATGTGGAACCCGCCGATGGTGTCACACGCACCATTCCGGCACAAGTGCCCGGCAACGTGCTGGGCGATCTGGAACGGGCAAATGTCATCCCCGATCCCTTTTACGGCAGCAATTCTGTGGCACTCCGTCCCTATGAGTTTATCGACTGGGAATACCGTACGACATTTGATGCCCCTGTTGTTTCCGAACGGGAGAAACCGGTACTCGTATTCGAAGGGATCGATACCGTGGCAGAGATCATTCTCAACGGAAAAACCATCGGCAATGCGGAGAATATGTTCATCGAACACCGTTTCCCGCTGGCAAAAGATGAACTCAAACCCACCGGGAACGAACTCATCGTCCGGATCAAAAGCAGTTTCAACTGCGCCCGGAAATTCTCCCCGCCCCCATTCAGCGGCGGCAATGACAACTTGTATCTGCGCCGTGCCCGTCACACCGCCGGATGGGACATCTGTCCCCGTCTCATGGGTGCGGGATTGTGGCGTGATGTGTATCTGGAATTGGAATCCCCGGAACATTGGACGGAGCTTTACATTTCTCATTTTGTGGTATCGGAAAAGAGTTGTATCTTCAAACTTCACTGGAATTTTGAATCGGATCTGCCCACCTTCGAAGCGTTCAAAGCACACTTGAAAATGCAGTGCGGCGATCACGTTTTCGAACGCTCCTTCGACCTCTATTTCACCTCCGGGAAGAATATGTTCACCATCGACAATGCCAAATTGTGGTATCCCGCAGGGGCAGGGGACCCCAACCTTTACGATGTGACGCTGGAACTCATTCATCACGGCGAAGTCGTGGATACCCGGAAATGGCGTCATGGTTTCCGCACCATTGACCTCAAACGCAGTGAAGACCTGCTGGGACCGGAAAAAGGGGAATTCGTCTTCATCATCAACGATAAAAAGACCTTCATCAAAGGTTCCAACTGGGTCCCCTCCGATGCACTCCACGGGGAACGACCGGAACGTACCATTCAGAGCTTGAAACTCTTCACCGAACTGGGCTGTAACATGGTCCGGTGTTGGGGCGGGAACGTGTATGAAGACCATGAATTCTTTGATTACTGCGACGAACACGGTCTGCTGGTCTGGCAGGACTTCATGTTCGCCTGTGAGGTCGCGCCCCAGGACGAGGAGTTCCTGGCAAAAGTCCGCACGGAAGCCATCGCTGTGGTCAGCAAACTCCGCCGGCACGCCTCCCTGGCTGTCTGGTGCGGCGATAATGAATGTGACGGCGTCATGATCTATCCGCCCTATAACAAATACGGCGCATCCACCAATCGTGTCACCCGGGAAGTATTGCCCCGCGTGATCATCGACTATGACCCGGAACGCTGTTATCTGCCCAGTTCCTCTTATCTTTCGGACCGTGTCTGCAAGATGGGACAGGATCTGCGCAGTTACTGGTTCTATCTGGAAGCGAAGGGCCCGGAACAGCATCTCTGGGGCTGCCGCGACAGTTGGAAGAACCGTTTTTACAAACACAATACCGCCATCTTTGCCGGGGAGATCGGATACCACGGTATGCCCGATGTCCGCAGCGTGAAGAAATTCATCCCGGAAGCGGAATACAACAAACGTCATGATTCCGCATGGGTGGTCCACGCATCCCAGGCGTTCGGATTGCTGGATGGCGGCCATGCCTCCCGGAATTATCTGATGGAGAAACAGTTCCGGAACTTCTGGGGTTATCTTGCCGAAGACCTGACGGAATTCATGAAAGGCTCCCAGATCGTACAGGCGGAAGCCATGAAGTATATGATCGAACTCTTCCGTGCGAAGAAATGGGACAAGACGGGGATCCTCTGGTGGAACGTCATTGACTGCTGGCCCCAGTTCTCCGATGCGGTGGTGGATTATTACTACACGAAAAAACTGGCGTTCTATTACATCCGCAATTCCCAGAAGCCCGTGACCATGATCGTCAGCGATCCGGAAAACTGGGTCTCACAGCTCACCATCTCCAACGATACCCCGTTCCCCGTGAAGGGCACATACAAGGTCACGGATCTTATGACGGGTGAAGTTTTCTGCGAAGGGGAGTACGATGCCCCCGCGGATTCGGCGGAAGTGGTGACGGAGTTCGAGGTCTGTCAGTCTGATAAACGGATGCTGCTGATCGAATGGCAGCTGAACGGAACGACTCATTACAATCATTACCTGCTCGGGGATGCCGCGTTCGATCTCAACACCTATCTGGAATACCTGAAGAAACTGGATACGCTGCTCTACGCAGAAATGGGCAGAAACGAGTGGTGAGAATGAGAAAGCGGGATCGCACGTCTGATCCCGCCTGATGATCTCCCGTTTTTTCACCGGTCGAATATTCCGTTGTTGTACTTGCCGGACGGATCAGTACGGAGGTGTTATACTTTTGTCCGTTCCTGTCCGCTATTGTCCGTTGCCGTCCGTTACTCTTCGCAAACACGATCAGTGGTAATAATACCCCAGCATGGAATTCTGTTTGTAGGTATTGTTTCGCCAACCATTGTTATGGACATCGAGACGATGCCGTTCCAGCTTGACGGGGTCCTCGGAAGTAATATGGCCGTCCAGCCACCCAACATTGACTCTCTGATTGTGTCTGCCGTTTTTGACGTCGTCGATCAGTTTTACCGGGACATATGTCATAAGGCTTTCACTGGGATTGATCACCCACGCCCCACGGGGGATATGAACGGCACTGGCGGCGCCGCAATATGTCAGTTCACTGACATAAGTTTTATGGAGGGGCCGTTTCACTTTATGGGTGTATTTCAGATCTTGTCTTGTAAATTTCTGGTTGCTTCCGCCGCTTGCACTGCGAACGATCTTTTGATTAAAACCGGTATCATAAAACGCAAACAAATATCCCGGTGCCCACCCATTGGGGTAGGAGTAATACAGGTTTCCAGTTGTGCTTGCCTTTGCTGCCTGGGTCGGACAG